>CADCVH010000021.1 GCA_902806085.1 uncultured Rubrobacteraceae bacterium | reverse complement strand
CGATGAGCCAGGTCATGACGGCCATCGGCATCGGCTGGGGCATCACCTGGCTGGCCTACGCCTCGGACTACTCCCGCTTCGTCCCGCGCTCGGTGCCCCGGGGCCGCCTCTTCTGGGCGGGCGCTTTAGGGCAGTTCGTGCCGGTGCTGTGGCTCGGGATCCTCGGGGCCTCCATCGCGACGACCGGGACGGGGGCGGACCCCGCCGTCATCATCGTGCAGACGTTCGGGGCGCTCGCGGTGCCGGTCTTGCTGCTCGTGATCCACGGTCCTATCGCGACGAACATCCTGAACGTGTACTCGATGTCCGTCTCGGCGCTTGCGATGGACATCAAGATCCCGCGCCACGTGCTGACGGTAATCGTCGGCGTGCTCGCGACGGCGTTCACGATCTATTTGGTCTTCGCTGGCAGCGTCGCCGAGCAGCTCGACGCGTGGCTCGTCGGGGTCGTGGCGTGGGTGAGCCCTTGGGCGGCGATCATGCTGGTCCACTTCTACGTGATCCGGCGCGAGAACATAGACATAGAGGCCCTCTACCAGCCCCCGAACGAGTCCCGCGTGGGCGACGTGAACTGGGCGGCGATGGCCTCCCTGCTCGTCGGCCTCGTGATGACGTGGCTCTTCCTCTACGGGCTAATCGCGCCGCTGCAGGGCGCCGCGGCCCGGGCGATGAACGGCCTCGACCTCTCTTGGCTAGCCGGGATGCTCTCCGCCGGTCTCCTCTACTACGCCCTCTACAGGCTCGGCTTCGTGGCCCGCGGGAGCACCCCCAGGCAAGAGGCCGCCGGGCCAACCCGGGCCGGGGATACCGGGGCGTAGGGGGCCGATGGACCCCACGACCGCCGTACCACCCGCCGGCGGGTGGTACGGCGGTCGTGGGCGTCGAGGGCGTGGGCTCCGGTAGCGTGGGGCGGCGGGACGCCGGCGGCCGGCTCGTGGCCGCCGGTTCGCGGATTGACGGGCGGGCGCGGGTTGTGCGACAGTAGGCGAACACGCTGCGGCCGACGGGAGGAGAGCACCATGAGTAAGCTTCTTTTTACCGGGGGAACGGTCGTCACCGCCGAGGGTAGCTACCCCGCCGACGTGCTCGTCGAGGACGAGAAGGTAACGGCCGTCGGCACGAACCTCGACGCCAACGGCGCGGAGGTGGTGGACGCTTCGGGCCGGCTCGTGATGCCGGGCTTTATAGACGCGCACACGCACATGGACATGCCCTTCGGGGGAACCATGACCGCCGACGACTGGGCCACCGGCACCGAGGCGGCGGCGGCGGGCGGGACCACGACCATCATAGATTTCGCCCTGCAGGAAGAGGGCGGCACCCTCGCAGGGGCGGTCGAGGCGTGGACGGAGAAGGCGCGGGGCAAGGCCGTAATAGATTACGGCTTCCACGTGGCCATCACGGACCTGCGCGACGACATCAAGGCGGAGCTTCCGAGCCTGGCGGAGAAGGGCGTGGCCTCTGTCAAGATCTTCATGGCCTACAAGGGCACCCCCCTCTACACCGAGGACGACGACCTCTTCGAGACGCTGCAACTGTCCAGGGAAGCCGGCGTCCTCGTCCTCGTTCACGCCGAGAACGGCGACGCGATAGCCAAGCTCCAGCAGCAGGCGCTCGCCCGCGGCGACACGGGCCCGAAGTTCCACGCCCTCACCCGCCCCGAGGCGGTCGAGGCGGAGGCGACGAACCGGGCGATCCGGCTCGCCGAGGTCGCGGGAGCCCCCATCCTCGTCGTCCACGTCTCGTGCGCCCCGGCGCTTGAGGCCATCCACCTCGCCCACGAACGAGGCCAGACCGTCTACGCCGAGACCTGCCCCCAGTACTTCGCCTTCGAGTACGAGGACCTCGCGCGACCGGGCTTCGAGGGCGCGAAGTACGTATGCTCGCCGCCGCTTAGGAACCCGTCCAACCGGCCCGCGCTCTGGAACGGGCTCAAGGTCGGGGACCTGCAGATATTCGGCTCCGACCACTGCGCCTTCAACTACGAGGGGCAGAAGGACCTCGGCCGCGACGACTTCACCCTGATCCCCAACGGAATACCCGGCGCCGAGGAGCGCGCCATGGCCCTCTGGACGCTCGGCGTCAGGGAAGGCAAGCTCTCCGAGAACCAGTTCGTCGCCGCTCTCTCCACCAACCAGGCCCGCATCTACGGTGCGTATCCCACAAAAGGGACGCTCGCGCCGGGCGCGGACGCGGACGTGGTCCTCTGGGACCCGGAGCTGTCGACGACGGCGACCGCGGAGAACCGGCACGGCAACGTGGACTACACGCCCTACGAGGGGCGGACGTTCACCGGGGGGCCCGCGGCCGTGTACGTCCGGGGCGGGCTCGTCTACGGGGACGGCGAGGTCGTCGGGGAGAGGGGTTCGGGCCGGTTCGTGGAGAGAGCCCTGAACCTGCCAAGTATCGGGCCGGTGGCGGTGTGAGGTTAGAGGAACGCCCGGGGACGAGGCTGGAGACCCGCGTCCGCCTGCGGCCGACGGCCGAGGGGGATCTGGATTTCGTGCTGCGCGAGGAGGGGAGAGAGGAGAACCGCCCCTTCATAGGCAGGTGGCCGCATGGGCGGCACCTGGAGGCGCTCGCCGACGAGAACGTGGAGCACTGGATCGTGGAAGACCGGGGTGAGACGCCGGTAGGGTACGCGATCCTGACCGGCATCTCCGACCCGGGCGGAATCCTCTGCCTCAAGCGCCTGATGGTCTCGGAGAAGGGGCGCGGCCACGGGCGGGCCGCCCTGCGCCTGGTCAAGGAGCGCGTCTTCGGGGGGCTCGGGGCGCACCGCCTCTGGCTCGACGTCAAGGAGGATAACGCGCGGGCCAGGGGCCTCTACGCGTCGGAGGGCTTCGTTGCCGAAGGCGTTATGAAGGATTCTCTCTGGACGGGGGAAGGGTATGAGTCCCTCGTGGTGATGTCTATCTTGGAAAGCGAGCACAGAGCATGAGGCAGGACGAGCTACTCAAGAGGCACAAAGACGTGATGCCCGGATGGATCTCGCTCTACTACGACGATCCGATAGAGCTCTCCCACGGCGAGGGCTTCAGGGTGTGGGACTCGGAGGGCAACGAGTACCTGGACTTTTTCGGCGGGATCGTCACTACCATCAGCGGCCACAACATACCGGAGATCGTGGAGGCCGTGCGCGAGCAGGCCGGCAAGATCCTGCACTCCTCGACGCTCTACCTCATAGAGAACCAGGTGAAGCTCGCCGAGAAGCTGATCGAGCTCTCCCCGATCTCGGGCGACCAGAAGGTCTTTTTCGTGAGCAGCGGCTCGGAGGCGAACGAGGCGGCGCTCCTCTTCGCGACCCAGCACCGCCGCTCCAGCGAGGTCCTCGCGATGCGCGGCTCCTACCACGGCGGCTCCTTCGGCACGATGGGCATAACGGGCCAGAGCACCTGGCGTCCCACGAGCCGCTCGGCCCTGGACGTCACCTACGCGATGCCGCCGCACCACTCCTACTCCTCGCTCTACGGCCGCTACGAGAAGGGCGACCCGGAGTTCGCCCGGGCCTGCGCCGACGACATGCGCAACCTCATCAGGACCGCGACCACGGGCCACGTCGCCGCCCTCATAGCGGAGCCCGTGCAGGGCGTGGGCGGCTTTATAGAGCTGCCGCCGGAGTACATAAGGGGGGTCAAGGAGGTCCTCGACGAGACGGGCATCCTGTACATCTCGGATGAGGTGCAGACGGCGTTCGGGCGGACCGGCAACCACTTCTGGGGCATCGAGGAGTCCGGGATCGAGCCCGACATGATCACGATGGCCAAGGGCCTCGGCAACGGCCTCGCCATCGGCGCCGTGATGGGCCGCGCCGACATCATCGACTCCATGTCCGGCAAGCTACACCTCGCCACCTTCGGCGGCAACCACCTCTCCACCGCGGGCGCCCTGGCCAACCTCAACTACATCCTGGACAACGACCTCCAGAAGAACGCCGACGAGGTCGGCGGCTACCTGAAGGACAGGCTCACGAACATGGCGAAGGAGAGCCCCATCGTCGGCGAGGTGCGCGGGCGCGGCCTGATGCTCGCCCTGGAGATGGTCGGCCCGGACGGCTCGCCGAACCCGCCGGCGGCCGTCCGCTTCCTGCAGGCCTGCCGCGAGCGCGGCGTCCTCGTCGGCAAGGGCGGCATCGGCGCCAACGCCGTCCGCATCTCCCCGCCCCTCACCATCACCCGCGAGGCCGCCGAGGAGGCCGCAGGCGCCTTCGAGGAGGCCCTGGCCGTCGCCGGCGAAGCGGCGAAGGTCGGCTAGTGCAAGCCGAGGGCGTGGACGCCCGCCGCGCCGTCGAGGAGCTCAAGGAGCTCGCCGAGCTTACCGGCGGCCCGGAAGGCGCCCGCCGCGTCGCCTGGACCGACGAGTGGGTCAGGGCCCGCGACTGGTTCAGGGGCAAGCTCGAAGAGATAGAGGGCATTACGGATATAGAGACGGACGAGGCCGGCAACATCTGGGCCACCGCCCCGGGTGACTCGGACAAGGCCGTCATCCTTGGCGGCCACATAGACTCCGTCCCGGGCGGCGGCTGGCTCGACGGCGCCCTGAACGTGATCGCCGCCCTCGAGGTCATGCGCGCCCTCGCCCCGCAAAAACGCCCCGTAACGCTCCGGCTCGTGGACTGGGCCGACGAGGAGGGGGCCCGCTTCGGGCGGAGCCTCTTCGGATCCGGCTCCGCCGCAGGCGCCCTGAAACCCGACGACGTCCGCAGCCTCAAGGACAGGGACGGCACGGCGCTCCCCGACGCCCTGCGGGAGCACGGTGTGGACCTCGACCGGGCCAACGAGGCCGGAAAACAGCTGGAGAACGCCGCCGCCTACCTGGAACTCCACATAGAGCAGGGCCCCGTGCTGGAGCGCATGGACCTGCCGCTAGGCGTCGTGCTCGGCACCTTCGGGGTCGAGCGCCACGCCGTCCGCTTTACAGGACAGCACGCCCACTCGGGCTCGACCCCCATGGACGTGAGGCGCGACGCGTTCATCGCCGCCGCCCGGTCGGCGACGGCCTTCAGGGACGACGCCGCCCGCCGCGATGACGTGCGGGCCACCACGGGCTTCGTCAACGTCAGTCCGGCCATAGTGACCGCGTTCAACGGTTGGTGCGAGACCTCCCTCGACCAGCGCGCCCTCGACCCGGACGTGCTAGCCGACATGCTAGCCGGGGCCAAAGAGGCGAGCGAGAGGGTCGCCCGGGAGGAGGGCTGCGGGGTCGAGTGGGAGCGCCTGTGGCAGATAGAGCCCATCCCCTTCGACGAAGGGCTTATAGGGCTCGCCGAAGAGGCCGTAAATGAGGCCGCGGGCACCTCTCACCGCCTGCCGAGCGGGCCGCTGCACGACGCGGCCGAGATGGCCCGCCTGATGCCGACGGTGATGCTCTTCGTGAAGAGCCTGCGCGGCCTCAGCCACACCAAGGACGAGGACACGCCGGAGGAGGACATCGAGCTCTCGGTGCGGGCGCTGCACCGGTTGACGGAGAAGACGATGGAGTGGGCGAGATAGGCGTCCGTCTACGGGGATTAGCAAGTCCTGTGACCCGGAACCTCAAGAAGGGAGGCCAACTTGGAACGCGAGCGCTACGGGGACTTTGGTTTCGACGATCCGGCGGAGCTGTCCAGGATCAAGGCCGAGGTAAGCTCGTCGAGCCTGTACAACGAGGACCTCGCGCCGACGGGGCCGGAAGAGCGGACGTGGACGACGTACAACATCGCGGCGCTCTGGATCGGGATGGCGATAGTCATCACCACCTACACCTTGGCCTCCGGCCTGATGGCCGCCGGGATGCTGTGGTGGCAGGCGCTGCTCACCATATCTTTAGGCAACTTCCTCGTGCTTATACCGATGCTCCTCAACGCCCACGCGGGGACGAAGTGGGGGGTGCCGTTCCCGGTCTTCGTCAGGGCCTCGTTCGGGGTGCGGGGGGCGAACTTCGCCGCGATAGCCCGGGCGCTCGTCGCCTGCGGGTGGTTCGGGATACAGACCTGGATCGGGGGGTTGGCCCTGAGCTCCCTGATGGGCGCCGTCTGGGGCGGCTGGGGGGACGTGCCGGGCAACACGGCCATAACCTTCATGGTGTTCTGGGTCATACAGGTCGTGATCATCTGGTTCGGCGTCGAGGGCGTCAAGTGGTTCGAGGCCCTCTCGGCGCCGCTCCTGATCGCCGGCAGCCTGGCGCTCCTGGCGTGGGGCATCTCGGCGGGCGGCGGGCTCGGCAGCGTACTCGCGAACTCCTCCGAGCTTCGGACGGGCAACGCGCCTTTCTGGGCGTTGTTCTGGCCCTCGTTGGCGGCGAACGTCGGGTACTGGATCACGGTCTCCCTCAACATCCCGGACTTTACCCGCTACGCCCAGAGCCAGCGCTCGCAGGTCGTCGGCCAGGCCATAGGCCTTCCGCTCACGATGACCGCGTTCTCATTTATAGGGATAGCCGTCACGGCCGCCACCATCGTCGTTTTCGGCGAGGCGATCTGGGACCCCGTGGCCCTCATCACCAGGTTGCTTACGGACCTTCCCATACTCCTGGTTATCGCCATGATCGTAATAGCGATAGCCCAGATCTCGACGAACATGGCCGCGAACGTGGTCTCCCCGTCCTTCGACTTCTCGAACCTGGCGCCGAAGTTCATCTCGTTCAGGATGGGCGGGCTCATCACGGCGCTGCTCGGCATCGTCTCTTTTCCGTGGGTGCTCTTCAACAACGTCGGCGCATACATCTTCACGTGGCTGGTGGGCTACAGCAGCCTGCTCGGGGCCATCGGGGCCGTCATGATCGTGGACTACTGGATCGTCCGTAAGAGGCAGCTCGACCTCGCGGACCTCTACAAGCACGAGGGCCGCTACGCCTACTCCGGCGGCTGGAACTGGCGGGCCATAGTGGCCGTCTTCGCCGGCGTGATCCCCGTCCTCCCCGGTTTTATAAAGGCGGCCACGACCCCCGGCTTCGCCGGCGTCTTCGAGAACCCGACCTTTGTCGAGAGCCTCTACAACTACGGCCTGTTCTTTACCCTGGTGGTCGCGGGTATCGTGTACCTGATCCTCACCCTCGCCACCGGCGGCGCAACCGAACCGACCCGGGAGCCCGGCCGGGAGCCCGAGACGGCGTGAGGTACTGATGCCAGACGCCACCACCTACGGCGTCTTCCTGGCCGCCGCGCTCGCGCTCTTGCTGGTGCCCGGACCCGCGGTCTTCTACGTGATGGCCCGCAGCGTGGAGGGCGGACGGTCGGCCGGCCTCGTCTCGGTTCTTGGGGTGGAGGTGGGCACGCTGGTACACGTGGCGTTCGCGGCGGCCGGGCTGTCTGCGGTGCTGGCCTCCTCGGCCACCGCCTTCTCCGTCGTGAAGTGGATGGGCGCGGCCTACCTGGTGTGGCTCGGCCTGCGGCTCTTGCTGTCCCGCGACGGCGGGCAGGCCGGAACGCCGGAGGTCCGCGCGAAGGCCCGTGCGGGGGCCCGCCTCTCCCGCGTCTTTACCCAGAGCGTGCTCGTCCAGGTCCTGAACCCCAAGGTGGCGCTCTTCTTTCTCGCTTTCCTACCGCAGTTCGTGGACCCATCGCGCGGGGCCGCATGGACGCAGGTGGTGGTGCTCGGCGCCACGCTCGCCCTCCTCGGGCTCTTCACCGACGGCCTCTACGCCCTGCTCGGCGGGACGGCTGGCGACTGGATCAAGCACAGAAACAAGCGCCCCGGGTTCGGGCGCGGGCAACGCTACCTCACCGGCGGCGTCTACGTGGCCCTGGGCGCGGCAACCGCGCTCTCCGGCCAGGGAAAGGACTGACGGGATGGACTTCGCCGTAACCCTCCAGACGAACCCACCCGCCTCGCGTGTCATTGTGTTAACACAAAGAGCCGAGCAGCTCGGCTTTACCCACGCCTGGACCTTCGACTCGCACATCCTCTGGCAGGAGCCTTACGTCATCCACTCCCAGATGCTCTCCGCGACGGAGAAGATAGTCGTCGGCCCCTTCGTCACCAACCCGGTAAGCCGCGACCCTTCCGTCACGGCCTCCACCTTCGCCACCCTTAACGACATGTTCGGCAACCGCACCATCTGCGGCATCGGCCGCGGCGACTCCGTCGTTCGCGTCCTCGGCCGCAAACCGACCACGCTGCGCCAGCTAGAAGAGGCGATGCGCGTCATAAAAGACCTCGCCGAGGGCCGCGAGGCGGATTACGGCGGCGTGAGCGTCAAGATCCCCTGGGTCGAGGACGGAAAGCTCGACGTCTGGATGGCCGGTTACGGGCCGAAGGCCCTGAGCCTCGTCGGGCGCAAGGCCGACGGCTTCATCCTCCAACTCGCCGACCCCGTCATCCTGGAGTGGACCATGAAGCACGTTCACGATGCCGCAAAAGAAGCGGGCCGCGACCCGAAGGACGTCAAGATCTGCGTGGCGGCCCCGGCCTACGTCGGCGACGACCTCGTCCACCAGCGCGACCAGTGCCGGTGGTTCGGTGGCATGGTCGGCAACCACGTCGCCGACCTCGTCTCCCGCTACGGCGAAAACAGCGAGGTCCCGCACGCCCTGACCGACTACATAAAGGCCCGCCGGGGCTACGACTACAGCCACCACGGCCAGGCCGGCAACCCCACCACCGACTTCGTCCCCGACAACATAGTGGACCGCTTCTGCGTCCTCGGCACCGTCGAAGACCACCTCAAAAAGCTGACCGAGTTAAAAGACCTCGGTGCGGACCAGTTCAACATTTACCTGATGCACGACGCGATGGACGAGACGCTGGACGCTTACGGGCGGGAGATCCTGCCAGCGTTGCAGTCGAGTTCGGCGATGTGAACGTAGCGGTTGTTTGCCGGGAAGCGTTTTAGCAAGCTCAGAGGGGCTGGCGCAGCAAAGCACACGGCGCTGATGCGCTTTCCGCCACGCGGTGCCGGTCTTCGAAAGGTTTCTCGTTGCGCCTGCAAGCACCCGGTACCGAAAGGCAACCTCGTGTTCTTCGTCTCTACTCCGCGTACTCGCACACGGGCGTCTCCACAACTCTCTTCGGCTGCTTCTCGCCCAAAACGGTTTCTCCCAGGCGTTCTACCGTTGCAGGCGCGAAGAACTGTTCGCCCGTCTCCTCATCTACCCGCGCGGGTACGTTCTCGACTACGTACAGCTTGCCTTCCACCTCCAGGGTGTAGGTAACTCTGCGTTCGACCAGCTTCTCAGTCTCGCTCACCCAGGCCTCCTCTTGAAAGCGATCCAACGGTCGGGCGTCGGCTCGTAGAGAGTTATTATTCTAACCGGTGTCCGCGATGGGTAAGCGCATTGTACGTACAGGGGTCTTCCGGCCGATGTCGTGCCGAAGACAAGGCAGCTCGGGCCGTACTTGTCATTTGGATAGTCCTCGATGACTTCACCCGCCGCTACGGCGTCACGCAACTCCTGCAACCCGATGCGCCGGGTGATGCTCTGGTCGACGGCGTGCTTCGATAACTCGAACTGGTCCGTGAAAATCTTCTGGCGTACCTCGTCGATCACCGCCACGGTAGCGTTATCGGGCTGCTCTTCGCAGAGCATTAGGATGGGTCGCTGGCGTTGTGCATGGTCTTTCGACTATTCTTTGGTTGTGGAGAGGGAGACGACATAGCAGAACCGGCGATCAGCATCCGGGGGCTCGCCTACCGTTACCGGGGCCAGGAGAAGCCCGCGCTCGACGGGGTTGACCTGGATGTGGCGGAGGGCGAGTTCGTGGTGGTGATGGGTCCTTCGGGGGCCGGGAAGAGCACGCTCTGCACGACCCTGAACGGCCTGGTTCCACACTTTTTCCGGGGGCGGATAGACGGGGAGGTGGAGATCCGCGGCCGTTCGACGCGCGACGGTAAGGTCGGGGAGTTCGCCAGGGAAGTCGGGCTGGTCTTTCAGGACTTCGAGGCGCAGCTCTTTTCGACGAACGTGGCGCTGGAGGTCGCGTTCGGGCCGGAGAACTTCTCCGTGGAGCGGGGGGAGATGAAGCGGCGGGTTGAGGGCGTGCTCGGGCGGGTGCGGTTGGAGGGTTTCGAGGGGCGGCAGCCGGCGACGCTCTCGGGCGGGCAGAAGCAGCGGCTCGCTATCGCCTCGGTGCTTGCCATCGAGCCGCGTATCTTGTGCCTGGACGAGCCCACGACGGACCTCGACCCGGTCGGGAAGCTCGGGGTGTTCGAGATCGCCTCGGAGCTCAAGGAGCGGGACGACGTGACGCTTATCGTGGTGGAGCACGAGACCGAGGAGACGCTGGAGGCCGACCGGATCGTGATCCTGCGCGAGGGCCGAGTCGTGACGGACCGCCCCGCCCGCGAGGTCCTGCGTGACGTGGAGCTCCTTCAGGAGTCCCGCATCATGCCGCTTGGCGTCGCCCGCTTCTTCCACGAGATGGGCCTCTGGCAGGGCCAGCTTCCCCTCACGCCCGCCGAGGGACTCAGGGAGTTCCGGCAGCGCGGCTGGCAGATAGACGCCGGGAGGCACCGGGAACTGGTGGCGGAGGACGCGGAGAGGGAGGAGGGCTACGGGGAGGCCCTGATCGAAGTAGAGGGGTTGAGCCACCGCTACCCGAACGGCGTGGTGGCGCTCGAAGGCGTGGACCTCGCGGTTCGCCGGGGCGAGTTTTTGGCCGTGCTCGGGCAGAACGGCTCGGGCAAGACGACGCTCGTCAAGCACTTCAACGGGCTTTTGGAGCCGACGGAGGGCTCGGTGCGGGTCGAGGGGAAGACGACCACGGAGCAGGGGATAAGAACGCTCGGGCAGACCGTCGGGTACGTCTTCCAGAACCCGGACCACCAGATCTTCTCCGACACCGTCTCCGACGAGGTCGCGTTCGGGCCGAAGATCCGGGGCCTCGAAGAGGCGGAGGTCGAGGAGCGCGTCAAAGAAGCGCTCGCCGCCGTGGGGCTGACCGGCTACGAGGAGGAGGACCCGTTCGGGCTGACCAAGGGCGAGCGGCAGCGGGTGGCGGTGGCGAGCGTGCTGGCGGTGCGCCCTGAGGTCCTGATCTTGGACGAGCCGACCACAGGCCTCGACTACGCCGAGCAGCGCTCCATGATGGACCTCGTCCGGCGGCTGAACGAGTCGGGCTCCACGATAATCGTCGTCACCCACACGATGTGGGTCGTGGCCGAGTACGCCCACCGGGCCGCGGTCGTGCGCGACGGGCGGGTCGTCCTCTCGGGGGTCGTGCGCGAGGTCTTCGCCGAGGAGGAGAGGCTGCGCGACGCCTCGCTGCGGCCCCCGCACATCGTCTCTTTGGGCAACGCTTTAGGGCATACGGTCCTCTCGGTGGACGAGATGCTGCGGGTGGCGGGGAAGGGGGAGAGGTAGTTGGACCCGTTTCTCTACCTTGACCGGGACACGTTCGTGCACCGGCTCGACCCGCGGACGAAGATGTTTTTGCTCGTGGGGGCGTTCGTGCTGGCGTTCCTCTTTCTCAACCCGCTGTACGGGCTCGTGGTGCTCGCGGCGGTGCTCGCGTTCGGGGCCCTGGCGAGGTCGCTCTCCAACCTGGGGCGCATAAGGTTCATCCTGGTCGCCATCGCGCTGGTCACGACGGCGCTGTGGTGCATCTTCGCGAGCGGGGAGACGCCCCTGTTCCTCTTCGTGGAGTTGGAAGCCCTGCTTTATGGGATCGGGGTGGCCCTGCGGATCTCCACTACCATCATCGCGGGCATGATCTTCCTCTCCACCACCCGCAACGAAGAGATAACCACAGGGCTCGTCAAGCTGGGCATCCCGTACCGCTTCGCGTTCGCGGTCTCGACGGCGCTCAGGCTCGTCCCCGCGGTGGCGACGACGGGGGCGACCATCGGCCAGGCCCAACGCTCCCGCGGCCTGGACCTGGACGAAGGGGGCGTCCTGGAGCGCGTCCGCAAACGCGTCCCGCTCCTGATCCCGGTCTTCGTCTCCACCATCCGATCGACCAACATCTTCTCGATGGCCCTGGAGTCCAAGGGCTTCGGCGCGAGCCCCACGCGCAGCTACTTCCTGCACCTCGAGATGACCCGCCGCGACGCCATCGTCCTCGTCGTGGTTGCGCTGCTGCTGGCCGTCGCGCTCTACCTGCGCTTCGCCGGTTACGGCGGCCTCGAAGGCGTAACGAGGTGAGGGTCGGGCTTCGGGTTCAACGGGGATGGAGTTTCGCGGGTTGGAATGAGATGATCCGGCTCGGAGAGAACCTGACGGCCGAAGCCGTCCGACCCTGGGGAGGACCATGAAAGAGATCTTTACGATGTGGCGGCACACGCAGATGGTCGTGCTGGTGGCCCTAACGGCTGCCATCTACGCGGCCACCCTCATACCCACCCAGTTCCTGCCGATCATCCCCGGCTTCACGAACATTCGGCCAGCCAACGTGTTCCCGTTCGTCTTCGGGCTGCTCTTCGGGCCGGCGGGGGCCTGGGGGTCGGCGATAGGGAACCTCATAAACGACTTTTTCGGGACCCTTGGGCCCGGGAGCATCGGCGGGTTTATCGGGAACTTCTTTCTCGGCTTCCTACCCTACAAGATGTGGGGCGCATTCTTCCGGCGCGGTGAGGACATGGAGCCCAACCTGAGTTCGGGCAAGAAGGTGGTCGTCTTTATCGCCATTACCGTGCTCGCCTCGGCCGTCTGCGCGGTCTGGATCGCCTGGCTCAACGACTTTCTGGGCCTGCTGCCGTTCGCCGCCCTGGCCTCCGTCATCACGCTCAACAACCTCCTTGCCGGCGTGGTGCTCGGCCCGATCCTGCTGCTGGTCCTCTACCCGAGGGTGAAGCGCTGGGGCCTGCTGTGGACGGAGATCATGGTCCCCGACGAGGTGCCGGCCGCCGGGGCCGCGTTTCTAGGCAACGTGCTCGTCTGGGCCGGCGGCATCGGGGGCCTGATCGTGGGTCTCGTCCTCGGTCTGGGCTTCTACGACCAGGGCCTCGCCGCCGCCGGCTTCGCGACCGGTGCCGCGGGCCTCGCCCTCGGCCTGATCATGATCCCCTTCCTCGCCCTGATCGTGATAGGCAGCCTGATGCTCGGCGGACGCGAGCAGGTCGAGGCCGCCGAAGAAGACGCCGGCCATTCGCGCGTGAGATAGAGAGGAACGTACATGCAGAGCGAATCCCTGGTCAGGGACCCGTCCCTCGCCCCGGATGGGCACCGCAAGATCGACTGGGCCGCCGAACACTCGCCGGTCCTCAACCGCGTGCGCGACGAGTACCTGAAGGACGGCACCTTCGAGGGCCTCGGCGTCGGCGTCTCCCTCCCCATCGAGGCCAAGACCGCCTACCTGACGGTCGTGCTGGCCGAGGCGGGCGCCGAAGTCTCCGTGGCGAGCCCCGGCCCCTTCTTCGTCCAGGACGACGTGGCCGCCGCCCTCGCCGAGCGCGGCGTGACGGTCTACGCCTCTTCGGAGGCCGACCCTGCCGAGGCCGATCGGGAGCTGGAGCGGGTCCTCGACCGGGTCGCGGACGGCCGCGACGCCGTCCTCATAGACGATAGGGCCGGCCTGACCCGTCTGTCGCACACCACGCGGCGCGACCTGCTCCCGCGCATCCGGGGGGCGTCCGAGGAGACGACGAGCGGGGTGGCGAAGTTCAAGGCGATGGAGCGGGAGGGTATCCTCGAGTTCCCGACCCTCGCCGCCAACGACGCCCGCTGCAAGTACCTCTTCGACAACCGCTACGGCACCGGCCAGTCCGCCATAACGGCCATCATGCAGAACACGAACCTGATGATGGGCGGCAAGCGCCTCGTCGTGCTCGGCTACGGCTGGTGCGGCAAGGGCATCGCCCGCTACGCCATGGGCCTCGGCGCCCGCGTGACCGTCTGCGAGGTGGACCCGGTAAGGGGGCTCGAAGCCTACGCCGACGGCTTCGACGTCCTGCCCGCGCTGGAGGCGTGCGAAGGGGGTGAGATCTTCATAACCGCCACGGGCAGCACGGACGTCCTGACCACCGAGCATTTCGAGAGGATGCGCGAGGGCGCCATCCTGGCCAACGCCGGCGGGGTGGACGTCGAGATAGACGTGGACGGGTTGCGAGAAGCGTCTTCCGGCTCGCGCGAGGTGCGGCGCAACGTCGAGGAGTTCGCCCTGGGCGATGGCCGCAAGGTCTACCTCGTCGGGCGGGGGATGGTCGTCAACCTGACGGCGGGGGACGGGCATCCGGTCGAGATCATGGACCTCACCTTCGCCATCCAGGCGCTCTGCGCCCACCACCTCGCCCGGAGCGGCCATTCGCTGGAGAACCGGGTCCACCTGCTCCCGAAAGAGATAGACGACGAGGTCGCCCGCATAAAGCTCGACGCGGTAGGCATGGGCGTGGACACCCTGACGCCCGAGCAGGAGGGGTTCCTCGCCGGCTGGCGAGAGTAGGCCGATTTCCCACTTCCGTGCCTCGCCGTCGAAGACCTCTGCGGGGTCGGGGCGGTGTTGCGTGATGACCGGCCGATTATTCGGGACGCACGTTAGCCTCTGATCCTGAGCCTGTTCTCGCCCACGATCCATAGCCGGTTGACGAGTGGCTCCGATACCTGTCTTGGCAACGGTTGTTCGATTGTTGCCAGGACGTGCGGTTTGTCCTGCCGGTTCAACCTCGGCACGATCAGGCCAGGGTACTCGTCCGGCGGATAAGTTCTTATGTCCGCGAACCCCAGGTCAAGCGTCAGCAGCGTCCGTTGCTCACGCCGGCGTACCGACGCCAGGTCCGGATCGGATCTCCCGCCATGCCTTGCGCGATGATGGCCGAGGCGTCGTGGCCCGCTTCCTTTAACAACCGGTCCGCCTCTTCCGGCAAATTCTCGTCTACCTTGGACCTCACGCAGAGGGCTCGGGCCGGGAGATCTACTACGCGCTCTCTGGCCAACTCCGCCGCATAGGCGACGGCGGCTCGTATCGGTTCCCGATCCAGGGAAGGGTAGCTGCGCAGTATGTCTTCCTGGGGGACGCCGGCCGCGAGGTTGCCCAGCACGACGGAGACCATGATGCGCGTGCCCTTGATGCACGCGTGGCCGTGGCAGACGTTGGGGTCAACGGTTATGTACTCGCGCCAGTTCGTGCAGGTAGTCTACCGCCGGGCTTCCCGGTCCAGGACCTCCACGGTGTCCCTGTAGAACTGCTGGGCTTTCTCGTGGCTGTCGCCGATGCAGACGGTGCCGAGCTTGCCGTACTGGGAGAGGGCGCCTATTAGGTGGAAGATGACGCCCTGCTGGCTGGCGGAATCGAAGTGGAGGCCGTTGTTGACGGCGATGTCTATGAGGTCGTCGGGGGTGAGGCCCTTGTAGTGGGGGCTCTGGAGGTTGTCCGAGGCGTAGTAGTAGCAGGGCTTGGCGGTGGGGGTGCAGTAGAGGCCGTCGTCGGGGTCGTAGACGCCGTCGGTGAGGAAGCGCAGGATCAGGTACGGGTGCGTCGTCC
>CADCVH010000020.1 GCA_902806085.1 uncultured Rubrobacteraceae bacterium | reverse complement strand
TGCCCGAAGGCTTCTCGACGAGGGGACTTTGGCAGCAAGAAGTGGCCAAATCCAGGGTCCTTTGTCCCCTCCTGGTGGCCCTCGGAGCCTCGATTCGGGCTCTATTCCGATTTTCCAGACAGTCTCTAGAAGGGACGTTCCCCGAACTTCGCCTTGAGGGGGTCTACGAAGTTCGCCCGTGTGGGCAAACCTCACTCCTCAGGCGGCAGCTCCGCGAACTCGTAGCCGTACTTCTCTGTCAAGGCTCCGAGCCTCGCCAACACCTCCGGATCCGTGGGCGGCGGTCCCGCCAGCGGCACGCGACCCTCGGCCGTCTCCTCGAAGAAGCGGTCCATCCCGCCCGGGGAGAAGATGAGCAGCACCCTGGTCGGTTCCGGCCCCGGGTTGGAGGGCCGGTGCGCCACTGCCCGCGGCACCACCACGAAGGAGCCGGCCGGGGCCACGATCCTGCGCGGGCCCACGCGCACGGTTAGCTCCCCCTCCAGGACGTAGAAGGCCTCCTCGTGGTCCCGGTGGAGGTGCGGCCGGGGGCCCGGGGCACCGGCGGGGATGGTGTTGTCGTGGACGGAGTAGGCGCCGGCGGTGTCGGAGTCCCGAACCTTGACCACCATCGCCCCGCCGATGGGGTTGGTGAGGTCCTTGCCGTCGGCCGGGCCGACGAAGATGCCCCCGTTGTTCTCGGTCCTCACCACGCCCACGCTCCTCGCTCGCAAGCAACTCGCACGCAATAAAGGCATCGTAGGGCAGGAGGGGGATCGGCGTATCACCCAAACGCGCTATTTCCGTGCCTATTCACTCGAGTGCGTGGAGAAACTGTTTGGAAATCCTCAAGCACGTGCCAACCTCCTCACCATCAGCCGGATCATGGCCGCGTAGACGAACGCTTCCGCGCTGGCGCACGGCCGCTCGTGGTCCTTGCTCATCCGCCTGTTCTGGCCCAGCCACGAGAAGGTCCGCTCCACCACCCACCTCCTCGGCAATGCTACGTACCCCCGCGGCGTCATGAACTTCTGCCAGTCAAGCTTCTTGCCCTCCGCCTTGGCCCGTTCCTCCGCCCACCTCTTGGCCACCTTCTCGGGTACCGGCTTTGGCGGCTTGCGCACCACCCCCACGCTCAGGTCCAAAACCTCCTCGGCCCACCTCTTGCCCCTGCCCTGGTAGCCGGCATCCAGCCACGGGTGCTTGAGGCGAGAGAGCCCGCCCCGCGCCGACCCCAGCAGCAGCTTCAGCCCGTCCTGGTCGGGCACCTTGGCGCTGCGGACCTTGGCTTTGAGGACCAAGCCTTCCGTGTCCACCAGCAGGTGGCGCTTTCTGCCCCTCACCTTCTTGTTGCCGTCGTAGCCTCTCTGTTCTCTGCCGACCCCTGTGGTCTTGGTCGTCTGGGAGTCGGCAATACCCGCGCTGGGCAGCGGGTTTCTGCCCGACCGGGCTCGCAGCTGCTCGCGTAGCGCGGCGTCGAGCCGCTCGAAGGTGCCGTCCGCGCGCCACCTCCCGAACCACCGGTAGACGGTCTCCCAGGGCGGGAAGTCGCGTGGCAAGAGTCGCCAGGGACAGCCGCTCTTGAGCACGTAGAAGATGGCATCGAGTATCTCGCGAGCGGCGTGAGCCCTCGGTCGTCCTCGCTTGTTCGGGGGCGGCCTCCTCCGCCGGCACCGTCGAGTCAGCTCCGTCGCGCAGGACGTCCGCGTTGACGGTGCCCATGCGCTCCAGCGCCTCGGCGGTACGGTCAGCCAGGCGTTCCTGCCAGACGCCGGCGGCGGCGTTTGCCACGATCATCGCGCTTATCATGGCCACGTCGCCGGGGGATCCGAGGACGAGCGAGAGGCCCGCGCCGGCCGCGAGGACCCCGGTAAGCGGGGAGCGGAGCTGGTCCAGGATCGCGCGCAGCAACCTGTTGGCGCGCACGGGCGTCGGCTCCGGTCGGCGGCGCTCCGCGGCCCCGGCGCTCGAGAGGCCCTCATCCGTGGCGTCCAGGGCGCGCAGCACCTCATCCGTACCGAGCCGCCCCCAGCGCTCCGGGCGAGGGTCCGCCACCTGCGGGGCGGACGAGCGTGGCCGCCCACCACCGCGGAGCCGCGCCCACCCGGCCGCCAGGGCGCCGAGGGCGGAGATGCTGGTCGGCAAGCCGGAACGTTCTACCCCCGGACGGGCGCGGAGGCCCCAGGCCGCGCCGACGGCGTCGGCGAGCGCCGAGAGCGCGACCGAGTCCCGCACCGCCCTCTCGCGCCGCGCGCCCGCCTCCACGATGGCGGCGACCCCGTCGAGGTCGGGGGCCAGCAGGTCGGCGCGGGCGGGCAGGTGGGCGCGGCCGTCCGCGAGGCCTATCGCCAGGTCGCAGGCCTCAAACGCCGCCGCGGCGCCCGCGTTGTCCGAGACGAAGGCGACGCGTGCTCCTCCCTCCTGCCTCTCCCGGATGCTCCCAACGGCGTCGCCGTCCGCGACCAGCGGCACCTCCGCGCGGCGGGCGACCGCCGCGGACGACACGGGATCGCCGGCGGCGAGCAGCCCGACCTCCACCCCGTGAAGCCGGCAAACCCGGGCCATCTCTGCGACGCCCGGCGCGAGTCGGGGCCGCAGCGCGACTATCCCGAGGGGCTCCCCGCGCTCGTCGCGGAGCAACAGCAGGTGATCTCCCCGGTTCCGGAGGCGCGCGGCGGGTGGCACCGGGTCCCGATCCCCGACGGGCCGAAGCGAGTACCCCGCGCCGGCGATCCGGGCTGTCGCCACCTCGCCGTCGAAGCTTCCGTCGGTGGCCGTCATCGTGCCCGTCTTCCGGAAGGCGTCCCCCCACGGCGACCCGGCCGCAGCAGCGACGGACGCCGCCCGCGCGAGGATGCCGGAGTTGTCGTGGGTATCGGCCAGGGGAAGGACGTCTCCGACGTCGAGGCCGTCGGTCAGCACGCGGGGCCCGTCGAGCAGCAGGACGCCCGGCAGGCGCACGCCCCGCTCCGGGCGCGTACCCACCACCGTCACTCCCGAGCGCAGCACCCGCGCGGAAGCCCCGGAACCGGCGGCTTCGGCGCCCACGATGGCCGCGCGGGGGTTGACCAGCAGCAGGGCGTTGAGGGCCCGGGAGGGGGAACGCGTCAGGAGGGCGGTCGCCGCGGCGTACACCAGCGCGACCCGGCCCACACCCCGCAGGTACCGGTCGTAGAGCGTCGGGGCGGCCGGGGCGGTCCGGGGCTCCGGCGTGAACGGCCCGGCGCCGCGCAGCTCCAGCACGAACGGCCCGCCGTGGAGCCGCGAGCCGGCGCCGACGACGGCGCCCGGCGCGATCGGCGTGGGCAGGCCGTCGCGGGCGGTCGCGGTGCCGGTGCCCTCTATGACCTCCGCGGCGAGCGGGGTCCTCTCCCCGGCCTCCAGGCGTACCACCGCCCCAGGATGCGGCGGCGGGGCGTTCTCGGTCTCCTCCTCGTAGTGGCGCCAGGCGGCCCTGCGCGAGCGGACCTCGGAGAGCAGGAAAAGCGCCTCCGCGCCGCCGAGCACCAGGCCGATCGGGCTGCCGGAGAGGACCTGGGTGGCTATCCCGGCCGCGCCCAGTACGAGGTCGGCCGTGTCCCTATCGAGCAGCCGGCGCAGCCCGTCGCGCAGCACGGGAAAGCCTTGCAGGATGCCAATCAAGCCGCCCGCCACCGCGGGGACGGCACTGCCCACCGGCGGTCCCGCGCGGCCGGCCAGCCGCCGCGCGGCGAGCAGACCGAGCCCGAGACCGGCGCCGGCCGCGCGGGTCGCGCCCTGCCTCGCCCGTCCGGGCTCGAGCGGGTGGGCCGGGCGGTCCTCGTGGGGAGACGCCGGCAGCTCCAGGCCGGAGACCTCGGCGAGGAGGTCCTCCAGGGCCACCTCGTCCTCGGCGAACTCCACCAGCACGCGGCCGGTGAGCGGGCTCGCGATCGCCCGCCTCACCCCCGGTCGGGACCCGAGGCGCTCCACAACGTGGCGGGCCAGCCGCGGGTCGCGGTCCAGACCGCGCACCGCTATGCGCGCCCTCCCGGTAAGCCCTTGCCCGTCGCGGGCGCGACGCTCGCTCTGCGCGGGCGGGGGCTCCGGCCCGTCCTCGGGCAGACCGCCGAGCTCCGGGCGCAACTCCTCCAGCGACGCGAGGACGGACCCTTCGTCCGTCGCGGCCGGGTCGAACCGGATCAGGACGTTGCCGGTCAGCGGGTTGGCCCGCGCGCCGAGCACCCCCCGTATCCGGCGCAGCCGCGCCTCCAGCCCGCGCTGCCCGCGTCCCGACCACCCCGGCAGGCGCACCCGCACCCGCCCGGGGGTGGCATGGACGAGGCCGACCCCCTCGACCACGGCCGCGCTCATCTAACCCCCGGCGTCTCTGTCACGAGCACCCCTCTCATTCTTCCGACGCGTTCTGGGCAGCACCGTAGGGGCCGGCATAGCACTGCGCCGACCCCGGGTCTACGCGCCCTCTTTGCTCTTTCTCCTCACGTCGCCGGCGGTGATCCGGCCGTGCACCCCGGTCCCCGTGACCTCTCGCAGATCCACGTTCAGGTCCTCGGCCACCCGGCGGGCAACGTCGGTGGCCTTGATAGGCTCCGTGGCACCGACGGTCCCGGCGTAACGCTCCTCCTGGCGTTCGGCGCTCACGCTCTGCGCGCGCCGAACGCTCTGCGCCTCGGCCCACACGTCCTCGGCCCCCTCACGCACGAAGGCCGCGGCCCTGAGGAGACGCCAGCCGGCCAGGGAGGCGAGATACCCTACGCTTTCCCCCGCACGATCCACCAACTCTTCGGCCCGCTCCGTCGCCGGCCGGCTCTGCCGGCCGCCCCGGTCCTCGCTCACCGGGGTTGGTCTTCGTTGCTTCGCGCGGTCTGGGCGCCCTCCGCGGCCGCCCTTGCCTGCCCGGCCACGTCCTGGACCGTGCCCGCGGCCGAGGCGGCGGCCTGCTGGGCGCCCTGGCTGACGGCCGGGGCCGCCGAAGAGATCGCGTCCCCGGCCCTGAGCACCCCCGCCAGCCCGTAGACCGCACCGCGCCGCAGCACCCTACGCACCCGCGGCGAAAGGACCGCCGCGGTCGCCGCAACGGCCACCACCACCTCGGACTCCAGGTAGTCTTCGAGAGCCATCCCGTACCTCCTCCGTTAACTCGGTGTTTACATTACGAGCTTAAGTCTACTGGTATCCCGCAAACCGCGTAAAGGTTGTAGAAGAACCCGTCACTCCTCTAAACAGACATGCCCCGTGAGGTCTAACATGGGCCCGCCGTTTTCCGACCGGGGTCCCCACCGGGGTCCCCCCCGGGGGCGGGCGCTTGTGCCCGGGCCACCGTGGCGGCGGTTCCTTGACGGACGCTCAGCACGGGGCACCCGGCCCGGCGGAGCACCTTTTCGTGCACCCCCCCGAGTGCCCGGTCCAGCAGGCGATCCACCACCGAGGCGCTGGAAGAGCCGATCACGACGCAGTACGCTCTCACCTCCTCTGCTGCTGCGACCACGGCCCGGGAGGGGCAGGGGTCGAGCGTCCGCCGCACCGCGCACTCGACGCCGCTTCTTTCGGCCAGCTTCTCTGTTTGCTTAACCATGTCGTCGCTATCCCGCTTCAGCTCCGCGAGGGCCAGGCGGCGCTGGACGCCCGCGCGCGAGGCGGGCGCCACGCTGATGAAGCTCAACACGAACAGGTTCGCCCCGAGGCCTTCTGCCAGGCGCACGGCGTACCGACCGACCTCCGCGGAGGACCTCCTCCCGTCTACGGCCGCCAGGACCGTCGGCCGGGCGTCGCGGTCGGGAGGGAGCGCCGTCTTGAGCGTCTGCGCTCTTGCCCGCCGGTTCGAGGGGACGCCGTCGGGGCGGGCGGCTGCCGCGGCGGCCTCGCCCACCGGCAGCCCCTGTTCCTGGTCGGCCGGGCGTCGCGGGATGCCGCGGCGATCCATTAGGACGTCCGCGACGAGCGCCAGCCCGCGGGCACGTTCCGAGGCTCTCAAGGAAGCCTCAAGGGCGCGCCCGCGCCTCCACTCCCAGTACCTGTCGACGAAGCTCATCGCCTCCTCCCGCGCGTTCCCCGGTTAGGGCGCCCATCTATCCCGACCGGGAACGCCGGAAGCCCAAAAACGCTCCCCGGGCGCCGTACCTTCAGGCTATCGCCGCGGACGGTCACGCCGAGGCCGCGTCCCGTCAGGAGGCCGAGCAGGTGAACCTGCGGGGAGGTGGCCACGTTACCGGCGACCACGAGTTCGAACCCGGAACCTGGCGCGTCCCCCGACGGCTCGTACGCCGTCGGGGGCTCGTACGAGCCGTCGGGTTGGCGGATTATGCGCGGGTGTGCGATTTCCTTTCCTCCTTGCCGGGTTTACGTGTGCGGGAGGGCTTGCACATAGAGACCCTGGGCGACGGCGACGACCAGGAAGAACCCCCCATAGCCCCACCACTCCGCAAAGTGCTCCGGCATCGCCCAGACATGCGCCAGGGCCGCCACCAGCGACAGCCCCGCCGCCACCCGCAAGGCCTCTCTCGACCGCTCCATATAAGCTCCCCTTAAAGATTTTCTAGGTTTGCCTAAAATACGATATAGGGTACCCAAAAGTCAAGAGGGTGCGGATCTTGGTGGAAAGGTCGTTCTGCTAGAATCCTCGCGCGATGGTCGAACCCACGATGTCTCAGCCCCTCTCTTCCTCGGTAGGCGACTACCTGAAGGCCGTGTGGGGGCTTGCCGGGCACGGCGTCGCCGCGCCCAAGGACCTCTCTTCGCGGCTTTCGGTCTCTTCGGCTTCCGTCACCGAAATGCTCAGGCGGTTGCAGGAGCTGGGCCTCGTCGAATACGAACGCTACCGCGGGGCATCGCTCACCGAGGAGGGGCACGCGGAGGCCCTCAGGCTGGTGCGGCGGCACCGGCTGATCGAGACGTTCCTGCTGGAGCACCTCGGGTACCCGTGGGAGGAGGTGCACGAGGAGGCCGAGAGGCTCGAGCACGCCGTCTCCGACAACTTCACCGAGCGCGTGGCGCAGCTTCTGGGGCATCCCGATCGCGACCCACACGGGGCTCCCATCCCGGGGGCCGACGGCACCCTGGCGCGGGAAGACTCCCGTCCCCTGAGCGGGGCCCCGGTCGGCGACCGCGTCCGCATCTTGCGGGTCGGCCGCGAGGATGCGCCCGCCTTGGCCTACCTGGAAGCTCGCGGGCTCGTACCCGGTCGGGTGCTAAGAGTGGAGGAAGTCCGCGCCCTCGATGGCGTCGTCACCGTCGAGGACGAAGACGGGGTTTCCCACGCGCTGGGGGGCGTATTGGCGGCTTCGGTTTTGGTCCAGGGCTCGTAGGCAGGTGATCGCGCGGCGTTCGGGAAGCCGCAGAGTCTCCTTAGAAGGTCAGAGCGGCTGCTTACGGTTTGCCCGCTCGCAGAGCGCGCCGAAGACGGCCCCGAGCGCCGTCCACAACACGGCCTGGGTGCCCAACGACGAGCGGTCCGTGCGGTGGCGCTCTTCGGGCCCCCGGGGTACAGTCCAACCGGAGGAAGGACGCCGACGAGGCCGGGAGGCTGTGATGCTGGTCCACATAGTCGCAGATTACGGGCACGGGGACCTGGCGTTCGCCGAGGTCGTCGGGCGCATAAAGCTCCACCTCCCCGACGCCGAGCCCGTGTTGGTGGCCGTGCCGCCGTTCGCCACGCTCGCCGCCGGCTTCTGCGTGGCGCAGCTCGGCCTGAACCCCGCCCCGCCCGGAACCGTCGTCTACCACAACGTCGCGCCCCGCGAGGACGAGGGGGAGGCCCGCGAGGGCAACGAGGGGGAGCGGCTGGCCTACGCGCTGCTGCCGAACGGGGTGCGCGTGGTCGGGGTGAACGCCGGTTACGCCTTCTCCTTCGTGCGCGACGAGGCCGTGGACCTCAGGTGGGCCCCCGTTTCCGCCGAAGGCTCCCAGTTCCGCTCCCGCGACCTCTTCCCCGAGGCAGCCGCCGACATCGCCCTCGGCCGCCCCGGCGCTATAGGCGAGGAGATGGACCCAGCCGAGATTCCGGGCGTCCCCGAGAACCGGCTCGCCTACGTCGATGGCTACGGCAACCTCAAGACCACCATCGGGAGCGGCGCGCATGGCATCGAGCCCGGCGCGGCCGTGCGGGTGCGTATCGGCGGGGAGGAGCTCACGGCCAAGGCGAGCGACGGCACCTTCGGGGTGGGGGAAGGGGAGCTGGCCTTCGCCCCCGGGAGCAGCGGCTGGAGGAGCGCGTCGGGCGGAGAGACGGTGTGGATGGAGTTCTTCCTGCGCGGTGGCAGCGCCTGGGAGGAGTTCGGGCAGCCCCCGCTAGGGTCCGAGATAAGGGTCGAAGCCGGTGGCTGATGCGCCCGGCGTATAGGAGACCAAGCGGCGCGCGCATAAGGCCAGCTAATCGCAAGAGATCGTTCCGCCGCAACCCCCTCCCTTAAGAGCGGCGGAAAGCAACGATCCTCGTTAGAGCGTCGTTTTAAGGCCGCCCGGCACCTCGGCGGGCCCTTGCCTCGGTCCCGTAGGCTTCTCCGCTTGAAGGGACGTTTACCCTCCTGCACGGGGGCGGCGCCTCCCTGGACGTGCCGCCCATCCCCGCGCTCTTGGGCATCGGCGGCTCCGTCCGGCTCGGGCTGCCCATCACCTCCTTCGCGCTGGTCCCCTTCCTACTCTCGCTCCTCGCGGGGCGGCTCTTGGGGCGACATGCGCGGACGGCGGCCCTCTTCGCGATCGCCGCGGCACTCGCCTACGCCCTACTGCTCGCGCTGCTGGCCTTGCTCGGGGCCGCCTCCTCCGAGACCGGCGACGTCACGGTCCGCTTCGCCCCCGACCCGGTCTCTGCCGCCCTGCGCGGCTTCCTGTGGGTGGGGCTCGGGTCGGCGATCGGGGCGGCGGCCTACCCGGGGTCCCCTGCTCGCGGCTTGGGCCCGCCAGGTCCTCCGCGGCGCCCTCTGGGCCGTGGGCGTTTCCCTCGCCGTCGCGCTCGTGCTCGCCGTAGTGGTGGGGCTCGCGCAGGGCTCCGGCGCGCCGGAGCCGGCCCGGCAGGCGCCCCAAGCGCTGCCGCGGCCTAGCCTCGGAGGTGGATCCATAGGCGAGGTGCTCGGGGCGATCGGCGCCGTGTTCGCGCTGCTCCCGGTGGCCCTGGGGAACCTGTGGCTGCTGGCGCACGGCGTTCCGGTCGGCTTCCAGAACGCGCCGGACCTGTCCGGCATCCCGATGGTCGGTCGGGCGCTCTCGGACGTCCCGCTGCGGGTCGCCCTCCTCGGCGACTGGCCGTGGGGCGGCGCGTGGCGCCTGCTCCTCCTCGGCCCCATCGTCGGCCTCCTCGTGGGTGGGCTGGTCGCCGCGCGCGGGGCACCGCCGGGGACCCGGTGGCGGCAGGGCGCGCTGGTCGCCCTGCCCTACGCCGCGATAGCCCTGCTTACGGCCGTGCTCGTGGGGGCGAGCGCCGACCTGACGCTGGCGGGAGCCGCGAGCCTGGAGGTGGCGTTCCGGGCGTCCCTGGCCTGGCTCTTGCTGCTCGTGCCGGTAGGCGCCGTCCTCGGCGCCCTGGGGGGACTCCTCTCCGGAGGAGATGCCTTCCCGGCCCCGCGCCCCGGCCGCGCCTTCGTCGCCGCGTCGCTTGTCAGCGGGGCGCTCGTGCTCGCGAGCCTGCCCGTCCTGTTCGCCGACCCCTCCTCGGGCGTCGCCCAGCCCGCCGGTCCCCTGGCTGCGGGCGGGCAACCGGCCCCCGAGGGGTCGCCCGGTCCATCGGCGACGCCTGAACCCTCGGACAGATGGCTCGGCGCGCCCTCTCCAGCATGGTCGAGGTTACGGACTCTTCCGGCCCCGGCGCCGGGGACCCCGTGGCCGAGGCGGAAGCGGCGGCGGGGGAGTACTACCGGGCCGCAGGGGTGGGTGACTGGGCCTACACCTACGAGAACCTGGACTCCGAGACGCAGGCGCTGTTCACCGAGGAGGAGTGGTTCCAGAAGAACCAGTGGTTCGCGGACAACGGCTCGGTGGTCTACCACATAGATTCCGCGGAGAGCGTAGGAACCGACGGCGAGCTCGTGGTGGAGGTGACGCTGACCCTCACCTACGGGGACGGCTCGACCTCGACGCGAACGACCTACTTCGTGCAGGAAGACGGCACCTGGCAGCACAGGTTCGGTCAGGAGGAGTACGACCTGTTCATGCCCGAGCTCTCCTACGAGGAGTTCGTGGCCGCGCAGTAAAGGCATCCCGCGCTGAATCCGGTCCCACCTTAGAGGAGGGTACGACCTCACCGCGGACCGATAAGCGAGGCAGTGGACCTGGAAGCCCTGCGACCGAGACGGTGACGGCACGCCGAACGGACCCGCCGCGGGGCCGCCTGATCACGGATGAAAGAGGCTAGAGGGTAAGGGGCGCTGACGTGGAAGGTAGTGATGACGACGATACTGCAGACGAGGACAGTAGGCCGCGGGGGGCGTATGAGCATTGCCGACCCCATTGGCGCCCCGCGCCGGCTCCGTGCGGACCTCGTGAGGGACCCGGGGGGGCATGTGGAAATACATCCAGATAAGCCCGTTGAGCCCCTCGACGCCGATCTCCGCGAGACCCGCGTGTTCAGCGGGGTACCAGAAAAGCGAAGCCCGTTTAACGGCGGCACGCCGCTCCCCCGGACGAGGATCTCCGATGAGGGGCAGTGGCCTCGGTGGTCGGTCCCCGGGCCGCCCCGCGACGGCGCGGAAGGATGGTTCTTAGGAGCCGGCGGGCGTGGTTGGGCGGGTGGGCCGGTCAGGACACCGGGACGGCTTGAACGACCTTCAAGGCACCTTTAGCGAGCGATGGCGCCGGTCCTCGCCCCGTCCACGGTTCGTCCGATGACGTTGTTGGACTTTCCCTACCTCGCGCCGAACGCGCCCGGGCGCCGGTAGCGGCGCGGGTGTCCCCTGACTCCCCGATGCGTGCTAACCGGGCGATCGCTTGAGGCCGCCCAAGAAATTCTCGATCTTAATCGAGTCCTTTCTCCGATGAGCGGTAGCGCGGTGGCGTAGAATACCTGCAAACTACCACTTTCTATCGCGCGGGCGGGGACTGCGCGCATCGCGCGGTATTGCGCGAACTCCTGCCGCGCGCTAGAAACCCGACGGTTAGCGGGCCTTTCTCGGTTACCGCGCGACCGCGCCCCCCGAAAGGCGAGCGGTTTATCCGGCGTGTCCGTCATCGGTCGACCGGTGCCCAGAAAGGGGGTTCTAAAAAGTCCGCTTTGCGTCGGACCGGGGCGGCGCCTGGCCCGAAGATAGCCCATTCGGTGTAGCCGGGTTGCACCGAACGGGCTATGGAGATCGGCGCCAGCGGGTACTAGGATGGGACCATGGCGCGAGGCCGCCGCCGTCGGCCCACCACAAGTCCACAGCCGAGCCTCCGCCCGCACATATTGCTGGGCTCGCCCCTACCGGTCTCGTTGGGAATCGTATCCGGTCACAACAGCAGGGGCGGACCCTTCTCGTCTGTGCCTTCGGGCCTCTGATCCTTGAGAAGAGAAGCGACAGACCTCTTTTGTAAAGCTTTACGTAAAGCTTTACAATGCCGCCATCTATGAGCGTTACCATCAAAGATGTGGCCCTAGAGGCCGGCGTTTCCACGGCTACTGTATCGCGGGTGCTGAGTGGCAAGGACACCGTGAGTATGCGGATGCGGGACAGGGTTCTGTCGTCTGTAGAGGGCCTTGGATATCGCCCCAACGCGCTCGCCCGTTCGCTGAGAGAGGAGACCTCGAAGACCTTGGGCCTCGTAGTCTCCAACGTGATGAACCCGTTTTTTACCGCTGTGGCCAGGGCGGTAGAGGACGCAGCGAGCGAAAAGGGCTACAGCGTCATCTTGTGCAACGCGGATGAGAGCCCGGACAAAGAGGCATCCTATTTGGATGTCCTTTTTCAGAAGCGGGTGGACGGACTCATAATAAGCCCCGCGCGTACAAGTTCGCCTCAGTTGCAGAGTTTCGTTTCTTCCGGGGTGCCCGTGGTCTTTGTGGATCGCACGATCGAGGACCTCGGGATACCGACCGTCCGCGTCGACGGGAGGAAGGCCATCGAAGAGCTGGTGGAGCATCTCTTGAAGTTGGGACACGAACGCTTGGCCGTAATTTCGGGCCCGCCGGAAACGGTACCGGGTGGAGACCGGCTAAAGGCTTTCCTCGCCTGCGCCGCGGAACGGGGGGCCGAAATTCCCGAAGAGTACGTGAGGTTCGGCGACTTCCGAAGGGAGAGCGGCCGGCAGGCTATGCGTGAGCTCCTTCGGCTACGCTGCCCGCCGACGGCGGTCTTCGCTGCCAACAACCTCATGTGCCTCGGCGCCCTGCAAGCTGTCAAGGAGACCGATGTCAGGGTGCCGGAGGACGTGTCGATTGCGAGCTTCGACGACATCGTGTGGTTCGAGCTCACACAACCGCCAGTCACGGCTATTGCGCAGCCCGTCCGTGAGCTCGGGAACGCTACCGCGGAGATGCTCCTCGGCATGATCGAGAAGGCGCGCGAGCCCGAGTCCCTGATCATCGAGGCGGAGCTTATCGTTAGGGACTCGTGCGGTCCCCCACCTGCTTCCCAATAACAGCCTGCGCGTGCTTCCCCGGAAGCATCGAGAGAGGAGTCTCGGGTTGGACAAGGTTTTCGTGGTCGGGTCGGTCAACCAAGACTTCGTGCTGAAAGTCTCGCGCCGCCCAGGACTCGGCGAGACGGTGACCGACGCTGACCTCTTCTCGCACCCGGGAGGGAAGGGGGCCAATCAGGCCGTCGCCGCCGCCCTCCTTGGAGCCCGCGTGACCATGCTCGGGCGTGTCGGGGGAGACCCCTTCGGGAAGGCTCTGCTGCGTAACCTCCAAGATAAAGGAGTCGATACGTCCTGCGTCGAGGTCTTTGCCGACGCTCAAACGGGGGCGGCATTTGTCACTCTGACACCGGACGGAGAGAACGCCATTATCGTCGCCGGCGGTGCGAACTCGCTCCTGACGCCCGAAGACGTGGAGGATGCCTCCGAAGGTATCGCAAGCGCCGACATCCTGGTGGTCCAGATGGAGATCTCGACGGCCACCGTGGTGCGCGCCTTGGCGGTCGCAAACGCTGGCGGGACGCGGGCGATACTGAATCTTGCTCCGGCCTCGAAGTTGCCCAGATCCGTCCTGCGCATGGTCGACACCCTGGTGGTGAACGAGCATGAGGCCTCCGTGCTGCTGCAGCGACCGGTAGACGGGGGGGCAAGGGGAGGTCTGGGCGCGGTGGCAGAACTGATGACGCTGGGCCCGCATTCGGTAGTGGTTACGCTCGGCGCCAACGGCGCTGTCGTCGCCACGGAAGACCAAACCGAGCACTATCCCGCACCAATGGTGCCTGTCATCGACACCACAGGCGCCGGCGATGCCTTCGTCGGGGCACTGGCCCGCAGACTGGCCGGCGACGACCGGCTCAAAGACGCCGTCGCGTATGCCGTCCGAGCTGCGTCGGCGGCCGTCACCCGTGAAGGCGCGCAGGCCGCCTTGCCGACGCCCGAAGCCTTGCAACCGCTTCTTTAAAGGAGAGGCCCTTGACATCTCGCACAGGTAACTGATAGGGTGAGTAAACGATTACATTTGGAGGAAAACGGGAAGGCGAACGAGGAGGTAGCTACAGTGTCAGTGAAAGGGCGTCATGTGGTCGCGTCTCGAGTTGAGTATTCTCGCCGGGACTTTCTTGCCCGCGCCGTCGGCGCGGGCATCTCATTGAGTGCGGCGGGCGCGTTGCTGGCGGGTTGCGGGGGAGGCCAGGAGGGCGGCAGTGGCGAAATCACTTTTATCGCGACGGACGAGCCCTCCGTCTGGAAGCAGGTAATCGGAGGCTTCGAGGATGCGCACGCAGGAATCACTGTGGCCTACAATAACTACCCCTTCGACCAGCTCAACAGCGTGCTGCAATCGCGGCTGCAATCGGAGGACACCACTTTCGATTGCTTCGCTGTTGACCAGCCCCGCGTGCCGGCGTTCGCGGCTAGGGGGTATCTAGCCGACCTCACGGATCGGGTGGGCGATGTTAAAGGACAGGTTTTGCCGACCGCCTACGAGGCGTCGCAGTACGATGGCAAGCTCTACTCGCTGCCGATCTGGACGTCCGAGCAGGTCCTCTACTACAACACCGCCCTCTTGAAGAAGGCGGGGATCGAGCCGCCTGGCACTGATCCCGAGAAACGCTGGACGTGGGAGGAGACATTCTCGGCTGCCAAGGAGGCACAGGGCTCAGAGGCCAAATGGGGCCTCGTCTTCTCGCAGGTCAACCGATACTACCAGTTGCAGCCGCTGCCCGAGTCCCTGGGTGGCGGGCCCGGCCTGCGCGGGCCCGACCTCTTGGAACCCGACATCACCAACGACGCGTGGGTCGAGGCGTTCGAGTGGTACCGCAGGACTTTCGCTGAAGGACTGTCACCGCGCGGCGTCCCACCGGAGCAGAACGCCGCGCTCTTCGCGGCTGGCGACGTGGCGTTCTACGTCGGGATACCGTCCGACCCCACGATCGGGGAGGCAAAGGAGAATGGACAGCTTGACTGGGGGATCGGGGCGCACCCGTATTTCGAGGGCGGCGAGGCCGTCACGCCCACGGACTCGTGGTCCTGGGGGATAAACCCGTTCGTGGAAGATCAGGAGGCCGCACTCGAGTGGCTCAAGTACGTGGCGCTAACGAAGAAGGGCGCCCTGCAAGGAGCGCAGAATGTTCCGGTTCTCCCCGCACAAAATGAAGCCTTCCGCGAGTACCTCGACCAGATCCGGACCGAGCCCACCGAGCCCGACGGGGTAGCCGATCTTATTGACTACGAACTGGAGAACACGGCGGTGCATAGGCCACGCACGATCGGCTACGTGCAATTTGAGGAGGTCCTGAATACGGCGTTCGACGACATCTCGACCGGCGCGGACGTGGTGCCGACCTTGCGGCGGGCCTCAGAGGAGCTCGGACGTGAGCTCGAGCCCCTGCGTCGCGCCCTGAAGCAGGGATAGGCTGATGAGGGACGCACCATGACCGACGCAAAGACGCCCCCGCGGCGGACTAAGCGCCGTCGCTTCGACTCGTTCGACCGAGGAGAGGTGCTGGCGGCGCTGCTGTTCCTGGCCCCGGCGCTCGTCGCGCTGGCCCTGTTCCGGATCGTGCCGGCAGCGTCGGCGCTAGTGACGAGCCTCAAAAACTCGGTGGTGCTCGTCGGCGTCTCCAGTTCCTTCGCGGGGCTAGACAATTACAAGACCCTGCTTACCTCCTCGGAGTTCTGGGGGTCAGTGAAGACCACTTTGCTGTTCGTCGCAATCGTAGTTCCGGCACAGACCGCCGCGGCTCTGGCATTGGCAGTACTCCTTACCCAGAAGATACCCTTGGCGCGGGCCTGGCGTCTATTCCTTTTCCTGCCATTCTCCGTTCCCCTGGGAATCTCCCCTCTAATTTGGGGGGCCGCTTTGCGCCCTGACGGCATAGTCAACTCGGCGTTGGTAGCGGCTGGGATAGGCACGCAGCCGTTCTTCACCTCGCCGACCCAGGCGCTGCCCTCGATCATGCTTGTCGTGTCCTGGATCGGTGTCGGGTACTGGATGGTCTTCCTGATAGCCGGCCTGCAGGATATCCCGAACACGTACCTCGAGGCCGCCGCCATCGACGGGGCAAACTGGTGGCACAGGTTCTGGCACATAGTGTTGCCCCTTATGCGGCGCCCCCTCGCCTTCGTCCTGGTCGCCAACACCGTCGCGAACTTTATCCTCTTCGCACCGATTCAGGTGCTGACAGGAGGGGGGCCGCGGCGGTCCACGAACCTGATCATGTTCGATGCTTATCAGAACGCGTTCGTCGTCGGCGACCGGGCCACGGCCTCGGCACAGGTGGTGATACTGTTGATTATTATGCTGTCGATAGTGATACTGCAGTTCCGGCTCCTGTCGGCCGACGGAAGGGCCTGAGCGGTATGGCCCGAAAAGGACGCGGTCTCGGCAGGTTTCTCTTACGCTACGTGCTCACCGTGCTGGCCGCCGTCGTGGCCCTGATGTTTTTCTTACCGTTCTTCTGGATGGTGAGCAGCGCCTTCAGGCCGGCGGAGGAGATCTTCGCCTTCCTGTCGCCGCTTTCCCCGTACGCCCTAATTCCGAAGACCCTAACCCTTGAGAACTTTGCCCAGTTGTTCGGCGGACGGCTCGGCAGAAACGTCTTCAACTCGGTCCTGATCACGGTACTGACTGTGACTATCGGACTCGTGATCTGCTCTGCGGCGGCCTTCGCGCTTAGCGTCCTGCGTTTTCCCTTCCGTTCTGCGGTGTTCGCGGTGGTCGTGGTGAGCTTCCTGATTCCCTTCGACGCCATCGCCATCCCTCTCGCCGATACGTTCAGAACGCTCGGCCTGCAGAACACCTACGCCGGCCTGGTGCTGCCCGCCATAGGCGACGGGCTTGCCATCTTCGTGCTGCGGCAGTTCTTTATGGGTATTCCTCAAGAGATGAAAGAGGCCGCCCGGGTGGACGGCGCGGGATGGTGGACGATCTTCTGGCGCATCTACGCGCCGCTCTCAAAGCCCGCGCTCATAGGAGCCGGCCTGATACTCTTCCTGGGTCAGTGGCAAGCATACTTGTGGCCGCTCTTGATAATTACGGAGCCGAGTATGCAGGTGGCGCCTGTCGCACTGTCGCAGTTCGTGGGGCAGTACGAGTTTAACTTCGGGGCGCTGTTCGCGGGGGCCACGGTAGTCTCGCTCATACCCGCGGTAATCCTGCTCTCGCTCCAGCCTTACTTCGTTCGCTCTGTATCCAGCCAAGGACTGAAGGAGTAGCATGCAAGAGACTCAACGGATCATTTTCGATACGGACATGGGCACGGACGTGGACGACGTCCTGGCGCTCGCGCTCATCCTCTCTTCCCCCGAGGTCTCACTGGAGGGCGTAACGTGCGTCTACGGTGACGTGGACCTGCGGGCGCGCATGGCACTCAAGCTGCTACGGCTACACGGACATCTGCCCGTCCCGGTAACCGTAGGCGCCCGCGAGCCCCTGTTGGGGCTTCGGTCCGTATACTGGCCGGGGCATGAGGGCGTAGGATTGCTAGAGCCCGCCGACGAAAAGCTAACCCCGGATGAGGAGCACGCCGTGGATTTCATCGTGCGGACGGTCTCCGAGAACCCGGGTCAGATCCACCTCGTGGCCGTCGGCCCGCTTACCAACGTCGCTCTCGCCTTCTTGAAGGAGCCGCGCCTCCCTAAGCAGCTCGCACACCTGACGATCATGGCCGGGGCGGCCAGGGGGGCTTCGGACCTCCATCTTCCCTACGTGGAGCACAACGTAAAGTGCGACCCGGAGGCGGCCCACGTGGTCCTATCTTCCGGCGCGCCCACGACGCTCGTTCCGCTTGACGTCACGACGAAAGTCAAGATCACCCAGGACGGAGTGGACCGCGTGCGCGCGGGTGGGACTGCTTTCCACGAGGCAGTGGGGAGGCAGGTCGAACTGTACCCCCGATTCGCGGAGCAGGGCTACACGTTTCTGCACGATCCGCTGGCGGTAGGTGCCCTGGTGTCGCCCGAGCTCCTCAGTATGCGAGAACTGATGGTGAACGTGGAACTGGAAGGTCGGCACGCTGCAGGTGCCACGCTTTTTCGCACCCTTGCGGAGGGTGAGTTCCTAGGCGCGCGGGTTGCCTTGGGGGTTCAAGCCGAAGCCTTCGAAGAACTTTTTCTGAGCCGACTAGAGAGTGCGAGAACTGGTGTGGGCTCGCCAGCATAAAACCACGAAGGCGGACCACGAAAAACGCCCAGCGGTTCGGGGAAGTCCTTGCCCTATGGGACCGGCTCGTAGCGGTGCTCCTCGGCTCACTCTCGCGCCCGTGCGAGGCGGGATTTGCGCTGGCGCCGCTCCGACCACGCGGCGTAGAGAGCCTCAAGGACGAAGAGGGCGGGAAGTCACGGGGCAAGAGCCGCCAAGCGCAGCCGCTTTTGACGACGTAGAAGACGGCGTCGAGTATCTCACGCAAACTATGGACCCGAGGTCGCCCATCGTTCTCCGGAGACGGCAGGTGCTCTTCAAGGCATGCCCATTCGGCATCGGAAAGATCGGTCGAGTACAGTCTTCTCATGAATGCTAGAGTACCGAGTAAGCCCGCAAATACCCCTTTTCAGACAGTTTCGAAGGGTTGTTCCGCGAAGTCCACATCCAAAATCCTGAACGATCGGGTTCGTGAGACTGGGACCGGGCCGCTTCCCGCCGGCCTGACGGATACGGGGCGTCGCCAGGTGTGGCGGTAGACGGATGTGCACCTTTGCGGATGCCCGGTTCGCCGGTCTCCGTGGAGCGCTCGGGGTCGGGCTCGAAGGCCCGAGGGGTTCACTCCCGTACAGAACCCGAAGACCCCGTCGGCCTCGCCGGGGTGCGGGGTCGCCCCGCCCCCGTTCTTCCTTGCTCTGACCGTCACCCCCGGGGCTCGGGTGGATCGTCGAGGGGCGGGGCGACGGTGTCGGGCAGGAGTTCGGGCTCGGCCCACGGGCTGCGGGCGGAGGTCGCCCGCAGCCAGACGGCCTCCTCGATGGCCCGGTCGGGCACGTACCAACCCTCTCTGAGCGCGACGAAGGCCCAGATCTCCTCGCCAGCGCCCTCGTTGATCCAGAGCTCGGCGTGAAGGTTGGCCTCCTTGCAGGCCTTCTCCATATCGCGCGGGTGGTTGATGCGCATGCTGGCGCACCAAGCGCTGTACCCCGGGTCCCAGAACCTGCGTTTCTCGGCCTGCAGGTAGGAGACCGCTTGGCGCAGGCGGGGGGACATTTCCTCCGCGGCCGCCGGCCAAGGAACATCACTGCGCTTACCATCATCCCCGATTGGTGGCCCCGCCTCGCAGAGGTCTTTAGCTGTAAGAGCCAAGGGGGTCGGATGCCCGATGTCGTCTGACCACCACTTCCGGTCCTTGTAGATGCCGACCCCATAGCGCAGTTTGCGGGCGACTGGATCCTCTTTCCCGGCATCTTGGGCACCCTCCGCGGAGATGAAGGAAGTCTCCGCCCGGCGCCAGCCGAGGGCGAAGAGTTCCCCGGAGTGGTCCACCTCCTCTTCCTCGGGGCCGTCATCGTGGTCGTCCCCGAACAGGAACTCGTCCTCCACGCGCGAGGGAGTGCTAACATCCTCGCCCTCTTCGGAGTCGCGGGTCGGGTCCTCCCGCGCGGCCTGCGCTCCTCTACTGGCTTGCCCCCCTCCGGTAAACGGCCCTACCGGCCCATCCGGCCCGGAGGGTGCGGTCTGCGCGGGCTTCGGGCCGTCCTCGCGGGCCGATTCCGTCGAGGGCGAGGAAGAATCGGCCCGCGAGGACGTGCCCGAGGGACCGTTTTCTGGGGGCGTGGGGTCGTTGGGGCCGATAGGGCCGTTCTCGGGGGATAAGGCGCCTGCCACGAGGTGGATGACCGTCTTGCGCTCCCCGGCGATGGTGGCGCGGGTTTTGTTGCGGCCCCTCGCGGCGTCCCGCGAGGCGAGCAGTCCCTTCTCCGCCAGGCGCTTCCAGAGCGTGCTCTGCGTGATGGGCAGGCCGGAGCCCTGCTCTCGCGCCATCCGCTGGACGGCCGCGAAGGAGGCTTCGGGCTCGAGCAGCAGGGAGCCGTCCTTCTCTAGCCAACCAACGCACCTACCCTGCGGCCGCCATTCCGAGCGCTCGTACTCGTCCGTCACCGTGACGATCTCGCGCCACCCCCAGCGCCCGGGATCTTCGGGCTTCTCGCCCGTCTTGGCGGCGACGTGGGCTTCGCCGGCCACGATGCAGGCCCCGAGGAGCTCCAGGAACCGTTGCGTCGGCTCTTCGCCGGACTGGTGCTCTGCCTGCGCGTTCGCCGCCTCCAAGAGCGACTCCCTGCCCTTGGCCCGCAGTTCCTCTGCCCGGGCGTCCGTGATGGCCCTGGACTGCGCAGCAAACTCCAAGAACGACTCGAAACCCAGGACGAGGCTCGCCACGGCGTCGGGGGTGCGGGCGTGCGCGCCCGCGCCGGCGGCTTCCGCTCTGAGATCCCTCAGGCGGATCGGCAGGTTCGCCTGAGGGTCGCCCATCCGCGGAGCGAGCCAGCGGAGGTATGCGCTCATCGTCGAGGCGAGCAGGCCCTGTGCCGCCGCCAGCTGCACCTTGGTCAGAACGTCCAGGTCCACGTCGCCCGGGGAGACCTCGAGGACGAGCATTCGGGACCTCAGGGACTGACCCCGGGGTACGTCCTCGCCGCTTGAGACGATGAAGCCCCGGGGGTAATACTCTGCTCGCAGGGTGGTGTCCGCCCGCATCCGGCCCCGGCCCGATCTGTTGCCCTGCGCCCGAAGCAGCCGGTCGGCCTTGCTGTGCAGCCGCGTCACGTCGTAGAGGGTGCCGCCGGGGGCGAAGTCGTCCACGACGAGGAGGGCGTCCTTCGCCCGCGAAGGCCAGCTTCTCCAGGGCGTTCTCCGTGGAGGTCCAGTTGGCGGGCAGGCATCGGCCGTCGAAGGCGGCCCCGTAGTGGGCCTGGGCCATGGCCGTGAGCTCCGTCTTCTGCGTGCCCGTGGGGCCGACCAGGGCAAGGGAGAGGTCCACCGGCGCCGCCTCGCCGAGGGGGGCGCGGTAGGCGGCCGCAAGCAGGGGCACGGTGATCGGCAAGGGCGCTAGCTCCAGGAACCGCAGCGAGGCACAAACGGCCCTTACAAGATCGTCACCGGAGGGTGGAGCCGGCAGCAAGTAGTCGCCGAGGCGGCCATCGCCCAAAGAGACCTCTACCCCCGTCAGCGGCCCTTCCGACCCTATCGGCCCGCCGGCGTGCAAGTAGGCCCACTCTTCGCCGATCCGGCGCCAGCCTGTATGGGCATAGAGCCGGCGCAGGGGAACATCTCCCGACACCATCTGTATCGCCGCCCGCGCGTGGTCCTTGGTCCCGAAGCCCGGGTACACGATGGCGGAGGCCCCGAGGTGCTCCGAGGGCCATGCCATGACCGAGAACCGCTCGGCCGGGACCGAGAACGACGACCCGCTGCCGCGGAGCTCGGCCTCGATCTCGAAAGAGCGCCGCTGCTCGGCCCCGTCGTCCTCGACCACGTCGCCCACGATCCTCGCGCTGAAGTTAGTAAGCGGGACATCCACCAGGCCGTCTTTCGTGGGCTTCTCAAGCACCAGGCCGTAGGGCGTCTGTCGGTAGGGTATCCCTGGAGCAGCTTCCTCGTCATCGCCCTCGGCTCCCGTTGCCGCCGCAACCTCCTCGAACCTCGCGGAGCAGAGGTCGGCTATGACCCCAGCCACGCGCTCGGCGTTTTCGCCGAGGCGCTCCGCCGCCTCCTTGGCGTAGCGCTCCCTCTCCCGCGCCTTGGCTAGGTGGAGGTAAGCGGCGTAGGGCTCGCGCTCCGGGCACTCGGTCCTGAGCGTCCCCCTCATGGGGGAGCCGTCGGGGATGAACCCGAAACGGAATCCCTCGACCTCGTAGTACTTGGTTTCGGCCACCCCAATCACCGCCCTTCCTTGTTGTCGCGGACGCGCCGGACAGGCGACCGCGCGTACCTGGGCTTGCCCGGACGGTAGCGCCCGACGGACCTCGCGATGCCGAGCACCTCCTCGTCTTCGAGCGGGGGCGCGCACCTGCGGCCGTTCACCTCCAGCAGCACCACGCCGATGGTCCCGGCGTCGAGGCCGCGGTCCCTGAGCGAACCGGCGACGCTCGCAAGCGCGACGTTGCGCCCGCCATCCCGGATGGGCCCGGCGAGGACGTCGCGCGGCGCGGAGCCGGACCCGTCCATGCCGGAGTCAGGGGCGCTGGGTAGCGACTCGGCCATCTTCAGCAGGGCCTCGAGGTCGTGGCGGAGCTCCGGCTCGCAGCGCTCCAGCACGACGGGGCGCGGCTCCCCGTATTTGTGGTTCAGGGTGCCCGCGACCCGCAGGACGCGAGGGCGGTCGTGCACGGAATCCCCTCCGAGCCCGGCGGCCAGCAGGCGCATGGCCGTCTCGGCCAGGGCCATCTCCTCCGGGCCCTCCGCCGCCTTTGCGAGCAGCCAATAGGCGTGGTAGCCGCCGCCGGTCCAGACCAGCATCGAGGGCTGGCAGGGGAGGCCACCGAGCTGCGCGAGCCGGCCCTCGCGGGTGCGGCCGCCTTTTGCGTCGAGGTCGGCCCAGATTGCCTGGACCCGGGGGACGCCCGCCTTCGTGCCGACCTCTCCCGAGCGTGGCGCGACACCCATATAGACGTCGTGGGTCGGGGCGAGGGCGGCGGAGCGGTGAGCCGCCGCCTCGGCGCTCTGGTGGAACTCCTGGCGCATGGGGCCCACAGCGTCGGCGGGCCTGAAGCGGATCTCGACGCGCTCCTCGGGGCGCGGGTAGGGGTGCAGGGTGGCGAGGTGCCGCGCGGGCTCCCGCACGGACGAGTTATCTTGGTTTAACATAACCTTCCTCCGTGTTGCCCGGTGCTCCCTTTTCGCTAGGTCGGTACCGGGGCGGGGGATTCGGGGCCCCGTCGGCGTCACCTGGTCCGTGTCGACCGACGGGGCCCTACTCTTATGTGTCCTGCCGATCCTGCCGCTCGGGGCGGCGCCCTCGCACGAGCGTCGCCGGCTCCACGCCGAGGGCAAAGGCAAGCTTGCGCAGGGTCGACGGGTAGCAGCCTCGACTCCCGGTCTCGATCAAACGAACGGTATTGGGAGAGACGGCGGCCCGCTCCGCGAGCTGACGCTGGCTGAGCGCCGCGTCCCGCCTCGCCGCCCGCAGCGCGGGGAGGGGTATGCCCTTGCCTCGGCATCCTTCTCGGTCTTCCTTCCGTGGGGCCCGGTGCACTCTTGCCTCCTCGTACTGGCGTTCTCCTTAAAGACGAGGTGCGAAAGGGTGTGACAGCGGCGGCACCGCGGGCGCGAACCGGTGTCGCGGCGGCGCTTACGGCACCGTGCTTGGTCCTCTCGACGGGCCGAGTCCTGGTCATCCGGGTCGCCTGCCTTCGTTCTCCGGGCCGCACATCAGGTCCGCGGGCGACACGTCGAGGGCGAGGCAGAGCTTCCGGATAGTCTTCATATAGGCGCCGCGCGGCGCGTACCGCTTCTCGAGTTTCACGATGGTCGACTGGTTGCTGCCGATCCTCCGCGCCACTTCGCGCTGGGTGAGGCCAGACGCCTCCCGGCAGTCCTTCAGCCCGCGCAGGAGCGCCGTGCCGGGGGCGTTGCCGAACTTCCCGCGGGCCTTGATCCGGTTTACCTGGAGGTGCCTCTCCCACCTGGCGAGCTCCGCCGGATCGGCTGCATGCCACCATTGGCTATCCGGCCTCGCCCAACCCCTCGATCCACGCCCGTACAAAAGGTCGTCGACGAAAACCCCCAGCGCCTCGCACAAGCGATCGAACATGTCGCCCGTAGCGTTGAGGAAGGTTTCCAGTTCGGCTATGTGAGTCTGGTGGCTGCCGACCGCCTCCGCAAGTTCCTTCTGCGTGAAACCGGCGGCATAGCGGCAGGCCCGCAGCCCGTCCACCGCGTAATATGAAACCTTCTCTCCACCCTCCGCCATACCGTTACCTCCATTCATGTGGCTGTTTCGCGGTGCAGTTGCCGGCAGACGCTCGTTTCGTCTTCGGGTGCCCGGACCAGCTTCTTTGTCCCCGATCGTCCAATCTCGCCAAGAAGTCGACGCACCAATACGAGCCGTGCGCCGGTTGCTTCGGGATCTACCGTGGCCCCGCGGGGCTGTTCTCCCGCAGGAACTGCTCCACTTCCCGGCGGTTCACGCGGATGCTCTTCACCCCGATGCGCACGGCGGGCAGTTCCCCACACTGGATAAGCTCGTACATCCTGCTCCTCGGGATCCTGAAGTACGCCGCGGCCTCCGGTACCTTCATCCACTCTCTGTCGCCTTGGGCCATCCCGACCGCCTTTCCGTCTCTTGGGCTTGTGTATATAGAAGCAACCTTTCGAAACGGTACCCAAATGGGCATATGCGTACTTATTTCTGGGGAGTGCCAGCAACTCCCGTGGTGGCAGCAGCGCGGCAGCAGTAGGATCGGAACGGACCGGGACACAATGGGAGACCGGCCGGCGGCAACGCCGCCGGATCGCGCATATCTAAAGGGTTATCTCCGTCGGGTCAGGACGTAACGGGACGCGGGGGCGGGGATTGTGGCTCCGAAGGTCGCGGGTTCGAGCCCCGTCGGTCACCCTCTCTGATTCGGTATGGGTAAGCCGAAGGCTGAGAAATCATGTTCTCTTCCGTCGCCCGCCGGCACGGTTTCGACGACTGCTCGATGACTACGGGTCCCGAAGAGAACCTCGCTAAGACCGTGCGATGCCGGGGCGGAGTAGGGGCCAGCAGGACCGATGCTCCCGGGGATCGGCGGCTACCGGGGTCCCGATCCCCGGGTGCGCGAAAACACGAGGGCGTCCGCGCGCCGCGTCGGGAACTGGAGGAAGGACCGCAATCGGCCTTCGTATTCGAACCCACACCTGGATAAGACCCGGACGGAGGCGTCGTTGCCGGGTTCGACCCACGCCTCGATCCTGTCCAACTCTTCTGCTTCGAGGCCCCACGCCGTCAACAGCCTCACGGCCTTGGTCGCGTAGCCACGAGCCCGGGCTTCCGGGACGAGCCAGTACCCGATACCTGCGACCCTCGCCTGCGGCCGGGGCATCAACACCACGCAGCCAAAAGCCTCCGCGGTCCGTGCGTCGCAGATTGCCAACGACCATCCCTGACCGGCTCGGATCCGTGCTTGCTGCCGGCGTATCCAGGCCATCCCGGCTTTCTCGGTGAACCGTTCCGGGACGGAGGTGGCCTCGTGGATACGACCCTCCTCGCTCGCGGCCCTGACGCACCCGAGATCGGCCACGGTCCAGCGACGCAGCACAACGGTCCCGTCGGTCAAGGCGGGTTCAGGGTCGACCAGCATCACGGGGCAAGCCCGCACTCGGGATCGATACGATCCATGCCGGGGGGGCCTCCCTTACGTTGCCGACATGCGGCAGGCATTATGCCACCACCGTGCGGATCCTGTAGTTGCCTTCCAAGTGCTGACTGGTTTGTGCTCAACCGGCCCGCAACGACCAGAAGGGAGGCGCCGTGAAGCTCTCGCCTATGGAGCAGGAGAAGCTCATGATCTTCACCGCCGCCGAGGTGGCCCGCCGCCGCCGGGAACGCGGCCTGAAACTCAACTACCCCGAGGCCGTCGCCATCATAAGCGCCGACCTGCTCGAAGGCGCCCGCGACGGCAGGAGCGTCGCCGACCTGATGAGCTTCGGCGCCACCATCCTCTCCCGCGAGGACGTGATGGAGGGCGTCCCGGAGATGGCAAACGAGGTAGCCATAGAGGCCACCTTCCCCGACGGCACCAAGCTCGTCACCGTCCATGATCCCATCGTCTAGGGGATAGGATTCTTGGGGGTCGCCGGTGAACGCCGGTTCGGATACTGTTAGCCTGAAGCAACACAGAGGAGGGAGACGCGGTGATCCGTGAAGAGGCGACGGAGCTTGTACTCGAAGCGAAGAAGGAGAAGGGCCTGACCTTCGAGGTCGTCGCCAACAAGGTCGGACGGCACAAGGTCTGGACGACGGCGGCGCTCATGGGCCAGCACCCGATGCCGGAAGAGGTGGCCGAAATCGTCGTAGACCTGCTCGGTCTCGACGCCGAAGTATCGAGGGCCCTGCAGGAGATCCCGATGCGCGGGGCCCTCAAAACCGACGTCCCGACGGACCCCACGATCTACCGCATACATGAAATCACGCAGGTCTACGGCACCACGATAAAGGCGCTTATCAACGAGGAGTTCGGCGACGGCATCATGAGCGCCATCAACTTCAACATGGACATCGAGCGGGTCGAGAACGAGAAGGGCGACCGCGTGAAGATCACCTACGAGGGCAAGTTCCTCCCCTACGAATGGTCATGATCCCGGGCGAATTCTTGCCGAACGCGGGCGACGTCCAACTCAACGAGAACCGCCGGACCGCGACGGTCACCGTCTCCAACACCGGCGACCGCCCCATACAGGTCGGCAGCCACTTCCACTTCTTCGAGACGAACAAAGCGCTGCGCTTCGACCGGGAACGATCTTACGGTATGCGCCCGGATATTCCCGCCGGAACGAGCGTGCGCTTCGAGCCCGGCGACGAGCGCGAGGTCGGCCTCGTCGCCATCGGGGGGCGACGGATCGTCAAAGGGCTGAACGGCCTCACCGAGGGCGCTTTGGACGACCCGGAGGTTAGGAATGCCGCGCTCCGGCGGGCGGGAGAGCGCGGTTTCGTGTAGCTTCGTGTAAAAGCGGTCGGAAGACGAGAGAGGTGGTAGGCCCATGGCATTGCCCACGATGCAGAAAAAGAACCTCGACAGCGGGTCCGAGGTGGACGTACACGGCAGGATACAGAAAGAGACCGTTACCCTGGACGCGGTGAGCGTCACCCGCGTCACCTTCGGCGTCGGGGCCCGGTGGTCTGAGGATTTGCAAGATTACGCCGGCACGCACAGTTGCGAGCTTCCCCACGTGGCGCTCGTCCAGTCCGGGCATCTCAAGGTCGTTATGGACGACGGCTCCGAGGAGTTGTACGGCCCGCAGGACGTCATGATGCTGCCCCCCGGCCACGACGCCTGGACGGTCGGCGAAGAGCCGTGCGTGTTCGTCGAGTTCTCTAGGGGCAACGACTACTACGAGAGCCGTTAGCGACCGCTCCGGGAGGGAGGCGCGATGGGCGGGATCTCCAGGCGACGCTACGGTGGGATGTTCGGGCCCACGACCGGCGACCGGCTGAGGCTCGCGGACACTTCGCTCATCGTGGAGGTCGAACGAGACCTGACGCTCGCCGGTGAGGAGGCGACCTTTGGGGGCGGGAAGTCCATAAGGGAGGGCATGGCGCAGGGGAAGGCCACGCGCGAAGAAGGTGCCGTGGACCTTGTCGTTACGAACGCGCTCGTGCTCGACCACGCAGGTATCTTCAAGGCCGACATCGGGGTCAGAGATGGGCGCATCTCCGCCATCGGCAAGGCCGGTAACCCGGACACCATGGACGGGGTGACGGTCGAGATCGGGGCCTCCACCGAGGTCATCGCCGGCGAGGGCAAGCTGCTCACCGCCGGCGGCATCGACACCCACATCCACTTTATCTCTCCCCAACAGACGACGCACGCGGTCGCGTCGGGCATAACCACCATGATCGGGGGCGGCACGGGCCCGGCCACCGGCACCAACGCCACGACCTGCACCCCCGGAGCCTGGAACCTCGCCCGCATGTTCCAGGCCACGGATAACCTGCCGCTGAACTTTGGTTTCTTGGGCAAGGGCAACTCCTCGAACCCGGAAGCCCTGCGGGAGCAGGTGAAAGCGGGCGCGTGCGGCCTCAAGCTGCACGAGGACTGGGGGACGACGCCGCGGGCCATCGACACCTGCCTCTCCGTCGCCGACGAGATGGACGTGCAGGTCGCCATCCACACCGACACCCTGAACGAGGCCGGCTTTCTCGAAGACACGGTCGCCGCGTTCGGGGGGCGCACGATCCACACGTACCACACCGAGGGGGCAGGCGGCGGCCACGCCCCCGACATCATCGAGCTCTGCGGCGAGCCGAACGTGCTGCCGAGTTCCACCAACCCGACCCGTCCGTACACGACCAACACCGTGGACGAGCACCTGGACATGCTCATGGTCTGCCACCACCTCAGCCGCGAGGTGCCGGAGGACGTCTCCTTTGCCGAGAGCCGCATCCGGGCCGAGACGATAGCGGCGGAAGACGTCCTGCACGACATCGGGGCCTTGAGCATGATGTCGAGCGACTCGCAGGCGATGGGGCGCGTCGGTGAAGTCTGGATCAGGACCTTCCAGACCGCCTCCAAGATGAGGACCCAGCGCGGCCCCCTTCCCGAAGACACCGACCGCAACGACAACAGCCGGGTGAAACGATACATCGCCAAACTGACCATCAACCCGGCCGTTACCCACGGCGTCTCAGGCCACGTCGGCTCCGTCGAGGCCGGCAAGCTCGCCGACCTCGTCCTCTGGAGCCCCGCCTTCTTCGGGGTAAAGCCGGAGCTGGTGCTCAAGGGCGGCCTCATAGCCTGGGCCCAGATGGGCGACCCGAACGCCTCCATCCCAACCCCGGGCCCGGTCTTCGGTCGCCCGATGTTCGGCGCCTACGGCGCAGCACCCGCCGCGACCTCGCTGACGTTCGTCTCGGGCCACGCCGCGGAGAACGGCCTGGGTGAGAGCCTGGGGTTGCGGAAGGCCCTCGTTCCCGTACGGAACACGCGCGCTTTGGGCAAGGGGGACCTGATCCACAACGACCTACTCCCCGACGTAAAAGTAGACCCGGAGACCTACGAAGTTCGCGTTGACGGGGAACGGATAACCTCAGAGCCGGCGGCGGAGCTTCCCCTGGCCCAGCGGTACTTCCTGTTTTGATGGAGAGCGCCGCCTTGCTGCGTCTGCTCCAGATCTCGGACTCCGCCTTCCCGACCGGCTCCTTCTCCCACTCGATGTCGCTGGAGGCGTTTCACGAGGCCGGCGAACTCCGCGACGCGGACGACCTGGGGCGAGTCGTCGGGCTCCACCTCTCCACCCTTGCGACCTCGGACTGCGTCGCGCTCCGGGCATCGTACGGGGCGGAGCTCGAAGAGGCGTTCCGGGTGGACCGTCTGCTATCCGCGACGAAGCTTACGCGGGAACTGAGGCAGGCGAATGCCTCCACGGGCAAACGGTTCCTGTTGAGCGTCGCCGCGCTCGGGGCCGAAGGGGCGACGTTCGGGGCGTTCACGAACGCCGTTCGGGGGGCCGCATCGCCGGGTAACCTGGCCGTCGCGTACGGGGTCGCGGCGCCGGTGCTCGGGGTCGGGGCCGAGGATGCGTTGCGCGCCTACCTTTACTCGGCTTCCTCGTCGCTCGTGGCGGCGGGCCAGAAGCTTGTACCCCTCGGCGGGGGCGCGGCGCAGCGCGTACTCTACGCGCTGGGGGAGGAGATGGAGTGGGCCGCGAAGACCAGCGAGAACACGGTGGTCGACGAGATGCACGCTTTCGCGCCCACCATCGACGCGCGCTCGATGCTGCACGAACGGCAGCGTACGAGGCTGTATATTTCCTAGACGGATCGTGTCGCAGAGGGAGGCAGAGACTTTGAGAGCGGATGGGGTCAAGGGGACCACGAACACTCTGAGGCTTGGCGTCGGCGGTCCCGTCGGCTCAGGCAAGACGGCGCTCGTCGCGGAGCTCTGCCGCAGGCTCGGAGAGAGATACTCCATAGCAGCCGTCACCAACGACATCTTTACCCGCGAGGACGCGGAGTTTTTACAAAGAGCGGCCGTGTTGCCGGAAGGCCGGGTCGTCGGCGTCGAGACCGGCGGCTGCCCGCACACCGCCATTCGCGACGATGTCTCCATGAACCTCGAAGCGGTCGAGGCGATGGAGAAGTCCTTTTCACCCGACCTCGTCTTTGTCGAGAGCGGCGGGGACAACCTGGCGGCCTCCTTCTCGCCCGAGCTCGTCGATGCCTCCATCTACGTTATCGACGTCGCCGGCGGCGACAAGGTCCCGCGCAAGGGCGGCCCCGGCGTAACCCGCTCCGAGTTGCTCGTCATAAACAAGACCGACCTCGCCCCGCTCGTCGGCGCCGACTTGGCGGTGATGGAACGCGACGCAGGTTCCCTACGCGGAGACGCTCCCACGCTCTTCGCCTCCGTCCTGCACGGCGACGGGATGGAGGCCGTCGTCGGATGGGTGCGTGAGGCCGTGGAGCACCGGCGCTGGACGGCCGCCACTTCCGCCGCGAGGCCCGACCACCATCACGAGCACCCGCACGCGCGCTAGGGAGCCGGGGCAAAGTGGCCGCTTGCGGATCTCCTTTGAGCGATGGGGAGGCAGAACGGTTCTGGCCGAACGGCACGCCTCGGCCCCGTTCGGCGCGGTGAAGGCCAACTACCCGGACGGATCCGGCATCCCGGAGGTCCAGATCACCAACCCCTCCGGCGGCACCCTCGGCGGCGACCGCCTGGGGGCCGAGGTACACCTCGCGCCCGGCTCTCCAGCCACCGTGCTGACCCAGGCCGCGAACAAGGCTTACAGGGGGGTAGAGGCGTCTCAGAAGGCGGTCTTCCGCGTCGGCGAGGACGCCTTCCTGGAATACCTGCCCCACCACCTCATCCCCTACGCCGGCTCGAACTACAGTCAGGAGACCACCTTTCACCTGGCCCCCGACGCCACGCTACTCGCGTGGGACGCGTTCTCCGCCGGACGCGTGGCGCGGGGGGAGAGGTTCGCCTTCGACCGACTCCGCGCCAGGACGGGCATTTCTCGGGACGGCAGGACAGAAGCGATGGACGGCCTCGACCTTGCCGGTGGGGACGAAAGGTTCGGGGGCTACTCGTACACGGCGGCGGTCTACATCCTGGCGGCGGGAGATCTCGGACCGCTCGCGGAGGAACTGCACGATCTTTTGGCCGGCCTCTCCGGGGCGCTCGCCTCGGCCAGCGCCCCGGCCCCCGGGCTCTGCGTGGCGCGCATCCTGACGGACGGAGCCCCGGAACTCTACAGAGCGTTGAACGGTGTCAGGGCGCTCGTCAGGGAGTCTTTTGGCTTCCCCGCACCGGCGCGAGAAGTGGCGTAGAGCACGCCTCCCTCGGGGGCTTTCAGCCCGCTCCAGCCTCCGGCCTGCGCTTTCAGCTTTCCGCCGTCAAAAGCCCAACCGGGCCGCGCCTCGCGTAGCGGTCCGAGGTCGAGAGGCATAACGCATACATACAGACGACTGGCTGAAAGCGTAGGCGATAGCCGGAGCGTGCGCGACCACCGAAGGGAGGAGCCGTGCTAACGTGCCCGCGTGGGGGTAAGGATCGGAGCGAGCGGCGAGCGTCACGTGGTGCCCGCGGTGTTGTGGGCGGCTTCTTTCGTCCTGTGTGTGGTCGGGGATGCGTTGTTGGGACGGTGGGTGATGTTGCCCTTGTTCGTGGCGGCTTTCTACGGCGGCATGATCGTCATAGACCTGGTGACCTACCCTGTCCTCTCTTTCTGGCGCGGCTGGCTCAGGCGTCGCGGCCTTGTGGCGTGGTATTTGGTCGAGGTGGGCGTCCTCTGGGGCGGGACGACGGTGCTGCTCATCGCCCTTTCGCCGGCCTGGCTCGGGTGGATCTGGGACGGTGCGCTTTTTACGCGGATGGTCGGCGGCGTGCTCGCCGTCGCCGCGGTGGGGACGTGGGCCGTGGCGAAGATGGGCTGGGCCCGGCTGCTGTTCGCGGGCGCCCTCTTCCCGCCGGGGGCAGGGGCCGAAGAGAACAACGTGCCGCAGAGGCTCGTCCTCGAAGGGCCGTACAGGTACGTCAGGAACCCCCTCTACGGCACGGACTTCGCCCTGCTCCTGGGCACCGCGCTCCTCACCTCCAACTGGTTCCTCGTCCTCCTCGCCCTCCTCTACGCCGCCCAACTCGCCCTCCAACTTCCCCTCGAAGAACGCGAGCTGCGCCAGCGTTTCGGCCGGCCCTACCGCCGCTACTGCGAGGCCGTGCCGCGCTTCGTCCCGAGGCTCGGGCCCGTGGGCCGGGCGGAACTGGAATAAAGGTTCTAGGTTCGGGGCTTTAGAGAACTGCTCTTCTCCGGTCGGCGGTTCTTCGGCGCCGCAACGATGGCCCCGTCGTACTCCGGATAAGGTCTGGGATCCCGCGCCCAGGCCCCGAACCACGCCTCCGAGTCCCGGAACCTGCTTCCTCGCCGGGATCACTCCTTGCGTACACGGTTGAAGAGGGCGGTGATCTCCTCATCGTCTATGTAAGCCAGTAGGAGGTCGTCGGCCATCAGGTGGGCGACCTCCGGGTTCTGCCGGCCCTCCTCGTCGGTGGCGGCGTACTGCGGGTTGCCCTCCGCGAGCCACCTCATGTCCTCCAGAAGCCTCTCCCGGTCCATGCGCCTCCCTCTTCGGTGTCCCCGGGCCCGATCCTAGCACCGGCGCGTCGCCGGGTGTAGCGGGGCGAGGTGTGGGGAATACCGGAGCGTATGGTGGCAGAGGGTGGATACGCGAGCGGGCGTCTGCGGGCCCGTCCGTCGGGGACGGGCGGGGAGGCGCCGGTTGGCTTGCGACCGCTGGAACTCGATGCGGCCGCCGGGGGTTACCTCTACGTGTCGGCGGGCTACAGGGCGGGCCGTCCCGCGCCGTTGGTGCTGCTGCTGCACGGCGCGGGCGAGGACGCGCGCGACGGCCTCGCCCTGCTGCGGCAGCAGGCGGACGGGGCCGGGCTGATCCTGCTCGCCCCCAGCTCGCAAGGGCCCACCTGGGACCTCATCCTCGGGCGCGGACGGTACGGCCGGGACGTCGCCGCCATCGACGAGGCCCTGGGGCGGACGTTCTCCTCCTACGCCGTGGACCCCGGGCGCGTGGCGGTGGGGGGCTACTCCGACGGCGCCTCCTACGCGCTCTCGCTGGGGATCTCCAACGGCGACCTCTTCGGCCACGTCCTGGCGTTTTCGCCGGGGTTTATGGCGCCGGGCGGACGGGTGGGCACCCCGCGTTTCTTTGTCTCCCACGGCACGCGCGACCGCTGGCTCCCGATCGATAGAACGAGCCGCAGGCTCGTGCCCGAGCTCGAGAGGGCGGGCTACGAGGTGCGCTACCGGGAGTTCGAAGGCCCGCACGTGGTCCCGCCCGGGATCGCGCGCGAGGCAGTGGGTTGGTTTGCCGCCCCGTAGGCGTAGGACGACGGGCCACCCGGACAGCCCGTCTCCGGCGCCGGAGGGTTTCAGGACTATCTCCTCGCCAGGACCACGAGGTGGTCGCTCCCGGCGGTAAACGGTTCCGCGTCGAACCCGCCGCAGACGGCCTCGACGTAGAAGCCCGCGAGGCGCAGCATCAGGAGCAGCTCGTCGCGGTTGGTGAGCCTGATCTCCAGGTCGTGCGCCCGACTGCTCTTCTGTTCGCCAGGGGCGCCGGAGACCTCGTAGAAGAGGCGCATCTGCATGAGTTGCGTGGCCGCGTCGTAGCGGGAGAGGGAGAAGCGGTCGAGCCGCCCGCCGCCTGGCAAGTCGCGGGTGAGGTCGTGGCGCAGCGACGGCCCCCCCGGCTCTTCCGCGAGCTCCTCCGGCGAGAAGGCCGAGACCTCGATGCCGAGCAGGCCGCCGGGTTCCAGGTGCTCGCGCGCGTTGCGCAGGAAGGCAAGGGCGTCGTCTACCGAGAGCAGGCACAGGAACGAGTTGAAGGCGCAGACGGCGAGGCCGTACCGGCGGTCGAGCTTCGCCGTTCGCATGTCGCCGACCACCCATTCGACGGCCCCGGCCTTCTTCCCGCCCCTCTCGACCATTGCCCCAGATACTTCGACCGCGGTCACGTCGTGGCCGGCGGCGGCGAGGGGCACGGCGATGCGCCCGGTTCCGGCGCCCCACTCGACGACGGGGCCGTTCTCGCGGCCGGCGAGGGCCAACCAGAAGGGGACGTCGTGGCCGTGGACGTACTCGAGGTCGTAGAGGTCGGCCAGGAGGTCGTACTCGGACAAAATGGCTCCTTTCGGCGCCCATGATAGCCTGCGGGCGGTGCTAAGGCTTTGCGAGGAGGTTCTATGATAGAGGCCCTGGATCACGCCCAGGTGGCGCCGCCCGCCGGCGGGGAGGACGCGGCGCGCGGCTTCTACTCCGGCCTGCTCGGCCTGGAGGAGCTCGAGAAACCCACCCCGCTCGCCGGGAGGGGCGGAGCTTGGTTCGCCCTGCCGGACGGCCGGCAACTTCACCTCGGCGTGGATGAGCCCTTCGGCGCGAGCAAGAAGGCCCACCCGGCGTTCGTCGTCTCTTCTCTGGACGGGCTGGCGGGGTCGATGGAGGCCGCCGGCTTTACGGTCGGGTGGGACGAAGAGCTCGCGCCGCGGCGCCGGTTCTACGGGGAGGACCCGTTCGGGAACAGGCCGGAGTTTATGGAACGGAGGTTTTTAGGCTCTAGGTTCTAGGGGTGGTTTGCGCGACGGGGTCCCGACAACCCGCACCTAGAGCCTAAAAGCCCGCGGAGCGGGCGACCTCGAACCTGGGAGCCTTCCATCCGAAACCTCACGCTGCGCACTGCGTAGCTATAATTCGTCCGACGTACACCTTTCACGGAGGTCTCTTTTGGGCATCGCGACGATCATCCTGGTAATCGTTCTGGTGGTGCTCGTGATCTTCGCCATCGTCACGTACAACGGTCTGGTGCGGCGCAGGAACGAGACCGAGGAGGCGTACCGCCAGATAGACGTCCAGCTCAAGCGCCGCTACGACCTCATCCCCAACCTCCTCGAAGGCGTGAAGAAGTACTTCCGCCAGGAGCAGGAGGTCCTGACGCAGGTCACCCAGGCCCGCTCCCGCGCGATGCAACCCCAGGGTGTGGGGGAGCAGGCCCAGAGCGAGTCGCGCTTAAGCGGCGCCATCGGCAACCTCTTCGCCGTGGCCGAGAGCTACCCCGAGCTGCGCTCCGACCGGGTGCTGGTGGACTTCCAGGAGGAGTTGTCTTCGACGGAGAACAAGATCTCCTTCGCGAGGCAGCACTACAACGACTCCGTCGGCTCCTACAACACGAAGATACAGAGCTTCCCGGCGGTGCTCTTCGCCCGGGCGATGGGCTTCACGGAGAAGGAGTACTTCGAGGCGCAAGGGCCCGAGCGGGAGTCCGTCACGGTCTCTTACGACTAGGGGAGGAATGGAAGCCGGCAACCAGGGGACGTTCCGGGACCGGATCGGCGTCAACCGGCGCAACAGCCTGTTCCTGATCCTGGCCTTCTTCGTCTTCGTCCTCGTGCTCGGCTACGTTATAGGCTACGCCTGGCTAGGCGACCCGAGGCGCGCCCTCTTCGGCCTCGCCCTCGCCCTCGTCGTCGGCACGATCACCGGCCTCGTCTCCTACTTCGCCGGCGACAGGATGGTGCTCGCCGCCTCGAGGGCGAAGGAGATCACGCACGAAGACGCCCCCCAGCTCTTCAACGTCGTCGAGGAGATGTCCATAGCCGGCGGCCTCCCGATGCCGAAGGTCTACATCATCCGGGACACCGCCCCAAACGCCTTCGCCACGGGCCGCGACCCCGAGCACGCCTCCGTCGCCGTCACGAGCGGCCTGCTCGACAAGCTGAACCGGGACGAGCTGCAGGGTGTGATGGCCCACGAGATGGCCCACGTCGGCAACTACGACATCCGCTACGCCATGCTCGTCGGCATCCTCGTGGGAACCACCGTCCTGATCTCGGACTTCTTCCTGCGCGGCCTCTGGTTCGGCGGCGGCCGTAGCAGGGAGGGCGGCGGCTACGTCCAGATAATAATGATGGTCGTGGCGGTAGTGCTCGCCATCCTCGCCCCGCTCTTCGCCCGCCTCCTCCAGATGTCCATAAGCCGCCAGCGCGAGTACCTCGCCGACGCCACCGCCGTCCGCCTCACCCGCAACCCCGACGGCCTCGCCGACGCATTGGCGAAGATAAGCGGCGACCGGGAGATCCTCGAGGTCGCCAACCGCGCCACGGCGCACCTGTACATCGCCAACCCTATAAAGAAGTTCGAGAAACGCTCGAAGGGCCTCTTCTCAACCCACCCGCCGATAGAGGAGAGGATCAAACTTCTCCGTACCATGGAGACCGGCGGCCCGGCCCAAAGCGCCGGCTAAACGCCTCGACGCGGGCGGGACCACGCGTTACAATACGCCCCGCTGTATTTTGCCGGATGGTGTAACGGCAGCACGAGTGACTCTGAATCACTTAGTCCAGGTTCGAATCCTGGTCCGGCAGCCCCCCAAAGGCCCCGTTTTGCGGGGCTTTTTGCTTTTCGGAGTTTCGGTAGACCCCTCTGGACCCCCCTCGACCCCCGTGGGGTTATGGTCAAAACTATGGTCGGACTTTGAGCATACGCGGACACGACGATAGCTGACCATGCAATTCTCGCGGCCTGTGCTTGCTGGAGAGCCGGGGAACACCCTCGAAGCAACCCGAGTAACTCCTGTCTCTCGTCTTCAGAAAGGCCGGAAACCATTCGCTCTTGGATAACGTCCATACGCTTTGAACATCACTCCCGCCCAGCCTCCGCGAGGAAACCGGCGAGATCGTCGTAGCCGTAGAGCAGCGCCAGCTCTCTGGGCGTCAGGCCGGCGTGGGTCTTCAGGTCCAGGCGGGCGCCGGCATCGATCAGCGCCCGCGCCGCTTCGAGATGCCCGTGCCAGACCGCGTCGTGCAGCGCCGTCAGTCCGTTATAGGAACCCTGCGCATCAAGCTCGGGCGCCGGCGTACCGGGACGATCGCGCTCTTCCGTAAGCGCCACGAGGACGTCGGCGTGGCCGAAGAAGCCGGCCTCGTGGACCGGCGTACCCTTCATCAGTCCGATTACCCGGCGAGGGTCCGCGCCCGCGTCGAGCAGCACGCCAACGAGGTCGGCGCGCCCCTCGCGCGCGGCGATGCCAAGCGGGGTGTAGTCGTCGTCGAGGCTACCCACGATCGGCACCCGCTCGTTGACGCGGGCTCCGGCCGCGATGAGCCTTTCGACCTCGCCGAGGTCACCCGCCTTGATCGCCGTTATCAGGGTCAGGGCACGGACCTGCCCGGCATCGGTCTCGTTCCGCGCCTCGATCATACGCGTGATCGTGTCGAGGCCGTCGAGTTGCGCGAGGTCGAGCGCCGTCTGCCGCCAGTGGTTCCTGATCGTCGTCCTGGCGCCGCGCTTCAGGAGCAGCCGGACCGCCTCCCCGTGCTTGTGCAGGACCGCGTCCATGAGCGGCGTGTTCCCGAGAACAGGGGACTGTTGATCGACGAAGGATCCGTGGTCGAGGAGCAGCCCGATGACGTCGGCGTTGCCGGACTGCGCCGCCTTGTGGAGCGCCGTCGCGCCCATGCGCGGCTCGACCGCGAGCGCGTCCGCCCCGGCCGTGAGCAGGAGATCCACCATCTGCGACTGGCCGAGGCCGGAGGCGATCATCAGGGGGGTGAACCCTTCGGGGCCGCGGCGGTTCGCGTCCGCGCCCGAGCGAAGGAGGTCGATCGCGGCCGCGAGATCGCCGGCCCGAATCGAGGCTTCGAGTGTCACGTCGTATCCCCTTTCGATGGGGGTGGGTGCGGTCGGCTGGGCGTCAGCCATTGCGCCCGGCCACGTCAGGCTCTCGCGGCGATCCGATCTTGCCGAGGAACTTCACCAGCTCGGCGTTGACGCGGCGGGCGGCCTCGTGCTGGGGCCAGTGGCCCGCATTTTCCAGGCGGACGACGTCGACCAGGCCGGGCGCCAGGCGCCGAAGCTCCTCGGGCGTGGGGGGCGTTGGGTGGAACAACTGGCAGAGGCCGTCGGCGGCGCCCCAGACGTAGAGCGACGGCTGCCGGATCAGCGCACCCTTGAACGCCGGCATGAGATCGAACGTCTCTTGGGCGGCCCGGTAGTAGTTGAGCCCGCCATGGAACCCGGTCTTCTCGAACGAGCGGATCGTGTGGTGAACGTAATCCGGGTCCGCCCAACTGGGCACGGCCACGGGAGAGGGCCGAAGCATGTGCCGGGCCGGATCGACAGGGTCCCATCCAGTGCCTGGTGGCGGGCTGGCCGAGAGCCAGTACAGGATGCTGGGTATCGTCCTCTCGGCGGGTTCGAAGTGCGCTTTGGCACCCGGCTTCATCATGCCGAAGGCGTAGTAGAGATCACCGAGACCCTGCCGGCGAAGCTCGTCCCAGGTGCTGATCTCGCCGCGGGGCTGGAAAGGAATGCTCAAGCTGACCATCGCGCGAAAACGGTCGGGCCGCATCACCATGGCACGCTGGGCGACGTCCGCGCCCCAGTCGTGGCCGACGAGGACGGCGGACCGGATGCCGAGCGCGTCGAGCACGCCCACCAGATCGCCCACGGTATGAAGCGCGCTGTAAAGGCCCACGTCGGACGGGGCGTAGCTCGCGCCGAAGCCGCGCATGTCGAGCGCAACAGCACGGTGGCCCGCCCCCGCGACGGCGCGCATCTGGCTGCGCCAGGTCTCCGCCGTGTCGGGGAAGCCGTGGCAGAACAGGACGGCGGGTCCCTGACCCTGCTCGATCACGTGGAACGACGCCCCGTTCGCCCGCACCTGTGCTCGGCGTATCGGGAACGGGTCGGCCGAAGCCTGCCGAATATCGCCAGGCATCACAGCACCTCCAGGTTCAGGACCGCTCCACCGATCTGCTCGAGGCGGGCTAGATAGGCGGCGGGTTCGAGCAGCTGGTACGGGAAGTAGAGCCCGGGCGGGGTCGCCGGATCTCCGTCGAGCCCGACGAGCCGTTCGAGGACCATGGCGACCCCGAGCCCGGTCAGCGGCATCTGCCCGTCGGGATGGACGACCGCGTGACGCGTCCTGAGCGGTCGGCCCGCACGATCCTCCCCGGCGAGTTCGATCACGATCTCGGTCGACATCGGCTCGCCGCGGCGGCGGGTGGAGCTCACCCCGATCGCGAGATCGAACCGAACGTTCGGCGCGCCGGTCGCGGTCGCCAGGCCGACGACGTCATAGGGGGTGAAGGCGAAGGCCTCCATCTCGGTGCCGTCGGCGGCGCGGAACCCGGCCTTGGCATCGTCGCCAACACGCCACAAGTAGGCGCCGTCGCGACGAGTGAGCGCAGCCGACGTGGTTTTCCTCAGGTGCTCCAGGTCGACGGCCGTCGTCGGACCGCCGGTATCCTGCTCGTCGAGCAGCGCTCCGATGGCGATGTCGTGGACCCGGCCGAACGCCTTGGCGAACTCGAGCGTGGGGACGGTCGTGGCGCCCACGAGCCATTCGGCGCCGAGGACGACCGGCGCGGCATCCGGCTCGTGCACGTAGGCCGCTACCTCGGGGCCGATCTCGTCGATGCCTCCGGAGATGCTGACGTGCGGCACGCCGCGTGCCTGGGCGAAGCGGAGCCCGGCGATCCTGTCGTCCTTCGGAAGGACGGCGACGGCGCTTACCGGACGCCCGCCGAGGCCGAGGTCGTCGGCGGCCAGGTCGAGCGCCACGCCCTCCGCACCGCCGATCTCGGCCGCGGCTTCCTCGGCCCTGGCGAGGTCGCGCCCGCCGACCAGGAGCGGCGCGTCGGGGTGGGCGTCGCGCAGGAACCGCGCCGTCTTGCGACCGACGACGCCGGAACCGCCGACGAGCAGGATGGGATCCGTTGACATTGCTAAGCCTCCTTGTCTCGTGCTAAAACCTACCATGAGTAACTTACACCACTAAGCTACCATTAGTAGGATAGGTCCGCAAGGGAAGGTGATAATCATGAGAAGCGAGCTGGAAGGCATGATCGAGAGGCCGGCCTCGCGGAGGCTTTCGAAGGCGGAGCGGAGGCGTCAGTTGCTCGACACGGCGCTCGTGATCGTCCGGGATGAGGGTGCGGATCGGCTGACCCTGGGGCATCTGGCCGCGCGCGCCGGGGTGTCCAAGCCGGTCGCCTACGATCACTTCGGTACGCGGTCGGGGTTGCTGATCGAGCTTTACAAGTCGATCGACAGGGAGCAGGCGGACGCGCTTCGGAACGCGTTGACCACCGGCGAGCGGGGCCTCGAAGAGACCGTTGAGGCCCTCGCGGCCGCCTACGTCCATTGTTCTGCCGATACGAGCGGCGAATGGCACGCGGTGGGCGCCGCGCTGGCGGGCAGCGAGGAGAAGGCCATGGTGTACCAGGAACTGCTCGACGGCTACGTCCGGTTGTTCGCATCGGTGTTGAAGCCGCACAGCACCCTGTCGCCGGCCGAGTTGGAACGGCGCTGCGTCGGCCTGGTCGGCGCGGGTGAGGCGCTCTCGGCCGCGATGGTGCGGGGCGACTGCAGCGAGGCAGAAGCTGCCGAGGCGTTTGCCTCCTTGATTCAAGGCGGGTTGCGCGCGCCTTCGCGATGATGCGGTTGCCCCGAAATCGCTCTGAGACCGTGCTTGCCCGGACGTGACGAGGGCGATTCTTGCGGGGTTTGATCGATGACACTCGGCGAAAAAGCCGACGACCGCACGTCGCCGTCGCTCGGAGCCCAACAACTGGGCGTTTCACAACCTGCGTTGAGAGCTCCGTTCGTTTTTGCACGTCGCCACCACCGTTGCGCACGAGCGGCCCTCCGGCCACCCGTCCGGGACCAGGACGCGCGCCTCAGCGGGCGTCGGGATCACCGTTCCTCATATGTCGAGCGGGTGGGATGGGGTCCGTGGCCGGGGCTTACGGTTGGAGCACGATCTTGCCCCTGGTGTGACGCGTTTCGAGCTCCCGGTAGGCGTCCTGGACCTCGGCCAGGGGATAGACCCGGGCAATCGGGACCGCCAGATCTCCCTCGGAGATCATGCCCGCGAGCTCTGCCACCACGTCGGCGCTCGCCGCGTAGGCGGCTCCCTCTGCCTTGACCCCGTGCTTCTCCACCGCCGCGAAGTCGATGATCGTGTCTATACGCTCGGGCCGGACGCCGAGGTTCAACGCGAGCTCGACGTAGCCCGAGCCGAAAGTGTCGATGAAGGCGTCCACCTCGCCGCCGGAAGCTTGCCTGATGCGGTCGGCCTGACCTTCGCCGTAGACGATCGGGATGATGCCGTGGGAGCGCAGCCACTCGTGGTTCGCTTCGCTGGCGAGCCCTATGACCGTGGCTCCCGCGCGCTTCGCCAACTGCACGGCTATCGAGCCGACCCCTCCCGCGGCACCCGAGACGACCAGGGTGTCGCCCTCGCCGGCGGCCACGGCCCGCACCGCCGCGTACGCCGTCGTCCCGGCCACGAACAGGGCGCCGGCCCCTTCCCACGGGACGCCATCAGGGCGCGGGATGAGATCTCCGGCCTCGGCCACCACTAGCTCGGCCTGGCTGGATCTGTTGCTGACGAACCCTATGACCTCGTCGCCCACCGCAAAACCGTCTACCCCCTCGCCGATCTCCTCCACGATTCCGGCCAGGTCGCTACCCTGACCGAGAGGGAAGGCCGAAGGGAACGCATCGGGGAACATGCTGTCGTACGTCCCTTGGCGGACGGTCGCCTCACCCGGGTTGATCCCGGCGGCCTTTACTCTTACGAGGACCTGCCCCGCTCCGGGAACGGGCCGCTCCACCTCCGCGACGTAGAGGACGTCGATCCCGCCGTACTCCTCAAACCTGACTGCCTTTGGCATCTAGCTTTCCTCTCCGGCTTCGTTTTGTTCTGACACGATGTTGACACTTCATCGATCTCGATGACCCTAGAAACCAACTAACGGTCGAGATTCCGCAACGTTACTGTCAAGCTCCGCCGCAGCTCTACGGTGCATTATTGCTGGCCTGGAGCGTATGTCATGGTGGTCGATCTATCGAACGGTAGCCGCAGTGCCCGAAGAAGCCCCGAGTATCGCTCGCCGACACCGTACCGAGCGCCACCCCGGGGCGTACTCCCTTCAAGTCTCGGTGGCTGGCTTGGAGCTCTTCTGCCTGCCGGTTACGGCCACGAAGACCATGAGGGCCACCGAAATGAACGCCGCCACCAGAAAGGCGGTCCCGAATCCGTAGGCTCCGCCGACCGGCTGGCTGAGGAGCGGCGAAAGAAACTGGCCCAGGAAGATCGTGGAGGTCAAGCCCCCCAGCGCCCGGCCCCTCACGGCAACCGGCGTGCCGGAGGAGACCCAGTTGTTCAGGTTCGGCAGGAGCAACCCTACCCCAGAGCCGCCGACGACCAGTCCCAAGAGGGCGAGAGGGAGACTGCCCGCGAGCCCGATAAGGGCGTAGCCGACCCCGATCAGGGCGAAGGTGATGATCGCCACGGTCCGGTAGCCGAGCCTGGCACGCAAGCTGCCGTAAGACAGGGAGGTAAAGGACTGAAAAAGGGAGAGCAGCGCTATGGCAAGGCCGCTTCCGGTGGCCCCGATACCGAGCAAGTTCTCGAAGTAGAACGGTAGCTGGGTCGGAACCATGTAGAACACGATCATGCCGACGATAGCCAGAGTGTAGATAACGGCCAGCAACCGGGCAGTGCCCGTGGGCTCCTGCCCTCCGTGGTCATCCCCGCCCTCTTTCGAGCCCTCTTCCGAGGCGTACCTCGAAGGCTCTACCAGCCTCAGCGCGACCAGGGGCGCGAGTAGCAGAGCGATCAGGTAGATGGCGAACGGCCCCCGCCAGTCGACTCCGGCCAGGAAGCCGCCGAAGGTCAAAAAAGCAACCCCGCCAAGACCCATAAAAGCCGCCTGTATCCCGAGGACCCGGGAGCGCTCCTGCCCCGAGTAGTAGTCCGTGATTAGCGTCGTAGCACTCGTCATAACGCCTGCGACGGCTATGCCGAGGAGCGCCCGGCCGACGAGTATCGTATACAGGTTGCCGAGTACCAACCCCGAGCCGCCGGCCAGCCCATACAGGACGACCGAGACCAGCAGCACCGGCTTGCGGCCCAGCCGGTCTACCAGCGTCCCGGCCAGGGGAGCGCAGATCGCTATGAAAAGGGCGGGCATGGTCAAGACCAGCCGCGTCAGTAGCTCCGCGTTCGGCGTTCCGGAGAACTGCTCCTGGATGCCCGGCAGAGACGGAGAGATAGTCGCCCCGCTCATGATGGTCAGGGTGCTGGCGAGCAGCAGCGTTACCAGTACCAGCCGGGACCGGCTCGCGTTGGCTTCCCCGGTACCCGTCCCGGTCCCCGTCACCCGATCTCTCTATCCGACGGACGTTTGCCTTCTATCGGCAGCACAGCCTTTACCCACTCCTGCTCTCCGCCGGCGTGGTGCCGGACGTGTTTGTAGCCCATATCGGTAAGCTCCCGTACCTCTTCCCTGGATGACCCACACCCTTCGTTCATGCAGTAGACGACGATCTCGGCTCTCTTCTCGGAGCGCAGCGTCTCTTCGGACTCATCCACGAACTCGTAACGCAGGTTGATTGCTCGTTCCTTTCTCCGTGGTTCTTGTGATCCGGATAGTCCATGCTCGTCGGGTCTTCTATACGTCCCGGCAGTATTCGCAGAGGCTTATCGGGCATCTTCCGTGACCAGTAGAGCCTGCGGAGGCTGGCGAAGGTAGCGCTCCGGCCAGGGCACCTCCAGGCGTTCCCACCCTTTGCCCGCATCCACCGAGCGGTACAGGCCATGGTTATTGAGCGCGTAGAAAACGCCGGGCTCTTTCCCACTGGATGCCAGCACCGAGACGAGGGTTCCCTCCGGATCCGGTAGTCCGCCGCGCACCTCGTGCCACGGTCCTCCACCCTCTCGGCGATAGAGGGTTGACTCGGCGACTCCCGGGAAGTGTGCGTGGAAGGGACTGCTCGCCGCGGAGACTACCGCGGTATCCGGGTCTGCCGGGTCTACGGCCAACCCCCACAGGTAGTGGTGGCCGAGTCCGTCGGAGAGCCGTTCCCACGTCGCCCCCCCGTCGGGGCTCTGCGAGTATTCGCGTCCTGCAGAGAGAACCCCATCACCCGCCGCCGAGTAGAGGCGACCCGGCGCGTCTTCGTGGAGGGCCAGGGTGTGGGTGTCGAGGGGGCCGTCGTCTACCCTGTCCTCCCAGGTCTCTCCTCCATCGCGGCTCCGTACAAGCGCGCCGGCCTCTATGCAGACGAACAGGCGCCCGGGCTGAGTGGGATCGGGGGAGATCCAGCGCACGTGGCTGGTCTGTGGCTTGGGCGGGAAGCTCCATCCCGACGAGGAGGGCAACTGGCGCATCCCTTCGAGCTCCCGCCAGGAGTCGCCACCGTCTTCGGAGCGGAAGAGGGCGCTCGGCTCGGTCCCCGCGTAGACGACCGCGTTTGCGCCCACCCGCTCCGTGCCGCTTACGGCAAGCGCCGTCACGTTCGTGTGGGAGATGCCCCGGCCGACGGGATCCCAAGAAGCCCCGGCATCGGCGCTGCGCCACAGCCCCCGGTCGGCGGTGCCACAGTAGAGGGTCCCCGGCCGTTGAGGGTCCACCGCGAGGCACCGGGGCTTGCGGTTCTCCAGTCGGCGTTCGGTCCGAGGACGTTCCACGCCTTCGATTACGAGTAGCCCGTCCTCCATCGCGGCATGTATCGTGCGCATCCTTACATCTCCCGCTTCTGCGTGATCGGCCATATCCTTTTACTGCGCATGCTGTCTCTCTGCTCCGGGCACCGACTCCCTCCTGCGAGAGCTTCGTATTCGGCCCCCTCGACCATCATCGGTAGACGGTCTTCCGCCCGGGTCCTCTCTCTTCGGCTCGCTCATCCCTCTGCTTGAACGTGGATACGGGGTCCGCTTTCGGGGGCTCCGCGAGGGGCCGTGGGAGGCCAAAGGCGCGTCCGGGGTCGAGGTCCGTCCCGGAGAGAGGCGGCGCGGCTCTCGTCGTCCGCCACCGCGCCAACGGCGTGCATCAAGAACTCCCCCGGGGGCACGGACCGGGCCTCCGCAGAGATCGTCGCCGAGCGCTATTCGTCCCGCGAGTCGGTGTCTGCTCGGCAGGGTGCGAGGTCGCGTTCATGGGGCGAGTCCGCTCCACTTCTCAGCCGTTGGCGATGGTGACGGCGTGTCGGAGGTGCTCGTCCGTGCTCAGCTGCGCGACGAGGAACGAGGCCAGGTCCGCGCGGGCGATTCTGTGCGCCTCGTCCCCGGTCTCGGGCGTGTAGACGCGGGCGTTTCCGGTGGCCGGGTCGTCGTCGAGGATCGCCGGCCGGACGATGACCCAGTCCAGGTCACTGGCCGCGACGGCCTCCTCCATCCGCGCCTTGTCGGGGGTCGCGCCCCGCAGGAACGTGGTGAGCAAGGGACGCTGGTCGACCGGCATGTTCGCGATGCTGTCTCCCTCGCCGATCATCGAGGTGACCACGAGCCGGCGCGCGCCCCGACGCCGCATCGAGGCGATGATCGTCCGGGCCGCGCTCGACTCCAGCGTGGTGGCCTCGTACGGCGTCTTGCCGCCGATGGTGTCGATCACCGCGTTCTGCCCCGCGAGCGCCGCGTCCACGGCGGCCGGGTCCGTGGCGTCGCCCTCCCGCACCTCGACGTCGGGCACGTCGTAGTCGCCCGCGTTACGGACGAACGCCGTCACGGTGTGACCGGCGGCCTTCGCTTGATCAATGACGGCTCGGCCGGTCTTGCCGGCGGCGCCGAAAACGACAACCTTCATCGCTTCCTCCCGTGCCGTGAGTCGTAGGGTAGTGGAGGCAGTTCGTAGGCCATGATGGTCGTTCCTTTCTCTGTGGACGGTACTGGTTGTTACTCACCGTGCTGCTCTTTTCCGGGTACTTCTCTAGGAGCGTATCCGGCGACGGGCCGGCACAACACCGGAGGGGGCGACAGTTTTCCCGCTCCGGCGCGGACCCGGCGCACACGACAGGGGCGCCGGGAGGGAGTCGGGACGGCGGCGAACTACAGGAGGTTTCGCCGCCTGGCGAGGGCGGCGGCCTGGGTCCGGTTGTGGGCGCCGAGTTTGGCGAAGACGGAGCTGAGGTGGAAGCGGACGGTGCGCTCGGTGATAAACAGCCTACCCGCGATCTCCTGGTTGGAGAGGCCCTCCGAGACCAGACCCAAAACCTCCGACTCCCGCCCGCTGAGAATGCCGGGCGCGGCCCCTTCTTTCGGCCTGCTGCGATGCATGATGGACTCGGACCACTCGTCCAGCGCCGCGAGCGTCATCTGCGCGATCTGATCCAGGGACAGGGTGTGCCCCTCTCTGCGCGCCGCCGCGAGGCTCTCCTCGTCCAGCCGGGCGCCGAGTTCGCCGATAGTGGGGGCCAGAGCGGTATGCTCCCACGTGCTGTGCGCGAGACCCGTAATCTGGTGCAGCGCCTCGATCACACCTATCAGGCGCGTAACCTGTTCGGGGTCCGCCTCCTCCCGGATCAGCCACAGGACGGTGTCGGTGCCCATGTTGAGCAAACGCCGGTCCTGCAACCTTTGGCTCACCTCGAGAGACTGCCTGACGAGAGCGGCCGCACGGGAGGCGTCGCCGCGCTCTCGCGCCGCCGGGCTCAGCCACACGAAAGCCTCCGCCATGCTGCGTTCGTCTCCGACCCGCCGGTACCCGGCGCTTGCCTCCTCCAGGAGCTGTTGTGCCAGCCCGTAGTCCCCGGCGTGGAGTGCGGCGATCCCAAGTTCGTGCAGCGCTCGGGCGGTGCTCCACGTGTCATTGGCCTCGCGCGAGCGGGCCAGCGCCTCCTCCGAAAAGGATATGCTTTCCTCTGGCTTCCCGACGAGTGTCTCGTACCGTCCCAGACAGGCCAGGGAGAAAGCGATGCTCCGCGCCTCCCCCGTCGAGCGAGCCACGGCGAGTCCCTCCTCCAGCGCCCTCCGCGCTCGCTCTACCTCTCCCTGGAGAAGAAGCCCGATGCCCAGGCTCCGGAGCGCGCTGGCGCGCGTGTGCGGATCGGCGACCCCCTCGGGCACGCGCTCTAGCAGGTGTTCGAGGAAGCGCCGTCCCTCGGCAATATGGCCGTGTATCCACCAGAAGTAGCCCAGGGCGGCGGCCAGGCGCAACGCCAGCGCGTCCTCGCCCCGACGAGAGAGCAACCAAAGGGCGGCGCGGAGGTTACCGCGCTCGGCCTCCAGCCGGAGGAACCAGGTACGCTGTTCGCCTCCGATCAACTCCGGCTCGGCGCGCTCCGCCAGATCCAGGAAGTAGAGCGCGTGGGAGCGGCGGGTCGCCTCGACCTCCTCCTGAACTTCTAGTTGCTCCAGGGCGTACTCCTGCACGCTCTCCAGCAAGCGGTAACGGAGGTCTCCCGCGCCCCGACCATCCACCTGGACCAGGCTCTTGCCCGCAAGCGACGCTACGCCGTCGAGTACTTCCTCCGGTGCCGGCTGGACGCCCGCATCCGCGCTGTTTGAAGAAGCTATGGCCTGGGCGGCCTCCAGCGTGAAACCTCCGGCGAAGACGCCCAGGCGCCTAAAGAGCGCCTGCTCATCGGCGTCCAGGAGTTCGTAGCTCCAGTCGATGGCGGAGCGCAACGTGCGCTGCCTCTCGGGAAGATCGGGGGCCTCCCACCGCAGCAGCGAGAGCCGCTGCCCGAGACGGTCCAGGATCATTTGCGGCGAGAGCACGCCCGTGCGCGCTGCGGCAAGCTCGATCGCCAGCGGAAGCCCGTCGAGGCGCACGCACAGCTCGGCCACCGTCCGGGCGTCCTCTTCGCCGAGCGCGAAGCCGGGATCGAGCGCCCGAGCGCGCTCCACAAAAAGGGCCACGGCGGGCACCTGCATCAGTTCCTCGAGGGGCGGGAGATGTTCGAGGTCGGGAAGCGCGAGGGAGGGGACCTGGTAGATCTGCTCCCAGCGCAGGCGAAGTGCCTCCCTGCTGGTGACGAGCAGCGTGATCGAAGGGCAAGTTGCCAGGAGGTCTGAGAGCCATCCCGCGGCGGGTAGAACTTGCTCGAAGTTGTCCAGGATGATGAGGGAGCTCCGCTCCCGAAGATACGCCAGGAGTCGCTCTTGAAGACGCGGGCCCTCCACGTCCTGCAGGCCCACGCCCCGCGCGAGTGCCGGAGGCACCTGAGAAGTATCTTGTACCGGCGAGAGATCTACGAACACCACATCCTGGGCGACTTCACTGGAGACGCGGTTGCCCGCTTCGATGGAGAGGCTGGTCTTGCCCACCCCGGCCGGTCCGGTGAGCGTGAGCAAGCGAACCTTCCCACTACCCAGCACTTCCCCTATCGCCTCCAGGTCGTTCTCGCGGCCGAGTAGCCGAATCGGATGTGCCTGTAGTGGAGTCATGGTCCGCGGAATCGTAGCAGCGTTGACCCGTTCGCGGATGGCGGCGGACCCGGTGCGGCCATTCGCGCCGGCGGCAAAGACGCGCGCCGGTCAGGGCCCCGCGCCTCAACACCCTGTCCGTGAGGCGCCGGAAGGCGTCCATGGGAAAGAGGTGGAGCGCCGGCCTCCCGGGGCGGAGGAGACCGTGCCTCTGCTCGTCTCCCCCACCGGGGCGCGCGGCGCCGGAAGCCTCGGCCTAGGGCGCCGCGGCCCCGCTCCCCCAGAATGCCGTCGGCGCGGAGGGAGCACTCCCCGAAGGGCTGGAGCGGGCGCCCTCGAAGGCCGCCGGCCCCGGAGCCCGGCGAACCTCCGGCGAGGAGGACGCTAACGAGGAGTACGTGAAGCTCTTCGCCGCGGGCGAGGGAACTCCGCCCGCGATCTCCGGTCCACCCTCAGGGGGGTCGGCACGCCCGGGGGTCTCCAGCGACTACAGGGGGCCCCACGGGGACATCTGGACGCAGGACTTCTTCGAGCCGGCCTACACCTCCGTGCTCGCGGAGGACGGGCAGCAGGTCGTCAGGATCATGGTCCGCCCCGCCAACGTCTCTCCCACCCGGAAGCCGGGCAAGGCACGCCCCCGCCCGGCTGGAAAATTCGCCTTCACCGAGTGTAGCTACTCTGCCGCACCAAAAGCGGCGAAGATTTCGAGGGAGGCGTTGACAATCTACTTAACTAAGTTATTATACTGTTCACAGATCGGAAGTTACGGACTTCGGGCATCAGGAAGGGTGAGGAAGACACGACCCGGGGCCCGTGGCCATCCGGCAGGCACACAACCGAAACGAAGGAGTGACCAATATGGAGATCGACGCTGATGTCCCGGTTGTCGCCCGGTGGGGGATCGTCGGATCCGCAGAAGCGCGCGCATGAACATCGAAAGCTAATAACTAGTTATTGGCCGTACCCGATACAAGATCGACTAATTTGAAAGCAAAGGAGAAAACAAGTGACAACCATCTCGACCGAACAGGACGTGGTGACGCTGATCAACGTCTTCACCGTGAGGCCCGAGGACCAGCAGCGCCTCGTGGGCGTGCTCGCGCAGGCGGCGGCGACCATGAAGACCATCCACGGCTACGTCTCCTCCAACCTCCACAAGAGCCTGGACGGCACCAAGGTCACCAACTACGTGCAGTGGGAGAGCGTGGGGGACTTCGAGGCGATGCTAGAGGACCCCGAGGCGGCCCCGCACATGCGGGAGGCCGCCGGGATCGCCGAGGGGTACGAGCCCGACCTCTACGAGGTCGCGTTCGTGGACGAGGCCGCCGACGGGGTCGCGAGCTAGGCGAGGCCTACCCTTTCGACCGATACCCAACTTAGTTCAGCAATGAAACGCCGTTCAAGAAGGAGCCGACGTAAACCAGTTGGCGAGACACGGCGAGGGCGTCGGGGGTTGTGGATGAGATTGGGGCGTTCGCGACGAACGGAGGGCCCCGCCGCGGCTCCGGCCTCTTGCGCCGGGCGGAAGGGAGAGGCCATGTAGGGGGCGCGGGGCCCACGCAGAAGACACAGAGAGGACGAAAGAGAAGGATGGAGGCAGAAAGTGGAGACGTTAGAAGATAGGCAAGGGCGCGAGGCGCAGATCGCACAAGAGGCGATAAGCGTCCGGGACCTCACCAAGATCTACGGTGAGGGCGAGGGCCGGGTCGAGGCCCTGGCGGGTGTGAGCCTGAAGGTCCAGAGGGAAGAGTGGATCTCCATCGTGGGCCCCTCGGGGAGCGGCAAGAGCACGCTGATGAACCTGCTAGGGCTCCTCGACCGGCCGACGAGCGGCTCCTACGTGCTCGACGGGCGCGAGGTCTCCGGGCTAAAGGGCGGGGAGGTGACCAGGGCGAGAAGGGACACGATCGGCTTCGTCTTCCAGTCCTACAACCTCCTGCCCCGCGAGAGCACCCTAAAGAACGTGGAGCTGCCGATGGTCTACGCCGGGGTGCGCGGCGCGGAGCGCAAGAGCCGGGCGATGGAGGCCCTCGAGAGGGTCGGGCTCTCCAACCGGGCGTCCCACAAGCCGCCCGAGCTCTCCGGCGGGCAGAAGCAGAGGGTGGCCATAGCCAGGGCCCTTGTCAACAGCCCGGCCATCGTGCTGGCCGACGAGCCCACAGGCAACCTGGATACGAAGTCCGGGGAGGGCATCCTGGAACTCTTCGGGGAGCTCAAGGCCGAGGGCACGACGCTGATCATGGTCACCCACGACACGGACGTGGCCGAGCGGGCCGAGAGGATCGTCGAGGTACGCGACGGCCTGATCGTCGCGGACGACAGAACGCACGACGGCAACAAAACCGACGAGAAGACAGGGGTCGCGTCATGAGGAAGGCATTGCAGATAGCGGGCATGAGCCTGTCGGCCCTCTTCGGCAACTGGGCGCGCTCCTTGCTCACCACTTTAGGCGTCGTCATCGGGGTGGCGGCTGTCATCCTGATCATGTCCCTGGGCGCCGGGGTCCAGAGCCAGATAACCGGCCAACTGGACGAGCTCGGCCCGAACCTCGTAACGATCGCCCCCGGCTCCGGCGGCGCCAGCGTT
>CADCVH010000019.1 GCA_902806085.1 uncultured Rubrobacteraceae bacterium | reverse complement strand
AGATAGTGCCGCTCCTTCCCTAGCGGAGACCGGGGCGTGCGAGTCGATCAAGAACAAGAAACCCGAGATAGAAAGGAAAAGAGATGGAAACAGCAGCGTGTTCGGGAGCAACGGGTGGGTGGAGACTTACGGCTGCCTTGGTGGCGGCGATGGCGTCGGGGCTCTTGGGGGTCCTCCTGCTCGCCTCGGGGCCGGCCCAAGCCCACGACCACCAGGTACCCGAGACGGTCCTGAAGAAGGGCGCCAAGGAGCTGCAGGCGGGAACCAGGGTGTTCGAGTCGAGCTGGGACCGGCGCCTCGGCGACGACGAATGCGAGAACGAGAGCGTCATATACAGGACCCGCTTCCCCGAGGCCGACAGCGTGGCGGCGGGCGCCAAGCTGCGCGTGCGCGTCTCCAAGGCCCAGAGGCCCGACTCCTTCGGGATCGCCGCCTACCGGGCGTTGGACGAGGAAGGGGAGCCCAGCGGGGAAGCGCGGCTGCTGAGCAGGACCCTCGAGCGCGTCATCGTGGACGGGAATACGGTCGCGTGGGACGCGGTGTTCTCCGTGAAGAACCCGGGCAGGGACTACTACCTCGTAAGCGAGGGGCACTGGCAAGACACGGAGAGCTGCGGGGGCGACCAGTTCGCCTACTGGTCCTTCCACGTCAAGACCCGGAGCGCGGCCTCCTAGGACCAAGCGGAAGGAACGGGCGGGACCCGGTCGCGGCCCCACCCGCCAGAAAGGAGCACGAGGGATGTCCGAGATGGCTTACGGAGCGCGCGTCGCCGGCCCGGCGGAGGTGGAGGTGGTGGGACAGAGGGTGCTTGCCACCCTGGTGGATTCTGTGGTGCTGTTCCTCGTCGCGCTGGGGGTCTTCGTGGCGCAGTGGATCGTCGGGGCCGCGGTGGTGATCGCGGGCGCCCCCGAGGGGGTGCAGATCGCGGCGGGGATACTCGGGCTGCTCGCCATCCTGGCGATCCCGGCGCTTTTCGTCGCCTACTACGTCCACTTCGAGGGCCGCAAGGGTCAGACGATAGGCAAGAAGATGGCCGGCGTAAGGGTCATCCGGCAGGACACGGGCGGGCTGCCGGGCACGAAGGCCGCCCTGGCGCGGACCCTGCTCAGGGTGGTGGACGGTTCCTTCGGCTACCTGGTGGTCCTCCTCTTCGCGCTCTCCTCGGATAGGCGCCAGCGCTTGGGGGACATGGCCGCCCGCCCGCTCGTGGTCCGCGCCTGAACCCAGGAAAAACCTCGCGGCGTACCGCGGCTACGGCGTCGTCGTTCCTGTCTCCGTCCCGGGAGATGCTCGGCAAGAGCACGGCGCGCCGGCGTCTAGGCCAGGGCCCCGGCGGCCGAGGCGGCCCCGGCAAGAGCGGGCCGCAGAGCCTCGGTCGGTTTGCCCCGGGCGCAGCTACCTCGCCGCGATCACGTCCACGTGCTGGGTAGACACCAGTTCACCTTGGAAGAATCGGTCGCCGAAGGGGGTGTGCGCCCCTTGCGAGATCCCGCAGAGCTCGATGGGTACGAACTTTCGCTAGAGCCCGGCCCCTGACCCCGCCGACGGACGATCCTGTCCGGATGCTACTCGTACTCCGGTTTGCCCTGTATGCTCAAGAATTCTCCTTCCGCCTCGGATCCCGATACGGACGGATATATATCAACAAAACTTAATAGTTTTGTTGCATGATCGTAAGTTCTCGATTAAAACCGACGCCGATTGCGGATACGGGAACGACCCTCGTTCCCGCCGGGTGGTGTTATCGAGGAGAACGTTGGGGTGGCTATTGTTTCGCGGCGAGATGTCTGTCGAGGAAGGTGGCTATTTTTGGGTAGGCGTCGAGGCGGTTCTTTAGCTTGGCGAGGCCGTGGCCCTCGTCCTCGTAGAGCAGGTACTCGACCCTGCCGCCGTTCCCGCGGACCCTTTCCACGATCTGCTCTGCCTCCCCGACCGGCACCCTGGGGTCGTTCTTGCCGTGGACGACCATGAGGGGGGCGGTTATTCGGTCCGCTTTGTGGATGGGGCTTATGGACTCAAGAAACGCGCGGTCGTTCTCCAGGGAGCCGTACTCGGGCTCGCGCAGCGCCCTCCTGTAGGAGCCGGTGTTCTCCAGGAAGGTGACGAGGTTGGCGATGCCGACGATGTCCACCCCGGCGCTCCACAGGTCCGGGTATTCCGTGAGAGCTGCGAGGACCATGAACCCCCCGTAGGAGCCCCCCATGACCGCTATCTTCTCGTGCCCCCTCTCTCGCAACCAGTACGCGGCGTGGGCGAGGTCTTTTACGGAGTCCATCCTGAGCCTCACGTCGTCGAGGTGCGTGAAGGCCTTGCCGTAGCCGGTCGAGCCGCGCACGTTGGGGGATAAGACCGCGTGGCCGCGCCCCAGGAGGTACTGCGTCACCGGCGCGAACGCGGGCCGCGACTGGCTCTCGGGTCCGCCGTGGACGTTCACTACCACGGGGGCGTTGTCGTCCTGCGGCTTGTAGAAGACGGCGGAGATCTCGCGCCCGTCGAAGGTGGGGTAGCGCACGAGCTCAGGCCCGCGGAAGCTGCTTGTAGGTATCCCCGCCGTGGAGGAGCGGGTAAGACGCCCGGCCTCCCCGCCGGGGAGATCCAGGGTCCACACGTCCGGGTTGCGCGCGGGGCCCGTTAGCGTGAAGGCGAGCCTCCCTGAGCCCGGGGAGAAGGCGAGGCCGCCGACGATGCCCCGCGGGACGTCCGGGTCGGGCATCCGCCCGCCGCGGCCGTTGAAGAGCATGAGGTCAGAGTAGCCCCCGACGTTGCGGGTCGCGGCGAGGAGGCGGCCGTCCGGCGAGAGCTCGACCTCCTCGACGTCGTGGTCGTCCGGCGTCAGGTACTCGATCCCGAGCGTGGACATATCCAGCCGCGCGAGCCTGACGAAGTCCCCGTCCCGGTCCGTCGCCAGGTACATGGTTCTGCCGTCGGGCGCGACGTTCGCCGAACGGAAGCGGGCGTCGCCCTCGTGCGGCGTGAGCAGCGTCGCCCCGCCGCCCCCGAGGTCCAGCCGGTAGAGGTCGTTGTTCACGTTGGAGTGGTGGCGCGAGACGATAAGGGAGGTGCCGTCCGGGGACCAGCCGGAGACGGTGTGGTAGCCGGGGACCTCCCAGGCCGCCTCCGGCTCGCCGTCTGGCACCTTCTGGACGAAGACGTCGAAGTCCGTGCCGTTGCGGCGGGTGGCGCTGAAGGCGATGCGCCCGCCGTCCGGGGAGAAGCCGCCGGAGTAATGTATGGCGTCGGGGTCCCGCGTGAGGTCGCGCTCGCCGCTCCCTTCGGGGCCGAGCAGGAAGAGCTGGGAGCGCTCGTTGCCCCCGGCGTCCATGCCGAAGAGCAGGCTGTTGTCCGCGGGCGAGTACTCCGCGCCCGAGACGCGTTCGTCGTGGAAGGTGAGCTGCTCCGGCCATCCGCCCCCAGCCGGGACCTCCCAGACCTGGGGGAGGCCCGTGATCTCGGTCAAAAAAGCCACCCTGCGGCCGTCCGGCGACCAGCTCGCGCCCCACGCGCCCCGGATCTTCAAGTACCTGCCGAACTCGTAGCCCAAAGCGCCTCTCCCTTCGTCCGCCTCAGGGGCAGGATTAAAGCACAGCCCACAACACCGCCCGAAGCCCGGCTATACTGGCCGGGAGAGCGGGAGAGGAGGGTTTTTGGTCTTCAAACGTCTACGCGGCATTTTCGGGGGGCAGGCCGCGCCCACCGAACCGGCCCCGCCCCTCTACGGCCTGGACGCCGCGGAGACCGACAGGATCGGGACCGAAGACGACCCCCTCCGCGATTTTGAGGCCGCCATGCAACGCAACGAGGAGGCCGAGCGGGCCGAGCAGAACGGCGACCCCCAGCGCGCCGTAGACCTCTACGAAAAGAGCGTCGCGGAGGGCTTCGTCGGCAGCCACCCCTACGAGCGGCTGGCCTCCATCTACGAGCGCCGCCGCGACCACGCCGAAGCCCTCCGCGTCTGCGAGGCCTTCCTCCAACTCGCCGCGTCCGGGACAATGCCCCGGGGCGCCCAACGCCGCGCCGACCGCAAGACGCCCGAGATGCAGGCCCGCGCCGAACGCCACCGGCGCCAGACCTGAGCCCGAATACCGCGCGCCGACCCGCCCGCGTCGGATCCCACGCCCGAAATATCTCGTAAACTATTCGTAACCGAACCGCAATCTACCCGCAAAAAACCACAATATGTAGTGGTTGGATCCCGGCACGGTCACCACGCGGGCAATGTAACTAGTTCACAAACAGACGCAAAATGGGATTAAAAAAAGCTTGTGCCGGCTTGCAACCTGCTCACGTCGTAGTAGGGTCTCTCACTGTTGTGCAAGTCAACCGGAGGGGGACTCCTACATGAAGTCTTTGCTCAAGATGATGATGGTCGCTGGCGTAATGGCTCTTTCGCTTGCTGCCCTGCAAAACGATGCGTCGGCCGACACCCAGCTCGCGAGCTACTACGGGCCGGGTCTCGAAGGTAATCTGACCGCGAGCGGCGATGTCTTCGAGCCGTACACCGAGCTTACGGCGGCGTCCCTGCAGTACCCGTTCGGGACGGAGCTGCTGGTGAGCTACGGCGGGTACTCCACCGTGGTGACGGTTACCGACCGCGGGCCGTACGTTGGGGGCCGGGAGCTCGACCTGTCGCAGTTGGCGGCCGATGAGATCGGCCTGACGGCTGTCGGCGTGGACTACGTGGACGTGCAGGTCATCGGGTAGAGCCTCGAACTATCTGAGGTTTTTGGGAGGGCGCGGCGGGGATGCCGCGCCCTTTCTCTTGCGGTTGAGTCACGGTTCGTGTCACCGGCCGCAACCTAAACCTACGATGCATGTATGATTTCGGCAATTGGCGGGCGCTTGTTCATGCCCAGTTCGAACCTGCCGTAGGGGTTGACGTGTCCGTATAGTAGCGGACCCAGCGCCCTGAAATCCTCGTCCGCCAGTCTCTCCGACCACACGGGCGCTGCGGGAACCTCCTGGATCATCAACGTGTTCACGTAGACGAGGGAGAGCTGGAGGTGTAGCGAAAGTACGGCCACCTCCTGGTCATCGAGGCGGTTGGTCGCTATCTCCCCGCCTTTGCCGTAGAAGATAAAAGAGTTTGTGGAGTTCCAGTTCTCCACCACGTTCAAGCCTTCGTGGATCTCGCGCCTTAGGGACTCCTCGCGCAGGTACTCGCACAGGAAGTTGGTCTTCATGGCGCGGCCCAGCTCAGAGAGGGCGCGGTAGGTGGGGCGCGGTAGGTGGGGCGCGGTAGGTGGGGCGCTGGAGGTTGGAGCGGGTGAAGCGCCGGAGGACGGACTCGGTCTCGGCGGTCCCCGCGCGTAGGGTCGATGCGAAGCGGACCATCTGATCGTACTGGTTGCGGATCAGGGCCCAGTCTACGGGACGGGTGAGGATGGGCCGGACGTTACGGTGTGGGATTGTTCCTGCAAGCGACCGTCCGGGACCACCCCTTCCATCGGTCATCGTTCGTGCTCCTCGGCGACTGGAAGTAGGAACGCCTCGACAACCCTTCGGTCGTACACCTGCAGCCCGAAACCCGTCGATTGCTGCCGGTGACAGGACCCGTAACTCTCCCCCTCTTGCGTCGAGGATCCGCGTCCGGTTCTTCCTGCGGGCCGCCACCGGTGCCGCTCGTAAGATTCCCGCGAAGAGCAACGCGGGGGCCATCCACGAGAAGTTGACCAGGGAGACGAAGAAGACGCAGGCTGGGAATATCTCCCCGAAGGTCGAGTACGACGCCCGGCGTCTGTGGTGGTAGGAGAGCAAGCCCGAGGAGGCGGCCAGCCCGGAGGCCAGCGCGGTCGCGACCGGCAGCACCGGGCCCGGGTCGAAGTCGTCCCAGAAATCCGTGTCGTGACAGAGAAAGACCCCGAAAGCCGCCAGGGCGCCCGGGGCCGCCACCGGCAACAGCGTCCACCCCACGAGCAGTAGCGGCCTCGGTGGTCCCACGGCACCACCTTGACAAATAGCATTTGGCCACCATTCGCCGGGGGCATAGACGGCGCCTCTCGCGGCGACGCCCCGCCGCGGGCAGGGGGGCGTTTCGCGGGGGGTGGTCCGGGCATATAATCCGGGGAGGGAGGCTACCAGGCCGAAGGGGTGCAGGTGGACGACGGGTTGCAGGGTGTCAGGTTCTTCGAGTTCCTGACAGAAGAAGAGAGGGAGGAGTTCGTCGAGGCCTCAGAGGCGGTGTCTTTCGGGCCGGGGGACAGGATCATCGAGGAGGGGGCGGAGCCCGGGAGCCTGTACGTGCTCACGTCCGGCAGGGTCGAGGTCAGGAAGCGGCTTGCGGGTGACCGGGACCGGCTGCTGGCCGAGATAGGGGCCGGGGACGAGCCCACGGTCGTGGGGGAGAGGGGCTTGCTCGGGGAGAGCGGGGCCTCGGCTACGGTGACGGCCGTGGGAGAGGTGAGGGGGATCAGGATCCCACGCGAGACCTTCCGCCGCATGGTCGCCGAGGGCCGCCCGGCCGCCTTCAAGCTCTCATACCGCATCGCCCGCACGCTGGCGAGGAGGCTCACGCGCCTGGACGAGGAGGTAGTCGAGGCGATAAGGGAGCTCGAGAGGCGGGGGGAGACCGACGTAGAAGCCTTCCGCGACAGGCTCATAACCGACTGGTCCGTCTAGAGGAGGCAGCTTGATGCGGGGAACGCCAGACTTGAGTTCGGTGCCGGTCTTCAAGCACCTCGACGCCGAGGAGCGCGCCGAGTTCGAGGCGCTGCTGGAGCCGGCCTACTTCGACGCGGGCCAGGCCATCTTCCGGGAGGAAGGCCCGGAGGAGAGGCTTTACGTCATCACCTCCGGCACCGTCGAGGTCCACAAGAGGGTGCTGCGCAAGCGCCGCCAGCACCTGGCGACCGTCCGGGCACCGACCGTGGTTGGCGAGATGGGCCTCCTCACCGAGCCCCGGGCCGCCGCGACCGTCGAGGCCGTGACCCCCGTCGAGGCCCACGGCATCGACCGGGACAGGCTTCTGGAGATGCTCGACGACGACTCGCCCGCCGCTTGCAAGCTCGTCTACGAGATCGGCCGCACCCTCGCCCAACGCATGGCGAAGACCGACGGGACGGTGGCGGAGGTCATAGCCCGCCTCGAAGACGCCCAGACCGGCGCCGGCGACGCGGACGTCTTCCGCGACCGTCTGGCACGGGACTGGAGTCTCTAGGCGGGCCCGCCTAGAAACCCTGGCCTTCGACCTCCGCTCCGGCGGCCGGAGCCTAGTACCCCGGCACCGGCACCTGATCGAACATCTCCTTGCCTTCCCCGCAATCCGGGCATTTCTCGGGGAGCTCGCCCTCAACGCGGTAGCCGCAGTTCGTGCACGCCCAGTTGATGGGCTCCGCCTCGCCCTCTTGCGGTTCGCTCGGCCATTCGGTCATCTGTTCTCCTCTCTTCGGTGTAGGACCTACGTTACCCGGACGGGCTGACGATTATTGCGCCGGTGCTAGACTCTCCGCTCCACGGAAGCTACCGGAAGGCCCCGCCCCCGCTTTGCAGAAGGACGTCTCATCCGCGCGCGAGCCCGCCACGCGCCCGCGGGGTATCCCGCCGACGGGCCTGGTGCTGCTCTCTATAGGATCGGTCCAGTTTGGGGCCGCCATCGCCAAGGGGCTCTTCGACTCCCTGGGACCCGGCGGGACCGTGCTCTTGAGGATCTCGCTGGCCGCGCTGGTCCTGCTCCTGCTGTGGCGCCCGAAGCTCGGCGGCTACGCCCGGGCCGAGTACGGGCTCGCCGTCGTCTTCGGGCTCGCGCTGGCCGCGATGAACCTCTCGCTCTACCTGGCCATCGACCGGATACCGCTCGGGGTGGCCGTGACGCTGGAGTTCCTCGGGCCGCTTGGCGTCGCCGTCGCCGGTTCGCGGCGTTTGCTGGACGGGCTGTGGGTCGTGCTCGCCGCCACGGGCGTGCTCCTGCTTGCTCCCCTGAACATCCTGGGGGCGACGGACCTCGACCCCGTGGGCGTGATGTTCGCGCTGCTCGCCGGGGCCTTATGGGCCTCCTACATCCTCCTCAGCGTCAGGGTCGGGGGCGCGTTCCCGGGCGGGACGGGGCTCGTGATCTCGTTGTGCGTCGGCACCCTGGTCCTTCTGCCGGTCGGCGTCGCCAGCGCCGGCTACGCCCTCCTCGACCCGAAGCTCCTGCTCTTGGGCCTCGGCGTCGCGATCCTCTCCTCCGCCGTGCCCTACTCCCTGGAGCTCTCGGCCCTGAGAATCCTCCCGACCCGCGTCTTCGGCGTCCTTATGAGCCTGGAGCCCGCCGTCGCCGCCCTCGTCGGCTTCCTGGTCCTCGGCGAGCTCCTGGACTGGCGCGCCGTCGCCGCCGTACTGCTCGTCACCACGGCCGCCGCCGGCGCCTCGCTCTTCGGCGGGCGCAAAGAGGCCGGATAGGAGGAGAGATGCTCACCGGCACGGACCTGATCGAAAACGGCTGGCCCGAGGGACCGGCCATAGGACTCGCCCTCGCCGCCGCGAAGAGGCTTCGCGCGGCGGGCATGGACGACGATTCCATCCTCCGCGAACTGGAGAAGACCCGCGCCGTCCCCGACGCGGCCAAGGACCCGGCCCTCGAACCCCTGGCCCACGAGCTCACGAAGCTCCGGGAGGCCGAGACCCGGGCGTCGGGGCACGAACGGCGCGACGAACCGCGGCCCTACGGCGTATGGGGCGCGGACCTCATCGAACCCGGCACGACGGCCCAGATGGAGGAGGCCATGCGCCTCCCCGTCTCCGTCGGCGGCGCCCTGATGCCGGACGCCCACCTCGGCTACGGCCTCCCCGTAGGCGGCGTCCTCGCCACAGAAGGCGCCGTCATCCCCTGGGCCGTCGGCGTGGACATCGCGTGCCGTATGCGGTTGTCCGTATACGACGTGTCGCCAGATCTCATCGAGGACCGGAGGGACGAGCTTACCGGGGTGCTGCTGCGCAGCACCAACTTCGGGGCCGGTTCGAAGTACAAGGAGGGACGCCGCCCCGAGCACGAGGTCCTCGACGACCCCGCGTGGGAGGCCACGCCGTTCCTGAAGGGCCTCAAGGACACCGGACGGGCCCAGCTAGGGACCTCCGGGTCGGGCAACCATTTCGTGGAGTGGGGCGTCTTCGAGGCGCTCGGGGAGGCGGCGGAAGGTGCGTTCGTGCCGGGGCGGCGCTACCTCGCGTTGCTCTCGCACTCGGGGAGCCGGGGGGTGGGGTTCAAGGTCGCCAACCGCTACTCCAAGATCGCCAAAGAGAGGCACCCGGAGTTGGAAAAGGGCGTCGCCGACCTCGCCTGGCTCGACCTCGAAAGCGAGGAGGGGGAGGAGTACTGGCTCTCCATGCAGCTCGCCGGCCGCTACGCCTCCGCCAACCACGCCGTCATCCACGACAAGGTCTCCGACGCCCTCGGCGAGGAGACCCTGACGAAGGTGGAGAACCACCACAATTTTCTCTGGAAAGAAGAGTGGGACGGCAGGGACGTGTTGGTCCACCGCAAAGGCGCGACGCCTGCCGGGCGTGGCGTAATGGGCGTCATACCCGGCTCGATGGGGGACCCCGGATACGTCGTCCGCGGCAGGGGCAACGGGCGCTCCATCAACTCCGCCGCCCACGGCGCCGGCAGGCGCATGAGCCGCACCCGGGCGTTCAAGACCCTATCGGAGGGACGCTGGAGGGAGTACCTGGCGGATCGCGGCATCACCCTCATCGGCGGCTCCCTGGACGAGGCCCCCATGGCCTACAAGGACGTGGAAGCCGTCGTCTCGCTGCAGGGCGACCTCGTCGACCTGGTCGGCAGGTTCACCCCGAAGGTAGTCCGCATGGACGCCGGCGGGGGACCCAGAAAAAAGAAGCGCAAGGATCAAAGCCCCGGCAACCGCCCGTAAGGTCGGATCCAAAGACTAACCTGCACGGGGAGGCTTCGGGCCGCAGCACCAACCTCAAAACCCGATAACCGGAGCCTACTTCGTCCACTCCCGCGAGACGACGACCTCGACCTCGACAGGCACCTTCTCCAGGATGCGTTCCCCCGCCTTCGTCATAGCGGCGCGCATCTTCTCCGAGACCTCCGGGGCCAGGTCCTCCCTGCACTCGACCACGAACTCGTCGTGGATGGAGTTCACGAGGCGGGCGTCGAGGCCCAGGAGTTCTTTGCGCATGTAGGCCAGGGCGAGCTTGGCGATGTCGGCGGAGCTGCCCTGGATCGGGTAGTTCATCGCCTCCCGGCGCATGGCGCCCCGGTCGTCTTCGACGGGGTCTTTGCCGAACTTGCGGACCCGGCCGGCGAGGGTCCTTAGCGTGCGGTCCCTGGTCGCGCGGTTGGCGGTCCTCTGGAGGAAGCGCTGGACCTTTGGGTAGTTGGCGAAGTACTCGTCTATGAGCTCCCGGCCGCGGGCCTCGTCGGTGCCGAGCTGGGCGGAGAGGCTCTTGGCGCCACGGCCGTACATCAGGCCGAAGTTTATGCGCTTGGCGTCGGAGCGCTGGTCCTTGGTGACCTCCTCCATCGGGACGCCGTACATCGTGGCGGCCGTCAGGCTGTGCAGGTCCTCGCCCTTCTGGAACGCGTCCACGAAGGCCGGGTCGCCGGAGACCTCGGCGAGGATACGGAGCTCTATCTGGGAGTAGTCGGCTATGACGAGGGTGTGGCCGTCCTCGGCGACAAAGCAGCGCCGGAACTCTTCTTCGTGCGGGATCTGCTGAATATTCGGGCTCGCACAGGCCAATCTTCCTGTGGGTACCCGGCACTGCAGGAAGCTGGCGTGGATGCGGCCGGTCCTCGGGTGGATGAACTTCGGGTAGGTCTCCAGGTAGGTGCCGAGCTTCTTCTGGAGCTCGCGGTAACGGAGCAGGTCCCTGGCGGCAGGATGGTCGACCTTCAGGAGCGTCCAGACCTTCGTGTCGGCGAGCTCGACGCCGATGGAGCGGAAGGCGTCCGTGATCTGCTGCGGGCTGTTCAAGTTCAGCCGCGGACCCAACCCTTCAAGCGGCAACACGCCCTCGGGCTCGGGGAAATGCGCCTCCAGGGCCAGGGCGGCCTCGTCCCGCCGCTCCCTTACGGTCTTCTCCAGCTCCTTCCACCGCGCCACGTCGAGCTTCACGCCGGCGAGCTCCATCTCCGCTATGGAAGAGACCGCCGCGAACTCTATCTTGGAGACCCGGACGAGCTCTTCGGCTTCGAGCGCCTCCAGAAGCTTCTCGCGCAGTGGCACCAGCACGGCCGCGTCGCGGGCGGCGTACTCCAGTTGCCGCCCCGTGAGCTCTCCGGACCAGTCGCTGCGCTGCTCGGACTTGTCCGGCGACTCGTTCAGATAACGCTCCGCCACCGCGTCCAGCCCGTAGGCCGCGCCCTGCCGGCCGCCGTCCAGGAGCTGCGCCGCGAGCATCGTGTCGAAGACGGGCGCCACGGAGATGCCGTGAAGGTCCTTCAAGAACGCATAGTCGAACTTAGCGTTGTGAAAAACCTTTACCGGTCCGTCCTCCAGCACCTGCTTCAGGGGGGAGATGTCCCCCACTTCGAAGAGGTCTATGACGAAGGTTTGATCCGGAATGGCCAGCTGGAGGAGGCGCGCTTCGCCGTCCCTCGGGGAGAGGCTCGTGGTCTCGGTGTCCGTGCCGACGGCCTCCGCCCCTTCGAGCGCCTCCGCAACCTTCGGGAGCCCTTCCGGGTCCGTGATGAGCGTGTAGTTCGCGGTCTTTTCCTCCATCGCAGGGATTCTAGCAGGGCGGGTGAAACGGGGATCACGTAGCGGGGCCGGGTGTAGGGTAGAATCTCGCTAATGGGTGGATCTTTCAAGATAGGCCGGGCATTTGGTATAGAGATCCGTATCCACTGGACGTTCTTCCTGCTGCTCGCGTTCTTCTTCTTTATCGGGTTCAGGGGCAACGGGAGCGTCGGCGTGGCGCTCGTTACCTCCGGGATAATCGTGGCGCTCTTTGTCTGCGTGCTGCTCCACGAGTTCGGGCACTCGCTCGTCGCCCAGAGGCTCGGCATCGAGGTCCCGGACATAACCCTGCTCCCCATAGGCGGGCTGGCGCGGCTCAAGTCGCTGCCGGAGAACCCTTGGGACGAGGTCAAGATCGCCGTGGCCGGACCTTTGGTGAACGTGGTGCTCGCCCCGGTCTTCTTCGGTATCGCCCTCCTGATGGGCGCGGACCTCCTGAGTTCCGTCAACGTTTTGCAGGGCGCGACCTCTGCGGGGCAGGTGATCGCCTACCTCGGGCTGATGAACGTGGCGCTCGCGGTCTTCAACCTCATACCGGCGTTCCCGATGGACGGGGGACGCGTCCTGCGCGGCCTGCTCGCCACGCGCCTGGGCGCCGTGCGGGCCACGGACATAGCCTCTAGCGTGGGGCAGGTCTTCGCCGTCGGGTTCTTTATCCTGGCCTTCACCACCGGCAACTTCCTGCTCGCCTTCGTCGCCCTGTTCATCTTTTTCGGGGCGAGCGGCGAGGCCCAGATGGTCCGCCAGAGGGAGACGTTGCGCGGCCTGCTCGTCTCGGACGTGATGGGCACCAAGCGCCGCACGGAGACCGTCACGCCGTACCACAACTTCGGGCAGGTCTTCGAGTCCGTCCTGCACGGCTACCAGGAAGATTTCCCGGTCGTGGACGAGGACGGGCGTCTCGTCGGCATCCTTACGCGCGGTGAGATCATGGCCGCGGCCCACTCCCCGGACCGCTACTCGAGCGTGCGCGACCTGATGAAGACGGAGTTCCCCACCGTCTCCCCGGACGCGGACCTCTTCACCGACGGCAACCGCATCCTGCAAGAGAGCGGGCTCCGCGCCCTCCCGGTCGTAAAGGACGGCGACCTCGTGGGCATGCTCACTACCGACGACGTCGGCCAAGCCGCCCTCCTCCGCGACCTCCGCAAGACCCGCCGGTAAGGGTTTCGGGTATCGGGATTCGGGGGCGACGGTAGCTTGCGCGTCGTCTCCCTGCTTCCGAGCGCGACGGAGATGGTCCACTTTGCCGGCGCCGCCGGATCCCTCGTCGGCGTCACCCACGAGTGCGACCACCCGCCCGGCGTCGAGAAGCTGCCGAAGCTGACGAGCTCCAGGATAGACCCCACCCTCTCCGGCGCCGAGATAGACGCCGAGGTAAACCGCCTCGTCACGGACGAGGAGAGCATCTACGCCCTCGACGCCGACCTTCTCGAAAGCCTGGACCCCGACCTCGTCATCACGCAAGGCCTCTGCGACGTCTGCGCCGTGTCGACGAGCCTGGTCGAAGAGGCGATCTCCGGCCTGCGGGGTGAACCGGACCTGCTGGTGCTCAACCCCACCTCCCTGGAAGACGTTCTTGGGGACTCCATCAGAATAGGGGACGCGTTGGGCCGCGGGAAAGAGACGAGGAGAGGAGTCGCCGCCCTCCGGGATCGCCTCGAAGAGATCGGGCAAACCGTCGCCGGCCTCCCGCGCCCGGGCGTCGGGTGCATCGAGTGGCTCGACCCGCCGTTCTCCGCGGGCCACTGGGTCCCCGAGATGGTGCGGCTCGCCGGCGGGCGGGAGCTCTTCGCCGGCCCGGGCGAACGCTCCGTGCGCCTGACGTGGGAGGCGGTTTTCGAGGCCGCCCCCGAGGCCCTCGTCCTCATGCCCTGCGGCTTCGACGCGGCGCGGGCCGCCGAGGAGGCGAAGGCGCTTTCAGACCTGCCCGGGTGGTCGGACCTTCCGGCCGTGAAGGATGACCGGGTGTGGGCCGTGGACGCCAACTCGTTCTTCTCCAGGCCCGCGCCGCGGCTCGTGGAGGGGGTGGAGATCCTGGCCCGCATACTCCACCCCGAGGCTTTCGCCGGTGCCGTGAACCCCATAGACGCGGCAAGCCTCTCTTCTTAGCGGGATCTCCCGGGCCTCGTAGCGATCGGGTGGGGGCTCGAGAATGCCGTCGTGCGCTCCCGCGGTTGGGCCCCTAGAGGCCGTAGTACTCGCGGACGCCGGAGGCGTGATCCGAAGACAGGGCCAGGGCGCTGTCCAGGTGCGGGGAGTTCTTTACGGTGTTCCCGTCCACGGTGGCCCGGATGGTCTCCTGCTCATCGTCTACCGTGCAAAGCTCCATGGGCAGGAGGTAATACCCGGTGCCGAGCGCGCGCTCGACCAGCCCGCCCTTTACCTCGACGTACTCTCGTCCGTCGTGCTCGTCCACGAAAAGGCCGCCGGCCTTGCCGATAGCGTCGTCACCGGGACCCAGGATGGCGTAACCGTCGTACCTGTCCTCGAGCTTCCTCGTCCCCTGCCCGGCTTCTGGTGGGCTCATTCCCTACCTCCGTCCTCGCGTGACCGTTCGACGTTTATGTCCGCGCTTCGCCCGTCAGGTCGAGGGCCGGTCGTAGAGGTCCTTACGCACGACCATCACGGAGCATCGGGCGTAGCGCGTCACGCTCTCGGAGACGCCGCCCATCACGAAGCGTTTCATCCTGCTGAACCTGCCGCTTATGCCCTGGTTGCCTACCACTATGAGGCCGGCGACGATGTCCTCGCTGAGGCGCAGGATCTCCTCTGGCGGGCGACCCAGCCTGAGGTGGACCTCGTCTATCTTCCCGCCGGCCTCCGTTATCTGCTCCGTTTGCTGATCCAGCATCCTCTGGGCCGCTTGCCGAACCTCATCCCTGGAAGCGGAAGGCATCGGGGGCCCGCCGGCGGTCGGAGGCGGGTAGGCCGGGCCCGACTCCCCGACGTGCACGACGTGCAACTGGGCACCGGTGTCGTTGGCTATCCTGATGGCGGCCTGGGCCGCGAGCGCCGAATCCTCCGACCCGTCGGTGGCCAGCAGGATCTTCGCCGGAAAAGCGTCCATCTCTTCCTCCTCGTCCGTTCCCCTCGTGCCGCCGGCATGCTCAGGCGCGAACATTATTACCTCACGCATCACCGGCCAAACCGCCGAAGCCGGAGGGGTCCGAAAGGGGACGCTTAGAGATCGGTTACGCGGGGTAAGGGCGGTCCATCAAAGGGTAGGCGGAGCGGCTGGGGGCGAGCGCTTGGCCCGGTTGAGAGGAGGAATGGAGTGAGTGCAGCGGGTGGGGCGGCGAACGCCGTCCAGAGTTACGTTCCGGCCAGGATGGACCGCTTGCCGTGGTCGAGGTTTCACTGGTTGGTGGTCGCGGCGTTGGGGATCACCTGGATCCTCGACGGCCTCGAGGTCACCGTCGTCGGCAACATAGCGAGCAGGTGGACCGACGAGGCATCGGGGCTGGGCCTCTCCAACTTCCAGGCCGGGGCCGCCGCGAGCATCTACCTGGCGGGCGCCTGCGTCGGGGCGATCGGATTCTCTTACCTTACCGACAAGTACGGCCGAAAGAAGCTCTTCCTCATCACGCTGGCGACGTACCTCATCGCCAGCTTCCTGACCGCCTTCTCGCCTAACTTCGCCGTCCTGGCCATCTTCCGGTTTATCGCGGGGGCCGGCATCGGCGGCGAGTACTCGGCGATCTACTCCGCCGTGGACGAGCTCATACCGGCGCGCTTCCGGGGGCAGGTGGCGCTGGCGATCAGCGGCAGCTACTGGATCGGGGCGATGTTCGGCAGCGCCCTCTCGATCGTGCTGCTCAACGAGGCCATCGTGAGCGCCTACTACGGCT
>CADCVH010000018.1 GCA_902806085.1 uncultured Rubrobacteraceae bacterium | reverse complement strand
AATTCCTCGGGCAAGGGCCTGGCCACCGCGTCGCAGACGCGGTTCTTGCCCCTGCCGGCGGGGCCGGTGAGCATGACGTTGACCCCGAGCGGGGTCCCGTTCGGCATCGCGTCGAGCTGGGCGCTCAAGGCCACCAGGGCCTGCAGCTTCAGGAGGTCGCGCTCCCCGATCACGCCGGAGCAGGTCGCCGCCTCCTCCACGAACCGCCCCAAGACGCCCGCCCGGCCCACCAGGGCGTCGACCTCCTCCTGGTCGACCTCCGGCTCGGAGTCCTGCGGCTCACCGTTCTCCTCCGCCTCCCTTGCGGCCCGCACGTCGTCCATCCTCAGCGCGCACAGGTCGTTCAGCGCGCTGTTGAGCAGCTTCGCGTCCACCCCGGTGTGCTCCGCCGCCTCCTTCGCGTACCGCTTGCGGGAACCCGACTTGTCGAGCGAGACGCGGGCCACGTAGGGCCCGTGCTCGGGGTATTCGGTCACCAGGGTGCCCTCCAGCGGGCCGCCGTCCGGCGTGAACCCAAGGGCGAAGCCCCTGGCCTCGTAGTTTCTCCATTAGTTCTCCTTCTTGTCGGCGTAGATGCGCCTGGCGGGCGACCTCCTGTACTTCGGACCGCCGGGCGGATAGCGCCCGATCGACTCCGCGATCCGGTGGACCTCCGCTTCCCCGAGCGGCGGGACGCACCTGACGCGGTTGACCGCCAGCAGCACGGCACCGATGGTGCCCTCGTCGAGGCCCCGGTCGCGCAGGGAGCCCGCGACGCTCGTGAGGCTCACGTTCCGCCGGTGCTCGCGGATCGGCTCGCCCAGCACCTCCCGGGCCACGCCGCCGGCGCCGGCGCCCTCGTCCGCATCGGCGACGGGGAGAGACTCGGCCATCTCCTGGAGGCGGGCCAGGGCGTACCGGCGTTCCGGCTCGAAGACCTCCAGGGTCACGGGGCGCGGCTCGCCGTACTTGTGGTTGTGGGTGCCCGGTACGCGCAGGATGCGGCTGCGGTCGTGGACCGGGTCGGAGCCGAGGCCCGCGGCCATACGGCGCATCGCCAGCTCCGCCCGGTCCATATCCTCTGGGCTCCCCGCCGGCTCCTCCAGCAACCAGTAGGCGTGCCACCCGCCCCCGGTCCAGACGGCCATCGAGGGCCGGCAGGGGAGCTCGCCGAGCTGGGCGAGGCGGCTCGCGCGCGTGTGTCCTTCCTTGGCGTCGAGGTCGGCCCAGAGGGCGGGGACGCGGCAGACGCCCTTCTTGGTGCCGTCCTCCTCGTGCCTCGCGGCCACGCCGGAGTAGACGTCGTTCTCCGTGCCCAGGCGGACGGCCCACCGGGCGGCCCCCCTTCCGTCGGCGAGGAACGCCCGGCGCATCCTGCCGTCGGGGGAAGCCGGCCGGTAGCGGACCTCTATGCTCTCTCCGGCGGCTAGCTCATGGTGGAGCAGAGCGAAGTACCGCTCCGCGGCCCTCGGGAAGGGGGTATCTTCCTGTAAACTCATCGGTGTCCTCTCTGGCTCTCGGCGTTCTACCGGGAAGTGGAGGCCGAGGCAGTAGGGGGATCGGGGGCTTTGCCGGACTACACGCGCAAGGTGAAAGCCGGCAAGCCCCTCCTTTCTCTGGTCCCTCGCTACTCGGGGCGGCCCCCGAACACGAGGTTCGCGCTCGTCGGGGCTACCCATCGGTGTGCATCTCGTGCGCCGTGGAGATGATCCGCTCCAGCGCGATCTCCGCCAGATCTCCGCGCTGCTCGAAGAAGTTTGCCGAGACGCCGTTGAGCGGATCGGTCATGACCGTCCAGATCTCGGCCGCGCCGTAGCCGGCCCGGAACATGGCGGCGCAGACCGCCACGCGCGCCTCGTCGCATGACCCGACCCCCCGGCCGCCACCGAGCCAAATCGCGTCCCTGACCTCCCGCGGAAGCCGCGAGATGTCCGGGGAGAGCCCCAACCTCTCAGGGGCGTCATCCTCCTCGTCCGGGGTCCCCTGCAAGGAAGTCGGACCTTCCTGCGGCAAGGGGCGGGCTACCGCATGCTCTCCGGTGAACACCACCCGGTGGGGAAGCTCGGCATGCCCCTTCGTGCCGCGCAAGTTCGGGTTGTCTCGATGTACCATCACACCTCCTTGTCGAGGGCGGCCCGCTCCTGAGCGGTCGAGCCCCGCCTTTACTGTCCGACCAGGTCCTTCACTTCGACGTTCAGCCCATGCGCCAACCTCCTCACCGTTTTCGGGTACGCCCCCCTACGGCCCGCTTCGAGCTCGTAGACCGTCGTCTGGCTGATGCCCGCCAGCTCCGCCAACTCGCGCTGGGTCAGGCCCCTCCCGCGCCGCAGCATCCTGAGCCCCGGCAGACGCACACCCCTGTCGGACGCCTGACCTATCTCCCGGTTCGTCTTCGGCATCCTCTCCGCCTCCCGTACCGACGCCGGCCTACCCATAGGGACCCTCCGCGTAGAGGTTCCTCCGCGTCCACGCCTCGTAGCTGGTCATGCTGATCCGGACCGCGCGTCCGGCCCTGATCGCCTCGAACTCCCCCGCGGCCACCATCTCGTAGCACTTCGTCCTCCCCAACCCGGTGAGGGCCATCAGGTCCTTGACGCTCAACCACTGGGGATCGACTTCTTTATGCATGGCGGCTTCCTTCCTTTCGGTTGCGGGCGTGCTCTGTCGCCGCGCGCGGCAGCGCGCGGGCAGGGGCCGACGCGGGACTACGGGGATGGGGCGGTAGCCCCTCGTGATGCAGAGAAATCCTCACCCTTATTAATAACCCGTTTGTCCACGCTTTCTGACCGTTTTTGGCACCTTTTTTTGGAAACAGGCAAAAATTTTTGTGCCGCGGCCATGACACCCGCCGCCGAGACACCGGAGCCCCACCTGTCCGCGGGCTACATCGTGCTTACGAGGGCCCGCAGTGCGAATCGCATGGCGGTTACCAGGTATTCCACAGTTCCGGTCGCCGGCACAGAGAAGCCTCGCCCGTGTAAGCCCTGCCCGCGGAGCTAAAGAGCCCCCGGCCGCCCACATTGACACCAACCATGACGCCAACCGGTGCGATACTTTGCGGTACCCGGCGGATTGGCGCCGGGGTCGACGCAGAGGAAACGGCTTATTCGAGCCACTTTTGCGGACTTGGCGGTACGCGGCGAAAAAGGGGTGTCCTCCCTGATAAGGAAGAGGTCCCTGGTTCGAGTCCAGGCAGGCCCACCCGAAGAAAATCATCCTTTTGCAGCACAAAAGCACAGCCAGTGTGGAGGCCTCGGATGAGTCCCGGGGTCTCCATGCAGCAACCGTGCAGCAACGCGCCGCCACGCGTTGCTCGAGGCGTCCGGGGTGGAGTGGGCTCTGCTAAGCGCGGGCCGCGCGTGCACGACCCACAGCGCCACCTCCAGCCCCGCCCCGTCGACTGGTCAAGCAGCAACCACCTCCGGTATACTCCGGGCCGCGCGATATCGACTCGTAGGAAAGATGGTGGGAGTGGGGGACCAGAAACCCGATCCGTTGGGTGTGCCCAACAATGCGCCTCGCAATGCTACCGGGCCCGCCCATGCGAGCGCGATGGCGGATATCGGCGGGCACTGGTTGCGCCCGGTCCTCGACAATTCGCAAGAGGTCGTCAAGGTGGTGGCCCCCGACGGCACGCTGCGCTACGCTAGCCCAGCCTTCGAGAACGTTCTCGGCTACGATCCCGCGGAGGCTGTGGGCAGGATGAATGTGCTCGACTGTGTCCACCCGGACGACCTGCCGCGTGTCCTGGAGGCGTCGGAGGAGGCCATGGCCGAGGACGGCGTGGCCACCAACGTTGCAGAGTACCGGTTCCGCCACGCCGACGGCTCGTGGCGGTGGGTGGAGAGTGTCGGCACCTACGCGCTAGAAGACCCGACGGTGGGCGGTGTGGTGGTCACCGTCAGGGACGTCACGAGGCGCAAGGAGGCCGAGGAGGCCGCAAGGGAGGGCGAGCGGCGCCTAGCGGCGGTGGTCTCCAACGCCCACGCCTTCGCCTACCGCTGCCTCAACGAGCCCGGCTGGCCCAACGAGTACACCAGCGACTACGCCCTAGAGCTGACCGGGTATACGCCCGAGGACCTGCTCGTCGGGGGCAAGGTCCAGCTAGGCGACCTCATCGTGGAGGAGGACCGCCAGAGGGTCTGGGACGAGGTCCAGGAGGCGATCGCCGAACACCGAAGCTTCGAACTCGAGTACGCCCTCCGCCATAAGGACGGGCGGATACGCCACGTGCGCGACTACGGTCATGGCCTCTATGACGATGATGGCGAGGTGGTCGCCCTGGAGGGGCTCGTCTACGACGTCACCGAACTGGTGATAGCGGAGGAGAGGTTGAGGAAGAGCGAAAAGCGCTTCCGCTCCCTGGTGCAGAATGCCGAGATCATCATGGTTGTGGACGTTGACAAGGTCGTCCGCTATGCGAGCCCCGCGCTGAAGCGGGTTCTGGGGTACAGGCCGGAGGACGTGCTCGGCAACGATGCCTTCCAGGTGTTGCACCCCGACGACACGGCCCAGGTGCAGGATGTTATCGTCAGCGCTACGGAGAAGCCCAGTACCGTGTTTAGCGTGGAGTTGCGCCTGCGCCACGCTGACGGTTCTTGGCGGCACATGGAGTCGAACTGCACGAGCTTGCTCGAAGATCCGGCGGTAGGGGGTATCGTGTTCAACTCCCGCGACGTCACAGGGCGCAAGCAGGCAGAGAGGGCCCTACGGGAGAGCGAGCGGCGGTTCAGGAGCTCGTTCGAGAATGCGGCGGTGGGAATGGCGCTGGTCGGGACGGACGGGCGGTGGCTGCGGGTCAACCGTTCGCTGTGCGAGATAGTCGGCTACGCGGAAGGGGAACTGCTCGAGAAGAGCTTCCAGGACATAACCCACCCGGAGGACCTCGACAAGGACCTCGAGCAGGCCCGGAGGCTGCTCGGGGGGGAGATAGGCAGCTACCAGATGGAGAAGCGCTACATCCGCAAGGACGGGAGCGTGGTGTGGATCCTCCTGAACGGCTCGCTGGTGCGCGACGAGGAAGGCGGACCGCTCTACTTCATAGCCCAGGTCCAGGACGTAAGCGGGCGCAAGCGCGCCGAGGAACAACTCCAGCGCCAGGCCTTCCACGATGCGCTCACGGGTCTGCCCAACCGCAAGCTTTTCATGGACCGCCTAGGGCAGGCCCTCGAGCGCACCCGACGCAGGAGGGGCCGCAAGGTGGCCGTGCTGTTCATGGACCTCGACGGCTTCAAGGTGGTGAACGACTCCTTAGGGCACGAGGCGGGGGACCTTCTGCTAACGGTCGTCGCCCAGCGCCTCGGGCGCATCCTGCGCCCCGAGGACACGCTGGCCCGCTTCGGCGGCGACGAGTTCGTCGTGCTGCTTGAGGAGGTCGAAGGCCCCGAAGAGGCGGTGCTGGTGGCCCAGAGGGTCACCGAGGAGCTGGGGGAGCCGTTCGCGCTGGAGGGACAGGAGATATTCGTCTCCGTCAGCGTGGGCATCGGCCTGGGCGACGCCCGGACGAAGACGCCGGAGTACCTCCTCAGGGACGCCGACACGGCGATGTACAGGGCCAAGGAAGGGCGTTCGGGCTACCGGATCTTCGAGCCGATCATGTACGAACACGCCGTGCGGCGTCTGGTACTGGAAGGAGAACTCAGGCGCGCGCTGGAGGAGCCACGCGCGCAGTTGCGGGTTTTCTACCAGCCGATGGCCTCCATAAAGACCGGAGAGATCGTGGGAGCGGAGGCCCTTGTCAGGTGGGAACACCCCGAGCGTGGCTTGCTGTCGCCCTCGGAGTTCGTACCGGAGGCCGAGGAGACGGGGCTGATCGTCCCGATGGGGCGATGGGTGCTCGAGGAGGCCTGTCGCCAAGCGAAGGAGTGGCAGCGACGGTACCCCAACGACCCTCCGCTAACTATTGCCGTGAACCTCTCCGCCCGTCATCTGCGGTATCCCGGGCTCGTGGACGAGGTAGCGCGGACTCTGAAACGGACCAAATTGGCCCCCGGCAGCCTGACGCTGGAGATCACGGAGAGCGTGTTGGTGACGGACGACGGATCGACAAGGGGCACGCTTCAGCGGCTGAAGGGTCTGGGGGCGAGGTTGGCCATAGATGATTTCGGAGTGGGCTACTCGTCGCTGTCGTACCTAGGGTACCTTCCCGTCGATCGTCTGAAGCTGGACCGGGTGCTTGTGGGCGGTCTTGACACGTTAAGCAAGACGCTTGCGATTGTGCGAGCGGTGATCGACCTGGGGCACGCCCTAGGCATTGAGGTGGTCGCCGAGGGCGTGGAGACCCAGGAGGAGTTTGAGGAGCTTCGTGCGATGGGATGCGACGTCGGCCAGGGCTACTACTGGTGGGCTCCTCGCCCCGCCGAGGCGGCGGAGAAACTGGTGGCGTCCAACCCCAATCCCCTGCCCGACAGGCGTACCCGGTAGACCGAAACCGACCGGTAGGGCGCGAACCGGGAGGGCTTCCGTGCCGTTATTAAGTAGCTTGCCCCCGCTCCTCGATCGGCCATCCCGCGACCGCCGCGGCTTCCCCGGTGTGCCTCGCGCGTAGCAACGCGCGAGGCACACCGCTCAGCGCCCGCTCGCAGCAGGGCGCTGCGAAGCGTCACTTGAGGGCCTCTTCGAGGGCGCGCACGGCGCTCTCTTGCATGTTGGGGAGCACGTGGGAGTAGGTGTCGAGGGTGATGGCTATGGAGGAGTGCCCGAGCATCTCGGAGACGATCTTGGGGTTGACGTTGCGCGAGAGCAAAAGCGTGGCGCATGAATGTCTGAGGTCGTGGAAGCGGATCGGCGGCAACCCCGCGCGCTTGAGCAGCGCCTTGAGGGAGCGATTACGCAGGTTGGAGGGGTTCACGATGCCGCCGAGCTCGTTGGCGAACACGAGTCCGCCGGGACGGTACAGGGAGCCCACGCGCTCCATTTCCTCTAGCTGCCGCGTCAGGTGTCCTCTGAGGGCCTCCACGGCGCCGTCCGTGAGCCCCACTGTCCGGCGGCTGTTCTTCGTCTTGGGCGGTCCCACGGAGACCTTGCCGCCGTCCCTCGTGAGCGTCTGGGAGACGCGCAGCACGGCTGCTTGCAGGTCCACGTCCTCCCACCTGAGGGGGCCTTGCACATAAAAGGCCAGTTGCACAAATAATTAGTGGTCTGCACATAAATTAGTCGCTGCGTTTGTTGTTTCGCGTCAGCCGTCGAGGGGATAATCGTGTATGTAAAACCCCACCGAACGCACGTGTTCGTCCACGCTTGCGAACAGCCGGTAGCCGCCCGGCTCGGGAAACCCGACCTCTACCGAGAGCCCGAACACTTCGCGCTGGTCGCTTCCGGCGGGAATATTGGGCGGCCGCCCTAGATTTACGTTTATGTCGAGTTGGCTCAACACCGAATCGCTCTCTTCATGCGCGATCCACAAGGTTAGGGGGTGCGGCTGGTTCGTTTCGTCCCACGGAACCAGAACGCTTGCACCGAGCCCAAACCGGCTAACGGGGACTTCACCGTCAGGACCGGCGGGACGGTAGAATTGTGACCAACCGGCGCCCACGGTGAACAGGAGTCCGTCGCGAACCTCCGCGTAATTCGCCAAAAACAGGAACTCAACACTCGCCACTTGGCCTCCTGGCGCCTCGGTGTAATACACCTGTATACTAGGGTATACGGGGGGTGAGTTCAAGCGAATGCGGTTGGTGATCGAGGAGTGGCATTGGGACGAGGACAACCTAACTCACATGGGCCATGGGCTTACTAGGGACATCGTGGTGCAGGTGTCCAAGGGGAGGCCCAGGTTCCGAAAGAACAAAAAGGGCCGCGCCGCCTCGCACCTGATGATCGGCCCGGACAGAGGTGGAAAGATGTGGACCGTCTGCATAGCAGAGATGCCTCACGAGCCGGGTTTGTGGGTGGCGATCACAGGCTGGCCTTCGGAGGCCCCCTAACAAATATCGTACAGGAGGAGAAAATGAGCGAAAGCCGCAGGAAATTGGCAGAGGAACTTTACGAGCACCGCAACGACCCGGGGGAGTGGGGCGAAGAGGTCGAAGAGATTGAGGTCAAGCCACGCCGGTCTTCCGTGCTCTCGTTTCGTCTTCCGACCGAAGAACTGGACACGCTTGAGCGGGATATGGCGCGAACCGGGGAAACGCTCTCGGAGTACATCAGGAATGCGCTAGCGATGCGCTTGCACGGCGAGACCGTTGCCGGTGTGATGGCGGGGATAATCTCCGGTAGCTTCGGTACGCCCACCGGAGAACCAGGACAACGCACGGCGACCATCAATAGACTAGAGGGCAGCTACGGGAGGGCCACAAAGACGGGAGGACCACAAAGGTTCGCGATGAGAGGATGAAGGCCCTCGCCTGAGTGGCCGAAGCAGGGAACCGTGGTCGAACATTGCCGTGCCCGACCGCTCACGGTAGTATTGCTACATGACTGAAGAGAAAAACCCGGCGGCGGTGGAACTCGGCAGGCGCGGCGGCAAGAAGGGCGGCAAGGCTCGTGCCGCAAAGATGACGCCCGAAGAGAGGTCCGAGTCTGCCCGCAAAGCGGCCCAGGCGCGTTGGGCGAAGAAGCGTCAACAGGACTCGTCCTCTTAGCAGAAATCCGCATAGATAAGCCAAATACTTGTTGTTATGCGTGAGCGGTCACGTATACTTAGGGGGTGATGGATAGCCCCTACTGGACAGCCTACAACGCCGCGCAGACCGAGGAAAAGGCCCGGCTTGTCACGCTGTTGGCCGATCTTTGCAAGACGGTCCCGCAGCCGCCGCAGACGGGTAGGGGCAGGCCCCGGCTTCCTCTCTCAGACATGCTCTTCGCGTCGGTTTACAAGGTCTACGTCGGGTTCTCTTCCAGGCGGTTTACGAGCGACCTTCACGAAGCCTACGCCGATGGGCTCATAGACAGCAAGCCGCACTTCAACTCCGTAAGCAACTACCTGTCCGACCCGAAGCTAACCGACACCTTAAAGGGACTCGTCGCCACCAGCAGCCTGCCCCTCAAGGCGGTCGAAACGGACTTCGCGGTTGACTCTTCGGGCTTCAGCACGTCGAGGTTCGTGCGCTGGTACAGCAAGAAGCACGGTCGGGTCACGGACAACCGCGAGTGGGTCAAGGTGCATCTCATGTGCGGCAACAGCACGAAGGTCGTGACGGGCGTCGAGGTTTCCGGTTGGACCGCCCACGACACCAACTACTTCGTGCCGCTGGTAGAGAGGACCGCCGCGCACTTCGACTTGGAGCGGGTGAGCGGCGACAAAGCCTACCTGAGCAAGAAGAACGTCCAGGCCGTAGCGGACGCGGGGGCGGTGCCATACGTCCCGTTCAAGTCCAACAGCCTGCCGCCCGCCGAAGATTCGGCGTGGGCGCGGATGTACCACCTGTTCATGTTCAACCGCGAAGAGTTCCTGCGGCACTACCACGGGCGTTCCAGCGCCGAGTCCGTGTTCTCGATGGTCAAGGCCAAGTTCGGGGATTCGATCCGGTCCAAGAGCGACACGGGGCAGATCAACGAAGCCCTTTGCAAGATCCTCTGCCACAACATCTGCGTCCTGATCCACGCTACGCACGCACTAGGCGTAGAGGCTTCGTTCGCGCCGAGCAACGTGGCGTATCTTCCGACGCGGTAGCCGAGTCTTACTTGATAGGCGGCGGGTTTCTTCTCTCATTCGCCCGCCGCCTATTTTTTGTGCAGAAACCCGAGTTGCACAAATATTCGGCGCTAGGGGCTATTTAATGTGCAAGGCCAGTTGGCACCTTGGTTGCTGCGGTTCGATTTGGACGAGATTGACCTAAGCACAATAACGTCTTCGCAACGGAGGTTAACCCAAGAGGCTGCTCGCTATGTCTACGAACTGGCCAACTTAGGTCAGACGGTATTTGCCGGGATACGCTATGTCTCTCGCCTTCATGCGGATTGGGAGCTGTGGGCGATCTTCCACGACCGCATGATCCACTCACCAGAAGAAACGGCCGGCGTTGTTCGTGAAGACGATCTGGGACTACAAGAGGCGGCTAGAATTCTAGATCTTACGATCGAATAGCACGTCACAGTAGCTCCTGTGTTTGACTTCCTTTTCATCCGGCTCGGGGGCGTCAGAAGCAACTCCCGTACCAGGTCCGGATATGGGCTCTGGAGAACGGTCCTTTTGTCCTTGGGCGTATGAGGGCTCCTCATCTCGCATTCCGTGACGCTCTGCCTACGGCTAGAGAGCTACGAGAAGTGCAGCAACCGTGCAGCGACCGAGTTAGAACCGAGCCGAACCGAGCCGAAAAACTGGAGCACCAAGGGCACTAAAATCGCCGTAGACAGGCGGATTCTCCTACAAGGTAGAACGCACCAGGAGCGCGCTTACTTCTCTGATAAGGAAGAGGTCCCTGGTTCGAGTCCAGGCAGGCCCACCGGAAGATCCCTTTACCTAAGCTGAATCCGGCTTAGTCGCGCTCGCAACGTGGGCGCCGTCGGCTCGCCCAGGATTACCCAGGATCGCCCACGCTCCTGTCACTATCTCCTGGGACGCGATGTGGCCCGAGCAGGCGCCGGGCCAAAGGCTCGGACCCGCGTACCCGCCGACCATGCTCGCGATCCTCACCGAGGAGGTGGGGGAGGTCGCCAAGGCCACGCTCGATGTCGACGACCCGGAGCTGCGCACGGAGCTGGTCCAGACGGCCGCGGTCTGCGTGAAGTGGCTGGAGATCATCGGCTCGCCCGCGGTGGCCGGCGGCGAGGATGGGGGCCGTCGGATCAGGGATGCGGCGCCGCGATCACGGACCCCGGCGGCGACGCAAGCGGGTGGGGATGTTGACGAGGACGCCGACCGTAAAGGCTTCAGCAGCCCAGGAAGGTGTGCCCGTCGCGGACCAGGTCTTCGGTCTCGCCCACGACCGCCAGCAGCTCCTCGAGACCCGGGTTGTTCGACACCCGGCGCCGTCCGCCGAGGCAGACCTCGGAGCGCGCTTCGGGATCGGGCGGAAGCATGAACCACGCCCAGGCGCCGGGGATCGTGTCCGTGGCCTGGCTGCTCACGACCAGGTGGGGGGCGAAGCGGGAGGCCTCGGCCCGGAGCTCGCGAAGCGACGCGACCCTGACGTCGACGCCCGGCTTGGTCGTCCGGATGACCGCCTCGAAGGCGTGGGCGTAGACGAGGTGCCTCTCCCCGTAGGCTATCAGGACCCGAATCATCGGCGCCGACCACCATCCCCTGTTCGCTCCGGTGCAGTGTGTCATTTCCCGCCGGCACCGGACAGGTGCCAAACCGCACATTCTGGCCCCCCGCCTCGCCGAAACCGAAGAAGGAGAGCGCGCGGGGGCGGACAGGGGATCATCGACGAGGGAGGGTACGGTTGAACGTCACGTTCAGGCCGATAGAGCAGTGGCCGCGGGACGGCTTCGAGGCGCGGCGCACCAGGGAACGCTCGCGTTTCGACTCGGGATGGTCGCAGGCGCTGCGCCTGCTGACCTACGAGCTCGGCCGGATCGGGGCCGGGACGGTCGTGGTTAAGCTCGCCTTGGAGGACGGCGACATAAGGCGCGATGGATGGCCGCGGGCCAACGCGCGCCCGGCGCACCCGGGGGTGGTCGTCGAGTGGCAGGTGGGCGAGGCATGGTACGGACGTGCGGCCGAGAGGTACGACCGCTGGCAGGACAACGTCAGGGCGATAGCGCTCACCCTCGAGGCGCTGCGCGGCGTGGAGCGCCGGGGCGCCGTCTCCGGCGAGCAGTACGAGGGAATGCGCCTGGAGATAGAGGCGCCGGGTGGCAGCGGCCTGGAGGCGCAGCGCGTCATCGTTGATGGTCCGGGGCGAAGCCCGACGAGCTGGAGGCGATGAGGCCGGAGGTCGTGTACCGGCTCGCCCGCAGGCACTCGCACCCCGACGCGCCGGGCGGCTCCGGGGAGGCGTTCCTCGAGGTCCAGGAGGCGATACGGGTGCTGGGCGGCGGCTCCTGATGGCCGGCCGGATACTGCGCGAGAAGAAGCCCGACGGCACCTTCGAGGTAGAGGGCTGGCGCTAGAACGGTCGCGCCGAGTGCCCCAGGTGCGGGGGGTGGGTCAAGCTCTTCGAGGACGTCGAGGAGTACGAGGTCGACACCGGCAGGATCACGTGCTGGGGGCCGGGGACGGCCGAGTGCTGTGGGCTGGCGATCGTCGTCTGGTACGAGGGGGCCTTCGCCGTCGAGCTCGCGCCCGGCGAGCGGGTGGAAGGGGCGGTGGACCTGTGAGGGGGGAGCTGCGCAGGCTGGCGCGGAAGGCCGAGCAGGAGGGGGAGCACTACAGGGAGAACCCCGGCCCCCGAATAGAAACTGCAAGGCGGTGGGCCAAGGACAACCCGGAGAAACGGCGGGAGATGGCGCTCAATTACTACCACCGGAGTCGGGAAAGGGCCGCAGATTACCAGAGGCGGTACTACCGCGAACACCCCGAACGGGTACGCGAAGGAGGCAGGCGCAGGGCGGCCATCCGCCGCGCCCGGCTTCGCGGCAACGGGGGCAGGATCAGCGTGGAGGAGTGGGCGCAACTCCTCGAAAGCTCCGGCGGGGCGTGCCTTTACTGCGGAGCCGTCGAGAAGCTGACGGTGGACCACTTCGTCCCGGTCGTGTTGGGTGGCGCCACGATCGTGTCCAACCGCGTTCCCGCTTGCGCCACCTGCAACTACCGGAAGGGCAAGAATGAACCCGAGACGTGGGTTATTCGGCACTTCGGAAAGGGAAAGCTCGCAGAGATCGTCGGCTTCCTCTACGCCCGGTAGCGGCAGCCACGTAGAGGAAGCGCTCCTCTTTCAGATTAAAGCGTCGATGCTCCCGATACCCAAACGCGGAGTCAAGTTTCATCCTGCCCGTGATTGGAGGTTCGACTACTACTGGCCCGAGCTCAGGTTCGCCTTGGAGGTGGAGGGCGGCCAATCCGTGCCGGGCGGCCACCACCAGAGGAGGGGCGGGTACGAGGCGGATTGTTTGAAGTACGCGGAGGCCGCCCTGATGGGCTTCACGCTGCTCAGGTTCACGAGCAAACAGGTGTTCGACGGCACGGCGCTGGAGTACGTCGAGAGGGCGGTATAGCTCTTGCGGAAAGGGAGCGGACGACACGCGAAAGGGGGTCCGAACGGCCAAGCGTCCGAACCCCCAGGCGATGCCTCAGGCTACTGCAGGCTCACCGTCACCCGCTCGCAGGTGGAGATGGTCACCACGTCGCCGGGGAGCGTCGTCACCGAGCTCACCAGCTGGCTGTCCACCACGTCGTTGAGGCCCACCGACGCCCGGTCGAAGCCGGACCCGCAGGAGATCGAGTCGCGCTGGCCGTCGTTGGCCGCGAAGAGCTGGTCGTTCTCGGTCTCCCCGGAGAGACGGTCGTTGCCGGCCAGCCCGTAGATCTCGTCCGCGCCCTGACCCCCGAAGACCCTGTCGTCGTCCACCCCGCCGCTCATGTAGTCCTGGCCGGGGTTGCCCTGCATGGTGTCGTCGCCCGCCAGGCCGAACATGTCGTCGGCGCCGCCGAAGCCGTACATGGTGTCCGCGGCGGAGGTGCCGGCCAGGCGGTCGGAGCCGTCGGTGCCCTTGACCGTGGCCGCAAGAGCCACGGAGGCGGCCATCAGGGTGAGCGCCGCCGCGAGCAGCGCGACGAGGCCCAAGCGTTTCGGTGTGCTTGCGTGGTTCATGGAGCGTCCCTTCGTTTGCGTGGGCTTCGTAGCTCGGGGAGTTCGCGGCGCCCCGAAGCCTTTCTTGCTTGGATGCGCCCGGTTCGGGCGTCGTCAGGATCTACGCAACAGGGAACCACCCCTTTCGGCAGCCCGGCCGCCTGCATGAGGCCCGCGGCTTTGCGCCCCCGCCTCGCGGCGGGTTTGCCTTTTCGTGGGTACTTGGACCGATCCTACCCCGGCCCGTGCGCCGCAAACGTGACAGCCATCACGAGCAAGGGGGGGATACATGAACACCAGGATCGGTCGGATCGGGCGCCCTGCTATCGCCATTGCGGGCTTCGGCGGGAGCCGTGAGCGCGCGGGGTACGACGAAAGGAGAAGGTACGCCTGAAGCGCCGTTCCGCATCGGCCTGGGCCACCAATTCATGGAGGAGCTGCCCGCGGACGGCGAATGGTACCAGCCGCGCGGCGTCCTCGACCTGATGCGGCAGGGGGCTATCCTGCGCGGCATCTTCGACCCCGCCGGCCACGATTGCCAACCCTGCTACATCTGCGACCCGGACGCTCCGGGCGAGAGGTGGGAGGCCGCCGGGGTCTACAGGGACGGGGGCGATGGTTAGCACGCTGGACGCGGCCTCCTTTTGCGCCTCCCTGGTCGCGCTGGTGTTCTACGAGATAGAGCACTCGCGGCTTCGCCGCAAGGTCAGGCGGGCGCGCGAGGTGGCGGACCTCTGGCGGGACTTGCGCACCGTGGAGGGGGCGGCCGAGAGGGAGCAAACCCCGTGGGCTCACGGCGAGGTCGCCCGCATAAGGGCGGAGCTCACGAGACGAGGGGAGAAGCTGTGGAGCTGACGGTGGGCGAGCCGAGGCCGTTTTTCGCGGAGACCGACTACGAGCGGTTCGTAAGGGGTGCTGAAGGGCGAGGACTTCCGGGCGTGGATGGCGCTAGTGACGCCCTACCTCGGCGACCCGGGGGACCCCTCGGTGGTCGCGGACTGGAAGAGGAAGGCGGCGAAGCTCGAGAGCGCGCGGTTGTTCGCCGGGAGGCACGACCGGGCCGTAAAGACGCTGGCAGGTTACCTCAAGAACCACGACCTGTTCGTCCTGTTCCCCAAAGGGATGACCGGTCAACAGGAGAGGCAGATAGAGAGGCGCAACGACGAATTCTTCGCCCTGTACCGGCGCTTCAGGGAGGAGGGCAGGAAGAAAACGCCCGCCGTCGAGGACGTGGCGGCGATGTGCGGCTACGGCAAGACGAGGGCGTGGGAGATCGTGGGGGCGAGGGAAGGGGCGGCCGGGCACGCGCCGCCGCGCTGACGCCGCCGTCCGGGGCCCGCCGAGGGGGCCTTCTCGCGACATCGCCCGCGGGGGGTTCAAGAAGTGTGGAAGCCCTCGCGCGGCCAATTTCGGGGACGATCGCCGGGGAATGATCCGCGCCCGAGCGTGTCGCGTAAAAGTTATCGCTCACGAAAATCCACGAAAAGGCAAACCCGCCGCGAGGCGGGGGCGCAAAGCCCACGGATCTCTACCCGTAGAGGTGGCCGGGTCGCCGAAGGAGAAGATCGTGCAAGATCACAAGTACCGCCCGCTTTCCCCCCACGCCCACCGAACGGCCGTCGTCGCCCCCGGCCGCGCGGACGACGCCACGAACCGAACGCTGGCCCTGGCCAGGGCGGCGCTGGGCATGGAGGTCGCCTTCGTCTCGGAGTTCGCCGGCGACCGGACGGGGTTGCGTGCCCTGGAAGGCGACGTCCGGTCCTTCAGGTTGCGGGAGGGCAGCCCGCTCCTGGAGGGCGCTTTCTGCAGGCGGGCGGTCGACGGCGCCCTACCGAGCGTGGTCCCCGACGCCAGGAACGACGGGCGCGTCGGCGGCCTGGCGGTCACGCGCGAGGCGGACATCGGCTCCTACGTCTGCCTGCCCCTGCGGTTCTCCGACGGGCGCGTCTACGGCGCGTTGTGCTGCCTGAGCCACTTCCCGCAGGCGCGCCTGCGGGGGCGCGACGCCCGATCCATGGGATTGCTCGCCCGCCTGGTGGCCGAGCAGATCGAACGCGAGGAGGTCGAAGGGCAGAGGGGGACCTCGGGGGCCGGGGCGGCGGGCGTGGGGGCGCTGCTGGCCGCCCTGGGGGCCCGCGACGGGTACACCGGCGCGCACTCCGAGGCGGTGGTCGGGTACGCGGTGGGCGTGGCGCGCCGGATGGGGCTCCC
>CADCVH010000017.1 GCA_902806085.1 uncultured Rubrobacteraceae bacterium | reverse complement strand
GGAGGGCGAGTACCAGGCCTCCGCGCGCCTCGCCCAGGCCGCCGACAGGCTCGACAGCCCCGCCGCCCTGCAGCTGAGGCTCTTCCAGACGATGGGCGAGATCGCCAGCGAGCAGAACTCCACGATCATCCTGCCCGTCCCCGTGGACCTCCTCAGGCCCTTCCTGACCCAGCCCGAGGCCCAGCCCGACCCGCGCGCTGGGGCGAGCGCTGAGGCAGCGCAAGACGAGAACGAAGGGGAGAAGAAGGGTGAGGACGAGGATCTCCTCGTCGCGGACGCCCCGGGCGTGGCGCCCAACGGGCAAACCAAGCCCTAAGGAGGCCTGCTCGGCTTGACGGAGTTGCCCTTCTCCGCCCCGGCCCTTGCGGCCTGCGGGCTTTTTCGTCGGCGCCTTGACGGGAGCAGCGACCGTCGGTCGCCACCTCCACGCCGTCTTGCGCGGCGGGAGATGCGCAACCCGCGTCGCCTGCTCCCGTCGGGCCGACCGTCCCAGGGTCGTCGCCCACGAGGAGGTTGCCGAGGGGGCTCCGCGCCGGATCTTCGAGCCGGGGCACTAATTCTTTGGGATCCGGGGCCAAAAGGGTGAGGCTCACACACGAGATTCGATGCCCGGTTCTCACCCACGCACGGACGGGAGTAACGAAGATGGCAACGCAAGCCGAGGGTACACGAAAGGTTTCGCAGAAGGGAAAACCGTGGACCGAACGGCCAGCGAGTGCCACGGGCGGCGGCCGGATCCCGTGGGCATGGTTCCTGGCGCTGCTGGCGGTGGGCTACCTGGCCTTGTCGCTCCTCTTCCCGGGGGGAGGGCGCCAGGCCGAGGTCTCCTACACGTTCTTCGAGGAGCAGGCCAGGGACGGGAACGTCGCGGAGGTCTACGCCCGGGGCGACTCCGTGGAGGGCCGCTTCGAGAAGCCGGTGGCCGCGCCGTCCGAGGGGGCGGGCGGGCAGCAGGGCGCGGCCGGCGGCCTGTTCGGTGGGTCGCGCCAACCCGAGCCCGTCGAGACGTTCGCGACGACCGTCCCGTCCTTCTCCGACCCCGGGCTCGAGGGATTGCTCACGGACCGGGGCGTGGAGATCAACTCCGAGCCCGTCGAATCGGGTGGCGGCTGGTGGCCAACGCTCCTGTTCTTCGGCCCGGTGCTGCTCCTGATCGGGCTCTACGCGTGGTTCTTGCGGCGGACGAGGAGGCAGGCGCGGGGAGGCCCAGGCGGGAGAACGGGCGCGATGGGCGGGCTCGGGGGGGCGTTAGGTCTGGGCAGGAGCAACGCCCGCCGCTACGACGAGGAGACCGAGACGCGCGTCACCTTCGAGGACGTCGCGGGCATAGACGAGGCCGAGAACGAGCTGGTCGAGATCGTGGAATTCCTCAAGGCCCCGGCCAAATACACCCGCCTCGGCGGCGCCGCCCCCAAGGGGGTGCTGCTCGTCGGGAGCCCCGGCACGGGCAAGACGCTGCTCGCGAAGGCCGTCGCGGGGGAGGCGGGGGTGCCGTTCTTCTCCCTGAGCGCGTCCGAGTTCGTGGAGATTATCGTGGGCGTTGGCGCGAGCCGCGTCAGGGACCTCTTTAAGCAGGCCCGCGAGAGCGCGCCGGCGATCGTGTTCGTCGACGAGCTCGACGCCATCGGCAGGGCACGCGGGCGGGCCGCAGTGAGCGGCGGCAACAGCGAGCAGGAGCAGACGCTCAACCAGATCCTCACCGAGATGGACGGGTTCTCCAGCCGGGAGGGCGTGATCGTGCTGGCGGCGACCAACCAGCCCGAGGTCCTGGACCAGGCCCTCCTCAGGCCCGGGCGCTTCGACCGGCGGGTCGTGGTGCAGGCCCCAGACAGGCGCGGGAGGGAAGAGATCCTGCGCGTCCACACCAGGGGCACGCCGCTCTCGGGCGACGTGGACCTTCAGGAGATCGCCTCCTCCACCCCGGGCCTCGTCGGGGCGGACCTGAAGAACCTCGTCAACGAGGCGGCGCTTTTGGCCGCCCGGCGGGAGCGCGACTCCGTCACCGAGGCCGACTTTCTCGACTCGCTGGAGAAGATCACGCTCGGGCCCGAGAGGCATCTCTTGCTGGACGAGGAGACGCGCCGCCGCATCGCCTACCACGAGGCGGGCCACGCCGTCTTGGGCCTCGTGATAAGCGAGGCCGACCCCGTCAACCGCGTGACGATCGTGCCGCGCGGGCAGGCTTTGGGCGTCACCTACCAGCGCCCCGACGACGACCGCTACAACCTCACCGAGGGGTACCTGCGCGCCAGGCTCGTCGGGGCTTTGGGCGGGAGGGCGGCCGAGGAGATCGTCTACGGGAGCCGAACAACCGGGGCCGCGGGCGACATAGATCAGGTCACAGACCTCGCGAGGCTGATGGTCACCCGCTGGGGCATGAGCGACCGGCTGGGCATGATCTCCTACGCGCCGCGCGACGGGGATTTCCTGGCGGCCTCCGGTGCCGGGACGAGCCGGGCTTTCGGGGAAGGGACCGCCGGGGCCATAGACGAGGAGGTCCACCGCATCGTCTCCGAGAGCCATCGGAAGGCGCGCAGCCTGCTGACCGAGCACCGCGACAAGCTCGACGCGCTCGCGGGGGCGCTGCTCGAACGCGAGACCCTGGACGAAGAGGAGGTCCTCGCCGTCGCCGGTCTCGCGGGATCCACCGCGGCGGTTGCGGGCGGCGGGTGAGAGAGGAGGGGAAGGTGCTAGAGAAATTATACGGTAGGCGCAAATGGGTAACCCGTCTTCCACCCTGTTCGGAACGCTAATTTTCATCCCGCCTGAAACGAGCCTTTCGTACAAGCGGTTGGTGCTCCGGCACGGGGGTCAACCTTGTTGTGGGGGTCACCCTTGAGGGAGATGCCCGGCCCAGCGCTCCTTCGCGGCTGGACGGGGCACGCGGTTGCGAGTCGCGCGGCTCGCCCTGTCAGAAAAAGGGGTACCGAATTGCCGGGCCTGAAACTTGCTCGCTATGCGGGTTCCATCTCTCACGCGCACGCTGACAGAAAACGGGCGTTTCGTAATAGGGTGATCCCTTGATCCCTCTTGCGGCCTTGCGCGTTCGTGGGGTTCGGGATCGCGGCGGACGGGTAAGGGTTGGCAGCCGTCTGAGACCGTAACGGGGAGGGGCTTTGGAAGAGGACGCGAACGGGATCGCCGAGAGGGTAAGAAAGACCGGGGCCAGCGAGCAGGAGGCCCGCATCCTTCGCCACCTCGACGAGGCCGGAAGGCTGTTCTACGAGCTGCCCGACCTCACGCAGACGGACCGCCAAACCTGCGCCGGGCACGTCTCGGCGCTCGTGCGCATTCTGGCCTCGCGCGTCGCCGAGAGGGAGCACCCGGAGGGGTGGTTCTTCAGTGAGGGGCACACAGACCGCTAGGAAACCGGGCCTGGGTTGCGACCGCACCATCTGGTGCCACGGCCGGCCTGGCGGGGCGAGGCGTGCGGCCCCGAGCCGCGCAGAGCGGGGGAGAGCACCGAAGGACGCGCCGCGAGCGTGCGGGCGGACCCGGGGGCTTCGTCGAGCCCCCGCACCCAGGTTCGTGGAGTATCTTTTCTCGAAAGTTCGGGGCGCGCGGAGGCCCGGGAACGGGCGCTCGCAGCGGCTTGATCCGCCCGTGAGGCCAACTGAAAAGTCTTGTAACGACATGTACTCCACTTCCGGTTGCACCTGGAGCTCGGGAGGGATGCGCCGTGAACCATCACGACCGGCGGCTCGACAGGGCCTGCGGGGTGCTCTACGGCCTCGCGGCGGGGGACGCGTTGGGGATGCCGACGCAACTGCTGCCGCGTTGGCGGCTGGCGGGGCTCTTCCCGAAGCTCGACGGCTTCGTGGACGGTCCCGAGGAGAACGTGTTGAGCTCCGGAGTCCCGGCTGGCAGCGTGACCGACGATACCGAGCAGGCCGTGGTCCTCGCGGAGGTGCTCATCGAAGGCCGGGGGCGGCTCGATAGCGGGGAGTTCGTGCGGAGGTTCCTGGCGTGGGCGGAGGAGGCGGAGGCCGATGGGAGCGAGAAGCTCGGACCCTCCTCCCGGCGGGCACTCGAAGCCGTTCGCCGGGGTGTGCCGCCCGAGGAGGCCGGCCGCCGCGGGGAGACGAGCGGTGCGGCCATGCGGGTGGCGCCGGTCGGAATCGCTGCGCCGCCGGAGCCTTTGGGCGTGCTGCTGGAGCTCGTCGAGGAGGCGTGCCGGCCGACCCACAACACGGGGTTGGCCATCTCCGGCGCCGCGGCCGTGGCCGCCGCGGTCTCCGCGGGCGTCGAGGGCGCCGCGTTCGGCGAGGCGCTCCGGCTGGCGAGGGCGGCGGCGAGGGAGGGTAGCGGGCGCGGCGGCTACGCCGCAGGCGCGGAGGTCGCGGAGAGGATCTCCTGGGCGACGGAGTTGGTGTTGGGCCTGGACGAGGGGGACGCGGCGGAGGCCTTGTACAGGCTCGTCGGCACCGCGGGGTGGTTACCCAGGAAGCGGTGCCGGCGGCCTTCGCCGTCGCCTCGCGCCACCCGGGGGACCCATGGCGGGCGTGCCTGATGGCCGCGCGCCTGGGAGGGGATACGGACACGGTTGGCGCGATGGCCGGTGCGGTGGCCGGCGCTTGCGCCGGGGCGGGGGCGCTGCCGGCGGGCAGCGTGGAGCGCATCGAGAAGGTCAACGGGCTCGGCCTCGCCGCGGCAGGCCCGTGGGCTGCTCGAGCTGAGGATGTCGCGTTAACTTTGGAAACAGGGACGGTGTGAAGGAGGCAAGCATGCCTGGGGGGCAGCCATCCACGGATCGGACGTGGTCCATCGAGACGCGAGGCATAGAGCCCGTACCAGACGAGGAGCGCCACGGCACACCCGTCGAGCTCTTTTGGGTGTGGTTCGCCGCGAACATCGGCATCCTGGCCGAAGCGAGGGAGGACCGGAGTGAAGATCGGTATCGGGTTGACCGCCGAGGTACCGGGCACCGACATGACCACGCCGGGGCGATGGGCCGCCGACGGCGAACGCACCGGGTTCCTATGACACGTCCGCTTGGCGTGATCGGTCGGTAGGTTGGTCACGCCTTACGCCGGCGAGGAGGCAAGCGGAATGTGACCGCGATCTTCCAGGTAGGCCGAGAGCTCGGCCGCCGCCGTGAGCATCGAAAGGCCGCGGGCGGTGAGCCGGGCGTGCCACCCATCGAGAGTAGATTCCAGCGGCTCTATCCCTCCGGCGTGCCGAACCTGTGCTATCAGGGGCGCGATCTGGCGCAGCAGGTAGCCCCCACGCCGGAGCTGGTGCGCCAGGTGCGCGTCCCGAACGTCTGCCGTGGTGTAGACGCGGTAGCCGGTGTCCGGATCCCTGTGGGGCTCGACCAGCCCGGCCTTCTCCCACTTGCGCAAGGTCGCTGGCCCGATCCCCAGTTGCCGCGCGAGCCCTCCGATGAAGGTAACTCCGCCCCGAGGTGGGGCCTGGGGTTCCGACGATGCGAGGTCTCGGAGTGCGGTGTCGACCGCTGCGAGGGTCTGCCGGTCCCGTAGGAGCTGCGCGTGACCCTCATCGAGCAGGGCCAGGGCGGTGTCTATGTCATCGGTGTTCAAGGCCCGCATGATGCCTGTCGCCATCTGGTGCCCATGCGCCGGGATGAGGGCCACGAACGTGCGCAGGGCCCGAGCGTGCAGCGGCGTGTAGACCCGGTAGCCGTGAGGGGTGCGCTCCGAGTCCGGCACGATGCCTTGCTCTTCGTAGTTCCTCACGGCCTGCGCGGACAACCCGTGTTCGCGGGCAAGGTCCACCGGACGCAAACGCTTTTTGCCCACCTTTTACTCCTTTTTGAGGCTTACTAGCGTATTTGCCCTCTCTCTGCGTCAAAGTTTCAACGGAGGGTTCAACGATACAATTAAGGGCGTTGTGTAGTCAAGGAACGGGAGGTTTGTTTATGTCCGCCGGACCTTCACGTGGCGACCGGCCCGAGGAAAATCCCGGGTCCATGCGGCTCGTCATCGATCTGGATCTGGGCCTGCTGCCGAACGATCCCGACGCGGAACTGCGCCGCACCCTCGGGTTCTGGACGGCCTGGTTGCCGAAGATGGACCTGACGCAGCCCGCCGAGCACGAGCTTCGCGACTCCGATCACCGGGTAGTCGGCACGCTGCGCCTGGTCGACGCGAGCGAGATGGGCCAGCCGGAGGCCACCCGATGAGCGCCGGTTCGACGGTCGGCGGGGGCTGGTGTTTTGACGCCGACGGAGGAGAAGATCTCGGGGACGCACTCCATCACTTCCTCGGGGCGCTTGAGACGAAGCCCCGGCTGCTGGGCCTCGGCGAGCCGACGCACGGGGAGGAGGAGTTCCCGCGACTGCGCAACCAGGTATTCCGGCGACTCGTCGAGCGCGAGGGATACCGATCGATCGCGATCGAGAGCGACTGCCTGGCGGCGCTTACGGTCGACGCCTACGTCGCTGGGGGCGAGGGCCCGCTCGATGCGGTGGTGGCGACCGGCTTCAGCCACGGGTTTAGGGAATCGGGGGCGAACCGCGAGCTGGTCGCCTGGATGAGGGAGCACAACCGAAACCGCGCCCAGGAGGACGGGCTGGGGTTCTACGGTTTCGACGCGCCCATCGAGATCACGGGAGCCGCCAGCCCCCGCCAAGCGCTCGCCGCGCTCCACGGCTACCTCTCGGCCTACCTCGAAGCCGCCTTGCTGCCATGTACCCTGGAGACCATCGTGGGTCTCGTTGGCGACGATGGGCGCTGGACGGACCCCGCCGCGACCATGGACCCCTCCCGGTCCGTCGGGGCGTCCCGCGAAGCCAACGAGCTGCGCCTTCTCGCCGACGACCTCGTCGCCTTGCTGACCGCCGAGTCGCCGGGGCTCGTCGCCGCCTCGTCGCAAGGAGATTGGTGGCGCGCGCGGCTCCACGGCCGCACGGCGGCCGGCCTGCTCCGCTACCACGCCGGGATGGCCGACGCCTCCGGACCCCGTGCCGCCCAGCTATCCCGACTCCTGGGCCAGCGCGACGCGATGATGTTCGCCAACCTGCAGGCCATAGCCGACCGGGAGGCGCGGCGGGGGCCCACGCTGGTCTTCGCCCAGAACCTGCACCTGCAGAGGCACCGGAGCGAGTGGCTGCTGCCCGACGGGTGGGGAGATCTGGGGGGCGCGACGCTCGCGTGGTGGTGCGCTGGGGCAATGGCCGCCGCCCAGATGGGTAGCCAATACGCCTTTTTGGCCTCGGCTTTAGGCTCTGCGGTAGACCAGGGACTTGGCATCCCGAAGCCCGGCACGCTCGAAGAAGCGCTCTATGCCGTCGCGGAAGACCGCTGCATCTTCGACTCGAGACGCCTGGCGGAAACCTTCCGAAGCACGGGCACGAAGTTGACCCCACGCACCGACGCGTCGAGCAACCATGGCTACTTCGCACTGGACCCCGACCGTCTCGACGGGACCGATGGGGTGCTACTCATCAAAGACATAGTTGGGCGGGAAGAACGGGACCGGGCAGACGAATGATTTTCGGTAAGGAGCGGGACCCTCGGCTTGTGACCGTGCGTCGGGGCGGTACCCTACGGGACGCCGATCATCACCGCCTCGCGGTCTGGGCGGCCGATTGTGCCGAGCATGTGCTGCACCACTTCGAGCAAATGCGCCCCGGTGACGACCGGCCGCGCCGCGCGATCGAATTGGCGCGCGCCTGGGCGCGGGGTGAGATCACGATGACGCAAGCCCGCGCGGCCGCTTTCGCGAACGCGGCGGCCCGGGAGGTGTCGGGCGCCGCAAAGCAGGCGGCCCTTGCCGCCGGTCAAGCCGTGGCGGTATCCCACGTGCCGGCCCACGAACTGGGCGCGGCGGCCTACGCGATCAGGGCCGCGCGCGCGGCGGCCCCCGAAGGAGAGAGACAGCGGGCCGGTCGCCTTGAGTGCCTGTGGCAGCGGGCGCAACTTCCCGGCGAGATCCGAGAACTCGTGCTGGACGACCAGAGGTTGCGCAACGAGGTGTGCTGGTCCGTGTTCGATTGCTGACCGGCCCGCTCGGAACACATCGGGGTCGCCCAACAGGCATGAGCATGCGGCCGCCTAGAGTTGGAGCTCGAGCCTCCCGTGGTCCGCGTGATCGGCTAGGTTCTACGATTTCTCTATCCCTGCCAGGTTCAACGGCGGCCCCAGTGTTGCGCGATTGTTGGCCCGATTTCGCGCGGAGCATCGATTCTGACAGTCCTCGCTCCGCGCGGGCGTCGCGTATCTTCGACTCGAAGGCGCCGGTAGGCACGGGGCAGGCCTTCTAAGCTCGGCGGTGGCCTAGGAGCCCACGGGCGCCGATCTCTAGCGGGGCATCGGCATCTATTCCCGCGCGTCCGTGGCTGGAGGGTTGAGCGCTTGGGAGCCGGAAGACGTAAGAGCGCCGGCGCCGTACCGGCTGTACCGGGCGATCACGACCGGGCACCGGGCGCTCGACCCCGGCGGAGGCCCGGATCGGCGGGCCGCCGTCCGGTTGCAGGATACGGGCGACCGACCGGCCTTCACGAAGACCGCCCGGGACACCGGCGGCGAGGTGCTCGGCTTCGAGTACCTCGTGCCGCCCCGCACACCCGGCCCGCCCCTCCACCCCCACCAGGAGGAGCGATTCGTCGGGGCCTTCCCGGGCGCCCTGATCGCCCGCCTGGGAAAGAAAGAACGGTGCGTCGGCGGGGGAGACGGGCTCGCCGTGACGGCTCGTTCGGCAAGGCGACGTCCCGCAAGGTGGGCAGGTCCCCGAACTCCGTGGCCGCGGCGGACCTGGGCGGCGACCACTGGGTTAGACGTGATTGCGATTCTGTGAGGCAAACCTCGCCACAATGTCCGGGATGCATGGCCGGACCAACGGTGACGGTAAAGAGCGTCACCCGGGCGGATAGAATGTGCCTGACGGGTTGACGGAAGATCGGGGGCTAGTGGCACCTACCGAGCCGCGCATGGAGAGTTTGGCCAAGTCTCTGCCGGACGTTCCCCGGTATCTCTATGCCAGATCGATGCTGCTCTCGAATCGGTGCGAGCTGCTCGGGCTCGAAGAAGAGCGATACGGCCCGAGCTTCGTGGCCAGAGAACTCGAGGAAAGGGAAGACCGGTGGTTCTGCGTCGTGGGTCGTCCTTCGGAGGAGGCCGTGAGGGAAGCGGCGAGGCGCAACCGGGACGGGGGCGAGGTTCTCGCCACCCAGGAAGGGGCGCCCCGCGTCGTCGGCGCCCTGCCGGGTTGGACGGCGACGCGCGTGATCGTCCACCTGCTGGGCGACGCCTCCCGGCTCCCTCGATTGGCCGAACGGGAGGTAAAGCCGTTCGGGGCGCCGGACCTGGACGCCGCGGCGGATGGCCTCCCCGAGGAGCTCCTTTCGTACCTGGAAAGCGCCGTCGGCAGGAAAGCCCCCGTGGCCGCGTCGCTGGCCGACGGGCGCCCGGTCTCGTTCTGCTGCGCGGAGGACGAAACCGAGGGGTTGTGGGACATCGCGATCGAAACGCTCGCGGGCCACAGAAAGAGGGGCCACGCCGCGCGGTGCGTCTCGTGGATGGTCGCCGAGATGCGCCGGCGCGGCAAGGAGCCGGTGTGGTCGGCCGAGGAGACCAACCCTGCCTCGCTGCGCCTGGCGGCCAAACTGGGCTTCGTCCCCGCGGACGAGCTGGTGTTGTTTCAGCCCGCGCCACAACCCGAGACCTCCTAGAGAAAGCCCCGTCCGAAAGCCAACGTTGCTCCGGGAGACCCATCGTCGACGCGCGTTTCTCCTCTAGTCATTCTCGGTCCGGCCACGCATCCCGGACATCGTGGCGAGGCTTGCGTGAGGCGGTTCGGATCTCGGGGTTCACCGTCTTTGCAAAATCCGGCAAGTATCCGCGACGAAACCGCTCGTAGCGAGACAGCTTAGGTTGGAACCAGACAACGTAACACGTACTGACTAGAATGGTTTTTCCCGTCCTCCCAACTCAAAAACCTATCCACGTAGCCGGCGGCCACGCTCTCGGAGGCTTGGTGTAGCGCCGGATGTAGCGTTGGGAGCCGTGCCCAGCCCGCGCTCCAACTCGTAGGCGTCGTTACCGGTCACCGCCGCAAGCCGGTGGGCGAAGATGTACCCGAAGTCGTGCGGAGCAGTAGGGGCGGACGGTTCACAGCGTCGTGACAAAAAATTTGCGCTAATAAATTGTCTTTGTGGTACAGTGTCGGCATGGAGACTTTAGGCACGGCGGGCGAGAGGCCCGCAGAGGATCGGGTAGGGCGCGTGCTCTCGGGGCTTGGGGCAAAGATTCGGCGGGCGCGCAGGGACCGGGACATGACGCTCGAGGCTCTGGCCGAGGCGTCGGGCACATCGGTGGCCCACTTATCGCGGCTGGAGTCCGGGGAAAGACAGCCCTCTTTGGACGGGTTGTTGAGGCTGGCCTTCGGCCTGGGCGTCCCCTTCGACGAGCTTTTCGAGGAACCCGAGCAGCCGGGGCCGGGCACGGTGGTGAGGGGGGCTGAGGCCCCTTTCTACGAAAGTTGGGCGCTGCGCTTTCAGCCGCTTATGCCGGAGGCCGGACCGGAGGGGCTTACGGCCGTGAAGGTCGTTTTTCCGGCCGACCGGGTGGACACCGAGCACCACGACCACGAGCACGGCGGCCAGGAGTGGCTGTACATGCTCAAGGGGAGGCTCAGGCTCACTTTAGGCAACGAGAGGACGGTCCTCGAACCCGGAGACGCGGCCTTTTTCGATGCCGGGTTGCGGCATCGCTTCGACGTTTTCTCCGAGGAGGACGCGGAAGTTTTGATGGTCTCGTGCGTGCCGTGTACCCATGGAGGGGGGTCCCCCAAGCGCCCCCACCCGTTCAGGGAGGGACATCGCGAGTTTGGAGGGGCGGACGCGGGCGGGCGGCGCGAAATTTGAGGCGTGGCGGGTGGCTTTAGCGTGAGGCTGACGCAGAAGAGCAAGTACGCGGCGAGGGCCATGGTGGAGATCGCTTTGGGCGGGCGCGGGCCGCTTGGGGTGGCCGAGATCGCGCGCCGTCAAAGGATACCGGAGCGGTTTCTCGGGCAAATCTTCGGGGAGTTGCGGCGCGGCGGCATCCTTAGGAGCCGTCGCGGGGCGCACGGTGGGTATTGCCTGGCGATACCGGCCGAGGAAGTGACGGTGCTAGACATCGTGGAGATCCTGGATGGCAGGGTCCGCCCGGACCGGTATTCGGAGGGAGGCGGTCGCCACGTAGATGATGCGCCGCCGTGCCCGACGGGCAAGGTCTGGGAGGAGGCGCGCGTCGCGCTCGAAGGAGTCTTTGGCCGCTACAGCATCGCCCAGCTCGCCGAGGCCGAGCGCGGGAGCCGCGAAGAGCGTGAGAGCCCCGATCTGCAGGCAACGCGCGGCCCACCCCTGCTCCGCCCCCTTTGAGAAGCGCGTCGGGTGGCAACCACGGAACGGAAATTCATGGACGAAGGAGAACAAGATGCAAATGACGGATGCCCAAGATCTCGTAACGTACGACGTCGTGGTGGTCGGCGGCGGCGCCGCCGGTCTCGGCGGGGCGCTGATGCTTGGTAGGTCCCGGCGCTCGGTGCTCGTCGTCGACGCCGGCCGGCCGCGCAACGCGCCCGCCTCGGGGGTCCACGGGTTCCTCACCCGCGACGGCACGGACCCGGCAGAGCTGCTGCGGGTAGGGCGGGAGGAGGCCCGCGGCTACGGCGCGCGGGTGATCGACGGGCGCGTAGCCTCGGCCGGGTCCGTCGACGGGGGAGGCTTCGCCGTCACGCTGGAGGACGGCCGCCGGGTCGGCGCGCGGCGGCTGCTGGTCACCACGGGGCTCGTCGACGAGCTGCCGGACGTTGCGGGGGTCAGGGAGCGCTGGGGGCGCGACGTTTTGCACTGCCCGTACTGCCACGGGTGGGAGGTCCGGGACCAGCCGGTCGGCGTCCTGGCATCGGGCCCAATGGCCGTGCACCAGGCGTTGCTGTTCCGGCAGTTGACCGAGGACCTGACGCTTTTCCTGCACACCGCGCCCGAGCCCACCGACGAGCAGGCGGAGCAGCTCGCGGCGCGCGGCATCACGGTCGTTGAAGGCGAGGTCGCCTCGCTCGAAGTCCACGAAGACCGGCTCACGGGTGTCCGGCTGCGAAACGGCGAGGTCATCTCGCGTAGTGCCGTCGTCGTCGGGCCGCGCTTCGCCGCCCGTGCCGGAATGCTCGCCGGCCTCGGCCTTGCGACGACCACCCATCCCTCCGGCATGGGCGAGCACATCGACGCCGACGCTATGGGCCTCACCGCCGTGCCCGGGGTGTGGGTGGCCGGGAACGTGACCGACCCCAGCGCGCAGGTCCTCGGTTCCGCCAGTGCCGGCGTGATGGCCGGGGCGGCCATCAACGCCGATCTAATAGCCGAGGACACGCGGGAGGCCGTCGCCGCCCACCGGGACCGTCTGTCGTCCACCGCGGGAGCGAGGCGATCTTGACAAATCCCTCTGGCCGTATCGACCGAGGTCCCGCCTTCGTGGGCCCGCAGCTACCCAACACGGCGGACGAGCCGGGTAAAGAAAAGAAGGGCGACGATGATCGGTGAGATTCACGGCGAGGGCGGCAGCCCGGGCGAGCGGTTCTGGGAGGAGCACTACCGAGCTTACACACGACCGTCGAACGGAAGACCGAGCGGCGCCCTCGTCAGGTTTGCCGGGCCGCTACCCGAAGGTACCGCGCTCGATCTGGGCTGTGCCCAGGGAGATGATGCTGTCTGGCTGGCCCGGCGCGGCTGGCGGGTGGTCGCCGTCGACGTGTCGGGCACGGTCCTCGCCCGCGCGGCCAGGAACGCGGAGGCCGCCGGGGTCTCGGACCTCATCGACTTCCAGCGGCACGATCTGGCGAGCACCTTTCCCGACGGACGATTCGATCTGGTCTCCGCCCTGTTCCTGCATTCGCCGGTCGAGTTCCCGCGTACGCGCGTTTTGCAGGCCGCGGCGCGGGCCGTGGCCCCCGGTGGTCTGCTGCTGATCGTCGAGCACGCCTCGGTAGCACCCTGGTCGTGGGACGACCCGGACAAGGCCTTCCCGACCCCAGAGCAATCACTGGACGCGCTCGACCTGGACCCCGCCCGGTGGCACAGCGAATTCGTGGGTGCACCGGAACGGGAGGCCACCGGCCCGAACGGGCAGTCCGCCACCGTCACCGACAACGTCATCGCGCTCAGACGCCTCGCGCGATGACCACCCGTCCGTCCGCCGAAAGCCTTTTCGGCTTCAACAGGGGGGCCGTGTAATGAGTACCGGTGTAAGCGCTTCGTGCCATTGCGGGTCCGTCCGCCTGGAGGTCGACACTCCGCCTTCGGAGGTCACCGAGTGCAACTGCTCGGTATGCCGACGATACGGTGTTCTGTGGGCCTACTACCCGCCTCACCAAGTGCGGATGCTGCCCCCCGATCCGCCCACCGACGTCTACATGTGGGGCGGCAGGTCCATCGGGTTCCACCGCTGCCGGAACTGCGGCTGCGTCTCGCACTGGGCCGCCGTTGACCGCGACCGCGACCGGATGGGCGTCAACGCGCGCCTCATGCCCCCGGAGATCCTGGCCGGCGCCCGCGTACGACACCGCGATGGCGCCGACACCAATCGGTACACCGACTGACCATCGGTGGTTACGCCAACGATCTGGCGTCGCACTCCCGAAGGGCGGCGCGCAGGCAGGCCGGGCCGGGTGTATTCCTACCCGAGGCGGGGACCCAGCCCATGCTCACGCATAAAGACCGACGCATCGGGACAAACTATTGCCCCTGCTAGGCCGTGGCACTAACCGGGCACGGTCATCGTTTGATCGCCGTTCCCGCGACGTGCGGGAGCGCGATGCCGAGAGCAGTCGGCAGCTCGAAGCGCTCATCGGCGACGGCGCCGAAACCCGCTCGCTCGATCGCGCTTCGGGTCTCGCGGTTTGGGCTGCAACCTCCGGGGAGGCGTCGCAGGATCGGGGTCCAGGTCTCCTGGATCCGGCGCGTCCGGGTGCCGAGGGGCGCGGCCACGTGTTCGACGAAGACGTAGCGACCGCCCGGTTTGAGCACGCGCAGGACCTCGGCCAACGCACGGGCCTGATCTCCCACCGAACAGAGGACGAGAGTGCCGACCACCGCGTCGGCACTCTCATCGGGTGGGTCGAGGCTCTCTGCGCTCCCGGCCAACAGCCTGGTAGCAATCCCAAGCGCGGCCGCCCTCCGCCGGATTCGTTCGTGCAGAAAGGTGTTGGGCTCGACCCCGGTCCAATGGACGTTGTCCCGGTAATACTTGAGGTTTACGCCGGAGCCAGGACCGATCTAGATTACCTCGCCTTCCAGCGCGCCGAGCAGGTTCGGCTTGAGGCGCTTGTAGCGCGGTGGCTCCCACCCTCCCGAATGCATCTGGGCGGCGAGACACCCGCGCAGACCGGTGCAACCGCTCATCGGACCGGCTTCCGGACTTCATCGCCGGGCGTACTCACGCCGGATTCTCCGCCCGGCACGACCCGGAATACGGGGAACCCGGGCGACACGCGCTCGAACTCGGCCAGCGGCGCGTCCTTACCGACCGGCAGGTGCGCCCTGGCGTTTGGTGCCCGCTTCAGGTAAGTCTTCAGCACGGATGCGCGGCGATCGACCGCGACCTCTTCCAGGCGCACCTCCTCCCGGCGACCGTGACGCAGGGTGACGTTGCCCCCCACCGCCCTCACGTTCCGCACCCAGTTCGCGTTCTGCCCGAGCATGGACACGAGGTAGCGCTCACCCCCTACGATGACCATGACGAGCGGCAGAGCGATAGTCCGGCCGGAGCCCCGACCCCGCACCTCCAGGGTGACCAGGTAGTCCGGGGCAACCCCGAGCGTGTAGAGCGCGGCCGCGCACCGGTCGAGGACGCGGGCCCATCGGTTGGGGCGCCCGCCACGGTAGAACCACCTCTTCAAGCTCATAACCGTTCTCCTTCTCCATGCACGACGGACGAAGACACCCGTACGTGTGCTCTTTACGCCGTACCTGTACAGCGTACAGGTACGAGAATAGCCTGTACGCTGTACAATTGTCAAGAGATGGCTAGGAAAAGCCGCCAAAACGCTTCTAACAGGGTCACCCTCACCCCTCAGGCGGTGGTCGAGGGGGCGCTCGCGCTTGCCGACGCAGAGGGGCTTGAGGCGGTTACGATCCGGAGGCTGGCCAAGGAGCTTGGCGTGACGCCTATGGCCCTATACTGGCACTTTCGCAGCAAAGACGAGCTGCTGGAGGGCATGGCCGCCAGGATCTTCGAGGAGGTCGACCTGTCTGTGGATGCGTCTGCGACGTGGCAGGCGCAGCTGAGGGCACTGTTGGGTTCGATGGTTGGTGTGCTGCGCGCTCATCCCTCTACCGCGATCCTCCTCTCGACCCGCACGGCCTCCTCCGAGGGCAGTCTTCGCGCAACCGAGGTCGCGCTGGACATCCTCGGGCGCGGAGGATTCTCGCCGACGGAGGCGACGCAGATCGCCCGTCACGCGCTGAGCACCGTCACCAACCTCGTCAGCGGGGAGCCCGGCGTGGTTGCCTGGGAGGAATCCGGGGAGCGGATAGACGTTCGGCGGCGTGCCCGACTCTTTTTGGAGTCGCTGCCACCCGAGCGCTACCCGCGGCTCGTGGAAGCTGCGGCACCCTTGAGCGAGGGCGTGGCTCCGGAAACCTATTTCGCCTTCGGCCTCGATCTACTTCTTGCCGGCATCGAGGCGATGGCGGCGCGCACGCGCTAGCAAACCCTAAGACCAAGATCGTTCACTGGGCGGTGAGACCGCCGCACTCAAGCAGCGAATTCAGCCAACTCGATAATCCCACATCAGACGCCTGAAGCCTCATTGACTACCAAGAGCATTACAAGAGGTGGCTTACTACGCGATCGCAAGAAATTCCAGGTTGAGGTGACGTGATCTTGGGGACTCCCTGGTCTCCATCTGTCGCCGCGGGCTCCGCACTATAGACACGGCATACCCACCGAAAGATGGTGCGACATGAACCCCACAACCGCCACACCTGTGCGGCGGCTATCGAACAAAAATGCGGCCCCTACAACGTTCAGGACTAGCGTCCGTGACCCGAGTAGCGGCACCATTCCGGAAGCAGAAGTTACAGGACGGCGACGTTTTGATAACGGCTTCACAACACCCCCCGCATATCACCCATTTGCGTGATGGCGGGGCCGTCGCGGGGCGCGAGACTTATCCCGTAAGCAAGGGCGGGCCGATCGGCGGCCCGCCCCACGAGCGGCCCGGCGAGACGGCCGGGCGGAACTGGAGCGGAGATGGCGAATGATCCGAGCGGCAACACCCGAGGCAGAAAGAAGCAGGAGAAAGAACCCAATGAAGGGAGCGGCATGAAGAGGAAAGCGGCCATGGCCGCCGCGTCGATGACGCTGGCGGTGGTCCTCTCGACGGGGGCGGCCCTCGCGGCGGACATCCCCGGCACGAACCGGGGCGAGGTCCTGCGAGGCACGGACCACGCGGACACGATCTACGGCTACGGCGGGGCCGACCTGGTCTACGGTTTCGGGGGGCGCGACACCGTCTGGGGGGGCAACGAGACCGTCTCGGGCGATAAGGTCCTGGGCGGCGCGGCGGGCGACCGCCTGATCGGGCAGATGGGCGACGACGCCCTCTACGGCCAGGGCGGCAGCGACAGGCTGGACGGGCAAAGGGGCGACGACCTGCTCGTTGGCGGTCTCGGCGAGGACACCCTCAACGCCGGCCTCGGGGCCGACGAGGTCGACGCCCGGGACGGCCGGCGCGACTGGATAGAGGTGTGGGACTCCGGGCCGGGAGACGTCGTCTACTACGACCGCGGGATCGACGTGCTGCTCACGAAGCCCGCGGAGCCCGCAGAGGCGGAGGTCGCCCGCCAGGGCGTCGGCGCCGCCGAGGCCGAGGAGACCGGGCTCGAGCTCCGCGCGGAGGAGCCGCCCGAGGGCCTCTTCGCCCACACGGGCGCGGTCCTGGTGGAGCACGAGGGCGAGGAGTTGCTCGTGGCCGAGAAGCGGCTCGAGGCGCACATGCGGCACGGCGACGAGATACTCGACCCGACAGGCCGTTCTGAGGATTAGGTGGGACGGTGCCAGGAACACCGCTCGCGGGTCCGGCGTGGCGAAGGAAGAGCCGGGGTTCCGAACAGGCCCCGGCTTTTCCTTCGGTCCGAGACCGACGGGGCGGCCCCGGCCGTGACCCGGCGGAAGAGAAAGGATAAACAGATGGAACCGATAACCACGGCCACCCGGCGGGCGATCGCCCCGTCGTACCTGTCTCTGGCGGCGGCGCTGGCGGCGACGCTGGCGGCGGCGCTGGCGATGACGCTGGCGATGATGTTCGCCGCGGCGGCCCCGGCGGAGGCGCAGGCGGCCGACCAGTACGGCCCCGGCGACGGCACGGTACAGGAGACTGACCTTGTGGCCGAGCTCGCCGTGGAATGCCCGGAGAACGAGAGCAGGGTCGTCGGGTACCAGCTGGTAACCACCGGCGTGGAGTCGCGAACCGCCGTGCCGCTCACGGACGAGGACGGCAACGGCGTCTTCACCGGGACGCAGACTTTCCCGAGGTTCCCCCCGGGCCCGCAGCCGTCCCCCGGAAGCGGCGCGGAGCCCATCACGGTCGACGACGTGCGCATCGTGGCGCCTGAGGGGGGCACCGTCGAGCAGTTCGGGCCGGTGAAGCTGGACCGCGACGAGATAGTCCTCGCAGCCTCCGTCTCCCTCTGCGATGGTGGCGGGGGTGAAGGCGGAGGCACCGACCAGTACGATCCGGGCGACGGCACCGCCGGCGGTTCCCCTCTCGGGGACGGCCCGGCCCGGCTGCCGGAGACCGGCGGCGCCTCCCTGCTGACGACCTTGGGCGCGGGTGCCTTGCTGGTCGTCGGGGGGCTCCTGATCCGCAAGGTCCGCCGGTAAGGTCCCCCTACTGGAGGCGGACGTAGATGTTCGGGGCCGGCGGTACCGCCGGCCCCGTACCGCGCTAGCCCGGCTTCGCGTGGGCGCGTTTGCTTTACCGGGACTTCGAAAGAGAAGCCGTGTTCGGCAACCACAGACCATGCCAGGTGCAGTACCGCGGTGAGAACGATGCCCCCGGATGGCTGACACGCAGGCCAAGCGAAGACCACCAAATCGTTGCCCCGACTCCAGGGCGTGACGGGAACCTGCGGCGGCTTACCGCAGTGGTCGGCGGTGCGCGTGGCCTCTGCCGCGGGGGTTTTCTGTAGAATGTACGCCCGACGATGCGGACGCGGAAGGAAGTTGGGTTTTGGGTTTTTGGGGAGATCTTGGGGGACGGGTGGTGGGTGCACCGTCGATACTGGCGGCCGATTTCGCGAACCTGGCCGAGGAGGTACGGCGGGCGCAGAGGGGCGGGGCGGAGCTCGTCCATTTCGACGCTATGGACAACCAGTTCGTCCCCAACCTGACGGTCGGCCCCGTGGTCGCGGCCTCGCTCGTGGAGGCCATAGACCTCCCGGTGGACGCGCACCTCATGGTCGACAGCCCGGACAACCTGATCCAGCCCTTCGTCGAGGCCGGGGTCGCGAGCATCTCCGTCCAGCCCGAGGCCGTCACGCACCTGCACAGGACGCTCACCATGATCCGGGACGGCGGCTGCGAGGCCGGCGTCGCGCTCAACCCCACGACCCCGCCCGAGTTTATCGAGTGGGCGTTGCCCTACCTGGACTACGTCCTGGTGATGACCGTGAACCCCGGCTTCGGCGGCCAGTCGTTTATCCCGGAGATGGCCGATAAGGTGCGCCGGCTTGGAGAGATGACCGACCTCCCCGTGCAGGTAGACGGCGGCATCACCGCCGAGACCGCCCCCATCATGGTCGAGGCCGGCGCCAGGGTCCTCGTCGCCGGCTCCGCCGTCTACAAAGGCGACCCCGCCACCGAGATGCGCAGGATCGTCGACGCCGCCCGAGCCGCCGCGCTGTAGCACGCCGCCTGAAGGGGGCTCTAAACACCGCGCTCCGCGCCTTTCAGCCCGCCGCGCCCTTCGGGCTCCGCTATCGGGTATCAGCTTCTTGCTTTCGGCGTGGCCGGGCCTTGCGTCTGACGCTTTTTGTTGCGGGACGGTTCCGGGTTGCGGCTTCTTCTCTGGCCCCGTGACGCCCGGGGCGGCTTTGGCCGAAAGCCACCGGAGGGGCGTGTTCAAAGCAGAGGCGAAACGGCGGCGTGTCGGCCCGTTCCTTGTTGTGGTATTCGGCGTGTGGTATTAGTTCGTGCGTAACTTTTCGGGGGCGGGTGGAATTCCCGCACCGGCGGTGAGCCCGGAGGGAGTGGTCCCGACGGGGAGCCCGCGAGCCCACGGACACGACTCCGGGGGTTGAGCCGGTGAAGGTTCGCGCAAGCGACGAGCCGTAGTCCGGCGCCGACGGTCAGAGTCCGGATGGGAGAAAGGTCGATTTGGCACGAGGTTCTTTTTTGGATCTCGCCCGCCGGCTTGCCGAGCGCGGGCGTTTTACCGTTGCGCCGAACCCCCTGGTGGGGGCCGTGGTCTTGCGCGACGAGGCCGTTGTTGGTGAGGGTTGGCATGCGCGGGCGGGCGAGGACCACGCCGAGATCCGGGCCTTGACGGGCGCCGGGGACGCGGCGCTTGGGTCCACGCTCTTCGTCACGCTCGAACCCTGCAACCATCACGGACGCACGCCCCCGTGCGTCGAGGCCATCCGGCGGGCGGGCGTCTCGCGCGTGGTTGTCGGGGCGCTTGATCCCGATCCGCGCATGCGCGGGCGCAGCGTCGAGATCCTGCGGGAGGCCGGGATCGAGGTGGAGGTCCTCGAAGACCCCGCGTGCGAGCGCCAGAACGAGCAGTTCTTCCACCGGATGCGTACGGGAAGACCTTTCGTCCACGTCAAGCTAGCGACGACCCTCGACGGCAGGATCGCCGCCCCGGGCGGCGACAGCAAGTGGGTTACCGGCGAGGCCGCGAGGTTGCGCGCCCACGCCCTGCGGGCAGAAGCCGGGGCGGTGCTCGTAGGGGCCGGTACCGTGCGGGCCGACGACCCCACCCTGACCGCCCGCGGCCTGCCGGAACCGCCGCCGACGCTCACGCGAATAGTCCTCGACCCCAACCTGACCACGAGCCCCAAAAGCACGCTGGCCCTGACGGCGCCCGAGTCGCCTGTGGTGGTCTTCGCCGACGCGGAGAACCTCGACGGGAAAGAGGGCGCCCTTCTGGACGCCGGGGTCGAGGTCGTTGCGGCGCCGCGGGACGGGGGCGGGATTGACCTCGGGTTTGTCCTCGACGAGTTGGGGCGGCGGGGGATCAAGGGCGTCCTCGTGGAGGGCGGCGGGGAGACGGCGACGGGCTTCGTCGAGCGCGGGCTCGCGAACAAGCTAACCCTGTTCTACGCGCCGAAGCTGATCGGCTCCGAGGGCGTGCCCATGATAGGGGCCCTGCGGGCCACGAGGATGGCGGAGGCCCTGCGTTTTAGCGTCTTCGGGGTCGAGGCCGTGGACGAGGACGTGGCCGTGACGTTGTACCCGGCCACCGGCGAGGAGGAGAAGCGTGTTCACCGGGCTTGTTGAGGAGGTGGGGCGCGTGACGGCGCTCGAAGCGAAGGACGGGGCGGGCGACGCGCGGCTTGGCCTCTCCGCGGGCACGGTGACCGGGGGGACCCGGGTCGGGGACTCGATCCTGGTCAACGGCGCGTGCCTGACCGTCGACGAGATCGAGGGCGACGCCCTCGTCTTCTACACGATGCCCGAGACGCTCAGGCGCACCGCGCTCGGCGACCTGGAAGAGGGGAGCGCCGTCAACCTGGAGCGGGCCATGGCCGCCGGCGGACGCCTCGGCGGGCACATCGTGCAGGGGCACGTGGACGGGGTCGGCGAGGTGGTCGACGTCAGGCCCGAGGACGACGCCGAGATCTGGACCTTCTCCGCCCCCGAGACGGTGCTGCGCTACGCGGTCGAGAAGGGAAGCGTCTGCGTCGACGGCATCAGCCTCACGGTCGTCTCCGTCGAGCGGGACAGGTTCACCGTCTCCATCCTGCCGCACACCAGGGCCAACACCAACCTCGGGCAGCTCGGCGTGGGGGACCGCGTCAACCTCGAGGCGGACGTCGTGGGAAAGTACGTAGAGCGGCTGCTTCAGCCGTGGACGAGCGAGAGAGTTACCCCTTTTGAGAGGAGAACCGAAGATGCCGTTTAGTTCTATGGAAGAGATCCTGGAAGACATCAAGGCAGGCAAGATGGTCATCGTCTGCGACGACGAGGACCGGGAGAACGAGGGCGACCTCACGATGGCCGCCGAGTTCGTCACCGGCGACGACATCAACTTCATGGCGACGCACGCGAGGGGCCTGATCTGCCTGCCGATGGCCGAGGAGTTGGTGGATAAGCTGGACATCCCGCAGATGACCGTCCACAACTCCTCCCGCATGGGCACGGGCTTCACCGTCTCCATCGAGGCGAGGGAGGGCATCACCACCGGCATCTCCGCGGCCGACCGGGCCCACACCTGCCGGGTGGCCGTCGACGACGCCACGGGTCCCGAGGACCTCGTTATGCCGGGGCACGTCTTCCCGTTGCGGGCCAAGGGCGGCGGCGTGTTGCAGCGTGCGGGGCAGACCGAGGCGGCCGTGGACCTCGCGCGCCTGGCTGGCCTCAAGCCGGCCGGGGTGATCTGCGAGATCATGAAGGAGGACGGCACGATGGCCCGGGTGCCGGACCTCGAGAAGTTCTCCGCGGAGCACGATATCAAGCTGGTTACGACCGCCCAGATCATCGAGTACCGCCACGCCTACGAGACCCAGGTCAAGTGCGCCGTGGAGACGAAGCTGCCCACGCCCTACGGCGAGTTCCGCCTGAAGGCCTACGAGAGCGAGATCGACGACCTCACCCACCTTGCCCTCATCATGGGCGAGCCCGAGGGCAAGGACGACGTGCTGGTGCGCGTTCACTCGGCCTGCCTCACCGGCGACGCGCTCCACTCCCTGCGCTGCGACTGCGGCGAGCAGCTGGAGGCCGCGATGGAGCTCGTCGCCCGCGAGGGCGAGGGCGTCATCGCCTACATGCAGCAGGAGGGACGCGGCATCGGCCTCCTCAACAAGATGAAGGCCTACCACCTCCAGGACGAGGGCATGGACACCGTCGAGGCAAACCAGAAGCTGGGCCTCGCGCCGGACCTCCGCGACTACGGCACGGGAGCCCAGATCCTCAAGGACCTGGACCTCAAGCGCATCCGGCTCCTCACCAACAACCTCACGAAGGTCGTGGGTCTTCGCGGCTTCGGGTTGGAGATCACCGAGCGCGTCCCGCTCGAGATGGAGCCCAACGGGCACAACGAGCGCTACCTGAAGACCAAGCGCGAGAAGCTCAACCACGTCTTCGACAAGATCTAGGGGAGTAAGGTGCGGCGAGAAGACGGGGCCAACCACATAGAGGGCACCCTCTCGGCGGGCGGCAGGTCCTTCGGGATCGTCGCCTCCCGCTTTAACGACTTTATCGTCAAGTCGCTCCTAGAGGGGGCACTAGAGGCGGTGCGGCGCCACGGCGGCGACGCGGGGGCGGTGGACGTGGTCTGGGTGCCCGGCTCCTACGAGATACCGCTCGCCGCGCGGGAGATGGCGCTCACGGGCCGCTACGACGCCGTGATATGCCTGGGCGCCGTCATCCGCGGCTCCACCGCCCACTTCGACTACGTCGCGAACGGTGCGGCCGGGGGCATCTCCTCGGTCGCCCTGGAAACCGGCGTCCCGGCCATCTTCGGCGTTATCACCACCGAGACGATAGAGCAGGCCATAGAGCGGGCCGGTACCAAGATGGGCAACAAGGGCTTCGAGGCCGCCGTCTCCGCCATAGAGATGGCCGACCTGATGCCCCGGATCAAACAGGGCGCCGCCTCGGCGACCATCGGAAACGGGTAGAGGCGCCCCGCCGGGGCGCCTCTACGGAGATCGTCCTGCGCGACGGGGACGGTTCGGGCCGCCCCCGCGATGGTCGTGCGTCAGGCGTTCTGGATAACGGGGGCTTTGGCCACGGCCTTCTGGACCTTGAAGGCCTTCAGGCAGGAGGTGCAGGTCCACACGCGCTTCGTCGTCTTGCCCTCCTGGATGCGAACCTTCTGCAGGTTCGGGTTCCAGCGGCGGCGCGTCGCGCGCAGGGAGTGGCTCCTCGCGTTGCCGTACTCTGGCTTCTTTCCGCAGGAATAGCAGGTCTTCGCCACTTCAATTTCTCCTGTGCTAGGATACCGGTCGAATTTGGGGACCCCGTGCGCCGCCGTAGGCTGGCCCCGGGCGTCGGGCAGGGATTGTACCAGATCGCCGCGGACGGACAGAGACGCGGAGGACCTTCGGGTCCTCCCGAACGGGCACGCGAGGAGCGCAGTGGGGACGAAACGAGAGGGCAGGATGCAGTGGCGATAAAGGTGGCGTCGATGGGGGCCGCGGCCCACGCGGCGCTCAAGGCCCAGGTCGCCAGGATAAACGCCCTCAACGTCTACCCCGTCCCGGACGGCGACACCGGCACGAACATGCTGCTCACCCTCGAATCCACCCTCAAGGACGCCGCCGAGGCCGATTACTCTGGCCCCGAGGAGGCGAGCCGGGCGGTGGCGCGGGCCGCCTTGATGGGCGCCAGGGGGAACTCGGGCGTGATCCTCTCGCAGATGATCCGGGGCGCCTGCGACGTGCTCGCCAGCCGCAAGAACCTCGACGCCGCGACCTTCGCCGTCGCCCTCGACGGCGCGCGGGAGAGGGCCTACGCCGCCGTTCGGGAGCCGGTGGAGGGGACCATGCTTACGGTGGTCAAGGACGCGGCGCGCGCCGCAGGGGAGGCCGTGGGCGGCGGGGAGGACGAGCTGCCGGCGGTGATCCGGGCCGCCGCCCGGGAGGCCCACGAGTCGGTCCGAAGGACGCCCGAGCTTCTTGACGTGCTGCGCGACGCCGGGGTGGTGGACGCCGGCGGCCTCGCGGTCGCCGTCATACTCGACGGCCTCTACGCGTGCGTCACGGGAGAGGAGATCGAGAGCTCCTTCGAGCCCCAAGAGGGCGCCCCCGACCTGACCGCCATCCACGCCGAGGAAGAGGCCTGGGGCTACTGCACCCAGTTCGTCGTCGCGGGCTTCTCCGGCAGCCCCGAGGAGTTCGAGGAGCACGTCTACTCCACCGGCCAGAGCGTGCTCGTCATCGCCGATGAGGACACCGTGAACGTCCACGTGCACACCCAGGACCCCGGCGAGATGCTCTCCTTCGCCGGCCGCTTCGGGCGCCTGGCGCGGGTGAAGATAGAGGACATGGAGGCCCAGGTCCGCTCCAGGGCGGAGGCCCCCGCGAAGCGCCCGGCCGGGAGCGTCGGCGTCGTGACCGCGAGCCGGGGCGCGGGGAGCCGTTCACTTTTCGAGGAGATGGGCGCCGTGGTGGTCGAGGGCGGGCAGGGGGCGAACCCGAGCGCGGCCGACCTCGCCCGGGCGGTGGAGGAGGCCGGGGCCCCTTCCGTGATCCTGCTGCCCAACAACAAGAACATCGTGCCGACAGCCGAGCGCGTGGCCGAGCTGGTCGACGTCGCGGTGCGCGTCGTGCCGACCAGGAGCATCGCCGCCGGCCTCGCCGTGATGGTGGGCTTCGACGCGGAGGGGGATTTGGAAGACGTCTTCGGGGAGATGTGCGACATCTCGGCCTCCCTGCAGCGCGCCGAGATCACGCGCGCCGTCAGGGAGGCGAAGCTGGACGGCCGCGACGTGCCTGAGGGCTCGTTTATAGGCTTCCTGGACGACGCGATGGTCGCCGCAGGCGAAAGCGCCGAAGAGGTAGCCCTCTCCCTGGCGCGGAACATCCTCGAGACGGGCGCCGACATCCTGACGCTGCTGCGCGGGGAGGATCTCGACCCCGGGGAGGCCGAGAAGATCGCGGCCGGCGTTCGCGCCCTGGACGAGGACCTCGAGGTGGAGGTCCGCGACGGGGGGCAGCCCCTCTACCCGTTGCAGATGGTGGCCGAGTGACGACGGCCATCGTCACCGATTCCACGACCAGCCTCGGCCCGGAGGTGCTGGAGCGTCCCGACGTGCGGGTGGTCCCCCTCACGTTCCACTTCGGGTCCGACGAGACGTACAGGGACAAGGTGGAGATGTCCAACGAGGAGTTCTACGCGCGCCTGCGCGACGCCGACGTCTTTCCGACCACCTCCCAGCCGCCGGCCGGGGCCTTCGTCGAGGCCTACGAGTCGCTCTCCGCCTACGACGACATCCTCGTGTTGACGGTCTCCCGCCGGTTCAGCGGCACCTACGACTCCGCCGTCCAGGCCGCCGGGATGGTCGACCGTCCCGTCGAGGTGGTGGATACCGGGAGCGCGGAGATGGGGAGCGGGCTGATCCTGCTAGAGGCCCTGAAGGTGCTCGACGAGGGCGGCGAGTTCAAGGAAGTCGGGCGGGCGGCGGAGTCTGCGGCCGGGCGGTGCAACCTGCTGTTCGCCGTTGGCACGCTCGAATACCTGGCCAAGAGCGGCAGGATCGGCCGGGCCCAGCGGCTCGTCGGGACGGCGCTTGACGTGAGGCCCGTGCTCAAGGTGGTGGAAGGCGAGGTCGTCCCGCACAAGCGTACCCGGGGGCGCAAACGCCAGATGAACGCGATAGTCGAGGAGGTGAAGCCCGCCGCGGAGGCCGGACGCCCGCTCTACTTCGGGCACATCGCCACCCCCGAGCCGCTCTCGGAACTCGCCCATCAGCTCGGCGTGGAGAAAACGCACGTCGCGGAGATCGGGGGCGTCGTCGGTTCGCACGTGGGCCTGGGGGCCTATGGCGTGGCCCACCTCTAGAGAGGCCGCGGAGCCGAGGCTTCCGCCGAAGACCACCCTCAGCGAGCTCCGCGCCCGGCCCGTCACGGAGTTGCCCGGCGTGGGCCCGAGGATAGAGGCGGCGCTAAAGGTGCTCGGCGTCGCTTCTGTGGCGGACATGATTTCGCACTACCCCTCCCGCCACGAGGACCTCTCGAACGTAAAGAAGATCGGCGACCTGCGCGTGGGCGAGAAGGCCACGGTGGCGGGCCGCGTCGTGAACACCCGCCCCGTCGGGCGGCCCGTCCGCGGTCGCGCCCCGGGCTTCTCGGCCCAGCTCTACGACGGCACCGGCTACCTGCCCGTCACGGTCTGGGGCCGCTCCTGGATGCAGAGGGGCCTGCAACCGGAGACGCGCGTGGTCGTCTCCGGCGAGGTGCAGAGCCGCTACGGGATACAGCTCGTGGCGAAGAGCATCGAGGTCGTGGACGAGACGGACAACGGGGACGAGGGGCCGCACGCCGGCCGGTTCGTCCCGATCTACCCGGCCAACAAGGATATCCAGGCCCGCAGGGTCCGCACGCTCATCCACCGCGCGCTGGACGCCGCGGGCCACGTCCGGGACCCGCTGCCGGCCGGCCTGCTCGCCCGCCACGGCCTGCCCAGCCTGCACGACGCCGTCCACGAGGTCCACTTCCCGGAGGACAGGGCGCGCCTGCGGGCCGCGATGCGCCGGCTCGTCTTCCACGAGCTCTTCCTCATCCAGGCCGGCCTCGCCGCCCGCAAGATCCGGCTTGACAAGACGGAGACGGGCGCCCGCCACCGCGGCGACGGGCGCCTCCTCAACCCGTTCCTGAAGAACCTCCCCTTCGGCCTCACCGGCGCCCAGGAGCGGGTGACCGGGGAGGTCCTCGCGGACATGCGCCTCGAAAAGCCGATGCGCAGGCTCCTCCAGGGCGACGTCGGCAGCGGCAAGACCGTCGTCGCGGTGGCCGCCCTGCTGACCGCCGTGGAGTCCGGCGGCCAGGGGGCCATCATGGCCCCGACCGAGGTGCTCGCGGAGCAGCATTACCTGTCCTTTTCGGCGGCGCTCGATGACCTCCCGGTGAACGTCGTGCTGCTCACGGGCTCGCAGGGCGCGGCCGAGAGGCGCGAGACGCTGCGGCAGATAGCCGGGGGCGAGGCGCACGTCGTGGTGGGGACGCACGCGCTCATCCAGAAGGGGGTCGAGTTCCGGGACCTCTCCCTGGTGGTCGTGGACGAGCAGCACCGCTTCGGGGTCGGCCAGAGGACCGTCTTCCGGGAGAAGGGCAAGACCCCGGACACGCTCGTGATGACGGCGACCCCCATCCCGCGGACGCTCTCGCTCACGCTCTACGGGGACCTTGAGGTCTCGGTCATCGACGAGTTGCCGCCCGGCCGCAAGCCGGTGGAGACGCGCATCGTGGAGCCGGCCGGGCGCCCGGAGGCCTACGAGGAGGTGCGGCGGGAGCTCGAAGAGGGCCGCCAGGCGTACGTGATCTGCCCCCTGGTCGAAGAGTCCGAGGCTCTGGAGGACGTGCGGGCGGCCGAGGAGTTGCGCGAGGAGCTGGCCGAGGAGATCTTCCCGGACAGAAACGTCGGCCTCCTGCACGGCCGCATGAAGGCCCAGGAGAAGCGGGAAGCGATGGCCGCCTTCCGCGAAGGCGAGACGGAGGTCCTCGTCGCCACGGTCGTCGTCGAGGTCGGGGTGGACGTGCCGAACGCGAGCGCGATCGTCATAGAGGGTGCCGAGCGTTTCGGCCTCTCCCAGCTCCACCAGCTGCGCGGCCGGGTCCTGCGTGGCCTCCACCCCCCGAAGTGCTTTCTCGTCGGGGACCCGAAAACGGACGACTCGCTCAAGCGGCTCGAAGCATTGGAGGAGCACCAGGACGGGTTCAAGCTCTCCGAGGTGGACCTCCAGATCCGGGGCGAGGGGACCCTCTTCGGCAGCCGCCAGAGCGGGATGCCCGACCTGAAAGTCGCGAAGCTCCTGCGCGATATAGGGGTGCTCGTCGAGGCGCGGCGGGAGGCCTTCGCCCTCGTCGGCCGGGACCCGACCCTCAAGCGACCGGGCAACCGGCCCCTGCGGCGCGAGATCCGGGAGCTCTTAGGCTCCGACGTCGAGTGGCTCTTCCGGGAGTAGGACCGTGAGGGTCATAGCGGGCACCGCCGGCGGCGTGCGCCTGGCCCCCGTGCCCAAGGGCGTGCGCCCGACGGGCGACCGGGTGCGCGAGGCCGTCTTCAACGCTCTGGGCCAGTTCTTCGACGGCGGTTCGGTGCTCGACCTGTACGCCGGGACCGGCGCCCTCGGCATCGAGGCCATGAGCCGCGGCTGCGGGCGGGCGGTCTTTGTCGAGCGGGACCGGGCGGCGCGCCGGACCATCTCGGAGAACTTGAAGAGGACGGGGTTTGCCGACCGGGCCGAGGTCGTCGCCGGGGACGTGGGGCGGGCGTTGGGGAGGCTCGCGGATCGCGGGGAACGCTACGATTTGATCTTCGCGGACCCACCCTATAGAATCGCCGCGTCGGAGGTCGGGGGCATGCTGTCCTTGCTGGGTGCGCTGCTCGTGCCCGGGGGCCGGGTCGTGATCGAGAGCGGCGAGGCCCCGCCCGAGGACGCGTTTGGCAGGAAGGGGGTAACGCGCCGTTACGGCGGCACGTTCGTGACCGTACTTGAGAGATCCGATATGACAATGAGGATCGCCGTCTGCCCGGGAAGCTTCGACCCCGTTACCGCCGGGCACCTCGACATCATCCGCCGGGCCGCCCGCATCTTCGACCACGTGGTAGTCGCCGTCGGCGGCAACACGCGAAAGAGCCCCCGGTTGTCCCCCAGGGAGCGCGCCGGCCTCATAGAAAAAGTCACCGCCGAGATCGAGAACGTCTCGGTTGAGGTTATGGAAGGGCTGCTCGTGGACTTCGCGCGGGAGCAGGGCGCGGGGGCCATAGTGAAGGGCCTGCGGGCCGTCTCGGATTTCGAGTCCGAGTTCGAGCAGGCGCAGCTCAACCGGACGCTCTCCCCGGGGATAGAGACCGTGTTCATCATGGCGGCCTCCGAGCACAGTTTTTTGAGCTCGAGCGCGGTCCGGGAGATAGCCTCGCTTGGCGGCGAGGTGCGCGGGCTGGTGCCGGACGGCATACTGGAGACCGTGCGCCAGATTTATTCCGGCTCGGACGGTAAGATACAGGGATCGTAGGCAAAGGATAAGGTTGCTGAGGATGGACGTACTGGTACTCATAGACAGGTTGGAAGAGCTGGTCGAGGACGCGCGGAGCTTCCCGGGCTTCGGCAACACGGCGATGGTCGACCGCGACGCCGCCTTCGACATCATCGACCAGATGCGCCAGACCATCCCCGAAGAGCTCAAGCAGGCGCGTTGGATCGTCAAGGAGCGCCAGGCGATGCTCGACGAGGCCCGCTCCGAGAGCGACCGCATCATCCGCAGCGCCCAGGACGAGGCCGAGAAGATCACCTCGGAAGAAGAGGTCCTCAAGCGCGCCGAGAAGCGGAGCGCCGAGATCATGGAGGACGCCCGTCGCCGCGAGCGCGAGATTCGCCTCGGCGCCGAGGACTACGCCGACGAGGTCCTCGCGAACCTGGAGGACAACCTCGGCAAGCTGCTTGAAGCCGTGCAGCGGGGCCGCTCGAAGCTGCAGGGCGTTCAAGAGCAATAACTAGCGGTACACTATTTTTATGAACGACCGTATCCCCCTCAGAAAGCCAGGAGCGGAGGTCGGGGACAGGCACGACCTGCACGCCGACTTCGACGTCGACCCCTTCGATCTCTACGGCCGCCACCACGAGGTAACGTCCGCCGAGGCCGACGTCGGCGTCACGAAGGTCTCCGAGGGCCTGCACCTCGACCTGCGCGTCCGGGCCACGCTCGCCACGACCTGCGACAGGACGCTGGAGCCGGCCGAGGTCGTGCTGGAGTTCGGCGACTCGGAGCTTCTGGCCGGCCCAGACGACGACGAGCTCGGCGTGAAGGACTGGACGCTCGACCTCGGGACCTACGCCAGCCGGGCTTTGCCGAACGAGGTCCCGTTGCAGGTCTTCCGCGAGGGGACCCAGCCGGTCGGCATAGAGGACGACGATGACGAGATCGACCCGCGCTGGCGGGGCCTGGACGGAATCTCCGTCTCGGGTTTCTAAAGCTCAGTAACCAACAGGAGGTAACATCATGGCCGTACCGAAGAAGAAGACGTCCAAGGCGCGCAAGAACCAGCGCCGCGCCCACCACGCCCTCACGGGCCCGGGCCTGCAAGCCTGTCCCAATTGCGGGCAGCCGCACCTCTCCCACCGCGTCTGCGGCAACTGCGGCTACTACAAGGGCCGCACCGCCGTCGCCGTAGAGGCCGCCGAGTAGGCCGCCCCGCCGAGCGAAGCGGTGCGCCTCGCCGTGGACGCCCTCGGCGGCGACAACGCCCCGAGAGAGGTGGTGGCCGGGGCGATCGCCGCGGCCCGGCGTCTTCCCGACGACGGCGTCTACCTCGTAGGCATCCAGCAACAGATCGAAAACTCGTTGGACGGGGAACCCCCGCCCAACGTCCACGTCCGCCCGGCGGGCGGGCCGATAGGGATGGACGAGGAGCCGGCCACGGCTCTCCGCGCGCGGCCGGACGCGAGCGTCGCGGTGGCGGCGAAGATGGTCCGCGGCGGCGAGGCGGACGCCTTCTTCTCCGCGGGGAATACCGGGGCCACCGTGGCAGCCGCCTTGTTGCGCCTCGGCCGCCTCGACGGCTGCCGCAGGCCGGCGATAGCGACCGTTCTTCCCTTCAGGAGGCCGGTGCTGTTGCTCGACTCCGGGGCGACGACGATGTGCCGGCCGCAAGACCTGCTCAATTTCGCTATTCTTGGCGGCGTGTTCGCCAAGAGATATTTCGGGCTGGGTGAAGAAGCGAGGGTGGGCCTCGTGAACGTCGGAGAGGAGCCGGGCAAGGGGACGGACCTCGCCAGGGAGGCCCACCGCCTTATCGCCGCCTCCGGCCTGCGCTTCGTCGGCAACGTCGAGGGCAGGGATATCGGCGGCGGCGCGGCCGACGTGCTCGTGACGGACGGGTTTACGGGCAACGTGGTGCTCAAGACCGCGGAAGGGGTGGCCCGCGAGGTGCTCGGCATGGTCCGCTCCGCCGTCACGGGGAGCCTGGCCGGCAGGCTCGCGGGCGCGGTCCTCAGGCCGCGGTTGATGGCCGTGCGGGGCCAGGTCGACCCGGAGAACTACGGGGGCTCGTTCCTGCTCGGGGCTCGGGGGACGGTCGTGATCGGGCACGGCAACTCGATGGCCAGGGGCGTCGAGAACGCCCTGCTCGGCATCTCCCGCTCCGGTTCGGGCCTGACGGAAGAGATGCAGAGGGCCCTCCTCTCCGCCTCCGCGCCGACCGCCGGGGGCCAGGCGTGAGCGGTCGTCCGGCGGGCAGGATCGTCGGCGTCGGCCGGGCGCTCGGCGGGCGGGTCGTGACGAACAAGGACCTCGAGGGCGTCCTCGACACCACGGACGACTGGATCTCCTCCCGCACGGGCATCCACGAGCGCAGGTTCCTCGAAGACGGCCAGACGTGCGCGACGCTGGCGATCGGGGCCGCGCGGGGCGCCCTCGAGCACGCCGGGGTCGGGGGCGACTCGGTAGACCTGATCATCTGCGGCACCTCCACCGCCCCCGAGTCCATGCCCTCCGTGGCCTGCCTGGTGGGGGAGGAGGTGGGCGCCACCGGCGTCGGCGCGATGGACCTCTCCGCGGCCTGCTCCGGCTTCTCCTACGCCGCCACCGTCGCCACGGCCATGATCCGCGCGGGTTCGGCCGGCAGGGTCCTCCTCATCGGCGCGGACGCCATGAGCACGGTCGTGGACCAGAACGACAGGTCCACCGCCGTCCTCTTCGGCGACGGCGCGGGCGCGGTCGTCCTCGACGCCGGCGACGGCGAGTCGGGCTTCGTGGACCACATCCTCGGCGCCGACGGCCACGGCGCCCCCCTCGGCCGCGCCGGCCAACCCGGCGACGAAAACAAGCTCTACCAGAACGGCCGCGAGGTCTTCAAGTTCGCCGTCCGCATCCTCCCCGACATGTTCGACAAGCTCCTCTCCCGCAACGGCCTGACCCCCGACGACGTCCAGTACGTCATCCCCCACCAGGCAAATGCACGCATAATACAAGCGGCGGCAAAGAAGATGGACCTGCCGCGGGAGAGGATCGTGATGAACCTGGACAGGTTCGGGAACACGTCCGCGGCGAGCATCCCGCTCTCGTACCCGGACATCTACGACGAGATGGAGCCCGGGAAGTACATAGTCACCGTCGGGTTCGGCTTCGGTCTGACGTGGGCTGCGAACCTTTACAGGATCTAGGAGGGGCATGGGGCAAAAGCGGGCTGTGGTCTTTCCCGGCCAGGGAACCGCGGGCGGCGAGGTCTCCGGCGAGGTCGCCGAGGCCCTGCGGCGGCGCGTGGGCGGCGGCGAGCCGCCGTACCAGTTGGCCGTCTTCGCAAACTCCGTCGACCTTTTCTACAGGCTGCGGGACGCCGGGGTGGAGCCCGAGGTGGTGGCGGGGCACTCGCTGGGGGAATACGCGGCGGCCCACGCTGCCGGGTCCCTGAACCTCGACGACGGCGTGCGGCTCGTGGCCGAGCGCGACCGGCTGATGACGGAGGCCGCGGGGAAGGTGCCGGGGGGCATGGTGGCCGTGATCGGGGCCGACCCCGACGAGGTCGAGCGGGTGGTCCGGGAGGCGGAGGGCGTCGTGGTCGCGGCCAACTTCAACACGCCCCGCCAGACGGTTATCTCCGGGGAGAAGGGGGCGCTCGAGGCGGTGGGTGAGGGGATCAAGGGCAGGAAAGTACCGCTCGGCGTGGCCGGGGCCTTCCACTCCCCGCTGATGGAGGGGGCCGCGGCGAGGATGGAGAAGTTGCTCGCCGGGGTCGAGTTCGCGGAGCCCGAGGTCCCGATGGTCGGGGCGGCCAAAGGCGAGGTGCTGCGGACGGCGCGGGCGGTCAGGGCGGCGCTGCGCGAGCAGATGCTCTCGCCGGTGCGGTGGGCGTCGGTGATGGAGCGCTTCTTCGAGATGGGTGTTGATGAGATCTTCGAGGCCGGGGAGGACGGGACGCTGACGCGGATGCTGCGGGACTTCAAGAGGAAAGACGTCAGGGGTGTCACGGCGAGGGAGGCGCTCACTTGAAGGCGCCGCTTGGGCCGGCCGAGATCCGGGGGCTCATCCCCCACAGGTATCCGTTCTTGCTGGTCGACAGGGTCGAGGAGCTGGAGCCCGGCGTGCGGGCCGTCGGCGTCAAAAACGTCACCCAGAACGAGCCCTTCTTCCAGGGGCACTTCCCGGACTACCCGGTCATGCCCGGCGTGCTCATCATCGAGGCGATGGCGCAGGTCGGGGCCGTGGGGGTCATGGCCGGGGGTGACCACGAGGACAAGCTCGCCCTCTTCGCCGGCATCGACGGCGTCCGGTTCCGCCGGCAGGTTCTGCCGGGGGATGTCTTGCGGATGGAGGTCGAGATAGTCCGGCTCAAGGGCGCCGTCGGCAGGGGCAAGGGGAAGGCCACCGTCAACGGCGAGCGGGTCTGCGAGGCGGAGCTGATGTTCGCCTTCGCGGCGAGGGGGGACGTCGAGTGATCGGGGACGGCAGGATCGCCATAGTGACGGGCGGCGGGCGCGGCATAGGTCGCGCGATAGCCGTCAAGCTGGCCTCGGAGGGGGCCGGCGTCGCCATCTCCTACCGCTCCAACGACGCGGCGGCCGAAGAGGCGGCGGAGGCCGTTCGCGCGGCGGGCGGGCGGTGCGAGGTCTACAAGGGAGACGTGGCGGAGCCCGACGACGTCAAGCGGTTGTTCGACGGGGTGAACGGGGCCTTCGGGCGGGTGGACATCCTGGTCAACAACGCGGGCGTTACGCGGGACAACCTCATGATGCGCATGAAAGAGGACGAGTTCGACGAGGTCTTGCGGACCAACCTCAAGGGGACCTACCTGTGCACGCGGGCGGCGATGCGGCCGATGGTGCGGGCGCGGTGGGGCAGGATCGTCAACGTCTCCTCGGTGGTCGGTCTCGTTGGCAACGCGGGGCAGGCCAACTACGCGGCCTCCAAGGCCGGCATCATCGGGTTCACCAAGAGCGTGGCGCGGGAGGTGGCGCAGAGGGGGATCACGGCGAACGTCGTGGCGCCAGGGTACGTGGAGACGGAGCTCACGGGGGGTTTGCCGGAGAACATCAAGGGGCAGATCCGGGAGCAGGTGCCCGGCGGGCGGTTCGGGGAGCCGGAGGAGATCGCCGGGGCCGTGGCGTTTTTCGCCTCGGAGGGCGCGGGGTACGTCACCGGGCAGACGCTGGCGGTCGACGGCGGGATGACTATGCAGTAGCGGGCCAAACGTTTACACTACGCGCTATCCTGGAAAGGGTACGTGCTGACTCATAAAGCAAGAGAGGAGAAAAGGTTTTGGATCGCGAAGAGATTCTGTCCAAGATTCAGGAGATAACGGCCGACCGGCTAGGGGTTGACGAGGGCGACGTGACGCCCGACGCCTCCTTCCGGGAGGACTTAGAGGCCGACTCGCTCGACCTCGTGGAGCTCATCATGGAGCTCGAGGAGCAGTTCGGGATGGAGATCCCGGACGAAGAGGTCGAGAAGATCACCACCGTCGAAGAGGCCGTGGACTACGTCGACCAGCACCGGGCGGCGTGACGGAGGCGCCGGAAGGCGGCAGGGGCCGCGCCCTGATCACGGGCGCAGGGGCGGTGACGCCCCTCGGTACCGGCGTCGAGAACTTCTGGGACGCCGCCCTGCACGGAAAGAGCGGCATCGGCCCGATCACGCAGTTCGACGCCTCCCCGTTCCCATCCCGCATAGCCGGGGAATGCACGGACTTCGACCCCACGGACTTTATGAGCAAAAAGCAGGCCCGCCGCATGGACCGCTTCGCCCAGCTCGGGGTGGCCGCGGGCCTCGAAGCCGCCGAGAGCGCGGGCGTGGCCGACGTGATCCGGGAGACCCCCGAGCGGGTCGCCATCGTCTTGGGCACCGGCATCGGCGGCCTCTCCACCTGGGAGCGCGAGTACAAGGTCCTCGCGGAGCGCGGCCCTGGCCGGGTGAGCCCGTTCCTCATTACGATGATGGTCCCGAACATGGCCGCCGGCCAGCTCGCGATCCTGCTCGGGGCCACGGGGCCGAGCCAGTGCCCGGTGCTCGCGTGCGCCACCGGCGGCGAGGCGATAGCCGAGGGGCTGGAGCTGATCCGGCGCGGCGACGCGGACGTGGTTATAGCCGGCTCTTCTGAGGCCCCGATCACGCCCTTGAGCATGGCCGGCTTCTCCGCGATACGCGCCGTGAGCCGCTACAACGGCGACCCCGCGCACGCGAGCCGCCCGTTTGACGGCGGACGCGACGGCTTCGTGATGAGCGAGGGCGCCGGTGCCGTGGTCCTCGAGAGCGAGGAGCACGCGGCGGCCCGGGGCGCCGAGCCCATTGCCGCCGTCTCCGGCTACGGCCGCACGACCGACGCATACCACGTCACGGCGCCTGACGAGCAGGGCCGCGGGGTGGAGCGGGCGATGCTCCGGGCGCTCGAAGACTCCGGTCTCACCGCCGAAGACGTCGGGCACGTCAACGCCCACGCCACGGCGACGCCCACGGGCGACGGGCCTGAGACGAAGGCGATCTCGCGCGTGATGCCCCACGCCCGGGTGTCGGGTACGAAGTCGATGACGGGCCACCTCTTCGGGGCGGTCGGGGCGACCGAGGGGATCATGTGCGCCCTGGCCCTCAACCAGAAGGTTCTGCCGCCGACCATCAACCTGGACAACCTGGCGGAGGATTGCGAAAGGCTGAACTACGTCGTCGGCGAGGCGGCCGAAGCGCCGGATCTCAAGGCGGCGATCTCGAACTCCATGGGGTTCGGGGGCCACAACGTCGTGGTCGCGTTCACAAGTGTAGAATAGAGAGCGTTATGTCTATAAGGGACCTCATAGCGATCCTGCCAGAGCCGCTAAGGCTGCGTTCGCTCACCCACCCCAGCGTGGCGGACCCTTACGAATCGAACGGACGCCTCGAGTTCCTCGGCGATTCGGTCTTGAACAACCGGGTCGCCGAGCTCGTTTTCCACGGCTACCCGGAGCTTCTCGAGGGGGACCTCACCCGCATCCGGGCTCATCTGGTCAGGAAGTCGTTCCTGGCGAGCGTCGGCCGGCGGGAGGGCATCGAGGAGATCATAGAGAGCTCCGTCATCAACGACTCGGTGGTCGCGGACACCGTCGAGGCCATCATAGGCGCCTCCTACCTCATAGACCGCGACCTCGTGCTCCGCACGGTGGACGAGATCTTCAACCCTTCCGAGGTGGACACCGACGAGCTCCGCGACTGGAAGACCCTCCTGCAGGAGACGCTCCAGGCCGACGGCCTGCGCCCGACCTACCGGGTCATCTCCAAGCAGGGCCCGGCCCACCGCCCGAGCTTTGTCTCCGGCGTCTCCGTCGAAGGCCGCGAGGTCGCCACCGGCGACGGACCCTCCATCAAGGAGAGCGAACAGGCCGCCGCCCGCGCCGCGCTCGAGATCCTGGGCATCCGTCCCGTCCCGCGCGAGCCGGTCGAGATCCACGTCGGGGCGTAGCTTCGCTACGCAGGTTCTAGGCTTCAGATTTTAGGCTTCGGGCAACTCATCTCGCGGCCGTGCGGTAGGTGGTTGCTTCGTTTCCGGCGCGAAGGTTCCTTTCAACCTCACGCCGTGTTGTCGATCCGAACCGGGGCTCCGACGTCGCGTCGATCGACCCGACGTCCACACGCCTGAACCTAAAAGCCTCCGAAGGAGGCGACCTGGAGCCTTAGAGCTTAGAGCCTGAAGCCTCATTTGCTGCACTTTCCGCGTGCTTTGTAGTCCGAAGTTGCGTAAAATGCCCGTTCAGTGCTTTCGGCGATATATATCAAGGGGTTCAAGACGTTCGCCAGGCCGGTGAGGATGCCGCTCGAAGGCGGGATGACGGCGATAGTCGGTCCCAACGGCTCGGGTAAGAGCAACATCACGGACGCGGTCTTGTTCGCCTTGGGGGAGCAGAGCCCGGGGCTGCTGCGGGCGGGGACGATGGGAGATTTGATCTTCTCTGGCTCGGAGTCCCTGCCGGCGGCGAGCGCCGCCGAGGTCACCCTGGTCTTCGACAACGCCTCCGGCGAGATCTCGCTTCCCTACGCGGAGGTCTCGGTCACGCGCCGCGTCTCGCGCGCCGGGGAGACGGAGTACAGGATCAACGGCTCCCGCTCGCGCCTGGCCGACGTTCGGGCCGTCGCCGGGGAGGCGGGCCTGGGCCGGCACAGCATCCTGCGCCAGGGCTCGGTCGACGCGATCGTCGCCGGGGGGGCCGCCGCCTGCCGCCTGGCGCTGGAGGAGGCGGCCGGGCTCGGCGTCTACCGCAGGCGGCGCCTCTCCGCGAGCCGCCGCCTCGAACGGGCCGACGACCAGCTGGAGAAGAGCCGGCAGCTGGAGACGGAGCTCGGGAACCAGCTTCGCCGGATCCGGGCCGAGGCCGAAGCCGCCCGGCGCTACAGGGAAATCGAGTCTCGCTACCGCGAGCTCTCCCTTGCCCACCTCTACCGGGTCGCCACCCGCGAGCTCTCCGACCTTCGGGACCGGCTGCGCACCGGCGAATCTCGCGTCAGGAGACTGGACGAGACCGAGGGGAGCCTTCGCGGCGAGGGCGAGCGGATAGAGAGACGCCTGCGCGACCTCGGCGCCCGCATCGGCGAGGCGGAGCGACGCGCGGAGGGATTGGAGGACGTAACCGAGCACCTTCGCGCGGAGAACCTGCGGGCGGACCGCTCCCTCCTCAGGCTGGATACCAGCACCGGCCGCGAGGGCGAGCGCCGCCTCGTGCTCCACCGGCTTCAGGAGGAGCTCGGGCGCACGGCCCGAAGACTCGAAGGGTTGCGCGGGGAGGCGGCCGGCCTCGAAGCCGAGGCCATCGCTGCGCGGGAAGGCTCGCAAGAGAAGGCGCGGGCCGGCCAACTCGCCGTCAAAAAGAGCTCCGGCTCCGAAAGGGAGAGGGCCCTCCTCGCGGGGGAGCTGGACAGGCTGCGCGCGAGGCTCGCCGGCCTCGGCTCGGCGGGCGCCACGCCGGAGATCTCCTGGGACGCTCTCGAACGTCTGCGGCGCGTGGCGCAGGAGCTACACGGCCTGCGGGAGCACCGCCCGGGCGACGGGGTGCGGAGTCTTCGGCAAGAGATCTCGGGGGCCCTCGCCCGGGCGGAGTCGCGCTTCGAGGAGGTCAGCCACAGGCGCGGGGGGCTGGCCGCGGCGGTGGGACGTTCGGAGTCCAGGGTGAGGTCCCTGCGTGCCGCCGCGCCCGCCGGCGACACGACGCGGCTGTACGAGGTGATCCGGGCCCGTCCCGGCTACGAGGCGGCCGTCGAGGCGGCGCTCGGGGAGAGCGGCGCCGGCGTGCTCGCGCAGAACCTGGACGAGGGGATGAGCATGCTCTCGGAGACGGACCCGGTCGCCCTGCGGCTCGACGCGGAGGGCGTGCTCGCCGACGACCACGCGCCAGGCACGCCCCTCACAGAATGCGTCGAAGTCCTCGACGGACGCTACGCAGGCGCCGTGGAGCGCCTGCTCGGCGGCATCTTCGTCGTCGACCGCCCCGGCGACGGCGCCAACATGAACGGCCACGTCGCCGTCACCACGGACGGCCTCCGCCTCACGAGAACCAGCGTGAGCCGGCGTCCCGGACCGGGCAACTTCGCCCGGGAGGCCCGCCTCGGGGCCGAGCTGGAACTTCTGGAAGCCCTCAAGAACGGGCCCGGTGAGGTCCTCTACGATGCCCGGAACGCCATCCAGGCCGTCTCCGGCCGCCTGGGCGTGGTCTCGGAGGCCGCGAACAGCCTCAGCAACCTCTCCGAGCGCGCGCTGCGGGCGCGTTCCGCGCTCGAAACGGAGGCCCGCCGTCGCCTGAACGCGGCCGAGACCTCCCACCGCCGGGCGCTCGACCGGCGGCGCGAGGCCGAGGAGCTCACCGGCGCGATCTCCTCGGCCGAACGGGAGCTTGGGGCCGCCGAGAGGACCGCCCGTACCGACCGCGAGTCTGCCGCTACCGCAACCGCCGCCGCCGAATCCGCCCGGGTCGCCGCCCAGGACGCGGAGGGGCGCCTCGGTTCCCTGCGCGCGGCGATCTCGGATGGAAAGAACCGCGAGGCGGCCTTCCGGCGCAGGCTGGAGAAGGCTTCGTCCGTAGCCCCGGAGGCGACTTCGCCCCGAGATCTCGGGAAAAAGGCCGTCGCGCTCTCTACCGCCCTCCTCGCCGCGGTGCGCGAGCGCCGAAGCGGCCTGCGCCGGACCCGGGGCGAGCTCTCCGAATCCCACCGCCAGGTCTCTGAGGAACGCTCCCACCTCTCGCGCCGGGCGGTCGAGACGGCGGGAGAGCTAGCCACCGCCCGCGCGGAGGCGGCCCGCTTCGCCGAAGAGGTCGCCCGGGCGGAGGCCGCCGCCGCGGGCTCAGCCGAGGAGATCCAGACCGAGTGGGGCAGCACCCTCGAAGCCGCCCGCCTTCAGGCCGAGAACCACCCCGAAGACACCGACCCCGAACGCCAGAAGCTAGCGCGCCAGCTCAAGCGCTTCGGCGACGTCAACCTCCTCGCCCTCTCCCAGGAAGAGGAGCTGCGCGAACGCCACGAGTTCGTGGCCGCCCAACGCGCCGACGCCGAGGAGGCAACCACCGAACTTAACCGCATAATACAATCGGTGGATCGGGAGATAGAGGTGCGGTTCTCGCAGACTTTCGGGCGGGTCCGGGAGGCGTTCGGGGAGATCGTGCCTCGCATGTTGCAGGGGGCTTCGGGGGTCCTCGAGTTGTCCGAGGAGGGGGTGGAGATCGGGCTCCGGCTCGGGCGGAAGGGCTGGAGGCCCCTGCGGGTGCTCTCCGGCGGGGAGCGGGCGCTGCTGGCGCTCTCTTTCCTGTTCAGCATCTTCCTGAGCCGCCCGCTGGGGGGTTCGGGGGCGTTCTGTATCCTGGACGAGGCGGAGGCGGCGCTCGACGACGTGAACCTGGCGCGTTTTCTCTCTGTGGTAGACTCCCATCGGTCCGGCGGCCAGTACCTGCTGGTCACCCATCAGAAGCGGACGATGGCCGCGGCTGACGTACTTTACGGGGTGGTCCAGGACGCCTCCGGGGCGACCACTGTCGTATCTAAACGTTTGCAGGGAGAGAGAGAAGTCGCCCATGGCGCGCTCTTGGCGTAACTTTTTCAGACGCAGCAAAGACGAACCCGAGGTCCAGAGTCCCACCGCCACCGAGACGGAGGCCCCGCCCGAGGCGGAAGGCTCCGCGAACGGTGACGTTGCGGTTCCGGAGGTCGATGCCCCGGAGCCGGTGGCGCCCGAAGACTTGCCAGAGGCCCCGTCCGTCGATGACGTGGATGCCGAGCCCGTAGGGCCCGTGCAGGAGGAGGACTTCGAGCCGGTCGAGCCCCCGCGGGAGGAGGCGCTAGAGCCGGAGGAGGTGGAGTCCGAACCGGAGGTTGCGGAGCCGCTTCCCGAACCGACCGCCATCGAGGAGGAGCCGGGCGCCGAGGCTATCGCCGAGGAGCAGGAGTCGGCCGGGTGGTTCGGGCGTCTGCGGCGGGGGCTGACGCGGAGTCGGGAGTCCTTCGTCGGGCAGCTCAACGCCGCGGTAGCGGAGTTCAAGGACGCCGAGGACGAGGAGTTCTGGGAGAGGGTCGAGGAGATCCTGGTCTCCGCCGACGTCGGGGTGCCGACGACCGCCAAGCTCGTTGCGGAGCTCGAACAGGAGGCGCTGCGCCGGAACATCACCAGCGGCGCCGAGCTGAAAAGGCTCATGGTCGAGCACGCCACGAGGATGCTGGAGGGCCCGGTCGAGCTGGACGTCTCGCACAAACCGACCGTGATCCTGATGGTCGGCGTCAACGGCACAGGGAAGACCACCACCATCGGCAAGCTCTCGCGCTTTTTGCCGGGGACGACCATGTTCGCCGCCGGGGACACCTTCCGGGCGGCGGCCATCGAGCAGCTCCAGCAATGGGGTGAGAGGACCAGCACGCCCGTCGTAGCGCGGGACCGTGGGGCGGACGCGGCGGCCGTGGCCCACGATTCTATCGAGGCGGCCAGGCGCGAGGGGACGGACGTGCTGCTCATAGACACCGCGGGCCGGCTGCACACCAAGGTCAACCTCATGGCGGAGTTGGACAAGGTCCACCGCGTGATCGGGCGCCAGATACCCGGGGCGCCGCACGAGGTGCTGATGACCGTGGACGCCACCACGGGGCAGAACGGCCTCAGGCAGGCGAAGATGTTCCAGGAGGTAGCCGGGCTCACCGGCATCATTCTTACCAAGCTCGACGGGACGGCCAAGGGCGGCATCGCGCTCGCCATAGCCAACGAGGTCGGGGTGCCTATAAAGTTGATCTCCGTGGGCGAGAAGGTCGAGGATCTGCACCCCTTCGACGCCAGGGAGTTCGCGGAAGCATTGTTTGGAGATCTCTAGATGTTCGATACCTTAGGCGACAGGCTGAACAAGGCCCTCGACGGGGTCCGCGGCAGCGGCAACCTCACCGAGGACCAGGTAAAGAAGGTGACCCGCGAGATCCGTCTCGCCCTTCTCGAGGCGGACGTGAACTACGGCGTCGTCAAGGAGTTCGTCTCGAACGTCCGGGAGCGGGCGACGGGCTCCGACGTCTCAAAGGCGCTCAGTCCCGGCCAGCAGATCGTCAAGATCGTCAACGAGGAATTGGCGAACCTTATGGGCGGGACTTCCCACAAGCTCTCGTTCGCCTCGCGTCCGCCGACGGTGGTGATGCTCGCCGGCCTGAACGGGCACGGCAAGACCACGACGGCAGGCAAGCTCGCGCTGTTCGTGCGGAAGCTTGGGAAGAACCCGTATCTCGTGGCCTGCGACACCTATCGTCCGGCGGCCATAGACCAGTTGCAGCAGATCGGGCGCGAGCTCTCGGTGCCGGTCTACACGGAAGGGACGGGGCCGAAGCCGGAGGAGATCGCCGAGCGGGGCATCAAGGAGGCCAGGGACGGCGGCTACGACTTCGTCATCGTGGACACGGCCGGCAGGCAGGTCGTTGACATGGACATGATGGAGGAGATCAAGCGCGTCAGGAGCGCCTCCAGGCCGCACTCCGTCCTCCTGGTACTCGACGTCGTCACGGGCCAGAACGCGGTCGACGTGGCCCAGGCCTTCAAGGAGTACGCGGACTTCGACGGGATGGTGCTTACCAAGCTCGACGGCGACGCCCGAGGGGGTGCGGCGCTCTCCGTCGTCTCCGTGACGGAGAGGCCCATCCGGTTCGCCTCAGAGGGCGAGAAGATGGGGGAGTTCGACTACTTCTACCCCGACAGGATGGCGGGACGCATCTTGGGTATGGGCGACGTGATGACGCTCATCGAGAAGGCCGAGCAGCAGATGGACCGGGAGGAGGCCCAGGCCGACGCCCAGCGGCTGATGAGCGGGAAGTTCACGTTCGAGGACTTTCTCAAGCAGATGCAGATGATCAAGCGCATGGGCCCAATATCTGGCCTGCTCGGCATGATCCCGGGCCTCGGCAAGCAGCTAAAAGGTGTCGAGATAGACGACAACCAGCTCGCGAGGGTCGAGGCCATGGTAACCTCCATGACCGTCAAGGAGCGCCGCAACCCCAAGCTGTTGCAGAACCCGAGCCGGGCGCGTAGGATCGCGCGTGGTTCAGGCGCCACCCAGCAGGACGTGCAGAAGCTCGTCAAGCAGTTCGGCGAGATGCAGAAGATGATGAAGCAGATGGGCAAGGGCGGTGGGATGCCGAAGATGCCCGGGCTGCCCGGACGCAGGTAGAAGGATTCGAGAGGAGACAGGTATGGCGGTAAAGATAAGGCTGGCGAGGCACGGATCGAAGGGGAACCCCTTCTACCGGATAGTGGTCGCGGACGCGCGCAGCCCGCGCGACGGGTCGTTTATCGAGAGGATCGGCACCTACGACCCGCAGTCCGAGCCGTCGGACATCAAGGTCGACGCCGAGAAGGCGCGCGAGTGGATCGGCAAGGGCGCCCAGCCCACCGACCAGGTGCGCAACCTCCTGAAGATCTCAGGCGTCCTCTAGAACGCCGTGGAACGACTTCAGAACCTCCTTCTCCTCCTGGTCCGCCCGATAGTGGACGAGCCAGAGAGGGTCGAGGTCGCCGCCAGCGAGTCCGAGAACCGGGTCGACCTCGCGCTCACCGTGGCGCCGGACGACGTCGGGAAGGTCATAGGCCGCGGCGGGCGCACGATCCGGGCCATCCGCACGGTCGTCAAGGCCGCCTCGGTGAACGCCGGCAAGCGCGTGAACGTGGAGGTTTCGGACTAGACCCCGTGGCCGAGACCCCCGACCCGGTGACCATCGGGGTCGTCGTCGGCCCCCACGGCGTGCGCGGCACCGTCCGGGTGCGGCCTTCTGGCCCGGGCGACCACCTGCGCGAGGGCGTATCGCCGCTCGTAGCCGGCGCCCGACGCGCCATCCGGCATTCGCGCCCCACCCCGAAGGGCTTCCTCCTCGACCTCGAAGGCGTCGGCGACCGCCCGGCGGCGGTCGGCCTCAAGGGCGAGCCGCTCATCCTGGACAGGTCGGAGTTGGACAGCCCGGACGAGGGCGAGTTCTACGTGGGCGACCTCATCGGCCTGACGGCGACGGACGAGGCGGGCGAGAGGGTCGGCGAGGTGAGGGAGACCTTCGAGACCGCGGCGCACGAGGTGCTCGTGATCCGGACGGGAGAAGAGGACTTGTTCGTGCCGTTTACGATGGAGCACGTCCCCGGCCTGGACCTCGATGCCCGCCGCCTGACCGTGCGCCCGCCGGAGTAGCCCGTTGAAGAACATCGACGTCTTCTGCGTGTTCCCGGAGGCCGTCGACGCCGCCCTGCGCGTCGGCGTGGTCGGCCGCGCCATAGAGCGGGGCCTCGTCGGCTACCGGAGCTTCGACCTCAGGGATTTCTCCCCTAACGGCCGCATCGACGACATGCCGTACGGCGGCGGGGCGGGGATGGTCGTGCGGGTGGACGTCGTAGCCCGCGCCTTCGGGGAGGTCTACGGCGCGCCGGCCGGGGAGGTGCGGGAAGACCGGCGCGTCGTGCTCACGGAGCCCGCGGGGCGTCCGCTCGTGCAGGGCTACGTGGACGAGGTGGCCGCCGGGCCGGACCTGACCGTCGTCTGCGGGCGCTACGGGGGCGTGGACGAGCGGGTGTGGGCGGGGCTCTCCACGGAGGCCGTCTCGCTCGGGGATTTCGTGCTCTCGGGCGGGGAGATCGTGGCGGCGGCGCTCGCGGACGCGGTGGTCAGGCGCCTGGACGGGGTGCTCGGCAACGCGGAGAGCCTGCTCGGGGAGTCGTTCTCCGGGGAGGGCGTGGTGGGGCCGCCGATGTACACGCGGCCGGCGGCGTGGGATGGAGACGAGGTGCCCGGCGTGCTATTATCCGGCAATCATGCGGAGATCCGCGCCTGGCGCGAGCGGGAGTCTCGGGCCAGGGCGCGGGCAAGGACGACCGGACGCCGGTCTCCATAACCGTTCGCAGGGTCACCCACGAGAGGAGAACACAAATGATAACGAGCGAGAACTTGCAGCAGCGGGACGTCGTCTTCAAGCCGGGCGACACGGTGAAGGTGCATTACCGCGTAATCGAGGGCAACCGCGAGAGGGTTCAGGTCTTTGAAGGCCTTTGTATCGCCCGCAAGGGCGGCGGCATCGACGAGACGTTTACCGTCAGGAAGAACTCCTTTGGGGTTCACGTTGAGAGGATCTTCCCGCTTCACTCCCCGAAGATCGCGCAGATAGAGGTCTCCCGCCGGGGCGCCGTGCGCCGCGCGAAGCTCTACTACATCCGCGACAAGGTGGGCAAGAAGGCCCGCGTGAAGAAGGCCCGCTAGAGGCCCCTCTTCCCGGTGCCGTCTGCCCCTGGCGGTGCCCCTGGCGGTGCCCCTGGCGCGGTACGCCGCCCCGACGCGGCCCCGCTCTACGCCTTCGACGCGGCCTGGACGCTCGAACGAGGCGGGCCGCTCGCCGGCGCCGACGAGGCGGGCCGCGGCGCCCTGGCCGGCCCGCTCGTGGCCGCGGCCGTGGTCCTGGGTGAGGCTCCGATCTCCGAGGTCAACGACTCCAAGACGCTCAAACCCGACCGCCGGGAGGTGGTCTTCGCCGAGGTCCTGCGCCGGGCCGAGGCCGTCTCGGTAGTGGCGTTCCCGGCGTGGTGGATCGACCGCCACGGCGTCGGCCGCGCCAACCGCGAGGCCCTGGCCCGCGCCATCGAGGCCCTCAAGCCGCGCGCCGGCTGCGCCCTCGCCGACGGAAAGCTGCGTCTCGGGCCCGAGATCGAGTGCCTGCCCCGCGCCGACGCCCGCAGCGCCGCGGTCGCCGCGGCGAGCGTGGTCGCGAAGGTCCTGCGCGACGGTGCGATGCGCGAGCTGGCCGACGCGCACGACGCATACGGCTTCGAGAGGCACGCCGGCTACGGGACCCCGCACCACAGGGCCGCGCTGGCCCAATTCGGCCCGTGCCGGGTCCACCGCCTGAGCTACGCCGGGGTCGCAAGCTGAACAACCGCGCCACCGGGGAGCGCGGGGAGAAGCTCGCGCGCCGCTTCCTCGAAGACCGGGGCTACGCCATCGTGGACCAGAACTACCGCACCCGCCGCGGCGAGCTCGACCTTATCGTTAGCAAGGACGGGACGCTGGTTATCGTCGAGGTCAAGCTCCGCCGCGGCACGGGCTTCGGGGAACCACTGGAGGCGGTAACCCCACGCAAGCAGCAGGCCATCCGCTCGATGGCCGAGGAGTACCTCCTCGAGAAGGCCCCCGATTTCCACACCCTGCGCTTCGACGCCATCGGCATCCTCCTCCTGGCGGGTAAGCCGCGGATCACCCACGTGCAAGACGCCTTCTGAAGTATTTCGTATACAAAAATAAACAATGGTATAAAATACTAGACAAGAACAGCCCGTTTGGGGTATAGTGCCCGTGCTCTGTGGAGGATTGATAGGAGGTAGGGGTTGTACGGGGCCGCGCTGGTTTGCGGGGTGGTGGGCTGATGTCCGTTTGCCGGGTTAGAAGCCTGAGCTTGTTTGGCATAGACGCGCTGCCGGTGGAGGTGGAGGTCGACGTGGGCGCGGGGTTGCCGGGCTTCTCGATCGTGGGCCTGCCGGATGCGGCGGTGCAGGAGGCGAGGGAGCGGGTTCGGGTTGCCATCTCCAACTCCGGCTACAAGTTCCCGACAAAGAAGGTCATCGTCAACCTCGCGCCGGCCAACCTCCGCAAGGAGGGGGCGGCCTTCGACCTGCCTATGGCGCTCGGCATCCTCGCGGCGTCGGGGAGTTTGCCCCCCGCGAGCCTGCAAGACGTCGGGGTGGTGGGCGAGCTCTCGCTCGACGGCGGGCTGCGCGGGGTGCGGGGGGCCCTATCCATGGCCGAGGCCGCCAGGTTGGGTGGTCTGGGACGCCTGGTCTTGCCGGGAAAGAACGCCAGGGAGGCGGCGGTCGAGTTTCTGCGGTCGGGGTGCGGGGTCGAGCCGGCCGAGCCGTGGTCGGAGAACGGGGAGGAGCCGGCGGCGGTCGAGGACTTCGCCGACGTGGCGGGGCAGGGGTACGCGAAGCGGGCCCTGGAGGTCGCGGCTGCCGGCGGGCACAACTTGGTTATGAGCGGGCCGCCGGGCTCAGGGAAGACGATGCTCGCGCGCAGGATCCCCGGCGTCCTGCCGCCGCTCGGGCTGGAGGAGCGGATAGAGGTCACGAAGGTGCACAGCGCGGGAGGGGAGACGAACGGATCGCTCCTGCGCGTGAGGCCGTTCCGGGCGCCGCACCACACCATCTCGACCGCCGGGCTCGCAGGCGGGGGAAGCAACCCGCGCCCCGGCGAGGTCTCCCTGGCGCATCATGGGGTGCTGTTTCTGGACGAGTTTCCCGAGTTTGGACGAAGGACGCTCGAGGTTTTGAGGCAGCCGCTGGAGGACGGGTACGTGACCATCTCCCGGGTGGCGGCGACCTTGAGCTACCCGGCGCGGGTGACGCTCCTGTGCTCCATGAACCCGTGCCCCTGCGGGTACGCGGGGGACGCGCGGCGGGCCTGCCGGTGCACCCCGGGGCAGATCGAACGCTACCAGGGCAGGATCTCGGGGCCCCTCATCGACCGCATGGACCTGTTCGTGGACGTGCCGCGCCTCTCGCGGGAGGAGCTCCGCGACGGGAGGGAGGCGGAGCCTTCGCGGGTCGTTAGGGAGCGGGTGACCCGGGCGCGGCGGGCGCAGATCGAGCGCCAGGGCTCGCCCAACTGCGCTCTCTCGGGCAGGCTTTTGCGGGCGGCGTGCGGGCTGCGGGGCGACGCCGAGGCGCTGTTCTCGCGCGCAATAGACAGGATGGGCCTCTCGGGCCGCGGGCACGACCGGGTGCTGCGGGTCGCGAGGACCGTGGCGGACCTCTCCGGCGAGGAGGACATAGATGTCGAGCACCTGGCCGAGGCCCTCAACTACCGGAGGTCGTACGGCGTTGGCGGGTAGGGAGGACGCCGCGTACCTCTTTCTCTCCCTGTTGCAGGCCAGGACGGGCGGCAGCCTGGTATGTCGTCTGGCCGGAAGGGACGTGCGGGAGGTGTTGGAGAAGCCGCCCCCGGACCTCGCGCGGCGGATCAACCTGACGGAGAGAGCCGGCCGCGCCCTCGCCGAGCTTAGGGAGGGCTTCGACGCCGACGCACTCGTGGAGCGCCTGGGGAGAAAAGGGGTGCGGGTCCTGACGCTGGCGGACGAGGCGTACCCCGCGCGGTTGCGGGCCGCGCCGGACCCGCCGCCCGCGCTCTTCGTCCTGGGAGGGCGCCTGCCCACGGGTGGCTACGTGGCGCTCGTGGGGTCCCGTAAGGCGACGCAGGCGGGTGCGGAGACGGCGTACGGCCTCGGGCGCGAGCTCGCCGCGAGGGGCGCGTGCGTGGTGAGCGGGCTCGCGCTCGGGGTGGACGCGGCGGCCCACGAGGGCGCCCTTGCGGCCGGGGGCGCCACCATCGGCGTGCTCGGGTGCGGCATCGACGTTACGTACCCTTCGAAATACAAACCGATTCGGCATAAGCTTTCGCGCCCAGATTGCGGGAGGGACATCGAAGTTGGAACTGACGCCCGCGTAGCGACCGGAGGTTTCCGGGGCTTGTCGCACTGCTCGTTGAGGGGATTCTGAGAAGCTCCTGTGGCCCAGTTGCCCTCGATCCGTGCGGGCCCATGTTAGGCTTTTGAAATATCTATCGCATGTGTCAATAGTGAAGGGATTGGCAGAGCGGCTGCGGGTCGGCCGCTAGCTGGCGAACCTCTCGCAGCCCACGAACACGTCGTGGGGGAGCGGAAGCTCCTTTGCACCGTGTTTGTGGCCGCCCCGCAGTCCACCACGCGTTGTCGTGTAGGGAGTCTATGAGATCTTCGCCCGGACCGCGTTCCAGCCTGCACAAGTAATAGCCACTGAGGGAATGTTTTCTTTGCCAAGCCTACGCACTTCTGTCGATCCAGGCGAGAGCCGTTCGTCGGTATAGTAGGAGACCCGCACGGGCGGGCCGCGACGGAAAGGACGTGGATATGGCGCAGTACGCGATCCTGATCTACGAAGGCGAGCCTTATTGGGCCGACGCCGGCCAGGAGGTGTTCGAGCGGACGCTGAAGGAGCACGCCGCATTCGCCGAGGAATACGCCGGGGCCCTGCGGGGCGGCAGCGCGCTTCAGCCGACCCGCACCGCCACCTCCGTCCGCATGGCGTAGACAGAGGCGCTCTTGATGACGTGCCTGTCGGACTTGTCGCCCCCTATGCCTGGGACCAGCACCACGGCCCGGGAAGGGTCTTCGCCGGGCACCCACCAGCCCGCAAGCTCTAGCCCGTCGGTGCTCTGGATGTGCACCTCTCGGTAGTAGAGCCCTACGTCGGTGGGGGTTAGCTCCTGTGGCTGGTGGCTAGGGGCGGAGAGTCGTGCGGCCACGACCAGACCGACGCCCAGGTAGCCTAATACCAGGACCGCTAGGACAAGTAGCGCCCACAACGCGAGCTTCACGGCAAAGGCCTCCTCTCTCGCGACGAATTACCTCGGGCCGCACTCGCTATATCCGCTACTCATCCTCGTTCGGCTCCTCCTCCCTCACCGCCTCCATGTACTGGACGCCGGGTATGCCGCTATCGGTTCGGGGGACGATCCTGCCTGATACTCCGGCTTCCAAGAATACTAGGTAACCTAGAGCTCGCGCGAGGTTGGCTCCTGAGCGCCTCCGCTGGACCTCCGAAGGGTGCGGCACCCCCGTTTTCGGCGACGATTGTGGCGGGCCGCCTGCAACCCGGCGCCACCGCACGCAACCCCGCGGTATCTCGCCCCAGGCCGCACGGAAGCGGGACGGTGGTGGGGGAGGGGCGGTTCTACGAGCCGAGGTAGAGGGCAGACGATTCGTCGGGGCGGGCGTGGAGGTAGCGTCCGGTGGTGGAGATGTCCGAGTGCCCGAGGGTGGCCTGCACGAGGTGTATCTTCGCTCCCCGGTCCATGGCGTGGCTGGCGTGGGCGTGCCTGAGCCAGTGCGGCGAGACCTCCGAGGCGTTCTTGAGGCCGGCCTTTTTCGCCGCCGCCTTGACGACCCTCTCGGCCTGGCGGGCGGTGATGGGCCTGGGGGCCCCTTCGGGGCCCATCTTCTGCGAGCGGAACAGGGGAGCTTCGGCGTCTGCCAGCGCGAGCGCGGAGAGCTCCTCGAAGAGGCCGGCGGGCACGAGAACCGGTCTCGTCTTGGAGCCCTTGCCGAACACGGCGAGCTGCCCGCCCCGGCCGTCGTCCCGCCTAACGAGGTCCCTCGTCCTCAGGTCCACGGTCTCGGTCACGCGGAGGCCCCCTATATACAGGGCGCGCACCAGCGCCCGGTCGCGACCCCTCTTGGCGTGGGCGATCATCGCGTGGACGTCGTCGGCGGAGAGGATCCTCTCGGCCCGCTCGTCGCGCCTCGGCGGGAGCTTGACGGGGCGGCCGACGTCGAAGGGCAAATACCCGACCTGGTGGCCGAAGGCGAAGAGGCTCTTCAGCGCCGCGAGGATCCTGGCCTGGCTCGCCGGCGCCAGCAGTCCCGAGATGAAATCGGCGAACTCCTGCACGTCGGCGAGCGTGACCGCCCGCAAGGGCTTGCCCTCTGTGAAGTCCACGAACTTCGAGAGGTCCGAACGGTAAGCCTCGACTGTCGCCGCGCTCTTGCCGTGCAGCCACAGACCGATCAGGCGCCCGTCGGTGTCCGCGCCCGATAAGCCGCGGCCCGCCTCCGCCATCGGCACGACCTCGACAACCTCCGCGCCCTGCGCCCGTTCGAGCAACGTGACCTCCCCAAGTGTTACCCAACCCGGGCATCATAACAAAATGTCGAATAAACCTTCTTATGCGACGTTTTTGGAGGGCCATTTTCGGGGCGCCCCCGCTCACGAACTCTTCGTCGTTCGTCTACGGAAGGCCTCTTCTGATGCTCGGTACGTTGCGGTGGGCCAGGGTCGGCATGACAAAGAGCGAGGCAGCCGCCGGCGTCAACCCCACAGCGAATTCGTCCGGTGCCTCGTGCGCAAGGTGAGCGTCGCCCGATCTGCGGATACCCCCATATTCTTACACATCACGCGGGGCGTTCTTCGCTTGGGTATGCGGTTTTGGTGCGAGGGCACCGGGGATCGCCGACCGGGGCGGAGGATCTTTTGGGCTCGGTTCCATCGCGGTGGACTCCGCCCCGAAGGTGTTCGAAGCTCCGCGTGGCCGGACCCGCCATCGCCTGCCCGGCTCGACCCGGGCAGCCACGGTCGCTCGTCCCGTCAAGCCCCTTGGGCCATCCGCTCTATCAAGCGCAGCGTGGCCCGCGCGTCACCCAGGGCCGTGTGGTCGCCTCCCACCAGCTTCTGGTTCTTGTAACCGCCCCTCTTGGACCTCTCGCCGACGTAGGCCGCAAACGCGTGCATCGCGCACTCCCAGGGTGGGAGCTCCCCGGACAGTGCCGCCCTGGCCCCCAGGCGCCCCACGGCCGCGTCCCACACCCTACGGTCATAGGGGGCGTTGTAGACGACCACCCGCTTGGCCCACAGCGCCTCCAGGAGGTCCGGGTAGAGCTCGTGGAATCGCCTCTCGCCCGAAAGGCTCTTCGTGGTGCGGCCGTGGACGCGCGATGCTCCGGGCTCCACAGGGCACGAGGGTTTTATCGGCGAGTCGAAGAGGGTCTCTCCTCGGCAGGATACGATGCCGACCTCGACGAAGTCTATGGGGGTGCCGAGGCCTGTGGTCTCCGAGTCCAAGACCACGAAATCCCCCCCAGAGAGGAGGGAGCGCGCCCACCGGACGGCGTCCTCGCGGTCGCCCATCCGCCCGGGGGTCGCCTTCGTCCGTGTGCCGACCGAGCCTCCCATCCTTCTCCCATGTTCG
>CADCVH010000016.1 GCA_902806085.1 uncultured Rubrobacteraceae bacterium | reverse complement strand
GGGGGTAAACACGCGTTAATCACCGGCGCCCAACGGGGTCGAGCATGCGCCCGCACAGCTCCTCGCTCAAGGCCCAAAGCCTCTTCCTGGCCCCTTCGTCGTAGGCCTGCCGGTTCGCGCGCGCCTCGCGCGTCCCGTCGAAGTAGCGGCCCGTCACCCCTTCGACCTCCGGCGAGGCGGCCAGGCGAAAGACCGCCTCTGCCCCCTCCTCTACCGTGCTCATCGTGTAGCCGATGGCGTCACGGACCATCTTGGTGTCCATGAGGGACGCCGGGTGCAGGGCGTTAACCGTCACGCCCGTGTCCCGGAGGCGCTCGGCCAGCTCGAAGGTGAACGTGATCTGGGCCAGCTTGCTCCGGGTGTACGCCCCCATGGCGTCGTAGCCCCGCTCGAGCATAGGGTCGTCGAAGTCTATCGGGCTCTGCCCTGCGGAGGCGACGTTGACTATCCGGGATGGGGAGGAGTCCCAGAGCAGCGGCAGGAGCAGGCCCGTGAGCAGGAAGTGGGAGAGGTAATTGACGGCGAAGGTCAGCTCGTGGCCGTCCCCGCTCTCCTCGCGCTCACGGGAGATTATGCCCGCGTTGTTGACGAGCACGTTGAGACGATCGTGCTCCGTTAGGACTTGCTCAGCCAATCCGCGTACCTCATCGAGCGACGAGAGGTCCGCCAGGTAGGAGCCCAGCTTCTCGCCGCCCGTCTCCCTCCTCAAATCTTCGAGCCTGGCTCTGAGGCGCTCGGGGCTGCGGCCGTGCAGGAGCACCGTGGCGCCCTTTGCGGCGAGCTCCCGGGCGACGCGCCTGCCCAGGCCGTCGGTGGCGCCCGTTACCAGCACCGTCGCCTCAGCCACGTCTCTCACGGTCGCTCCCTTCCGGCCGAGACTTCGCAGTTAGCCGCCCACACGGTCTATCGTAAAGCACCGAACGCGAGACGCCGGCGCGGCACGATGGGCGTCTTACCCCCCCAAAGTTCTTGCGAGACGCCTGGGCCGCTGCCGAGGAGACAATCCCTCGATCGGCCCGGCAACGTGCTAACGGATCATAGGAGGGTTCGTAACCCGCCCTAGCGGACCCGTCTTGCCTCGAACCGGCGGGAAGGATCGACGATGCCCTGCTGGGCGGGCACGAGCGTTATCTCCCTAGAGCCCGTCCTGTGCGTCTCTTCCAGCACGGCGTGGACGGCCGAGGCCGTCATCGTGAGCGCCTCCGCTACGGTTTCGCCCCGCAGCAGGCGCGCCAGGAACAGCGCCGCCGTCGCGTCCCCGGCGCCGTTGACCTCCAGCGCCAGCATCGGCGTCCCGACAAGCCAAGCCCCTTCCCCCGAGACGGCCAGCATCTCGATGGTGCCCGCGGCCGCGTCCCTGCGCCTGAGGCTCGTCGTCAGCACGGTGCCGGGGCCCAGCCTCCTGGCCTCGTCGGCGGCCCCCAGCGCGTCGTCCAGGTCCCCGATCTCGACCCCTGTCAGGAACTCGAGCTCGAACTGGTTCGGCGTTATGATGTCGGCCGCCGGCACCGCGACCCCCTTTATGAACTCCGGTATCCCAGGCCTCACGAAGAATCCGCGGCCGGCGTCGCCCATCACGGGGTCGCAGCAGTAGACGGCCCTCGGGTTGTGCTCCTTTACCCTGGCAACGGCCCCGACGATGACCTCGCCCAGCGACGCGTCGCCCATGTAGCCGCTCAGCACGGCGTCGCAGCGAGGCAGCACGCCCCGATCCTCGATGCCCCGGACGATGCCGGCGACGTCCTCGGCTGGCAGGACGGTACCCCGCCACTCCCCGTAGCCCGTGTGGTTGCTGAAGTGCACGGTGTTGACCGGCCACACCTCGAAGCCCATCCGCTGCAGCGGGAAGACGGCCGCGCTGTTGCCGACGTGCCCGTAGGCCACCGACGACTGTATCGAAAGGATGTTCAAGCCGGTAGCCCCCTTTGGTCTCGCCAGTATGGGCGTGCCAAGTCTACTAATCTCCAGCGTTCGGGCCACCCCGCTTCCCGAACGCGGGTACCCCCTACTTTCGCCGACTCTTTGCGCCATAAGAGCCTCCCGGCTCCGGAGCGACTGCCGGCAGACCCGTTGCCTACTGCGCGTAACCGACCACTGCCGTGAATGGTCGACTAGGCGTCTTCGGATCACCCCCGCTGGCGGCGGGCGCTCAAGCCGCGCCCCCGGTCCCCGCAGGCCCCCGCGCGATGCGTAGAACCTCGGCGGCGGCGTAGCCCTGCGGCAGCGGCACGAAAGGAGGCCTCACGGTCCCCATCGGGACGCCGTGCCGCTCCTGGGCGAGCCTCTTGAGGACGGCCGGTGAGGAGTGTTCCTTCGTTTTCGCCCTGGCCTCGAGGAGGAAGCCGGCCAGCTCCTCGCCGACCGAGTCGTCCCCGCTGGTCGCGCTGTCGTAGAGGGCCACGACCTCTTCGGGGACGAAGTTGGCCAGCGCGCTTATGGCGCCCTGGGCCCCGATCCCCACCCTGGAGCGCACGTCGTCCTCGGTGCCGACAAGCACACCCCTTCCCGCCCCCAGGACGGTCTCAGCGTAGCCGGGCTCGCCCCCGGAGTCCTTGACGCCCCAGAAGGGGAGCGAGCCCACGACCTCAGCGGGGACGGGGACGGCGTACTTCGGAATATGGTAGGCGACGACGGAATGCTCGCTCGCCTCCATCACCGGTTCGTAGAAGCGTTTGAGGCCCTCCGCGTCCGCCGGCTTGAAGTAGTAGGGCGGCAGGACGAGGACGGCCGCGGCCGGGTGGCCGTTGAGGAACTCGATCATCCGCAGCGTGTCGGGCAGGTTCGTCTGCATGACCGAGGGGATGATCTGCAGGCCCGAGCCGCGGTCGAAGAGCGCCTCCAGGACCCTCAGCTTCTCCTCCATGGCGACCGACGGGCCCTCGCCGTTCGTCCCGAACGGCACGACGCCCCGCACGCCCCCCTCGGAGAGCCAGGCCACGTGCTCCAGATAGGCCCCCTCGTCCACGGCGAGGGTACCGTCGTCCTTGAAGGGGGTGACGTTGGCGACGTACACGCCCCCAATCGTTCTTTCCGGCATGCGTGTTCCTCCCCGGCCTCCTGCGGCCGCTCGCTATCTACCTGCCCGGCGTGCTCTTCCCCTCCATCAGGCCGCGGACCTCCGCCGCGTCGGGCAACCCCTCGTAGTCCCCGAGGGTCATCACGCTATAGGCGCCCATCGCGTTGGCGAGCCTGAGCCTCTCGCGGACGCCGAGCCCCCACAGAGAGCCGGCGAGGTACCCGGCGACGTGGGCGTCGCCCGCCCCGACCGGGTCTACCTCCGGCACCCCGAAGCCGTCTTCCTCGAAGAACCGAGCCTCGACTAGGACGGCGCTCCCCCGCGCTCCATCCTTCAGGACCACCTCGAGCGCGCCCGAGGGGTGGGCCGCAGCGAGCCGGCGCGCGAGCCCCTCGCCGCCCGCGCCCCAGAGCGCCAGCGCCTCGTCGTCGCCGACGAAGAGCAGGTCGAGTTCGGGGAGCAGATCCTCGACGAAGCCCCTGGCCGCCTCCGACTCCCACAGCTTGGAGCGGTAGTTCACGTCGAAGCTCACGCGCACCCCGCGCGCCCGGGCCTCCCTGGCGGCCCACCGGACGAAGTCGGCGCACCCCCCGGAGAGGGCCGGGGTGATACCGGTGAGGTGCAGGAAGGCGGCGCCACGGAGGTAGTCGGGATCGAAGGCCCCGGGGGCCATGCGGGAGGCCGCGGATCCCGCCCGGTAGTAGTGGACCCGCACCTTCCCTCCCGCGCTGTCGCGGAGGTACAGGCCCGTGGGGTACCCTTCGACGCGTTCCACCCGCGAGGTGTCCACGCCCTCGCCCCTGATACGGTCGAGGACGAGCTGCCCGGCCTCGTCTTCGCCCAGGCGGCTCACCCACCCGGAGGGCACGCCGAGCCGGGAGAGGGCTATGGCCACGTTGGACTCGGCGCCCCCGATCTTGAGCTCCAGGGCGGGGGCGTGCCTGAGGAGCCCGGGCCGCGGTGTCAGCCCGAGCAGCATCGTCTCCCCGGCCGCGATCACGCGCGGCACCGCCCTACCCTCGGTCCTCTGCCGAAGAGCCGCCTGCGAGGGAGGCGCGCGTGGTCAGGGCCACTATCCCGAACCCCGCACGACGGCGACGCAGTCGACCTCGACGAGGATGCCCAGCAGGTCGGCTCCGACGGTCGTGCGGGCAGGCGGGTCCTGCGCGAAGAACGTCCTGTAGACCTCGTTGAACCGGGCGAAGCGCGTCAGGTCCGTCAAGTAGGCGTTCACCTTGACCACGTCCCCTAGGCCGGAGCCCGCGGCCTCGAGGATGGTGCCGAGGTTCTCGAAAGTCTGGCGGACCTGGTCTTCGAACCCGTCCGGCGTGCTCCCGGTCTCGGGGTTCACAGGCCCCTGCCCGGAGACATACACGAACCCGTTCGCGACGACGGCATGGGAGTAGGGGCCCACGGGCTCGGGCGCCCCGCTCGCTGTTATGGCATCTCTGCTCATGTCCTTCTCCTTCCGGTCTAGGCCCGCAAGGGCGCTCGCGGCTACGCGTCAAACCCCGCTGAACGCGCCGAAGCCCCCGTCCACGGGTATCACGGCGCCGTTCACGAAGCTCGCGGCCGGGGAGCACAGCCAGATCGCCGCGCCGGCGAGCTCGTCCGGCTCCCCGAAGCGCCCGGCCGGGGTGTGTTCGACGATGGTGCGGCCCCGATCCGTGAGGCTCCCATCCTCCTCGAGCAGCATCGCCCTGTTCTGCTCCCCGATAAAAAACCCGGGGGCTATCGCGTTGACCCTCACGCCGTCGCCGTACCTGCGGGCGAGATCCACGGCCAGCCAGCGGGTCAGGTTGTCCACCGCCGCCTTCGCCGCCGAGTAGCCCGCCACCCGCGTGATCGCCCTCGCGGCTGCCATGGATGACACGTTGAGGATGCACCCGCCGTCCCCGCGGGTCATGGCTTCGCCGAGGACCTGTATGGGCAGCAACGTCCCGACCAGGTTCAGTCCGAACACCTCCCCGAAGGCCTCGCGCGGCAGATCGAAGACGGTCTCGTCGCCGCTCAGGGTCGCGCCGGGCACGTTCCCGCCCGCGGCGTTGACGAGGACGTCCAGGCGGCCCCACCGGCCCAGCACCGCGTCCCTGACCTCCCGCAGCTGTTCCTCGTCCAGCACGTCCGCCGGCACGGCCGCTGCCTCGCCGCCGAGGTCCGAGATCTCCCGCGCCACCTCCTCCGCCTTCTCCCCGCGCCGGCCGAGCACGCCGATCTTCGCGCCGGCCCGGGCGAGTCCTCGCGCCATCGCGCCCCCGAGGACCCCGGTCGCACCGGTAACGACGGCGACCCTGCCCTCGAGCGAGAAGAGGTCCTGTAGCGAGTTGTTCGGATTCCGATCTCCCCTCACAGCCTACCCGCCGCCCTTGCCACGGGCTCGCGCTTTAGACCGTATGCCTTCCTCGCGAGCCCGTGGGCGAACTCGTGGACCATCTCGGCGGCATCATCTTCGTCGACGATCCCCGTAACGACCATTCCGGCGAGCCAGTCGCAGGTGACCCTGCGCCACACGTCGTGGCGGGACGGGATCGACGCGAAGGCGCGGGTGTCGTCGTTGAAACCGGCTGTGTTGTAGAGGCCGGCCGTCTCGATCACGGCGTCCAGATAGCGACGCATGCCCAGGGGGCTGTCGAAGAACCACCACGGCGCCCCGAGCAGCAGCACCGGGTAGTGCCCGGCCATGGGCGCGAGCTCCCGAGAGTAGGCGCTCTCGTCGAGACCAAAGACCACAAGCCGAAGTCGCGGGTCGTCGCCGCGCTCGTTAAGGAGCGCGTGCAGGCCCCGGGTCCAGTCGGTCGCTACCGGAATGTCGGCCCCCGCGTCGGGGCCGAATCGCCGGTGCAGGGCCCGGTGATGGTTGCGCAGGCTGCCGGCGTGCAACTGCATCACCATCCCGTCCTCGGCGCTCATGCGCGCCATCTCCATGAGCATGTGGGCAGTAAACCGCGCGGCATCCTCCCCGCCGGCGTCGCCCGCGAGCGCCCTCGCGATGATCGTCTCCGCCTCGCCCTCCTCCAGGCGCTCCGTGTGCGGCGCCGTGGCGCTGTGGTCGGTCGCCACGGCGCCCATGTCCCTGAAGAAGAGGCGCCGTTGCTCTAGAGCTTCCAGAAAGGACCGGTACCCCACAACATCGACGCCTGAGACCTCGGAGAGACGATCCAGGTTCTCCCGCCAGCCGGGAGTAGAGATGTCCGTTACGGCGTCGGGGCGGAAGGTCGGCCTCACCTTCTCTCCCCAGCCCTCCGCGCGCAGGGACGCGTGGTGCTCCAGGGTGTCCGTCGCGGCGTCCGTGGTGCAGAGGACCTCGACGCCGAAGCGCTCGAAGAGCGCCCTCGGGGCGTAGCCGGGGCTCGCGAGCCTCTCCTCGAGGTGATCGTAGATCCTCTGGGCGTTCTCGGCGCTCGGTTTCTCGGTCACTCCGAAGACGCCGACGAGTTCTTCCGAGAGCCAGAGGCCGGTCGGGGTCCCCCTGAAAAGGTGGAAGTTCTCGCAGAGGCGCTGCCAGATCAAGCGGTGGTCGGGCTCGACCGGCGTGCCGTCGTGCGTGGGAACGCCGAGGTCCTCCATCGCCACGCCCCGGCTGTAGAGCATCCTGTAGACGTAGTGGTCCGGCACGATGAAGAGATCTGCCGGGGACCCGAGGGTCGCGTCGGGGTCGGCGATGAGCTTCGGGGGCACGTGGCCGTGGGGGCCCACGATCGGCAGGTCCTCTACCTCCGCGTAGAGCTGCCGGGCCAGCCCGCGGCGCGAGGGCTCCGGGGAGAAGAGCCGGTCGGGGTTCAGGGTCCAGGTCTCGCTCATGAGGGTCCTCTTCTCGTAAACGGTTGCAGGTGTCGAACGAAGTGCGCCACGAGGTCCGCGGCGTAACGCTCGGGGTTATCGCGCAAGAGGCCGAGGATGCGTTCCCGGAGGCCCGCCTCTTGAAGCGCCGAGCCGAAGGTGACGTGCAAGATCTCCCTGGCGTCAAACTGCTCCAGTATCCGCGGCAGGTCCGCGTCGCCGACGTCGTCGGGGACAGGCGCACGGTCCGGCCGCGCCGAGACGTGGTAGCTCGCGCGGTCTTCCTCGTAGCGTTCGCGGGCGAAGGCGTAGACCTCCCGGAACAGGCCGGCGTCGAGCGAGGAGATCGTGCGCAGGGCCTCCAGGTAGCTCGTGCCGGCGGTCTTCAGGTGGGCGAGCCCCTCGGTCTGGCGGACGAAGGCGGGGTAGATCGAGAACTTGTCCGAGCCGGAGTGCAGGCTCAGCTTGTACGGCCCGCCCGGCACGACCGTCCGGGCGATCGCCGCGTGGACCGCGAGATCGGCCTCGAAGGCCGAAACGTCGCCGATGTAGTCCACACCCTTCTCGAAGCGCCCGACGTAGCGCGGCGCGAGGCTTACCCACCGCACCCCGAGCCGCTGCAGCTCCCGGGCGATAAAGACGTGCTCGGCGTGCGTCGTCGGGCTCTCTGTCTCGTCCACGGAGACCTCTACCTCGAAGGGCCTCCCCCGCGCCGCCTCTACCAGGTGGCGGAACAGGCCCGCCGCGTGGCCCACGGCCCGACCGTACTTGACGGCCGCCCGCGCGAGAGAGAGCTCGTCGAAGCGCACCTTGTGCCCTTCAGCCTCGAAGGCATAGTCGCGGTAGCGCCTCCTCATGTCCTGCGGACGATCCGCGAGGTCCTCCCAGGGCAACCCGTCGAACGCGGAGCGGAGAGACGGCCCGTCGAGCGACTCCGCCGCGTCGTCCACGTGCTCGCCGGGATCGAAGGTGAAGAAGGTGTAGCCCGCCGCGACGCTGGCATCCACGTCGGCGGCGGTCTTGAGGTGGTCGGCGTCCGCGCCGTGCACCTCCCGCCAGCCCTCCGCAAAGACGCCCCAGGTCGCGTCGTCGATCACCTCTTGCGGGGTACGGGCCGTCCGCTCCATCTCGCGAACGGACTGCTGGGCGAAGACGGGGGCGACCCCCGATCCCGCGGCCCGGACGGCCCGCACGTGGCCCGGGGTGGCGAGCCCGAGTCGATCTCCGAGACCCGCCGAGGTGCGGTTACCGAGCGTCCGTGGAGCGAGCCAGGGCAAAGCGGCGCGCAGCGCGGCGGCGTTGCGGGCGCTCGCCGGGCCGACCAGCAGAGTCCGGTCCCCGCGGGCGGCAGGTTCGCCCTCAAGGGTACCTAGAAGAGGAGCGTTTTTCGGGAGCAAGGCGACGAGTCTCGGGCCTGTGTCCGCGGCGTGGGCGAGGCCGAACTCGGCGGTGCCATCGGAGGCGACGGAGCGTTCGAGGACGCCGAGTCTTTCGAGGGAGATCAATCCCTTCGCTCCTCCAGCCGCTGCTTCGGAACCGGCTATGGCTCCTCCCTTCGATCTTCCGGGGTCGCGTATCTGGTGTTGGGGGCTATCGAGTACCAACCGGGACGCCCCGGGTCGCGGTCGTATGGGTACCCGCCGAGGCTCTGGTAAAGCTCAGCGTACTCCCCGAGCTTGTCCCGGTCGAGCGAGACGCCGAGCCCCGGTCCCTCTGGCACCCCTATCTCCCCGTTCGCGTACCGGAACATGCCGCCCTCCACGACGTCGTCGGTGAGGTGGTGGTAGTGGGCGTCCGCGGCGAAAACTAGGTTGGGTAAGGACGCGCCCAGGTGGAGCATGGTGGCGAGCTGGACGCCGAGCTCCCCGCTGGAATGGACCGCGACGCCCACCTGGAACGTCTCGCAGACCTTGCCCGCCAGGTAGGCCTGACGCAAGCCCCCCCAGAAAGTGGTGTCGAGGAGCACCACGTCCACGGCCCGCAGCCGGATGGCCGTCGCGAGTTGCTCGAAGTTCACGACTATCTGGTTCGTCGAGGTGGGGATGGAGATCTTCTCCCGCACCCGGGCCATGCCCTCCATCCCCCAGGTCGGGTCCTCGAGGTAGTCGTTGCGGAGGCCCTCTATCTCGCGCGCAACCGCGATCCCCTGCTCCACCGACCACACCCCGTTCGGGTCGAGGCGCAGGGAGGCCTCCGGGAACTCCTCCGCCAACGCCCGCATCACACGGACGTCGTGGTCGGGTGGGAAGACGCCGCCCTTGAGCTTGTGGGTCCGGAAACCGCACCGTTCGGTGAGGTCCCGGGCGTGCGCGACCATCTCTTCGGCGGTCGTCTCGCCGCCCGTCCCCGTCTCCTCGTTCGGGTACCGGTAGAAGAGGTAGCTGGCGAAGGGGACGGAATCCCGCAGGGCGCCGCCGATCAGGTCGCAGGCCCGCAGGCCCGTCGCCTTGCCCAGAATATCCAGGCAGGCAAACTCGAGGGCTGCGTGGATCTGGAGCCGGGAGTTGTAGAGGCCCGCGGTGGGGTTGGCGATCTTCCAGCGCATCGCCTCGAGGTTGGCCGGGTCGTGGCCGAGGAGGTAGCCCTTCATCGCCGCGACCGCCGCCTCGGCTGACTCGCCGCCCCCGCCCATCTCGCCGACCCCCAGGAACCCTTCGTCGGTCTCGACCTCGACGATGGTCCTCACGAAGCGCCCCCAGTGGGCCCCGTGGGCGTGGCGGATGGGCGCCTCCAGGGGCACGGCCACGGTGGTCGCGCGGATGTCCGAGATGTGTCCGGTTGCAGACACGTCAGTCCCTGACCCGCATGACCATGTTCACCGGGTTAACGAACCGCAGGGCCGCCAGGAGCAGCAGGAGGGTGGTCGCCATGTAGATCACGGCCATAGCGTCGATGGATTGGCCGGGCCGGATGCCCGCCGAGAACGCCGCGTAGTAGAGCGACACGACGAGGGTCTGGCTGTTTGGCCCGGCGGTCAGGAAAGTCAGCTCGAACATGGCGACGGTCCTGACGAGGACGAGGAGTCCGGCGGCGAGGATGCCGGGCACGGCCAGCGGCAAGAGCACGCGCGTGAAGACCCGGTGCGTGGGGGCCCCCATCATGCGGGCGGCCCGCTCCAGGTTGGGGTCTATCTGCTCGATAAACGGGGTCATCACGAGCACGACGAAGGGGAGTGCGGGGGCAAGGTTGGCGAGGATGACCCCGGCGAGGGTCCCGGCCAGCCGGTACTCGTAGAGCATGGTCGCCAGCGGGATGCCGTAGGTGATAGGGGGCACCAAGAGCGGCAGCACGAGCAGCCCGAGGACCAGGCTCTTGCCCCTGAAGTCCCGCCGGGCAAGAGCGTAGGCGGCGGGCACCCCGACGAGGAGGCTTATGCCGGTGACGCTCAGGGCCACGATGAGGGTCACGATGAGCACGTTCCAGAGCCCGAACTCGTCGACGGCGAAGGCGTACCACTTGCCGGTGAACCCGTCGGGGAGCCAGCCCCCGAACCACGAGGTGGCGAACGAGTTCATGAGTACGGACAGGAAGACCCCGCCCACCAGTACCACGAAGAGCGCGACCGCCGCGTAGACGAGCCAGGCGGAGAGGCCGCCCGCCAGGCCCTTCCTTTTCTTGCCCATCAGCCCTTACCCCCCGTGGACGGCCCGCGGTAGAGGCGCGAGCGGACGAACAGTATCGCCGCCACGAACAGGAGCTCGATGGCGGCCATCGTTATGGCTATCGCGGAGGCCATGGAGAAGTCGAAGCGCTCGTAGGCCGCCTGCCAGGCCGCCAGCGCTATCACCCGCGTGGAGCCGGCCGGCTCGCCGACCAGGACCGCCGAGGGGAAGACGGCGAAGGTCGCCACGAAAGAGAGTGCTGCGGCTATGGCGATGCCCGGCATCATCAGGGGCAGCGTTATCCGGCGGAAGCGCTGCCACGCGCCCGCCCCGAGCATCCGCCCGGCCCTCTCCAGGTTGGGGTCTATCCCGGAGGCGTAGCCGAGCAGCAGCAAGAAGACCACGGGGAACTCGGCGATGATGAGGGAGATCACGACGCCTATGTAGTTGTGCACGAGCCTGACCGGCTCCTCAACGAGCCCCATCCCCATGAGCGCCTTGTTGAACCAGCCCGCCGGGCCGAGGAAGGTAAGCATCCCTTGCGCGACGAGCACCACGCCGAGCGTCATCGGCACGACGAAGAGCGCGGAGATGGGCCGCTGACCGGGGATCGGGCGCCGCATCCGGTAGGCGAGCGGCACCGCGAGGAGAAGGCAGATCGCGGTCACGGGGAGTGCGATCCGTAGGGTGTTCCATATGGACGCCCGCTCCCTGGCGTCCCCGAAGAAGGCCGCGTAGCTGGAGAAGATCCCCTGCCGTCCCTCGGAGGGCGTCAGAGAGACCCCCACGCCGTACAAGAACGGGTACACGAAGAGGGCGAGCACCACCAGGAGCGCCGGTCCGAGAAAGATCAGGAGCCTCGCGTCTATCCCCCACCGCGCCATCGCCTTGCCCCTTCGGGCCGCCGCGCCGGTCATCGGTCCTCCCTGGCGAACACGAGGAGCCGCCCGTGGGGCAGGAGCACGCGGACCTCGTCCCCGGGCCTCCAGTCCCCGTCGGTCCTGGCGACTATGTCGCCGAGGTCGCTCCTTATGTTCAGCTCCGAGTCCCGGCCCAGGAACTCGACGAGCTCCACCGTGCCGGGGACGGAGCCCGGCTCCTCGTGGTCGCGAGGAAGCACGGAGACGTCTTCGGGGCGGATCGCCGCGACGGCCCCGTCCCCGGCGGAGAGCTTGTCCCGCGCCCTCCCCGACAGCTCAGTCCCAGATTCCGTCGAGATCCTGGCGCTGTCCCCTTCGGCGGATTGGACCTCGACCCGCAAGAGGTTCCGGTAGCCGAGGAAACCGGCCGCGTATGCGCTGGAGGGTTCGGCGTAGACCTCCTTCGGCGGCCCGACCTGCCGGATGGCCCCGTCCCGCATAAGGACCAGGCGGTCCGAGAGCGAGAGGGCCTCTTCCTGATCGTGGGTCACGTAGATCGTGGTGAGGCCCAGGGTCTGGTGGAGGCGGCGTATCTCTGTGCGCATCTCGAGCCTGAGCTTGGCGTCGAGGTTGGAGAGGGGCTCGTCCATGAGGATAATCCCCGGCCTCGTGACCACGGCCCGGGCGAGCGCGACCCTCTGCTGCTGGCCGCCGGAGAGCTGTGCCGGGTACTTGTCCCGGTGCTCCTCGAGCTGCACCAGCGAGAGCACCTCGGCTACCCTGTCCCGGATCTCCGCCTTGCCCACCCCTTCCATCTCCAGCCCGAAGGCGACGTTGCGGGCCACGGTGAGGTGGGGAAAGAGCGCGTAATTCTGAAAGACCATGCCGAACCGGCGCCTCTCGGACGGAACCGAGAGGATGCTCTCGCCGTCGAGTTCGATGTCGCCGCCGTCCGGGTCCAACAGGCCGGAGAGGCAGTTGAGGGCCGTGGTCTTGCCGCAACCGGACGGCCCGAGCAAACTTATGAACTCGCCGCCCTCGACACGAAGGTCGAAGCCGTCGAGGGCCACCTTGTCACCGAAGCTCTTGGTGAGGTCCTTGACGTCCAGGCGTCCGATGCTCGGCTCGGGGTGCTCGGACACGAGCGTCTTCTCGTCTTGCGTGCGTTCGACCATCGCGCTCTACGACTCCTCTTCCCTGATCTTGCCGCCACCGACGCGCTCGTCCCAGATCTCGAAGGCCCGCACCAGGCTCGTCGCGTCGAGCTGCGTCTCGATGGGCAGGCTGTCGATGAGGCGGTCGAACTCCGGGCGGCTCACGGACTGGACCGCGTCCTGGCTCTCCTGCGGCGCCATATCGAGCGTCACGCCCTTTACCGCCGGCCCGGGGTAGAAATACCCCTCGTCGTAGGTCTCCGCCTGCTGCTTGGGCTCGAGCATGTACGAGAGGAGGTCCTGCGTCACGGTGCGCACACGTTCGTCCAAACCTTTAGGGATCGCCGCGTAGTGGCCGTCGGCTATGAGGGTGGTGTCGTCGAGGACGAGGGCCTCGAAGCCCTTCGGGACCGTGCCCAACACCCTCGGGTTCATATCCCAACCCATCGTGGAGGCCACCATCGCCCGGCTGCCCTGGCCGAGTTCTTCCATGGTGTCCGTGGTACCGGACGGGTAGTACTCGACGTATCGGCCGAGTTCCTCGAGGTAGCTCCACGTGTTGTCCCACGTTTCGGGGTCCCTGGGATCGGGGTCACCGAGTAGGTAGGGCAGGCCCATTATCAGGGTTCTGCCCGGGCCGGAGTTGGCCGGCCTCGCATACATCAACTGCCCCGAGTTCTGCTCGGCGTAGGCCAACAATTCGTCCGTGCTCGCCGGGGGGCTCGGTACCTTGGCCGGGTCGTAGGTGAACGTGGGCCCGTAGTTGCCGTAGGAGATGAGCACCCCGTACCCCTGCGCGAGTTCCTGGGCCGCCGGGTTGATGTAATCCGCGTCGAAGTCCGGGCCGATCTCCAGCCACAGGTCCTGCTCGATACCGGCTGCCAGGCCGTCCGCGCCCGTGAGGGCCAGCGCGAGGGTGACCCTGTCGGCACCCTGCTGGGCCTTGATCTTGCTCGCAAGCTCGGGCGCTGTGGCCGTGGTGAAGTTGACCTGACGCACGGCGTCGGTGTTCTCTTCGGCGAACGTCTCGATCATGTCCTCGGAGAGTTGCAGGTTGCCCGCCACATCTATAATGGTCAGATCTACCGGCTGGCCGGCACCCGGGCCTCCGCCCTGGGACGATCCGCCCTGCTGGGGCCCACACGCCCCGAGGCCCGCCAACGCGAACGCCGATCCCGCCCCTACCAGGAACCTTCGCCGGCTGATGCCGCCCGTCATGATCCACTTTCCCTGCATCCTTTGGTCCCCTTTCCTAGGACCGGGCCGGACGCCCGGTCGTTCCCCTCAACACCAGTACCTCGCCGCCCACGGTCTCTTCCGCGGCCAGGAACACCGCGGATCTCGCCGCACCCTCCGGCTTCCCTGCCGCGAGTAGCACGGCGTTGACTCTCATCCCTCGTGATCCCTCCTTGCCGGCTAGCGACCCGAGCAAGCGCGCAACCCCCGCCCGCACGGCCGCGAAGATCGGAGCGTCGGCGTCGAGGCCCGTCGGCACCACGTACACGATGCTGTCTGGTAGAGGGAGGCCCCCTTCCGACAGTTCGCGAACGTCCGTCAGCGCCCGGTCGAGCGCGGCTCCGAGGTCGGGTCCTGGCCGGAAGCAGTAAAAGAACGCGTCGGCCCGCGCCCCACCGACAGCGGCCACCGTGGCACCCTCAGCCTCGCAAAACCGCGCCACCTCCGTTATCGTCTCTCCGGCACTCCCAGAGACGACCGCGGTCTTGCCCGCGAGCATCCCCCCCCTCGACGTTGGCGGGCGGTCCGGTTCGGGCCGAGCACTTCTCGCCAAGGACGCGGGCAATCCCGTGCCCGATCCGGCATCCAGGGTTGAATTCCTGACGATCAGGAGGGGTTCTATCGTCCTTTGCGCCGGCGCGACCTCCCGACCTTCTATGATGTCGAGGATCAGCTCCGCCGCCAGCCGGCCGAAGTCGTAGTACGAGGTGCGTATGGTAGTGAGGGGCGGCTGCAACACGGCGACCGGGGAGATGTCGTCGTAGCCTACGAGCGACACGTCACGGGGCACCTCCATTCCCAGATCTCTGACCGCCCCGTAGGCGCCCAGGGCCATGGTGTCGCTGGCGACGAAGACGGCCCCTGGCGGCGACGGAACGTCGAGGAGCTCCCTGACGGCCCCGTAACCCTCTTCCGTGGTGAAGTTGGGCCGCTGCCTCACGAGGGCCGGTTCGAACTCGACCCCCCGCTCGGCCAACGCGGCCCGGTACCCGGCCAGCCGCTCCTGTCCCAGCGTGAGATGCGCCTTGGCGCAGACGAAAGCGATGCGCGTGTGGCCAAGGTCGAGCAGGTGAGACGTCGCGATCCTGGCCCCGGTGACATCGTCGCTTATGACGCAGTTGATCTTCCGGTCCGGTACGCGCCTCTTGACGACCACGTAGGGCATCCCCGCGCCCTCGAGGATCTCCAGTAGCTCCTCGTCTATGTCGTCGGCGGTCCGGAGCAGCACCCCGTCCACGGACCTCTCCTCCACCAGACCCCTGAGATGCGTGGCCGCCCCGTCCCGCTCGACGCCCGTCATGGAGAAAGCAGCGGCGCGCTGCCAGCACTCCTCGCCCAGCCCAGCGACGATCTCCCCCATCGCGCTCGGGGTCCGCCGCCAGGCGTCCCCCTTGTAGTCGATGCTGAGGAAGGCCAACCGAACGCGCCGCACGCCGGAGGCCACCATCGTCCCGACCCCGGCCTTGCGGTAGACCGCCCCCTCCTTGACCAGTTCCAAAAGCGCCCGACGCGCGGTCGTCACGCTGACCCCGTACTGTTCGCACAAGGCGCTCTCCGAGGGCAGAAGGTCCCCCGCCGAGTACTCGCCACGCCGGATCCGACCCAGGAGATCCTGGCGCAACTGCTGGTACATCGGTCCGCCCGCCCGCCGAGTTACCGTGCCCAAAACCGTCACCTCCCCTTCCCCAAGGGATCACCCAACAGCAATTAGTACACTATGTACCCTAATCGCGATAGTGTCAAGCCTGCGAGGCCGAGAGTGGGCCCTGACATCGCGCGAAGCCTCTACCTCGACCCCAAGTCCGTCCGCGGCCGCATCTCAAGATCCCGTCCAGGCTTCGCGTCGCCGACCGGGGGCCCGGGCCGTAGTGCGCGCCATGGAAGCCGGTCTAGGAGGAGGCGATCTCCAGTAGGACTGGGACGGCGCTCACCTCCGGCGCTACCGCTAAGTTGATGTCACCCGAAAGATCGGAACGACAGCCCCTGCCTGTGAGACCCCGCCTGGAGTCATTCGGTTAGAACGTCCGCAGCGAGTAGACCTACGCCGATCCCTACCCGGGCACCGGCTCATCGCCACAAGCCGCGCAAAATCCGTTGTTCTCTTTGCCCGAGCCCTGCGGTTCCTGCAGCGTCTCGATCTTCCCGATTCTTCCGCCGCGCCCAAGGAAGGGGGTTGCGACGGATACGGTTTGGTGCGGTCAGCCGGTCCTGAGCGCGGGACGTTCGTTCTCGAAGACGCCCGAGGGCTTGCGACGCGTCCTCGCGGCGACGCCCTCCCTGGCGCCCACGCTCTCCCGCCGCAACCTCCCTAGCGCCTCGGCCAGCGCCCCGCCGCGGAGGTCCCCCATCTTCCCCCGCGCGACGATCTCGCCGATGGCGAAGTACGCCTCCTGCTCGCGGGCGCACGGCCCGCAGAAGGCCACGCCCCGGATCTCCGCGACCGCCGGGTGGGGGCAGGGGCTCTTCGTC
>CADCVH010000015.1 GCA_902806085.1 uncultured Rubrobacteraceae bacterium | reverse complement strand
ATGGGCTTCGGGAAGTTCTCCGTGCGCGAGCGCAAGGCCAGGGAGGGCAGGAACCCCCAGACCGGCGAGAAGATGAAGATCGCGGCCCAGAAGGTCCCGGCCTTCAGCGCGGGCAACGCCCTCAAGGAGGCCATCTAGGAACGCCGCAGGAGTGGCCTCCCGGGCCGTGGTCCTCTATTTGGGTCCACGGCCCGTTTCTGTCGCGCGGGCTTTCGGGGTGTTCCTTCTCCCGGTCCCGCCGAAAAGCGCCGCGGTCGCGGGCGGATGCCGGTTTCCGGCTGTCCTACGCGGGGGAACATCCCGATATGGACGAAAAAGGCGGTTTCAGGGAGCTGGTCGGGATAGAGTTGTCCGAGGCGGAAGAAGGCCGCGCGGTCGTGAAGATGCGGGCGGAGGATCGGCACCTGAACCCGGGCGGTACCGTGCACGGCGGGGCCGTCTCCACCCTCGTGGACGTCTCCATGGCCGAGGCCCTCAACACCACGGTCGCCGAAGAGGGCGAACGCCCGGTCACCGTAGAGATAAATGTCAACTACATGGCGCCCGGGAAGCCCGGCATAATCGCCTCGACCGCCAGGGTGCGAAAGGGCGGCAAGCGGGTGACCGTCGTCGAGGCCGAGGTGGTACAGCAGGACGACGAGGAGGTCGTGGCGCTTGCCACCGGCACCTTTACCGTCGTGGGCTAGGAGGCCCGTGGGGAGGCGGGATAGGCCCAGAGCCCCCGTCCGGAGGTGCGGCTCCTAACGAGGACACCCGCAGCAAGCATACCGGGCACGAAAAGAGGAGCGGCATTTGGCGTCGGTGTTCACGCGCATCATCGAGGGGGAGGTGCCGGCCTGCTTCGTCTGGCGCGACCGTTGGTGCGTGGCCTTCTTGAACATCACCCCCCTGGCCCCGGGCCACACGCTCGTCGTCCCTAAAGAGGAGACCGGACACTGGATCGACCTGGACCCTGCGCTGGCCGCGCACCTTATGTCCGTCTCCCAAGTCATCGGTAAGGCCGTCCAGGAGAGCTTCGAACCGGAGAAGGTCGGGCTCGCGATAGCGGGCCTCGAGGTCCCCCACGCCCACGTCCACGTGTGGCCCATCCACGGGCCCACGTCCTTCCCGATAGATCCCGACGAAGGGGACCCGCCTGAGCCCGACTGGGAGGAGCTGGAGGTGGCGGCCGGCAGCATCCGGCGGGCGCTCGAAGACCTCGGCTTCGGGCGGTACGACCCAGCCGACTGAGGGTAGCGCGACGCCGGCCCATGAACCCCGAGCCCCGGGCGAGAGATCTGGTTATCGAATGCGGCGGCTGGCGAAGAACCTGTAGGCGAGGAAGGCGATAAGCGCCACGAGCACGATCGGCCCGAGCACGGTGGTGAACAGCACCACGAACAGGATCCTGAAAAGCCCGAACGATCCGCGCCTTCTACCGAAACCGACGCCACCTCTGCCGAAGCCCCTCCTCTGGATCAGCAGTAGCGCATCCGGTAGAACACCGACGAGCAACGATACGGCATATAAAGCCCACTCAAGGTCACCCGCTACGATCGCATGAAGGTACGCCATAAAGCCCAATACTCCTTCGCCGCCCACTGCACTATCTTCTAGCGTTATACCAAAGTAGGGAGCGCGGGGAGATGGAATCTATCGCGGCCCAGGCAAGAGGGACAAGGTCTTCTACGACAAGGGCCGGGGTATCCCGTGGCCAGGGACCGCGAGACAAAGAGGGTGGGGCAGGCGCAGTCGGCAGGCGGCCCAACTACCCACAACCCGAAGCCCTCCCCCACGGCGAGGCCCGCGAGGAGACGAAGTAGGGCAGAGGTGGAGCGATTCGCGTCACCGAACAGGACGGGAGACCGTAGGCGAAGCCCCGTTCCTGGCCCGCTACTTGGTCTCCTGCGAGTCCTCCTTGACTATCTCCAGCGCCCCTTTCTCCACCCGGGTGCTCTCGGAGAAGTCCTCCGCGCCGCCCGCCGTGTCGGTCGAAGGCCCACCCCATCGCGCCTCCTTCGCCTCCTCGGCGCTGACGTCCAGCACGATCCTGTCGTCGGCGGTTACCTCGCGGACGTGCGCGACCGGGACGTGCAGGTCAGATCGGAGCAGCGTGCGCCCCACCACGATATCCGCGTCGCCCACGATCTTGAGGTCGCCCACCTTCTCCCCGTCGGAGCCGACCACCTCCGCCCCCGTCCCCTGCAGCTGCGCTAGTGTCTGAGGCCCCCCGCCCGCGTCGGAACGTTCGCCCCTGGGGCCGGCCCCCGGTCCGTCGTTGGCCATCGCTCGCGCCTCCTCTGTCTTCCGGCTCTGGGTCTTCGATTCCATAATGGTGCCCGGATCGTCGAGGTCCTAAGCCGGCGCGCGATGGTGAGCGCAAGGAGGAAGAGGCAAGAACAAGTACAGGAAAAAGCGAGGGTTGACCGCGGCGACCACCCGATCCCCTGCCGGAAGGCTTCCTTGTCTCCGGATCCACCCGACCGACGCTTTTTGGAGCACGTCGACGGCCGGAACGCCGAGGCGATCTACGGCTACCTCGAGATCGGAGAGGAGGGGCCCGCGGGCCCCGCGCGATCGGTTACCTGTGATTCTTGGTGCCCTTCTTTTTGTTGCCTGCCCGCTTGCCCTTCTTGCCGCCCAACGATTTGGCGGACTTCATCGCCTTCCCGACGGCCTTCCTGGTGAACATCCTCACGATCGTGTTCACGACGACGTTGCCTATCCCACCCATCTGTCTACGCCCTCTCTTACGCCAGGGGACCCCGACGGTCGCCCCCGCTTCGAACGACCAAAGCTAAGGGGGCGCGCCGTTCCGCACGGCGCGCCCCCCGACAAGCGGTTCGCCCTTAGCGCTCGGTGCCGCGGCCCCGCTCGGTGGCGTCCTCCACGTCCACCTCCTCGCGGCGGACGT
>CADCVH010000014.1 GCA_902806085.1 uncultured Rubrobacteraceae bacterium | reverse complement strand
GGAAATGTGAGGTGGGGGTTTTAGGCTTCAGGCATGAGGTTTAGGAGAATGTGGCATGGCCGAACCCATCTGGGCGGTGCCGTTTAAGCTGAGGGCTCAAAGCCGATACCTGAACCCAAGCTCCGGCTCCACCGCGATCAGGTCGACCGGAGCCCGAACGAGCACACCCCGCTCCCGACGGGCGCGGCGCTTGCCCCGGTGTCCGTCGTGGTGCGAGCATGGCCGGCGAGAGCACCGGGCGCACATCCGGCCGTCGTCGCTCCCGCCAGGCAAACAACTCGCTCGTCTTCCGGCCACTCCTGGCTCCGACGAAGGCACCGCCGGAACGGTAGGCCGCGGCGACGACTATCCTCGGGCGTTGTTGGGGTTACGCGAAGCGGGGCTGAGCAGGTCGGTGAGGCCGATCCGCTCGTAGAAGCGCGCGCGGACCTCGTCGCCTACCGCGTTCACCGTCGAGGCGCCGTCGTCGGAGGGGTCGACGTGGACGCGGAAGGGACGCTCCCCCTTGGGCAAATCGACGACGCGTGCGATCTGTGCTGCGACCTCGTGCGGGTCGGCGTCGTCCGGTTCGAGCTCGGCCAGGCTCGCGCCGACCCGGTCCATCAGGCCGGCGTAGCGCGCCTCGTAGGCCCGCGCCACGGCGGCGTCCTCCGGACGGCCGGCGTGGGCGAAGTGGTTCGTGCCCGAGGTGAAGGCGCCGGGGACGACGATCACCGTCTCGATGCCGAACCGCGCGAGCTCGGCGGAGTAGCTGACGGCCAGGGAATCCATCCCCGCCTTGGCAGCGAAGTAGGGACCGAGGTACGGCGGGGTGCCCCCGCGGGTGCTCGTGCTCCCGACCCAGACCAGCAGGCCTTCGCCCCGCTCACGCAGGTGCGGCAGCGCCGCGCGGTTGAGCCGCTGCGTGGAGAGGACGTTCGTGTCGTAGATCTCGGCGATCTGCTCGACGGTAAAGGCCTCCGTAGGACCTAAAACCATGTGGCCGGCGTTGTGGACCACGACATCGATGCGGTCTTGCTCGGAGACCACCTCCGCGACGGCCCCGTCTACCGAGTCCTGGTCCGAGACGTCCATCTCGACGGTTCGGAGGGCGACGTTGTTCGACGACGCGTACCCGCGGGCATCGGCGGCGGCCTTCTGGTTGCGGCCACCGACGTCGCGCATCCCGGCGTAGACGGCGTGACCGGCGTCGGCGAGCTCGCGCGCGGTCATGGCGCCGAACCCACTCGACGCGCCGCTGATGATGATTACCTTGCTCATGGTGCCGTCCCCCTTGAGTCCGTGCGTACTATTGACTTCTCGATCCGGCGCAGCGGTACCCTAGACGGCGCCCCCGTTGGCGTACAGGGTCTGGCCGTTGACCCAGCGTCCCGGGCCGGCGAGGAACGACACCACCTCGGCGATGTCCTCCGGTTCTCCGAGCCTGTTCATAGGGTTCAGGCCCGCTATGCGCTCGATAGTCTCCTGGTCCTTGCCGTCCAGGAATAGGGGCGTCGCCACCGGCCCCGGCGCCACGGCGTTGACGGTGATGTCGCGGCCCCGCAGTTCGCGGGCGAGGATCAGGCTTACGGCCTCCACCGCGCCCTTGGTCGCCGCGTAGGCCGCGTAGGCCGGCTGCTGCAGCTTCACCACCGATGAGGAGAAGTTGACGATGGCCCCACCCTCGCGCAGCCGCCTGGCGGCGAGCTGGGTGACGATGAAGGTGCCCCGGATGTTGGTTCGGTGCATCCGATCCAGGTCGTCCAGGTCAAAGTCTACGAGGGGGCCGAGGAGCATGATGCCAGCGGTGTTCACCACGACGTCGATACCGCCGAAGTTCCGCTCGACGGCGTCGAAGGCCTCTGCCATGGCCCCCTCGTCGGCGACGTCCCCGCCCACGGTCATCGCCCGGCCACCGGCGGAGGTGATCGACTCGACGACCTCGTCGGCCCTGGCCTCGTTGCCGGCGTAATGAACCGCAACGGCGATGCCGTCCCGGGCAAGCCGCTCGGAGGTGTCGCGGCCTATGCCGCCGGATCCCCCGGTGACAAGCGCGACGCGTGTGTTTTCAACCATTTGTTCTCTCCTCTAAGTATCGGGGGGCCAGTTTGCGTACTACCCGTTACCGATCGCGGTCGGCGACAAGGACCGTCTAGGACAGGATGCTCTCCTTTCTCGTCCGTCGTCGGGATGAACCCTGCGAACTCCCCGAACGATGTGTACACTGTGTCCACATAATAATAGATATATACAGTATGTCAATATAATTTTTGAGGATTTTCCGAGAAGAGGAGGTAGAAGATAGGCGCCACTGGCAAGGAACAGCAGCCGGCCCGTCCCGGCCGCGGTCGGCGGCCGGCGGACAAGGTGCGGGCCGAGATCCTGGAGGCCGCGGGGAAGCTGCTGCTAGACGAAGGCATGGCGGGGTTTAGCGTCGCGCGGGTGGCTTCGCTCTCCGGGGCGAGCCGAATGACGATCCACAAGTGGTGGCCGTCGAAGGGGGCTCTGGCGTTCGACGCTTACCTGGCGTCGGTCTCCGAGGTGCTGGCATTTCCCGACACCGGCGACGTCGAGGCGGACCTGCGCGCGCAACTGCACGCCTTCGTGCGCCTCATCACCGAAACCCCCGCGGGGCGCGTTGTTTCGGAGTTAATGGGGCAATCGCAGACGGATCCCGAGCTGCGTTCGGCTATGGTCGAGCAGTACACCACGCCGCGCCGAAGCCTGGCGGTCGAGACGATGGAACGCGGGCAGGCACGAGGCCAATTGCGGAACGACGTCGACCCGAGCGTCGTGGTCGACCAACTCTGGGGGGCCTGCTACAACCGCCTGCTCAACCCCGACCTGCCGATCACGGTCGCGTTCGCCGATGCGCTCCTGGACAACGTCTGGCGCGGCATCGCCGCTTAGAGCAATCACCGGGGCAGGGACGCTCCGCTCGACGGCCACGAGGCGGACGTGGTCCTCGTGCGCCCGGACAGCCGGGG
>CADCVH010000013.1 GCA_902806085.1 uncultured Rubrobacteraceae bacterium | reverse complement strand
GTCGAACGCCACCACAACGTTACAGAATCGCTGCAGCCGGCCAACGAATCTAGACCAGAGACCTTGCTCCGTGACACGTCAGAGCGCCTTTTCGAGCCCGTTTTGGGTTTGCAAAACTCCTTCTTAGCCGTAGTTGGGTGAATAGGCCGCCCCGGTCTGGACGGTCCTTGACCCGGGCTCCCTCCTGGCGGCTTTGGTCGCCCTGATGATCGTCGTGGCTTCGGTCCTAGCGGTCACTAGCGCTATGAATACTATCTACCAGCGCGGCCTCATGGACGGGGTGCAGGCAACGATGGACGCGCAGCACGGGAGCCCTGCCTAGAGCCACGCGGGCGACGTATCCACTATGAACCCCTACGACCACAAGATTTGCGACCGCTCCTACAACGGACGCGAGGCCATCAGCATCGCCTATAGCCGTGGCGCTCAGGACGTAAGATTCGCGTACGACAACAACGGCGCCTTCGGCGCTTGCAACAACAACCTGCCGTTCTACGGCTCCGCTCATCAGGCGTGCAACGGAGATACGTTCGGTTGCGGCAGGATAAGCGACCACTAAGAAACGAAGGCAAAAGAGCGAGGGGCCTACGGGTCCCTCGCTGAAAAGACGGTGTGCCGTCTCTAGCTAGCGGCGACGACCTCATCCAGGATCCTCCGGCGGCAACGACACGTTGCAGGGCGCGGCTCCGGCAAGTACACCACGCGGCAGTAGTCCGGTAGGGCTGCGATACGGCGCGGGTCGGGGCCCACGGGTTTTGCAGCGTCGCCCCGGGGTCCCCGCCTTGGCGGTCAGGGGACCGTCGCCCACCTTGACGGGGTCCGGGACCCTGACCCTGGGTTTACTCTGTGCCTTTGACCTTCGCCACCTTGAACGCCGGTATGACGCCGAAGGTGGGGACCCCCGAGATCCTTTCGACTTCCTCCGGGGACCGCCAGCTGGTGTCCAATCGTTCCATCAGGAAGGCCAGGCCCGTCCCCAGGATCAACCCCAGCGCCAGCGCCAAGGCCCCGTCGCGCATCGGTTGGGGGCTGGCGGGCTCCTTGGGCAACGACGCCTCGTCCCACACCGTGGCGCTCAGCGAGGTGGCGCTCGTTTCGCTCAGCTGGGCGATCCTCCTCGAAAACTCCTCCCCGGTGGCGTTGGCGATCCGCTGGGCCTGTTGCGGGTCCGAGCTACCGTACGAAATCTCGACGTACCAGGTGCCGGGGAGCGCCTCGGCCGTCAGGTTCGACAGAAAGTCCGCCGTCGTCAGCGACAGGCCAAGCCTCCGGATGACGCCATCGGCCACCGAGCGAGACTCCACCGCCTCCACCATGCTCGGACCGGCGTCCTGTAGTCCTTGAACGTCGCTCCCTAGGCCGGACGGCGCCGCGCCTTCCTCCTGGCGGATAACCATCTTCGTGGTGGCCTCGTACTGGGGGGTCACCGCGAAAAGGTCGTAACCTACCACCGCCGTGGCGAGCACGAGCGCCGTCGCCAAGATCACCCACATCCGTTGCCTGACCACCTGAAAGAGGTCCCCTAGGGAGAGCACGTACTCGTGCTCGGAGCCGTCCCGCGAGGGGGTGGCCGGTGGCGGCCCGCTGCCCCCCGGACCTAGATACCTGCCGTTGAAATGTCCATTGAAGTCGCTCAATACATCGACCCTCCGTGATGATACCCACGCTCTTACAAGTTTTGTGAGACCACAATATACTGACCAGTTAGCTGCGATCCTACGACCGATAGTACCGTTGTTCTTAGGTCCACCCGCAACGAAACGTGTGCACCGCCCCGAAGACCGGTGCGTAGGATTTCCCCTGTCCTCGATGGACCCGAAGGGGCGGAAGGTCACCCGTCCGCGTCGCCGTGTTGGGGGTCCCGGCGCACGAACCGCGCGGCCTGGCGCCGGTTCCCGACCCCCAGGGCCTTGTAGGCGGCCCTCAGGTCCTGCTTGACGGTGGACTCCGAGAGGAACAAGCGCCGGGATATCTGGGCGTTAGAGAGCCCCTCGGCGACCAGCCCCAGGATCTCCAGCTTCCGCGCGCTCAGGACCGAAAGGTCCGGCGGGCGCCCGCCCACGAGGAGCTCCCCCAAAAGCCCCCTTGGCAGCACGGCCTCGCCCCCGAGCGCCACCGAGAGGGCTCGGGCTATCCGCTCGGGGCCCATCCGGGCGTGGACGAAACCGCGCGCCCCCGCCCGCATCGCGGCCCACGCCAACGCCGGCTCGGGAGCCGGGCCGCAGACCACGACGAGGACGCCGGGCGCCTGGGCCCTCGCGCGTTCGACCTTTTCGGCGGCTTCCCGGAGGGCGTCCGCCCACGAAACCACCAGCGCGGGGCGTCCCGGCCCCGGCGCCCTTTCCCCGCGCCAGACGCGGGCCCTCGTCCCCAGCGCGCGCTCTATGCCGAGCCCGAGCGCGCGTTCCCGGTACGGGAGATTCACCCAGACCGGGCCCAAGGTCTCCTCTCCTTGCCGGGCTCGTTCGTCGCTTTCGGGTGCCATCTTTTCCACCTCCTGCCGCCGTGCGCCCGGCGGGGGTTGCGAAGCAGTGACCCCCCGAGCAACGGTCCGGCGGCGGGAAGGGCCCGCGCCGGCCGTTGCCCTTGTCTTCGCCTTCGGGAGGGGGCCGGCCCCTGCCCCCTCCTACGCCGGACGCGGCCGGCGCGGATCACCCATACGGCGCGTCTTTGCCGGTGCCGGGAGGTCACCGGGGGTCGCGGGCGGCCCCGTCCGCCCGACCGCGCGGAAGGCGACTTGGCCGCGGTCGGGTGAATAGAGGGACCGACGGGGTACACTCCCGCCATGTTCTTCTCCGCTGCGGGGCCGGCGCTCGGGCCGGGTGATCCGCGATGCTGAGGCGCCACGCGAAGGCGGGGGTGCTGGTCGTGGCCGTCGCCGTCCTGGTGGTCGAGGGGTTCTTCGTCTACCGGTGGTACGACCGCTATCAGGTGCCCGGCGCCACTTCGGGGGACCCCGTCGGCGCGCCGGCTTCCGAAGGGACGACGGCCGGGGGGACCGCTTCGGAGGGGCCCATCGCGAACGGGGACGCCCCGTTGGACGCCGAAGACACCG
>CADCVH010000012.1 GCA_902806085.1 uncultured Rubrobacteraceae bacterium | reverse complement strand
CATTCTCCGAACTTCGGCCGAAGGACTTCCTGGCGAGGACGGACCACCAAGACGCATGACCACCGGGACGACGGCGGTGTCGATGGTCGTGGTCGACCGTAGAATGCGTCCGCGTGGACAACGTGGAGAAGGGGGACCAGATGGACAACGTCGGCCGGGAGAGGAACGGCGCGGAAGAGGAACTGCGCCAGCTCGTGCTCGAGAGGGTAGAAGCCGTGCGCACCAAGGACCCCGTCCCTCTGGACGCCCGCCAGGCAGAAGACGTGGTCACGTTCGAGGTGATACCCTCCCTAGTCTCCCGCGGCAAGGACATGGGCAGGGGAGCCACCCGACAGTGGTTCGACTCCTACAACGGACCAATCGGCTACGAGGTGCGCGACCGCGAGATCGTCGCTGAGGGCGACGTGGGGTTCTGCTGGTTCGTCTACCACGTCACCGGCACCACCGTTGCGGGCACCGAGGTGAGCATGTGGGTGCGGGCGACCCTGGGATGCCGCCGCATCGGGGGCAGGTGGGTCATCGTCCACGACCACGAGTCCGTCCCCTTCGATCCGGAGACCGGGGAAGCGATAATAGGGCTTGCCCCCTAAGCCACCGTCTTTGTTCACCCGAGTGCATGGAAGGGAAGTTCCGCGACTTCGTGCCGAGGGGTTCTCGGAAGTCGGCCTGGTCCACCGGGGCGGTGCCTGGCGAACTTCGGGCGTCTTACGTTCCCAGAGGTCGCCGGGAGGCGCGCGGTGGAATGGACTACCGGATCGATCAGGAACGGAGAAGTGCGGGCACGCGGCCGCAGGTAGACTTCTCCTGGCGTGTGGACAAGGGAGAGACCACAAGGGGGCGACGATGGGCGCAAAGAGGTCCGATAAGGGGTTCACGGCCGAGGAGCGGGCCGCCATGAGGGAGCGCGCCAAGGAGCAGAAGGCCGAAGCGCGCGCGCAGAAGAACAGGGAGGAAGGGGAACGCGCCGTGCTCGCGAAGATCGCCGAGATGTCCGAGCCGGACCGCGCCATGGCCGGGCGGCTCCACGAGGTCGTCAAGGCCAGCGCCCCAACCCTCTGGCCGAAGACCTGGTACGGGATGCCAGCCTACGCTGACAAGGACGGCAAGGTCGTCTGCCACTTCCAGGGCGCCGGAAAGTTCGGCACGAGGTACGCGACGTTCAACTTCGGCGACAGGGCGAACCTCGACGAGGGCGCCATGTGGCCGACCTCCTTTGCGCTCAAGGAGCTGGGCGCCGCCGAGGAGGCGAGGATCGGCGAACTCGTCAGGAGGGCGGCGGGCTGAGCCCCGCCCCCGAGCCCAGACCCCGCGCCGAGCGCCGTCGCGACACCGAGCATCGGCTCAACAACGACGTCGATCTCTGGGTGGCAAGCGCCTCGGCGGACGGGGCTCCGTACCTGGTTCCGCTGTCCTTCGACCGGGACGGCGGGGCGCTGCTGATGGCCACCCCGACGGACAGCCCGACCGGCAGGAACCTCGCCGCCACCCGGGCCGTCCGGCTGGGGCTGGGCCACACCCGCGACGTGACCGTGATCGACGGCGAGGTCGAGGTCCTCGAGATCGACGCGCTACCGCAAGAGCGCGCCGACCGGTTCGCCGCGCGCACTGGCTTCGACCCGCGCGAGGAGGACATGCCGTACCGCTGGTTCCGCGTCTACCTGCGCCGCATCCAGGCCTGGCGCGAGGTGAACGAGATGCCCGACCGCGAGCTGATGCGCGACGGCCGCTGGTTGGTCTAACGCTCGGCCGGACGCGGCGCCCCACCCACCCCACGCGGGGCAAGTCCGTCCGGGGTGCGGCGCGGGCCTTGGGAGAGAGCGAGGCCAACGCCGCGAGAAGCGCGGACCCTATTCACGGGAGTGCGTGAAAGGCTAGTTCTCCGAACTTCGTGCTGAGGGGGTTCTCAGAAGTTCATCCGTCTTCTACCCCTCGTCTATCCCCGTGTCCAGGTAGACGTACACGTGGCCGGCGCTCCTAGGCGTTCGCGAGGCCCACCGCCGTCCGGACGCCGGCCACGAACTCCGACGGGCACTCCCACGCCGCGAAGTGGCCGCCGGCGCCCTCCTCGGTCCAGGACCGGACGTCGAAGAAGCGCGCCGCGAACTCCCTGGGCGCGTTGACGAGGTCCTTCGGGAAGATGGAAAAGGCCGCCGGGGTGTCGATCCGCCCGGCCGGCTTGGAGCCGCCCGCGGCGTAGGGTGCGAAGGAGGTGCCGATCGCGCCGCCGACCCAGTAGGCGGTGATCCACGTGAGCAGCTCGTCGCGGTCGAACACGGCCTCCACGTCGCCGCCGCAGTCCGTCCACGAGCGCAGCTTCTCCACGATCCAGGCGGCCAGTCCCGCGGGCGAGTCGCCGAGCGCGACCGCCAGCGTGTGCGGCTTGGTCGACTGCTCGTGCATGTAGCCGCCTTCGGCCGCCTGCCAGCGGTGGCCGCGCTCCACGTAGGCGCGCTCCGCGTCGGAGAGGTCCCGCGGGGGGTCCACCAGGAAGCGGTACTGGGACACGTCCGTCAGGTGCAGGGCGGCGACCCGGTCGGGGTGGGCGGCGGCCAGCGCATCGGCGACGTCGCAGCCCACGTCGCCGGCGGAGACGACGTAGCGCTCGTGGCCGAGCTCGGCCATCGCGTCCGCGACCGCCCCGGCCATCTCCGGGGCCGACATACCGCCGCCGGCGACCGGCGCCGCGAACGGGAAGCCGGGCAGGGCCGGGACGACGAGGTGGAGGTCCGACAGCATGGGCAGCACCTTCTCGAAGCGCAGGACCGAGTCGGGCCAACCGTGGAGGAGCAGCACCGCGACGGCCTCGTCTCGCGCCGCCCGCCGGTGGACCACCCGGATCGGTGCGCCGTCCTCGCCGGTCAGGGCCCACGGCAGGCCGCGGATGCGGGCCTCGTGCTCCCGCCAGTCGTAGGAGTCGGCCCAGTGGGCGACAAGGTCCGCGAGGTAGTCGCCGTCGACGCCGCGCGCCCACCCGAAGCCGGGGGGGAGGTCGACCCGTCGGTAGGCGTGGAGTCGCGCGCGCAGGTCGTCGAGCACCGATTGCTCGACGGCGGGCGGTGCGTGCTCCGTGCTGGTCATGCGCGGCCATCCTTTCTTCCGACGCGCC
>CADCVH010000011.1 GCA_902806085.1 uncultured Rubrobacteraceae bacterium | reverse complement strand
CTCGTTCTGCCCGACCACGCGGCCGTGAAGGGAGTCCTCCATCTGGAGCAGCCTCTCGGACTCCTCCTCGGTCATCTTCTTGACCGGGATGCCCGTCCACATCGAGACGATCTCGGCGATCTCGTTCTCGCCGATGGAGACCCGCTGCTCCTCGACCCTGCCCTCGCGCCAGGCCTTCTCGAGCTCGCGCCGCTGGGCGACGAGCTTGCGCTCCGAATCGCGGAAGCGGGCGGCCTTCTCGAACTCCTGGCCGTCGATGGCCGCTTCCTTCTCCGTGCGGACCTGGGTGAGCTCCTCGTCGATCTCGCGGTAGTAAGGCGGCGAGGACATGGTCTTGATCCTCATCTTGGAAGCCGCCTCGTCCACGAGGTCGATGGCCTTGTCGGGCAGGAACCTGTCGGCGATGTACCGATCACCGAGCTGCGAGGCGGCCTTCAATGCCTCGTCTGTGATGTCTATGTTGTGGTGCTCCTCGTACTTCTCGCGCAGGCCCTTGAGGATGAGCTCCGTCTCCTCGACGGAGGGCTCGCCGACCTGGATGGTCTGGAAGCGCCGCTCGAGCGCCTTGTCCTTCTCGACGTACTTGCGGTACTCGTCGATGGTCGTGGCGCCGATGACCTGGATCTCGCCCCGCGCCAGCGCCGGCTTCAGGATGGAAGCCGCGTCGATGGCGCCCTCGGCCGCACCCGCGCCGACGAGGTTGTGGATCTCGTCGATAAACAGGATGATGTCGCCGTGGTCGGTGATCTCCTTCATGATCTTCTTGAGCCGCTCCTCGAACTCACCGCGGTACTTGGAGCCCGCGACGAGCGCCCCGAGGTCGAGCGTGTAGACCTCTTTGTTGGCGAGCATCTCGGGGACGCGGTCCTCGGCGATCTCCTCGGCCAGCCCCTCGACGATGGCGGTCTTGCCGACCCCAGGCTCGCCGATGATGACCGGGTTGTTCTTGGTGCGGCGCACGAGGATCTGCATGATGCGCGCGATCTCGTCGCTCCGCCCGATAACCGGGTCGAGCTTCTCCTCCTCGGCGTACGCCGTGAGGTTCCGCCCGTACTGGTCGAGCTGGCGGGTCTTGGGCCGCTTGGCCTCGGCCCCGCCTCGACCACCGGCCGCCTCGCCACCGGCGCCGCCCCGGCTCCTGCCGCGACCGCCGCCGAGACGCCTGACGACCTCGCGCCTGACCTTGTCCGGGTCGACGTCGAGGTTGGAGAGCACGCGGGCCGCCACACCCTCGGACTCGCGCACGAGGCCGAGCAGGATGTGCTCGGTGCCTATGTAGTTGTGCCCGAGCTGCAAGGCTTCCCTGAGCGCGAGCTCCAGCACCTTCTTCGAGCGCGGGGTGAACGGCGCCTGGGCCCCGGTTCCCTCTTCGCCGTAGCCGACGATGCTCTCGACCTGCTCGCGCACCTCATCGAGGGTCACGTTCAGGGAGGAGAGCGCCTGGGCGGCCACGCCCTCGTCCTCGCGAAGGAGGCCGAGGAGCAGGTGCTCGGTGCCTATGTAATTGTGGTTGAAATGACGGGCTTCGTCCTGCGCGAGCACCACGACCTTGCGGGCCCGCTCCGTGAATCGTTCGAACATCAGCGGGATCCTCCTCCGCTCCGAGGGATCTTCACGGCATCGGGTATAGGGACGGTTTGCTTTTGTATACGACCGTATGATACCTCTGGATTACACATATCTAAAAATTTGCCTTTCGAAATGACTTTCTCCTCTTGCCGGCCTCCGCCACCAAAGTATACAGGCGATAACGCGGTAGTTCGGACGCGAATCGCACTTTACGCTCTGAGCGCTATCCCTTGTGCCGCGCAAGACCCGCCCGTCCTTCCATCGCACTGCCCCCAGCTTACTTCCGCGCCCCTCGCCCTTCGGTGTCCCGTCTCACACGGAGAACCTTTCGCGCACTTCCTCCGGCGGCAGCCCCGCGATAAACGGCCCCGCCTTCGGCCCGCTCGTCTTCCCGAGCAGGACCCCGTAGACGGCGGCGAAGGCCTTCTTCGGCTTGAGCCCCCGCCCGACGGCCGTCGAGTAGAGCAGGTCCTGCACCTCGTCCCCGTCCATCTCTGGCCCGATCTTCTCCGTCACGGCGGCCAGGTACTCGCGTTGCTCCGCGTCGAGCCCGGCCGCGGCCGCCCGCGACGCCCCCGGCTCCAAAAGCCCGATCCGCATGGATTCCGGCGCCCAATCCCTCGCCCAGTTGCGGGCGTAGCGGAGGTCCCGGGCGAGCTTCTCGGGGTCACCGGCCGCGGCCTCGTAGCCCCCGCGCCGGAGCATCGAGGCCGCCGCCTCGACGTCCTCCCCCACCGTCTGGGCGACGAGCGCGAGGTGGTTGAAGGGCACCTCGCTCCCCCCGGTCTCCGCGTTGAACTCGTCCATAAAGCGGGGAAAGCCCTCCCACAGGTCCAGTTCCAGGGCGCGGGCGGGGTCGCGGCCGAGCATCATCCGGCGCAGGGCGTCGGGGGGCATGATCCTGAGCAGGTCCTCGGGAAGCAAGACTATGCCCTTGGAGGAGCTCATCGCGCCCTGGCCCTTTATGGAGATCCACTCATACTCGTAGCGGCCCGGGATCGGGTAATGGAACACCTCGCGGGACATCCTGTCGGCCGTGTCGGTCGAGCCGCCGCGGCTGGTGTGGTCCTTGCCGAACGGCTCGAACGTGACGCCCAAGGCCTTCCACCGCGCGGCGAGCTCCACCCGCCAGCCGAGCTTGCCCTCCCCGTTCGAGTAATTCGCCGCCTCCTCGAAGCCGTCCTCGTCCACGAAGACGACGCTGTGCTCCGCGGGCACGTGTTCGAGGACGCGGGCGCCGGTCAGTCGCCCGCCCGTCCTGCGCGGCAGGTACGGCGACCAGTGCTCGGGCATCCGCCGACCGCTCGCCTCCTGCAGGATGGCGCGCAGCTCGTCTGTGTGCTCGACGGCCTCGCGCGTGACCTCGGTATAGACGCCGGACTCGTAGAGCTCGTGCGAGCGGAGGACCTCGATCTCCATCTCCATCTCCCGCAGCGCCTCCTCGAACGGGACGAGGAAGTGCTCGGCGTAGGAGGCGTGGCAGCCTTTGGGGTCGGGGACGCGGGAGAGGCTGTGGCCGAAAAACTCCTCGAAGCTCGCCGGGACGCCGGGGGCGACCTTGCGCAAGGGGTCTATGGTGTCCGCGTGGAAGACGAAGCGGACCTCTTCGCCGCGGGCCCTGAGGGCGTTGGCGACCGCCTCGGCGACGAGCACCTCGCGCAGGTTATGGATGTTGCCCGAGGGGCTGATGCCGGTGACCACCACGTGCGGGCCCCTGCCCAACCCGTCGGCCACCCTCTCCGCCCAAAGGGGTACGGGGATGCCGGTCTCGCCCATGCGTCGCTCCACTCAGGGTAGTTTACGAATAGATTCGAGGGTACCGGAGCCGGTGGGGTTAGCTCGCCACCTCGACGTTGACGATCTCGTACTCCGTGGCGCCGCGCGGGGTGGAGACCGTGACCTTCTCGCCGACCTTGCGCTTCAGCACGGCGCGGCCGACGGGCGAGGCGTGGGAGAGCTTGCCGCTCCCCGGGTCCGACTCGTTGGCGCCCACGATCTGGAAGGTGCGCTCCTGGCCGCCGTCCACGACCCGCAGCGTGACGCGCGTGCCGAGGTCCACCGAGTCGGTGCCGACCTGGGAGGGATCCACGACCTTCGCGTTGCGGACGCGGCGCTGGATCTCGCTGATCCTGCGCTCCAGAAGCCCCTGCTCGGCCTTCGCGTCGTCGTACTCGGAGTTCTCGGAGATGTCCCCGAACTCCCGAGCCTGCCTGATGCGGTCCGCGATCTCCTTGCGCCGCACGCCCGTCAGGTGGTCTAGCTCCTGTTGGAGCTTCTCCAATCCTTCCGGGGTAACGAGTTCCTGGTTCCTGTCAGCCATGAGCCGCGAGATTATACGGGCGGCCTACAGGAGTGTCAACGCGATAGGCTACAGGTTTCAGGCACCAGCTTTCAGGTGTTCGCGCTCGCGTACCTCACGATTTCCCGTCGCGCGTCTCCGCATTCGGCACGTCGGATACAATGGCCTCACCTACGCAAAGGAGGGCAAACGGTGGAACCGTTGAACGTGGCGGCACTCATTGTCCTTGTCTCCCTTCTAGCCCTATCCGCCGCGCTGGAAATCTTCGGCCTGTCACGCTTCCTAACCCACCTGCGAGGCCTGCTGAAAAGACGGCCGCCAACCGGCTCTTCCTGAGACCTGCAGGCTATCTATTCATCTCGTACAGAATCCGGAGTCCTTTCAGCGTCAGGTCCGGGTCGAATTCCTGGATTTCTTCGCAGTACGGCACCACGGCGCCCGCGGGGCCTCCGGTGGCTATCACGCGCGTGTTCTCGGCGTTCATCTCTTCGCGGCAGCGACGGATCAGGGCGTCCAGGGCGCCGGCGTAGCCGTAGATGAAGCCGCTCCTCAAAGAATCGGGGGTGTTGGTCGCTATAACCTTCCGCGGGGCCTCTTCGAGGTCCACGCTAGGGAGCTTGGCGGTCCTGGCGACGAGGGCTTCGAGGGCGACGTTGAGGCCGGTCAGGATGGCGCCACCGAGGTAGTTGCTCTCCGCGTCCACCGCCTCGACGGTGGTCGCGGTTCCGATGTCCACGATAACGGCGGGGAAGCCGTAGTGTTTGCCCGTCGCCACGGCGTTCACTATCCTGTCGGCCCCGACCGCCCCGGGGTCGTCGTAGCGGTTCGTAAGGCCGGTCTTCATCCCCGCCGTGACGCCGTAGAACGGGACGCCGAAGACCCCCGAGGCGAGGTCCGTGTACGAGCGGGTCAGGGCCGGCACGACGCTGGAGACGATCATGGCGTCGACCTGCCGGAGCTGGAGCCCCCGCATCGCGAGCAAGCCCGCGAAGACCACCGCCAGCTCGTCGGAGGTCCGGTGCGCCTCCGTGGCAAGCCGCCACTGCCCCAGGGTCTCCTCCCCCTCCGAGAGCCCGAGCACCGTTTGCGTGTTCCCGATATCAACCGCCATCAACACCCTACATGCCCTCCCCGAACTCCCGGATACCCGCCCCGTCCGCCGACGCCAGCAGGCCGTCCACCGCGCCGCGGCCCGGAATATACAGGGCCGTATCCAGGTCCGCGAGCCCCCGCAGGTTGAAGGCGCGCCCGATCCCCCGGTGCGGAACCCCGAAGTCCGGCCTCTCTATCGTTTCGTCCCCGAAGAGCAGCACGTCTATGTCCACCGTCCGCGGGGCCTTCTCGCCCTTCCGTTCCCGCCCCAGCGCCGCCTCCACACCCTGGCAGTAGCGCAGAAGCTCGATCGCGGGCAGGCCGCACGAAACCTCGACCACGCAGTTCAAATAGTCCGGCTGGTCCCCCTCGACCTCGACCGGCGCCGTCTCGTAAACCCTCGACACGCCCAGAAGCCCCATCGAAGGCCCCCGGCCGAGCGCGTCGACGGCGGCCCGCAGATACCCCAGGCGGTCACCCAGGTTGCTGCCCAGGCTCAAGAATGCGCGGGTCACCAGCGAGAGACGTAGGAGAGGGTGAACGTCGGGGCCGCGAGGTCATCCAGACCAGCCCATCCGGGTGGGAAGATGGCGACCTCCATCGCGGGGCTCAGGCCCCTCGAACGGCCTCGGCGACGGCGAGCGCCTCCCGGTTGGCCCGGACGTCGTGGACCCGGAAAAGGTTCGCGCCCCGCTCGTAGCCGAGCACCGTGGTAGCCACCGTGCCGAAGACCCGGTCCTTCGCCTCGTCGGCCCCCGTGACACTCCCAAGGAACCTCTTGCGTGAAGCCCCGAGGAGAACCGGAAAGCCGAGGTCCACGATGGCGTCCAGGTGAAGCAGGAGTGCCAGGTTGTGCTCCAGGGTCTTACCGAACCCGACGCCGGGGTCCAGGATAACGTTCTCCGGCTTCACGCCTGCCGCGATGGCGTACTCGGCCCGCCACGCGAGAAAGTCCCGCACTTCGCGCACCACATCATCATAGCGGGGCTCCTTTTGCATGGTCTTCGGTTCGCCGAGCATGTGCATCAGGACGACGGGGCAGCCGGCGTCGGCCGCGAGCGCGGCCATGCGCGGGTCGCCCCGCAGGGCGGTCACGTCGTTGACGATGCGCGCCCCGGCTTCCAGGGCGGCTTCCGCCGTGCCCGCCCGGTAGGTGTCCACGGAGACGACCGCACCGGGGCGGGCTTCCAGGATCTTCCGTACGACCGGCACGACGCGGCCGATTTCCTCGTCTTCGGGGACCGGGTCGGAGCCGGGGCGGGTGGACTCGCCGCCGACGTCTACAACGTTTGCGCCCTCGTCGAGAAGAGCCTCCGCGTGGCGGGCGGCGGCTTCGGGAGCCAGGAAGTCGCCGCCGTCGGAGAAGGAGTCGGGGGTTACGTTGAGGATGCCGAAAAGGACGGGGCCGGAAACCCGTAGCGGGTTCCCGGCCCTCGCCCCTTCGCGCACCGCGGGTTCGCGGTTCACGCTAGTCCAGGAAGCGGTTCCGTTGGTGGCCGTCGGCATCCGGGATGGCGCCGTTCGGGGAGACGTTTTCCACGGCGTACTCCTCGACGAGGCGCTTCAGGTGCTTGGCGTCCACGGTCTCGTACTCGATCAGGTCGGCCGAGAGCTTGTTGACCAGCTCGCGGTTGCGCACCAGGAGGTCTTCGGCCGTGTCGTAGGACTCGTCCACTATGCGACGGATCTCCTTGTCTATCTGGAAGGCGATCTCGTCCGAGTAGTCCGGCTGGTTGTTGAAGTCCCTGCCCATAAAGACCTGGCCCTGCTGGTGCCCTAAGGCCATGGGCCCGAGCTTCTCGCTCATGCCGAACCTCGTGACCATCTGGCGGGCGGTCTGCGTTACGCGCTCGAGGTCGTTGGAGGCGCCGGTCGTGATCTCGTCAAAAGTAACCCTCTCGGCCGCCCGACCGCCGAGCATCATCGCGAGCTGGGCCATGAGCTCGCCGCGGCTCATCATGAAGCGGTCCTCCGTCGGCAGGCTCATGGTGACGCCCAGAGCCTGGCCGCGCGGGATTATGGAGATCTTGTGCACCGGGTCGGCCTTGGGCAGGAGCGCGCCGACGACGGCGTGCCCGGCCTCGTGGTAGGCCGTGATCTCCTTCTCCTTGTCGCTTATGAGCCTGGTCTTGCGCTCCGGGCCCGCGATGACCCTGTCTATGGCCTCCTCCATCTCGGCCATCTCGATCTGGTCCTTGTCGTGCCTCGCCGCGAGCAACGCAGCCTCGTTGACGAGGTTGGCGAGGTCGGCACCCGTGAAGCCGGGCGTCCCGCGGGCTAGCAGGCCGACCTCGACGTCGGGGCCGAGCGGCTTGCCGCGGGTGTGGACGCTGAGTATCTTCTCCCGCCCCGGAAGGTCGGGCCTGTCCACCACGATCTGCCGGTCGAAACGCCCCGGCCTCAAGAGCGCCGGGTCGAGGATGTCCGCCCGGTTGGTCGCCGCGAGCATGATGATGCCGCTCTTGGAGTCGAACCCGTCCATCTCGACGAGCAACTGGTTGAGGGTCTGCTCGCGCTCGTCGTGCCCGCCGCCGAGGCCGGCGCCCCTCTGGCGGCCGACCGCGTCGATCTCGTCCATAAAGATGATGCAGGGCGAGTTCTGCTTGGCCTGCTCGAAGAGGTCCCTCACCCTAGAGGCACCCACGCCGACGAACATCTCGACGAAGTCCGAGCCCGAAATGCTGAAGAACGGGACGCCTGCCTCACCGGCCACGGCCCGCGCGAGCAGCGTCTTGCCCGTACCCGGAGGGCCGACCAACAGGGCGCCCTTGGGTATCCTGGCTCCGAGCTTCTGGAACTTCTGGGGGCTCTCCAGGAACTCCTTGATCTCGGTGAGCTCCTGCACCGCTTCCTCGGCACCCGCCACGTCGGAGAACGTGACCTTCGGCGAGTCCTTGGTCATCTTGCGGGCCCGGCTCTTGCCGAAGCTCATCACCCGGTTGCCGCCTCCCTGCATGGAGCTCATGAACAGGACGAAGAACAGCACTATGAGCAGGATCGGCGCGAGCGTGCCGAGCAGCGTCAGCCAGAAGCCCGTGTTCTGCGGATCGACGTTATAGGCGATGTTCTCCTCATCGAGCTGGCTCGCCACGTCGGTGAGCTGCGTGTAGGAGTGCTCGAAGTTGACGGGCTTGCCGCCGCCGGCCGGTTCGACGAGGCCCCTGACCGTCTGGTCTTCGTCGAAGACCGTCAGCCGGTCCTCGCTGGTCTGGTCATCGACCTGGACGAGGCGCTCGTCTTGCACGGCCTGCTGCCACTGCTGTGAGTCCAGCTCCCGCACGTCCGGGTTGCCCCGGCTCAACATGTTCACGAGGACGACGGCGAGGACTATGAGGATGATGAAATAAAGAAGCCCGCCGCCTCTAAGGATTCTGCCCAAAACCTGTTTACCTTCCCTGAATGCGTCTAGGACACGCGGATTATACTACCTGCCGGCTTGTGAAGACCCTCTACGTTCACAGAGGCTTAGGGTTTCAGGTTTTGAGATTCTAGGCATAAGGGGTGGTGGGTGGTCCTCCGCGTCCTCGAAGCTCCTCTGGGCGGCGACTTCAGACGCCGGGCCCCGCACCGCACCCCTAAAACCTCAAACCCTAGAACCTCAAACCCTCTAAGAGGCGAAGATTTCCTCTTTCAACACGCAGATGTCGGGGAGGTTGCGGTAGGCGCCGGCGAAGTCCAGCCCGTAGCCGACGACGAACTCGTCGGGGACCTCGAAGCCCAGGTACTTGACGTCGAGGTCGACCTTGCGGCGGGAGGGCTTGGTGAGGAGGGCGCAGACCTCCAGGGAGGCCGGTTTCCTGGCGCGCAGGGAGCGCATGAGGTAGGAGAGGGTGAGGCCGGTGTCGACGATGTCCTCGACGACCAGGACGTGGCGGCCCGTGATGTCCTCTTCGAGGTCCTTGAGGATGCGGACGACGCCGCTCGAAGAGGTCCCGGTCCCGTAGGAGCTTATGTCCATGAAGTCCAGCTCGCACGGCAGGTTGATGTTGCGCATGAGGTCGCTCATGACGACGACGGCGCCGCGGAGGACGCCCACCAGCAGGGGCCTCTCGCCCTGGTAATCTTCGGTGATGCGGGCGCCCATCTCGCGCACCTTCTCCTGGACCTCGGACGAGGGGATCAAGACTTCCTTCACGTCTGGCATCATGCTGGACATGTCCACGGGCTCTTCGCCACCTCCACCTTTAGTATCCGTCCGGTCTGTGTCTTTACCCTGAAAGGCTCGCCGAGCTCGCCGAAGGGGACCCAGGCGACCTCGCCCCGCCGGCCCACAACCACAGGGGTCCTGCGCCTCACGTCCCGCGGCACCTTCCTGTCCATCATCGCCCGCAGCACCTTCTTCGTCCCGCCGAGGCCCAACGGTCGGATCATATCCCCCTCCCGCACCATCCGCACGCGGTAAGGGCCCCCGGAGGCATCCAGGTACGCCACCCCGGGCCGCGCGGCGTCTCGCGCGTCCAGCCGGTCGACCTCTTCGAGTTGGATCCTCCACCCCCCGAACGAGGTCTCCCCCTCCCCAAGCGCCCGCTCCCCGAAGGGGACGTCGGCGGGAACGTACAGGGCGACCTCACCACCCCCGCGCCCGACGGCGACCACCCCGCCAGGCAGGTCGAGCGAGCGCGTGCCGGGGCCGGCCTCCCAAAGCGCGAGCACCGCCTCAACGTGGCGAGACCCGGGCGGCGGCGCGTCCGGCAGCACCCTCGAGTACGCCGCGCGCACGGCGTGACGCCTGAGGGCCGGCGGGAGCGCCCCGAGCGCGTCATAAGGCAGGGCGACCTCCGTCTCCCTCTCTTCGAGCGCGGCGGCGGCCAACTCCTCCAGGGTCGCGAGGTCTTCCCGAACCGTCCGGGCCGCGCGCGCCAGGTTCCTGGTCGCGCCGGGGTGGATCTCCTCCATGACCGGCAGCACCTCGAGCCGGACGCGGTTGCGGGCGTACTTGCCAGTGAGGTTCGTGTGGTCGGTGCGGTAGGCCTGCCCCAGGCCCGCGAGGTAGCGGACGACCTCCGGGCGCGTGCGCTCGATGAGGGGGCGCACGATGCCGTCGCGCGCCGGGGGGATGCCGGCGAGGCCGCGCATCCCGGCCCCGCGGGAGAGGTTCAGGATCACGGTCTCCGCCACGTCGTCGGCCGTGTGCCCGGTCGCCACGACCGGCAGCCCGAACCGGCCCGCGACCTCCCGCGCCAGCCGGTACCTCCCCTCCCGCGCCCGCTCTTGCAGGTTGGACGCGTCCTGGAGGTCGAGGCCGGCGACCTCGCAGCGGGCGTCCAGGTCCCCGCACAACCGGCGTACGAAGTCCGCGTCACCCGTGGATTCCTCCCCGCGCAACCCGTGGTCCACGTGCAGCACCGCCGGCTCCCCACCGAGCGCAACGACGGCCCGCAGGAGCGCGACGGAGTCGGGGCCCCCGGAGACGAGAACGAGCGGCCGTTCCAGGTCCATGCCGTGACGCCCCGCCGTGCGCCGCACGCCTTCCACGAAATCGTCAGGTGACATGGTGGCAGTTTAGTCGAGCCGGGCGGGGGAATCCCTCCGGGAACGAAAAAGACCGGGGCGCGGGGCCCCGGTCCGATGTCTGGCGGATGTGCGCCTGCGGCTGCTTGCGGCTAGGCCTGCTGCTCCTGGCGGCGGGCCATGTTCTCGGTCTGCTCCTGCTCTCCGAGCCTCGGCCGCTCCTCCGGCATCTGCACGTCGTTGACGACGATGTTCACCTCGGTCACGCGCAGGCCTACGAGGCTCTCCACCTTGTTTATGACGTTGCGGCGGGCGGCCTCGGTCAGCTGCGGGATCGACTGCCCGTACTCGATGGCCATCGTCAGGTCTATCGCGGCCTCTTCCTGGCCGACCTCGACGGAGACGCCCTTGGAGGCGCTGCCGCCCGGGGCGCTGCCGGTCACGCTCGACAGGAAGCCGCCGACGGCCGCGCTGGCGCCGCCGCCCATCTGGACCTTCTCGATCTCCTGCGCCGCGATGCCCGCGATCTGGGATACCACCGCGTCGCTAATGTTGGTGACGCCCTTGTCGGTCTGCAAAGGGCTCGAACCCTGTCCGCTCGTCTCGGTCATGCTCCGTCCTTTCCCACGCTAGTACAAAAACCTTGCACACGATTACCAGCACTGCCTACCCCGCACCGTCCCTTCTTAAACTACCGAAACGAGCCCGGGGACAGCCACTACCCACTCTGGGAGCGTCACGAAACCGGGCCACCCGTGGCGCCGGGCGAGCAGGGCCGGTAGATTGGGCGATAATGAGGTCATGGTACGGGAAGGGGAACGCATGGACGGGGAAGATCTGCTCCGAGGGATCTCTTCGACGACCGTAGAGACCCCGAGGCTGGGGACCCATCTCCTGCACGCCGGGCCGGAGGACGGTGTGCCCGTGCTCTTCGTCCACGGCAACACCTCGGCCGGACGGTTCTTCGAGCAGACGCTGGCGGCGCTGCCCGGGCACCGGGGGCTCGCGCCGGACCTGCGCGGGTTCGGCGCCTCCGAGAGGAAGCCGATCGACGCCACCCGGGGGGTGGCGGACTTCTCGGATGACCTGTACGCGCTCGTGGGGGCGCTCGGCCTCGCCGGGCGCCCCGTCCACCTCGTCGGGTGGTCGGCGGGCGGCACGGTGGCGATGCGGTACGCGATCGACCACCCGGAGGCGGTGGCCTCGCTCGTCCTCATCAACCCCATGAGCCCCTACGGTTTCGGTGGCACCAGGGACGAGGCCGGGACGCCTTGCTGGCCCGACTTCGCCGGCTCGGGCGGCGGCACCGCCAACCCGGAGTTCGTCGGTCGGCTCGCGGCCAAAGACCGGACCGCGGACGACCCCAACTCCCCAAGAAACGTCATGAACAACTTCTACTTCGCCCCGCCCTTCAAGGCCACGCCGGAACGGGAAGAGGTCTTCCTCTCCTCCATGCTCTCTACGCAGGCCGGCGACGACAACTACCCAGGCGACACGACCTTCTCGGAGAACTGGCCCGGCGTGGCACCCGGCGAGAGGGGCATGAACAACGCCATCTCCCCCAAATACTGCGACGTCTCCGGCTTCGCCCGCGTAGAGCCACGACCACCCGTGCTATGGGTTCGGGGCTCCGCGGACAAGATAGTCTCCGACGCCTCCCTCCTGGACTTCGGCACGCTGGGCGGGATGGGCTTCGTCCCCGGCTGGCCGGGCGAAGAGGCCTTCCCCTCCCAGCCCATGATCTCGCAGACGCGGGCCGTCCTGGACGAGTACGCCGCGGCCGGCGGTTCCTACCGCGAAGAGGTCCTGGAGGGCTGCGGCCACACCCCGCACGTCGAGAAGCCGGAAGAGTTCCGCGGGCTTCTCCTGGACTTTATCGAAGCCCCGCGTTGATGCGGGTCCGCACGCGACGTCCGGAGCACGAGCCTATCGACCACGACGCCCAGGGTGGCCGCCACGTCGGGGGCGGTCTCTTCGGCGGGGGCGGCTAAGACGCCGTGCCTTTCGTGGTGCTCGTGGTGCTGCTGTGGCTTCTGCTCGTGGCGGCGATCCTGGTGGCTTTCTTTGTCGTCTCCCAGTGGTGGCGATAGGTATTTTCGGGCGGGACGTCGTCGTAGATACCCTCTCCCAACGCGTACCCGGAAGAACCGCTCGATCTAAGTCCCCCCGCCGCCCGACGCGTGCACCCTCTTGGGCCCGCCAAGCCCGATTGCGAGGCGGGATCACGACCCGCATAAGCCCCGGTTCCTCTGCAAAAATCCCAAAAAGAAAGCCCGGCGAATGCCGGGCGACTAGGAAGTAGCGGGGGTAGGATTTGAACCTACGACCTTCGGGTTATGAGCCCGACGAGCTACCAGACTGCTCCACCCCGCGTCGTGGGAACGAGTTTACCACCGCCGGGTGGTTTGTAAAGTGCCGTTGGGGCGTGGTACGGTGCGGCCGTGGCGTACCTGTTGCTCTTCGTTTTTATCGGGATCGGGGCCGTGCTGGCCCTGGTGGCCGCGGTGGTGGCGCTCGGCGCTTACCTGCGGTATCGGCGGGCCAGGATCGGGCTGCAAGACCGCCTCGCCTCTGAGGTGGAGAGCCTCTCCCGGCGCACCGGCGAGCTTGAGAGGGGGCTCACCGCGCTTCAGGAACGCTCAGCCCAACTCCCGATAAGCATCGCCGGGTTGCAGCAGAACCTCTCGACCCTGCAGGTCTTGACGGGCGCCCTCGCCGGCTCGTTGGTCCAGGCCCAGAAGGTCCTCTCCTACAGCGCGCTCAAGACCCTCAGCGCATCCCACCTGGGCAGGCTCCTGCGGGTCCCCGACAGGTCCGGCGGGAGCCCCTCGTGAAATCCCCGACTTCCGGACCACCGCAAGCTCGCATACCGGCCGGGGTGGCGGTCGGGGGGCGGGAAAAACCCTCCGAAAGACGCGAGGTTGTCGTGGAGCGGTGCGAGGCGTGCGGAACGGAGATGTACGGGCTGCACTGCAAGCTCGTGTGCCCCAACTGCGGCTACAAGCGCGACTGCTCGGACCCCTAGGCGCCGGGCAGGGACGCCAGCGCCCGCTCGCACCAGCCGCGGACCTCGGCGTTGACGGACATCCCTTCCCAGTCTTCCGGGGCGTACCAGCCGACCTTCTCCGCGGAGAACTCGTCGCGGATGTCCGTGGGGCCCTTTGGGTGGGCGAAGTAGATCAGGTCTATATGCTGGTGCCCGGGGCCGATGTTCTCCAACTGCACCCCGGCCGGGCGGTGCAACTGGACCGGGTCCCCAACGTCCTCGCGCCTCTCCCCCACAAGCTCCACGTCGAGGCCCGTCTCTTCCAGCACCTCGCGCACGGCGGCCTCGTCCGGCAGCTCGCCCCGCTCGATGTGCCCCCCGGGCGGCAGCCACATCCCGAGCTTGCGGTGGTGGTGCAGCAGGACCTTTCCGTCCCCGACCACGAACACCGCCACCGTGAAGTGCCTGCCGCTGTTCTGCCACTCCATCGCCGCACTGTACACCAGCGGAAGGGGCGCCCGGTAGGCCCCATCACAAGGAGGGGGCGTCTCGTGGGGTAACTTCAAGGCAGAAAACGTTCGTCAGAGGAGGACGCGGTTGCCATCGTTACCCGAAGGCGCTTTCGGACGCACGGACGAGACGCCGGACGAAGAGTTCTACAGGACGCCCCGGCTCGTCACACACATAGACGACCGGGCCATAGCCGCCGTCACGCAGCTCTACAGGGAGTTCTTCCCGCGCGGCGGGGGGGTACTTGACCTCATGAGCAGTTGGGTGAGCCACCTGCCGCCCGAGGTCGAGTACCGGCGCGCGGTCGGGCTCGGCATGAACGAAACGGAGCTGCGCCGCAACGAGAGGCTCGACTCCTACGTGGTCCAGAACCTCAACGACAACCCCGCCCTCCCGTTCGGCGACGCGGAATTCGACGGGTGCGGCATCTGCGTCTCCATCGACTACCTGACGCGGCCCGTGGAGGTGTTGCGGGAGGTCGGGCGGGTGCTGAGGGTTGGATCTCCTGTGGTGATCACCTTCTCCAACCGCTGCTTCCCCACCAAGGCGGTCGCCGTCTGGCACCAGCTGGACGACCGTGGTCACCTGCAACTCGTAGAGCGCTACCTTCGCGAGGCAGGAAACTGGGATGATATCCAGAACCTCGACCGGAGCCCGCGCCGGATGTTCTCCGACCCGCTCTACGCCGTCGTCGGCAGAAGCACGGGGCCGTACGCGGGAGATGGGGAAGCGCCCCGGGCCTGATCCGATCGCTCCAACCGGAGGCGGAGGGTTGGTCCGTCCGCCTCCGCCGGGTCCCGCCTACCGGGTCGCTTCCGCGTTCAGGCGCATGAACTCCGCGTGTTGCTCGTACTGGTCGAGGACGTCGTCGATAAGCTGGCTGTGGGTGTAGCCCATCACGTCGTAGCCCTGGCCGCCCTCCCGCAGGTGGACGTCCAGCCGGTAGTACCGGTCTCCCTCGCGTAGGGAGGTGTCCCCGTACACCGGCAACAGGGCCTCGCTCGGCACGATCCGGTACCGGAACGGCGCCTCTTCGCCCAGGTCCGCCACGAGATCCACGTAAGAGAGGCCGGAGCCGTCATCCTCCTCGCGCACCTCCGCCTCGATGCCGTGCCCGCGCAGCTCTTCGGCCACCTCGGCCAGGGCCGGATACGCGACCCCGGAGAGGAACTCCAAGACGCGGTCGCGATCCGGGAAGCTCATGCTGCGTCTCAGGCGCTGTTGCCAGGTGAGCGCGACCGCCCGGTCGCCGTGCGGGTGGTTGTGGCGTCCAGACAACTGCGCCGGCAGGCTGTAACGCTGGCTGTCCTCGCGGATGGCCTCCACGCGCAGGGCCTTGTACAGGCCGAACACCAGCAAGACCATCACGAACGCGAAGGGAAGGCCGAAGATGATGGTGGCGTTCTGGAGCGCCGTTATCCCGCCGACGATGAGCATCGCGAGGGTGAGCAGGCCGGTGGCGACGGCCCAGAAGATGCGGACCGGGTTCGCGGCGTCGTCGCGCGGGGTCTTGCGGTACGAGGTGAGGTTACCCATCACCAGGGCGCCCGAGTCAGCCGAGGTGATGTAGAAGAGCAGCCCGATGACGGTGGCCAGGGAGGCGATCACCGGGAACGCCGGGTACTGCTGGAGCAGGGTGTAGAAGCCCTGCTGAGGCTGGTTCATCGCGATCTCGCCGAACCGCTCGTTCCCGCCCCTGATGAGACCGATGGCGCTGTTACCGAAGATCGAGACCCACATAAGCACGTACAGGAACGGGATGATTAGCGTACCCGCGACGAACTGCCGGATCGTGCGCCCGCGCGAGATCCGGGCCAGGAACAGCCCGACAAAAGAGGCCCATGCTATCCACCACGCCCAGAAGAACAGCGTCCAGGCGTTGAGCCATGCCGTGGGCTGCTCGAAGGCGAACGTCTGCATGGTGAGCCCCGGGAAGCTGCCCACGTAGTCGCCGACGTTCAGCACGAACGCGTTCAGCAGGAAGGAGGTATCGCCGGTGACCAGGATAAAGCCGGCCAGCCCGAGCGCGAGGAGGACCGTAAGCTCGGACAACCGGCGGATGCCCTTGTCCACACCCGTGACCGCCGAGATCGTCGCCACGGCGACGGCGACCACGACGAGGCCTATCTGCGCGGCCAGGCCCTCGGGGATGCCGAAGAGGAGCTTCAGCCCGAAGTTGAGCTGGACCACCCCGATCCCGAGGGAGGTGGCGATGCCGAAGATCGTTCCGAGGACCGCGGCGAGGTCGACCGCGTGGCCCAAGGGTCCGTAGATGCGATTGCCGAAGATGGGATACAGCGCCGACCGGATGCTCAGGGGCAGGTTCATCCTGAACGCGAAGTACGCCAGGGCTATCCCCATCAGCGAGTACATCCCCCAGCCGGTGATGCCGTAGTGAAAGAGGGTCCACACGGTCGCCTCCCTGGCGGCCTCCACCGTCTCGCCCCTGCCGACCGGCGGGGCGAGGTACTGGGTCACGGGCTCGGCGACCGCGAAGAACATCAGGTCCGTGCCGATGCCGGCGGCGAACAACATCGCGGCCCAGGAGAAGACGCTGAACTCGGGCTCGGAGTGCTCCGGTCCCAGCTTCACCTTGCCGTACCTGGAGAGCGCGAGGAAGACGACGAACGCAAGAAAGGCCGTCGCGATCAGGATATAGAACCAGCCGAACCACTCCGAGATCCAGCCGACCAGCACCCCGATCGTGGCGGCGGCGCCCTCCGGGGAGATCATCGCCCACACCGCGATCGCGATGATGCACACCGAGGATCCGTAGAAGACGACCGGGTTGATGCGGGCGCCTGGCTCCGCCCTCTCCGGCTCCTGCTGTCTCGTTCCGGTCATAAGGTTCTCCCCCTGTCGCTCCGTTGCCCCAGGTCACCCAATAAACTCAGCGAGCGGTTGTCGAGATCCGGTAGTTAAGCACATCTAGCTTTGCGGCGGCGGTCCACCCGACCTCCGTGACCGGCCGCCCGCTCTCCGCCGTGGTCGGGGAGGGCCCCGGGCCTCACGAGGGGTGACAGCCGGGTTAGACTTGACGGGTAGGCAGCAAACAGAGGAGAAACATGAACATTCGCCAGGCTAACGGGATCGGCAGGATACACGTCGCCAAACCCGGGTTCAAAGAGACCTACTGCCGCAGGCCGATAGACGACGAGGACTGGGTGACCACCACCAAAGAGGCCAACTGCACCGGATGCGTCCGGGCCGGCGCGCCCCAGCCCGAGGGAAAGTAGCACCAGAAACACCGACCGCCGAGATCTCCGTTTACGTGAACCGTAAGACAGGCCCGGGCCCGTCTTACGGGCAACATAGGGTTAGAGAGTCGCAGGCGAGGACGCAAAGGAGGCGGACGGTGGCGAAGCAGGACTACGAGGAGAAGTACACCCATCCGGAGCTGAGGGAGAAGATAAAGGAAGAGATCAAAGCCTCAGGCAAGGGCGGCAAGGAGGGCCAGTGGAGCGCCCGCAAGTCGCAGCTCCTGACCCGGGAGTACGAGAAGCAGGGCGGCGGCTATAAGGGCGAGAAAGACCAGTCCCAGAAAAACCTGGAGAACTGGACCGGGGAGGAGTGGCAGACCAAAGAGGGCGACGCCAACGCCCGCAAGGGCGACGGCGAGACGAAACGGTACCTGCCGAAGAAGGCCTGGGAGAACATGAGCGAGGAGGAGAAAGAGGAGACGGAGAAGAAGAAGCGCGAGGGCTCCAAGAAGGGCCAGCAGCACGTCTCCAACACAGACAAGGCCAGGCAGGCGCGCAAGGACGCCGAGGTGCCCCTTAAAAACTACGACGACCTGGGCGTCGAGGAGATAGAGAAGAAGGTCAAGGGCCTGTCCAAGGACGACATCGAGGCCGTCCGCGACTACGAGAAGGGCAACAAGAACCGCAAGACCCTGCTGGAGACGCTCGACGCCAAGGCTTAAGGGGGCTCTTCCACCGCCGCTTACTATCCCCGCGCCCCGGGGTAAACTGGGGGCATTGACGCGCGGCGGGAGGAAAAAGTCATGCAGATACCTGGTAAGAAGATCGTCGGAAAAGCCGAAGCAAAAGGCAACGAGGTCGCGATCCCCAAAACGGAGCGGCTGGGGCTCGTGGAGTTCTTCAAGCTGACGTTCAAGGAGGTGGGCGAGGACCATGTCTCGGCCTTCGCCGGCAACGTCACCTACAAGGCGCTCTTCGCCATTTTTCCGTTCTTCACCCTGCTGCTCTCGCTGCTCGGGCTCTTCAACGCCACGGACCTTATCAACAGGATGATCCAGGGCGCCCAGGGCGCGCTGCCCGGTACCGCAGTACAGTTCTTGGAAGGTCAGATCCTCCCATTGACGAAGCAGCAGGCGAACAGCGCCTTCACGTTCGGGGCGATCATCTCCATCGCGCTCGCCCTGTGGGGCGTCTCCGGGGCGTTTCGCTCGATCATGGAGGCGATGAACGTCATGTACGAGGTGGACGAGGACCGCCCGGCGTGGAAGATGTACGGCATCTCCATCTTTATCTCGCTCGCGGTCATCGTGTTGATGCTTACCGCGTTCGGTATCGTCATCTTTGGGAGCTCCGTGGGAGGCGGCTTGGCGGCGGCCATCGGCCTCGATAGCGTCTTCCAGACGGTATGGAGCATCGTACAGTGGCCGATAGTGGCGTGCATCGTGCTGTTCACCTTCGCCCTCATCTACTACTTCGCGCCGGCCGCGAAGCAGAAGTTCGCCTGGATCAGCCCGGGCGCGATCCTGGCCTTCGCGTTCTGGCTGCTCTTCTCGCTGCTCTTCTCTTACTACGTGAGCACCTTCGGGGGCGGCTCGTACAACGAGACCTACGGGTCGCTTGCCGGCGTGATCATCCTGTTGCTCTACATCTATTACTCCGCGTTCATCATGCTGCTCGGCGCGGAGATGAACCAGGTGATCGAGTGGCACATCCCCGGCGGCAAGGACGAGGGCGATAAGGTCCCGGAAGTGGACCGCAAGCCGGACGTGCGCCAGCTCGCGCGGGCGAAGGAGCAGGAACGGGAAGACCGCTGACGCCCGGGCGTCTCCCCGCCGCGCCCCGGTGAGGATCTTCGGCCTCGACTTCACCAGCGCCCCCGGCCGCCGCAAACCCCTCGTCGCCCTGCGCTGCGAACTGAGCGGTGACGTCTTGCGGGTGGGGGACGCCGAGACGCTGACGAGCTTCGGTCAGCTCGAGGCGTGGCTCGAGACCCCCGGCCCGTGGGTGTGCGGGATGGACTTTCCCTTTGGCCAGCCGAAGAGCCTCGTCTCAGCCCTCGGCTGGCCGGAGGAGTGGTCCGGCTACGTCCGCGAGGTCGCCAGGCTCGGCAAGGAGGGGTTCGAGGGCGCCATCCGGGCGGACATGGCCTCGCGCCCCTACGGGAGCAAGTGGCGCTACCGGCTCGCCGATCGTCGGAGTGGCTCCAGCAGCGCGATGATGCTCTTCCGCGTGCCGGTCGGCAAGATGTTCTTCCAGGGCGCCCCCCGTCTGCTCCGCTCGGGCGTAGACGTCCAACCCTGCCGCCCGAACGGCGATCCCCGCGTCGCCGTCGAGGCCTACCCCGCCGTCGTCGCCCGCCGCTTTCTCGGCCGCGAGAGCTACAAGAGGGACGGCGTGCCAGACGCACCAGACAGGAAGGCGGCGCGGGAGAAGCTCGTCTCCGGCCTCGGGTCGGAAGCCTTGCGCCACGCCTACGGTTTCACCGTCGCGATGGACGGCGGGTGGCGGGATCGGTTCGTGGAAGAGCCGGGCGCCGACGCCCTGGACTCGTTGCTGTGCGCCGTCCAGGCCGCCTGGGCGTACACGAAGAGGGACGAGGGTTGGGGCGTCCCGCCGGAGTGCGACCGGGAGGAGGGTTGGATCCTGGACCCCGCCCTCCTCCCCGATTAGGGAGGAGACCCCGTTGCCGTACACAGAGAGGCTCGACGACGCCCTGGTCTACGCCGCCGACCTGCACAGGGACCAAACGCGCAAGGGAACCGGCGTCCCCTACGTCACGCACCTGCTCGCGGTCGCGGCCATCGCGGGCGAGAACGGCGGAACGGAGGACGAGGTCGTAGCCGCCCTCCTGCACGACGCCCCCGAAGACGCGGGCGGCGAGGCGCAACTCGCGAAGATCCGGGCGCGATTCGGAGACACCGTCGCCGAGATCGTCGCCGGCTGCACCGACACATACGAAGACCCCAAACCCCCCTGGCGCGAACGCAAGGAGGAGTACATAGCCCACCTCTCAGGAGCGCCCGCTTCTGTCCGCCTCGTCTCCGCGGCCGACAAGCTCCACAACGCCCGCTCTGTCCTCGCGGACTACCGGGCCATCGGGGAGGACCTCTGGGGCCGCTTCACCGGCGGCAGGGACGGCACCCTCTGGTATTACCGGGCCGTCGCCGACGCGCTCGCGAAGGCGGGGGGAGGCCCGGTCGTGGACGAGATCGACCGCGTGGTCACGGACCTGGAGCGCCTCGCCGACGGCCGCGGGTAAGGAACTTCGGACGGCTTCTAAATAGCGCTCTGGATGTCTTCTGCCAGGGTCGGGTGGATGTACACGGCCTCGCGCACCACGGAGAGGGGCAGGTCGGCGTTCATCAAGTCCTCGTAGATGTGGACGAGCTCGGCGCCCTCTATGGTCAGGACCGCCGCGCCGAGGACGTGGTCGTTGGAGGCGTCGGAGACGACCTTTATGAAGCCCTTGTTCTCCCCTAGCTCGAAGGCCTTGCCCTTCTCGCCCTCCATGTCGAGGCGGTGGACCTCGACCTCGTAACCGGCCTCGCGGGCCTCGCGCTCGGTCATGCCGACGCGTCCGAGCTCAGGGTCGGTGAAGACGGCGTATGGCACGACGCGGTCGGTGGTGCGTGAGCCGTCGCCGGCCATCTGGGAGAGGAGCACCCGGTGGTCGTCGTAGGAGGTGTGGGTGAACATCGGGCCGCCCCGGATGTCCCCGCCCGCCCAGATCCCCTCGACCGAGGTCGCCAGCCGTTCGTCTGTCTCGATAAAGCCCCGCCGGTCCGTCTCGAGGCCGACGCTCTCGAGGCCGAGGTCGTCGGTGTTCGGGCGGCGGCCGGTCGCCAGGAAGAGGTGCGTGGCCCGGACCTCCGCCGGGTCTCCGCCGTCGAGCGTCAGGGTGAGGCCGTCCCCGTCGGAGACGACGCCCTGGGCGCGTTCGCAGAACACGAACTTCACGCCCTCTGCGGCCAGGAGATCTCGCATGACCTCGGTGACGTCGTCGTCCTCGCCCGAGGCGACGTGGTCGGAGGATCCGACGACGACCGTCACGTCGCTGCCCATGCGGCGGTAGAACTGGGCCATCTCGAGCCCTATGTAGCTGCCGCCGACGAGGACCAGGTGCCCCGGCAGATCCTCCCTGTCCATCCAGTTGCCCGCGTCGATGTAGTCCACCGCGTCGAGGCCGTCTATCGGGGGGATGAGCGTGCGCGTTCCGGTGTTGAGTACGACCTGGCCCACGAGGAGGGAACGGTCACCGACCCGTACGCGGAAGCCTTCGTCCTCCCGGCCGTCGAGGCGGGCGTGGCCCCGGATCAGGACGGGGTTCTCCGAGCCCTCGAGCCCCTTGTCGAGGCCGGTGCGCTTGGTCTCCGCCACGCCCCTCGCCCGCCGGAGCACGGCGGGGAAGTCCACGCGCACCTCTGGTATCTCGACCCCGTACTCCGCCGCGCGCCTGGCCTGGAAGGCGACCTTCGCGGAGGCGATGGCGGCCTTGGTCGGGCTGCAGCCGAAGTTCACGCACGAGCCGCCGAGGTCCTTGCGCTCCGCGAGCGCCACGGTGCGGCCCTCGCCGGCAAGCTTGTAGGCGAGCGGGATGCCCGCCTGCCCGCCGCCGATGATCAGGACGTCGTAGTCCGTTCGGTTTTGCAAGGTTCGCTCCTTTTGCGTTGGGGTTGGTGCTGGGTACCTCTCAAGAAGAGCCGACGCCGGCCATCTCGCAGTGGCGCGGCTTCTCCTCGTCGTCGGCGTCCATGAGGACTTCGTCGCGGCCGGGGCCGCAGGAGATCTCGTCCCTACCCGCCCCCCCGACGTCGTCCGGGTCCTGCGCGTCCACGAGGTCGTTCCCGGGGCCGCCAAAGAGCCGGTCCTTGCCTTCGCCGCCGTAGATCTCGTCGTCGCCACCCATGCCGCGCACCACGTCGTCGCCGCTCCCGGCCCGCATCACGTTACCGTCCGCGGTGCCGGCAAGGACCTCGCCGTCGCCGGCCTCTCGCGCCGTTGTCTGTGGGACGGTGTCGGATGAGGCGGGTCCGGCCTCCGTTCCGGTGGGGGTGCCGGCCCCGCCGCAGGCGGACGCCAAGATCAGGCACCCCAGCAAGACGCAGAGCATGGGCGTCGGGCGGGGGCCGGCACGGACCGGGGGGCGTCCGATTACCGGACGACCGCGCCGTCGTCGCGCAGGATCTCCACGGCGTCGGGGTCGGTGTGGAAGACGCGAACCTGAACGGTGGAGGCGGCGAGCAAGAGGCCGAAGACGCCGCCGCGCAGGTCCCTCGGGTTGGCGGGCTCGACCCAGCCGACCTCGGCGTTGGAGAGGTCGGCGTCCGTGGTGACGAACCGCTGCAGCAGGAGGCTCAGGGGCACCCGCAACAGGAGGGCCGCGACGACGGAGCCCACGACCATGAGGTAGAGCGGCCAGCCCATGTAGATCCCGACCCCCAAAGAGAGGAGAAAGAGGACCGCCGTGAGCAGGTTCGCCGCCACGATGGTCGTGCCGCAGTTGCGGTGTATCGCCAGACGCTTCTGGCCGCGCCTGAGCCTCCTGAGCGCCTCCCTGGCGGCACTATCCACCTCCTCCATCGAGCGGACGCCCTGCACGAAGAACCCGTCGTCGGTGGAGAAGCCGTTCAGCTTGCGCCCCGGCTCCCGCTCCATCATGACCACGATGGTCGCGTGCTCCAGGGCGTGGTTGCGGCGCAGGATCCTGTTCCCCAACACCGCCCTTAGCTGCTTCGGGTAGACAAACAAACTCCCCACAGCCTGCAACGAGAAGAGGATCGGCAGCAAGAACAGGAAGAGGACCACGAAAAACGCCACGAACAGAACCAGTACCAGGGCCACGTAAGGCTACTTTCCTCGGTTGGGATACGTCCTACCAGGGATTATATCTTAGCGTGTCAGCACGTCCCCTCCGGGGAGAACCTCAGCTCGCCGCTTCACGGCTTTCAGCAAGGTGCCCGTGTGCGATACGCCCCGAAACACCTGAACCGCCGCGTGGTGCGCCGCCCAGCCGAGCCGTGAGCGGCCGGAAGCTGACAAGCTGAAACCCTCCGAAGGAGGCATGCTGAGGGCGGAGGCGAAGCCGCAGCGTGCTGACAGGCTAAATATCCAATTCCGCCGGACCCTCCAGCTCGTGCAGAAGCCCGAGCGCGGCAAGGGCGACCCGTCTGTGGCCCTCCTTGTCCCCAGGCTCGCCCATCGGGAGGTTGTACGGGAAGGAGACGCGGGCGACGCGGGGGGCCGGCACCCCGCGCTCCATGGCGAGGGTTACGGTAGGTATGCCCCTGCTCTCAATAGCCTCGCAGACCAGGCCCACGGCCCGGTGGCAGAGGGGTCAGGAAGGCGTGAGGAGGACCGCGTCGGCGCCGTCTTCGACCAGTCTTCCGGCGACCTCGGGGGCCGTTTTTTCGGACAGCGGCCCGGTGTCGTGGATCGCGCCCATGAAGGAGAAGTGGCGGGGGTTGAGGCCCCCGACTCTGCCCGTCGAGACGAGGTCTCTCACGGTCCACAGGGGGAAGACGGCATCTAGGTCCGAGCCCTCGTCGGGGCGGTGGTAGGCGTGGGTCCAGGTGAGTTTTTGCGCGCCGGATGGGATCTCGCGGTACGAGCAGTCCCCGGCCGGGTCGTCTATGTCGAAGCGCGGTTGTTCGGGCAGGTGCACGCCGCCGGTCGTGACGAGCGCGAGCCTGCTCTCCTTGAGGGGCTTCTTGGGCCGGACGAAGGGGACCACTAGACGTTGAAGCGGATAAGTACGGTGTCGCCGTCTTTTACGACGTAGCCGCGTCCTTCGAGCCGGATGTCGGCCGACTCCTTGGCCTTCGACCAGGAGCCCGCGGCGACGATGTTCTCCCAGTCCCCCACCTCGGCCGCGATAAAGCCGCGCTCCATGTCCGTATGGATGCGGCCGGCGGCGGTGCGGATCGTGGAGCCCTCCCGCACGGTCCAGGCCCGGCTCTCCTTCTCCCCGGCGGTGAAGAACGTGACGAGGCCGAGCAGGCGGTAGGCCACCCGCACGAACTCCTGGAAGCCCGCGGTCTCAAGACCGAGCATCTCCAGGTACTCCCGCGCCTCGTCCTCCGCGAGCTCCACCACCTCGGCCTCGAGCTTCGCGGAGAGGCGCACGGCCTCGGCCCCTTCGCGCGCGGCCAGCTTCTCGACCCTGGCGCTGTACGTGTTGCCTTCCGCGACCGACTCCTCGTCCACGTTCGCCACGTAGAGGGTGGGCTTGGCCGTGATGAGCGTCCCCATCGCCTCCCGCAGCGCCTCGCTCTCCGGGTAGGAGCGGGCGGGGTTGCCGTCGGAGATGTGTTGCAGCAGCTTCTCGAGCTCGGCGGCCTCGGCCTTGAGCTTCGCGTCGCCGCCCTTGGCTGACCTCCCGACCCGGTCCAGCCTCCGCTCCACGGTCGCGAGGTCGGCCAGCAAGAGCTCCGTGTTTATGGTCTCCGCGTCCCCCTCGGGGTCCACCTTGCCGTCGACGTGAACCACGTCCTCATCCACAAAGCAGCGGACGACGTGCGCTATGGCGTCGCACTCGCGGATGTGACCGAGAAACTGGTTGCCCAGGCCCTCCCCCGCGCTCGCCCCGCGCACCAGCCCCGCGATGTCCACGAAGTCAACCGTCGCCGGCACCACGCGCCGGCTCTTCATCGTCCGGGCCAGGGCGTCCAGGCGCCCGTCGGGGACCACGGCGACCCCCAGGTTCGGGTCGATGGTCGTGAACGGGTAATTCTGCGCCTCAGCGCCGGCCCGCGTCAGGCTGTTAAAGACCGTGGACTTGCCCACGTTGGGTAGGCCTACTATTCCGACTCTCATAGGACTAGTGTAACAAACTGTAGCAAGTTCACGGTAGGGCTCCCCGGGTACGGTAAAATTCGGCCCAGGAGATCCACCGGATAGTAGAGCGGAGAGGCTTGCGTTGGACAGGCAGTTGCAGATACAGATCCTGCTGGACCACTACGAGAGGCCGCGGCACCGAGGCGCGCTCGGGGGGGCCGACGTGCAGATGCCTGGGGGCAACCCCGGATGCGGGGACGTGGTCACCGTCTACCTCAAGGGGAACGAGGACCACGAGCACATCCACGACGTCACCTACGAGGGCGAAGGCTGCACCATCAGCATGGCCGCCTCCAGCATGATTCTGGAGGAGATACACGACGGCAACCTCACCATGGACGAGGTGCTCGAGCTCGACTACAACGAGATGATCGAAAAGCTCGGCCGCCAGGTCGTGGCCTCCCGCCCGAAGTGCGCCACTTTGGGCCTCGGCACCGTAAAAGCCGCCATCAGAAAGTACCAGAGGGACCGCCGCCTGGAGAAGGCCGGCGTCACGCGCCCGGAGCACGAAGGCCTGGTCTTCGGCGATACCGCCGCCGAAGCGGCGAAAGAGTAGGCCCAGCACGCCTCCCTCGACAACTTTCGGCATTTCAGCCGGGTAGTAGGCGCACCGTGGCTCGACGAAGGGAACCTCCCAAGGCCGGGACCCGATCCCGGCAAACGGGGCTGACAATCCTGAAGCGTAGGCGAAGCCGGAGCGTGCTGAAAAGCGTCGACGGCGCCGTGTCGGCTAGCCCCTTTTCGCCAACGCGCCGGCGGCGGTGGCCGACGCTATAAAGATGGCGGCCTGGAGGAGGGCGGAGAGGACGATGCTGAGGAGGAAGAGCGTCCAGGCTTCGTCGGCGGATATGGGCGTGCCGAGCACGTCCGAGAGGGTGGCGGCCATGCGGGGGGAGCCTATGCCGTGGGCCGCGACCAGGGCGCCCGCGGAGGCTCCTATCACGTAGACGGGGGCGGCGACCGCGCCCCCGATCAGGCCGGAGAGCGCCCCGTGCCGCCCGGTTTCGGCCCCCGCGGCCCGCTTGCCGCAGGAGTAGCCGACAAAGGCCCCGGCGAGTATTCCGGCCAGGGAGCCGAGCAGCGAGGCGACGAAACCCAGCACCCCGCCGATCCCACCCCACACCATGCCGACGCGTAAGGCGCCGCCGGGTTCCTCTCTCTTCTCCATGGCCGCATTCTAGCGGCACGTGTCGTCCCCGCCAGGGTCAGAAACTGCGCAAGAGCCCCATCGCGCGGTAGCGCACCACGGCATCCGACCCGCCTGCGGCCTCGCCGTCGCGCCCGGGCACGGGGCCGACGTCCTCGATCAACCGCCCGCCGCAGAAGCATGCCTTGGAGGTTCCGTCATCGAGCAAGGACGCCAGTCTTTCGGCATCGTAGACCGCCGGACAGCCGGAGCACCGCCACAGAAAAGTAACCGTCTCTTCCCGAGAAAGCATAACCACCCCACCATTTTCCCACCGGTCGCCCCCACACTACACCCCACACGGACCCACCTGAAGGTAGAAGCGTTAAGGACGGGTTAAGAATTTTGTGGTCCCGTTGTGGTGGAGGGACCCCGCCTGGCGTCTCAACGGGGTCGGGGGCGATGGAGTTCGTGCTATTCGTAGGCCTCCCGCCAGCTCCATCGCTCGACCCCGCCGGGGTCGGTCGCGTACAGGATGACCTCGACCTTGCGCCTCGCCTCGCCGGATACGCCTTCTGAGACGACGAGGAAGAAGTCCCTGTCCGGGTAGTCGGAGAGCCCGTCGGGGACCCGTTCTGGCGCGCGATCCTTCTTTCTCTGCTGGGCCGCGGTCGTGGCGGGGAGGAGGTAGCGGACCGTGACCCTCGCGGAGCCGTCGTCGAAGACCAGCGTTTTGCCGGGCGGGGCGCCGGGCGGAGTGCCGTCCGGTGAGACGTAGGCCCACCCCGTGTTGTCCGTGGCACCGGCGTCGTAGTGTCCGGGGTTTGCGTCGGTACGGAGCCGGGCCGCGGCGGCCTGGGCGCCGGCGTCGGCGAGGTCGAACGCCCTCTGGCCCCCGTTGGCGGAGATCGTGGAGCGCAGGTCGCTGCGCACGACCGCCAGGAACCCGGCCGCGAGGACGCCGACGAGGACCACGACTATCACCGCCAGGGCCAACGCCACCCCGGATTCGTCGCGCCACGGGTGCCGGATCACGCCCCGCCCCGGTTCCTCAACGCGACGACCGTCGTGAGCGTCTGGCCCGCGGTCTCCTCCCCGGCCTCCCGTTCGAGGAGGACCTCCAGCTCGATGCGCACCAGGGCGACGTTCTCTTCGTCGCCGTCTACCACCGGGTCCCCGTTCGCGTCGAGGTACTCGAGCGTGAGCGCCCTGCCGTCTCCATTGACGTCTTCCGCGCTCTCGACCAGCCGCTCGTCGTTCCTCAAAGGGTCGCCGTTCTCGTCCAGCGCGTACGAGATCCCCTCGCGCGCTTCCGTGGCCCCGGTTGCGGGGTTCAGCGTTCGGCGGTTGCCGTTCAGGTCGTTGCCGAAGGCGAGGCGTTCCTCCGTGAAGTCCGAGAGCAGGGTCCCGTTCCCGTTCGCCTTGTCCTGCGGGTAGGCCGCGCGGATCTCACGCTCCATCCTCGCCAACCCGAGGCGGGCGGCCTGCGCCGCCTCCGCCCTGTCTCGCCCCGCCCCGAAGACCCTGACGCTCGCGTCGAACATCGCGTAGAGCGCGAAGAGCACGCCGGCCATCATCACCATCGCGACCAGCACCTCAGGCAACGTGAAGCCCTCTTCTCGCGGGATCCTCCGGCTCACGGCGGCCTCCCGGAGACGAACCCCGTGGTGGAGTAGGAACGGTCGCCGTCCCACTCCACCAGCGCCTCTATCCGCATCTGGCCCGTGGGAGGCGAGCCCGCAGGGCCGGAGAATTCCTCGTCCACGAACGCCGTCCGCACGGAGAGGGTGAAGCCGTTCTCCGTGACGGCCGGCGGCCCCGGCGGGGCGTACCCCTCGACGGCGCTGTCCGCGGCGCCGCCCGGCCTGGCGTAGGGGAGCGCCCGGGCCTCTTCCAGCTTCGCGCTCGCGAGGGCGCGGGCCGCGTCGTAATCGCCGGAGGCGGTCGCCGCCCGGTGGCCGGCCTCGAGCATCCCGACCATCGGGACGACGGCGAGGGCGAGGACGACCATCGCCACGGTCACCTCCACGAGGGAGGAGCCGGTCTCGTCCGCCCATCTACCCGTAGACGATCTCACCGATCCTGATCCTCGCCGTGGCGGCCTGGAAGACCACGCCGCAGGAGGGGCTGCCGTCTTCGGAGCTTACCCTCACCGTCCCGCTCTGCCCCGGACGCAGCGTCCGCACCGTCCCGTTGGAATTGAACTCCAGGGTCCGCGTGGCCTCGGGCCCGCAACTGCTGGGCGCCACGACGGCGTCGGCGTCTCCGCCGGAGCAGTCCGGGTCGAAGGTGACCTCCTTTATCTTGGTGCCGGGGGGCAACTCTTTGGGCGCCGGGGGAGTACCGGGTGCGAGGGCGGGAGAGGCGTCGTCGGTGGCGTAGGCGGTCTTCAGCTTGAGCAGGCAGTAATCCGCGGCGGAACATCCAGCCAGCGGCGCGCCGTCGGGCATCATCACCATGCGCCAGTCCGTAAGCCCTTGGGTGGCGCCCGAGTGGGCGAGGCGCATGTCCGCGGCGAGCTGGTCGGCGGCGGCCTCGACCCGCCAGCGCTCCAGGAGGGCCAGGAAGATCACTACGGCGATGGCCGCGAGGATGCCCGCGATCGCGACGGCCGTCAGGACCTCGGGCAGCGTGTAGCCCCGCTCGTCCCTCCAGGCGTTGATCGAGATCGTCCCGCGCACGACCCGATCATCGACGCGGGATGGCGAGGGCTATAGCCGGAGGCCCTCAGCGATCACCAAGACCGGAACCGACCGCCGAGGGGGCTCCGGCCGCGGCGGGCCGGTTGCTGCCGGCCTTCCTAGCGTTCTATGAACTCTATGCGGTAGCCGTCGGGGTCGCGGACGAAGAATATGCGGGTGCCGCTGCCCATGGCGTGGGGCTTGCTCTCGAACTCCACCCCGCCGGCCGCTTCGAGCTTCTCGGCGAGGACATCCAAATCCTCGACGGCGAAGGCGACGTGGCTGTAGCCGGTGCCGATCTCGTACGGCTCGGTCTGGTCGTGGTTGAGGGTAAGCTCCAACCGGGGCTCGGGATCGCCGGGGACGGCGAAGAAGGCGTTGGTCGCGTCGTCGCCGATGGGGGTCTTGCGGGCGAGCTCCAGGCCCAGCTTGTTCGTGTAGAAATCTATGCTCTTGTCGAGGTCGAGAACCCTGTAGCAGGTGTGAACGTATTGCATGGCTCGCTCCTTTGCAGCTTGTCGGTACCCTGCGCCCTTCGGGCTCCGCTTTCGGCGGTCGGCTCTAGCCGTCGGCGCCTGTTACCGGGGTCATTGTAGCGGTTGGTCGGAGCGTTGCGGGGCGGGTTTATCCTGGCTCGGGTTGCTGGCTACGGTTCCGATCTTCTGGAGGTCCACCTCGTACAGGTCGTACCTGTCGCTAGGTTCTTCTGCCGGCCTGAAGCCGGAGAGCCCGTCGAGCGAGGCGTCGAGGGGGGAGTTTGTGTTGACCATGACGTAGTCCACCTGGTGGCGGCGTAGGATCTCGACGCCGGTCTTGATCGTCGTGCCCGCGAAGAAATCCCTCACGTCCACGGCGCCCTGGGGGACCTCTATCCGGCCGGGCACCCGCTCCTCCAGCCTGGGGAGGGCGTTCAGCACGAGGCCGCCCCTGCGGCTGACGACGTTCGCGTCGGCTGAGTAGGCCGGGATGCGGGCGCCCAGAAGGTCCGAGGCGAGCACGACGGTGGCCGACGTGATCTCGTCCCGGAACCAGGGGTATATCGGGTCGACCGGGTAAAAGCCGGCCTCCCGGGAATCCTCTTTGTGGTTCCGGATAGGCTCGAGCCCATCCGACACCCACGGCACGGCCACTAACGCCAGAACGACCACCAACAAGGTCGGCAACGCCCGGGCGAGCGGGTCCAGAAGACGCACGCCGGCCGACCGGGCCGCCGCCCACCGGATCGCCTCCCACAGGAGCCAGCCGAAGGCCAGCAGGGTCGCGAGCGGGATGGGCCAGGCCAGGCGCCAGATCTGGCCCGGCAGGACCACGTTGTCGCCGAGGAAGGTCGCGATCGGGGGCACGTAGACCGCCACGGTCGTGAGCAACATCGTCCCAAGCAGCAACTGCGCCGCGACGCTCCGCTGGACGCGCCAGAGCAAGAACGGGATGCCCGCCAGAAAGGCGACGGCCAGGATCGGGTCGAGAAGTAGCGAGGGGTGCATCATGTACGAGCCGTCGGCGAACTCGAAGATGCGGGCCCGCTCGGGGCTCACGAAGACCATGTTACGCAGAACGTCCGGATCCCCGGAGTTGATGTCCGAGTCCGCGAGCACGCCGGTGAGCGGCTGGCCCGTGAGAAGCGGGACGAGGGCGGCCGGGACGGCCACGACGAGTAGCCCCGCGAGGCCCATGGCCGAGACCCTCCCCCATGCCGTCCGGCTGCGCGGGTTGGACGCCAGATGCAGGATGCCGAACCCGGCCATCGAGAGCCCGATGGTGGCAAACCCTATGGGGTGGACGGCAACCACCGCGCAGCAGACGAACGCGAAGAGGGAGAAGTACCGCCGCTTCCCCCCCTCGAGGAAGGCCGCCGCGAAGGCCAGCGCCATCGGCAGGAACAGGAACTTTGTCGCCAGCTTGTCCTCCGGCAGGCGCTGGACGAACTCGCCCCCGAAGGTGAAACGGGATTGCCCGAGATGAACGAGAAAGAAGAGCGCGTAGAGGCAACCGCAGAAGAGCGCCGCCCTCTCGCTCTTCAAGAGCGCGCGGGCCAGGGCGTAGAAGGCCAGCAGGGCCACGACCACCAAGAATGGGTTCAGGTAGGAGAAGACCACGTCGATGAGGTCCACGCCGGAAACCCTGGCCAGGGCCGCCTGCTCGACCAGCCAGCCGTTGATCCTGGCCCGCGAGAGGCCGACCTCGCCCCCGAAGAACGGCTCGGCGGAGGCGAGCCCTCCCCCACCCAGGTACTCCCGGACCCAGGCCAGGTACACCCAGATGTCCCCGTAGGAGCTCGGGGCCGTGATCCTGGCGACGTAAGCCAGTCCCCCCACCAGCGCGAGGAACGGTACCCACATGACCCCGCCGCGTTCGGTAGAGTCGCGCTCCGCGTCGACCTCGCCTGCACGCCCTCGAAACCGCCCACCCGTCAACGCCCCGAAGGCCGCCGCCAGCAAAGACGCGGCGACCACCGCACCCGAAACCCACAGGTAGGTTTCCAGGCTGGCCTGCACGATGAGCATGGGTATGGCCAGCAGCGCGAAGCCCCCGGCGCTGAGGACGAACCCCGCCGGCACCAGGGCGGCCCCGGAGAAGTGGTCGTGGAGAAACCAGCGCGCCAGCAACACCCCGGGAGCCAGGAAAAGCGCCAGGGCGCCCGCCACCATAGCGCCGGGAAGCGCGGACAAGACGTCCCGCAAGAACAGCACCACGACGAAGGCCGCGCCGCCCGAGAGCGCGACGGCGGCCTCGAAGAGGCGGAGGCGGTTGAAGGGCTTGCCCACTACCCTCTCACCGGCCTAGCGGCGAGACGCTGCCTGTTGCGGGGATCACGAACCCTCCGCCCGGCGCCTTTTCGTACTGATCGCCACCGCGGGGCCGAGATCTCGCCCGGAGCGGTCCGCGGCCCGCACGCCGACGTAGGGCTCCGCGGTGCGCATCTGGATGACGGTCTCAAAACCGCGGCGGGCGACGGTGTCGAGAACCTCCAACTGGTCTGGAGCGGGGCCCGCGAGCACCCGCCACGACGCCACCGCCGTGGCCCCGTTCCAACTCGCGTAGAGCGTGATCTTGTCCTCCCGCCCGGCCTCGACCGCCAGGGCTGGGGTGTCGTCGGGTTGGCCGCTCCACGGCAGCCGGAAGGCCCGGTAGGACTCCCCCCAGGGATCGAATTTGGCGTCGAAGATGAGGTTGCCTTCGCCGTCGAACTCGGAGAAGAACGGCTCGCTGCCCCACCCGACGAACACGTTGCCGTCGGGCAGCACCTGCGCGTTGCCCTGGGTGTCGGCGATGTGATCTCCGCCCCCGGGGTACTCGCGCAGCAGGGTCGCCTTCATGGCGTCCTCGTCAAGCTCCAGCACGATGGCCCGGGATCGTCCGGTCGTGTCGTTCGTGCCGTAGTTGTCGAAGAGGGTGACGGTGCCGTCGGCCTGGCGGCGGGCGTCGTGCTGGAAGGCGAACCGGGCGCCTTCACCCATCGCGAAGTCGCTCTTCTCGCCGCCCAGGCGCCAGATCACCTCCCCGCTCTTGCGGTCGATCTTGTAGACGGCCGAGGTCCTGCGGGCGGAGACGAGCAGGTTTCCGTCCCCGTCCACGTCTACGGAGTTTATGTGGAAGTAGTCGAAGCGGTCTGTGGGGTCGTCGGACGGCTCGTAGTAGGACTCTCCCACGTCGACGTGGTCCAGGCTGCGCCACTCGAAGATGACCTCGCCGGTCTCTATGTCTATCTCCTGGACTATGCCGTCCATCACGAGGCCGTCTTTGGGGCCGCCGTACGGGGAAAGGTCGTGGGGGGTCTCATCGTAGATCGTGATGAGGGCCGTGTCGCGCGTGGTGATGAGGAACTCGTGGTGGTCGCCGGGGCGGCCGTTGCCGGCCCGGAACCGCTTTACCTCCCGGTAGGAGTCGTCGAAGATGACGTACTCCCCGTCCCCGTACCCGCCGTGGACGCCCCCCCACCAGGTGAGGACGGGCTCTCCGCGGTAGGCCTGCGCCCGGAAGCTCATAACGTCCGGTTCGCCGGGTGGGGCGGGGCGGAACCACACCGGCCAGCCGTCGTTGTCGAGGATCATCGGCCCGTCCTGGCCGGGCCCCTCTTCGTCCGGGTCCTTCTTCGGGGCGAGAAAGACGTACCCCGGGGAGAGCCCGCGCTCCCTCTTGATCACCTGGACGACGGGCGGGCGCAGGTCGGGCCGCGAGCGGAAGGTCCACGCCCCCCGGGGCCGGGGCGTGGGCGAGGCGGTCGCCCGGGTGCCCTCCGTCGCCTGGCAACCCGCCACCCCGGCGAACGCGATGCACGCGACACCCGCGGCGGCGGTCCCGAGAAACTCCCGCCGCGTACTCCTCCCGCCCAAATAGACCGTTCCTCCCTCGATCGTCTGCACACGCCCCTCAAGCGCCGGCGCCGCCACTGCACGTCAACCTCGGGCGGGGCAAGCACCGGGAGAGTTTACGCTGACGCGAGCACGCCTGCGAGCCCGGCCTGGTGGGGCCCGGCGGGCGGCCATCCTCCACCGGGCATATTACCCGCCCCCGTCCGGCTTCGGGCTCCGCGGGCTGATAAGCTTGCGGGATGGAGAAGGTCACGGGCGGTCCGCCGGAGAACCCGGCCCGCAGGGCGGCCAGGATCGCGCGGGTCGGGGCGCGCTACGGCTTCGGCTTCGTGTTCAGGGGCCGGCCCTCCCGCCGCCGCGACAGGGCCGAGGCGGGCCGCATCGGCCCGCGCCTCCGCCTCTCCCTGGAAGAGCTCGGCCCGACCTTCGCCGAGTTCGGACGCTTCCTCTCCGCCCGCGGGGACCTCCTCCCCCCGGACGTGGCCGCCGAGCTCGGCCGCGCCAGCGTCGGGATAAACCCGGTCCCCTTCGCGGAGGTGCGGGCCCTTCTGGAGCGGGAGCTCGGCAACACGCTGGAACGTCTTTTCGTCCGCTTCGAAGAGGTTCCGGTGCGGGCCGGGTCCTTGACCCAGGCCCACAGGGCGCTGCTGCCGGGAGGGAGGCCGGCGCTCGTGGTGCTCGACCGGCCGAACATAAGGCGCGACCTGCTCGCGATGCGCCCGGTGGCCGACGTGACGCGACGCAGGATCGGCGACCGACTCCCCCTGGACCCGGCCCTCTCCGTGGCGGAGTTCGCCGCGCACGTCAACCACCGCCGGGACATGTTCTTCGCCGCCAGGATCTCACGCCGCCTGCGCGAGATGGGCGGCTTCCCCCTGCGCGTGCCGCAAACCTACAGGGACTACTCCACGGGCCGCTGCGCCACCTTCGAGGCGCCGTCGGACCCCAAGATCCCGGACGAGGGCCAGTACGGCGAGGTGGCCGGGGCGCTGGTGAGGCTGGCGCTCTCAGAAGGCATCTTTCTCGCCGACGCCTCGCCGGGGCGCTTCGCCGTAGACGGCCCGACGGGCGAGGTATGGCTCTCGGACCCGACGGAGGTCTTCTCCCTGGACCCCGAGCGGCTGCGCGGGGTGGCCGAGGTGCTGGCCGCGGTCCGGCGCGGGGAAGTGGACGGGGTGGCGCGCGCCCTGCCGCTCTCCGGCGGATCGGTCCCCCGGGAAGACAGCGCGTTGCGCCGCGAGTTGCGGGAGACGCTAGGCTCCCTGGGCGGGCCGTTGTGGGAGGAGCACCCGCTGGCGGAGATCCGGGCCCGCGGCCTGGAGGCCCTCCGCCGCGGCGGCGCCAAGCTGCACGTCGAGGTGGCCGGGATGGCCCACGCGGTAGTGACGGCCGAAGAACTCTCCGGCAAGGAGACGCGGGCCGCGGCGGGGGCGGCGGCGGGGCTCGTCTCGCGTTACAGGGACCCGGCCTACGTTGCCGCCCGGACGGCCCGGAGGCTCGCCCAGCCTGACGCCTTCGCGGACTACCCGCGACAGATCCACGCGCTCCTCGACGAACTCAAAGACGGCGAGGTCGAAGTGCGCTTCCGCCACGCGGGACTGGACGACCTGATAGGCCGCGTGGACATCCTCGCCAACCGCCTGGTCTTCGCCCTCCTCATAGCCGCCCTCATCATCGGCTCCTCGATGCTCGGGATCTTCGTCACGAGCGGCATGCAACTGCTCGGCGTCAGCGTCTTCGGCCTCGTCGGCTTCGTCTTCGCCGCGGTGTTGGGCCTCCTTTTGCTTGTTGGGATAGTACGGTCCGGTCGGCTCTAGCAGGCACGCCGCGCCCTGCGGGCTCCGCTTTCGACGCGTCGCGCCTTTCGGCTTTTTCGTGCGTGGTACGAGGTTGGGCGCTCTGAGAGAATTCCGGGGCCCGAAGAGAACGGTTTACGGGCGAGGGTTTCGAGGAAGACCCGGATAGCCGAGAGAGCGACAGAGGAGCGAGCCATGGAACAGACGCGGAGCGAGATCCTGAAGACCATCCCGTACGGTTTCTACATCACGGGTGTGGTCGGCGCGGGCGGGGAGGCTAACGGGTTCACGACCTGCTGGGTCTCGCAGGTCTCGTTCGAGCCGCAGCAGGTCGTGGTCGCGGTGCGCAAGGACCAGCACACCCACGAGCTGATGGAGCAGGGCGGCGTCTTTTCGCTCAACTTCCTCGACACGGGGCAGGAAGACCTGGCCCGACGGTTCACCCGCCCGCTCGAATCCGAGGGCGGATCGGTCGGGGGATCCCCCTACACGACCGGGGAGACCGGCGCCCCGCTCTTCGAGGAGGCCTTCGCCCACCTCGAATGCCGCGTGGTCGGCAAGATGGAGGCGGGCGACCACACGGTCTATCTCGGCGAGGTCGTCGCCGCGGCCCTCGACCGCCCCGCCGACATCCTCACCGACTTCGACACCCCGATGGAGTACGGGGGGTAGCCGACGGCTAAAGCCCGCCCCCGCCCCCTCCGACAACAGACCGGAGACAACGTGCCAGGGGAGGCGGGCGTGGACGGACATCCGGTAAGAGGTAGATATTTTCGGGAGGCCATCAGGGAGGAGCGGGGCTTCACGCTCATCGAGCTGCTGGTCGTGGTGGTCATCGTAGGTATTCTGGCGGCCATCGCCATACCCACCTACGTCGGCCAGCAAGACAAGGCCAGAGACACCGCCGCCCAGGCCCAACTGCGAACCGCCGCCACCGCCCAACAACTCTTCTACGCCGACAACGACGAGTACACCGCCAGCCTATCCGACCTTGCCGGCTTCGGTTTCAGGCAAGGAGAGCAAAAGGTGAGCGTGCAGTCCGCGGGCGCCTCCTACTGCATGCAGGCACCGGGAGGCGGCGACAACGTCTTCAAGATGACCGAGGGTGCCGGCAAGCCGGAACCGGGAGAGTGTTGAGAAGTGTTGAGGTTACGGCCGCTTTAACGTCCGCGCCCGAGACCGCCGCGTTGTGATGGGGGCGACTTTGTTACCATAGCCGAGGGCCTGCGGCGAACTTGGAGGGGGAGCCGCCGGCCTTCCGTTATCTATACGTCGCGGTCTACCGGAGGTTTCATGCCGGCGCAGGACGGCCCCTCACCTTGCCCGTCCCGGGCGGCGATACGAGGAATCGGGAGCACGAAAAGCCGGCCAGCGTGGCGGCCGGCGTGGGCGGAGATACTCTCCAGGGGAGCCAGGTGATCCGCGCGGTGGGCCGAACGGGGCGCTACGAAAGGGGCCCGCGAGTCACGGACGCGGGCCCGGCGTCAGGCGGGGTCCCCGTGCGCCAGCATCTCGCGGACCCGCCGCCCGTCGCGGTGGCCCTGATAGTACGCCAGCCTCTCCTCGTGCCCCGGCCATCCCGCGAGGTTCGAGTTCGAGAGAAACAGCTCTTTCGGCCCGAAACGGCCGTCCTCCCAGCCGTTCTTGTAAGCCGGGTCCTCCCTCCGGACACCCACCGCCCTGACAACCTGCTCCTGGATCATCTCCGCTCCTTCCGCGCGCGCCTGCCCTACGAGCAGCATGTAAGCACAACGAATTCACAAATGAAAGACCAGATTTAACCAAAATAAATAAATGTTACAAAAACGCCATATGCAGGACCAATCCGAACCGGCGCTGGACTTTATTGTGCTTTTTACTACTTCAGTCCCATGCGAAGGCGCGAGCGCCGGTACAGGAAGAAGGCGAAGAGGACGATGCCCAGCAGCATCGGAGCTGTGAGGCCGGAGAAGAGGGCGGCGCCGGTCCAGAAGGCGGTCGACAGGATGACGCTGTCGAGGGCGCCCGGGGGCGGCGGGGTTCGGGGGTGGAAGGTGGAGAGGAGAATGGTGGCGGAGACGGCGCCGGAGAGCAGCCAACCGGCGAAGTTGCTGAGGGGGACGCCGTAGTAGGGGCCGCCTTCCGGCCAGATCCAGAACCCCAGGGCGGCTGCGCCGGGGTCGAGCACGGCGTCTATCCCGACCAGCAAGAGGGCGGAGAGGAGGACGCGCGGGGCCACGCGTCCCGGGGCCCACGCGGCGGCGACCGCCCCGATCACGAGCGGGACGTACGTGACGGGAAGCAGGTACGGTACCAGCCCGAAGAACCTCGGGCCGAGGGCGTCGTCGTAGGAGAAGGTTCCGTAGGGGAACCCGGTGGCCACGCCGACGGACTCGATGGCGTAGGCGAAGGCGGAGACGGCGAGGATGGAGAGGGCGGCCCGTCGGGGTCCGAGGTAGGCGAAGAGGGCGAGGACGGACGGGAGGGCGATCAGGGCCGTGGAGACGTAGGAGCCGACGCTCGCGCCCGGCACGTCCGGGAACCGGGTCGCGAAGAAGGCGGCGGAGAAGGCGGCGGCCGAGGCGAAGAGGAGCGGGCGCGGCGTGGGGCGGAGGACTTGTGAAAACACGCGCCTATATTAAAGGGTGCGGTGGGGTGGCGCTGGTATATTTGGGCCGTGATCAGGCGCCTCATCCACATATCGCGGCCGGTGCTCTGGATCAACACCATCGGGCCCGCGACGGTCGGGGTGTGGCTGGCCGGTAGCCTGTGGAGTTGGGGGGCGTTTCCGATACTGCTCTGGCTCACCCTGCCTTTCAACCTCCTGATCTACGGCGTCAACGACGTCTTCGACCAGGAGACGGACGCCAAAAACCCCCGCAAGGGCACGCTTGAGGGCGCCCGTATCGCCCCCGAAGAGGCCTCCCTCATAGCCCGCGGCGTCATCCTGCTGAACCTCCCGTTCTTGCTCTTCTTCGTCCCGGCGTTGCCCGCCGGGGCCACCCTCTGGATGGCGCTCTACGCCCTGATCTTCGTCGGCTACTCCGCCCCGCCGGCCCGCTTCAAGGCCCGCCCCTTCCTCGACTCCTTGAGCAACGCCGCCTACGCCTTCCCGCTGGTCTTCGTCCCCCTGGCCCTCGGGGAAGCGCCCCTCTGGCCCGCGGCCGTGGGCCTCATGGCGTGGAGCGCGGCCAAGCACACCTTCGACGCCGTCCAGGACGTCGATGAGGACCGCGCGGCGGGCATCCGGACCACGGCCGTCCGGCTCGGCCCCTCGGGCGTCGTGTTCTGGAGCGGCTCGCTGTGGGCGCTGGCGACGGTTTGCTTCGCCCTCGTGAACGTGCCCGTGGCCCTCGTGAACGCCGCCATCGCCGGCTACCTGCTCCTCGCCCTCCACAGGAACCCCACACCGCGGACGGGCCACGGGCTCTATCCCCTCTCTATCGCTTTCCCTTACGTCGCCGGGACCGTGGCCGGGGTGCAGCTCGTGGGCGCCCTGTCTCTGGGGGCCTACCCGTGAGCCGGGTCGTGGTCGTGGGCGGCGGGATCGGGGGGCTGGCGGCGGCGGCCCTGCTCGGCCGCGCAGGCCACGCGGTGACGCTCCTGGAGGCGAACGACTGGCTCGGCGGCAAGAGCCGGCGCGTCGAGCTGGACGGGCGCAGGGTGGACACCGGCCCCTCCCTCGTCACCTTCCCCGGCGTCTGGGATGAGCTACTGCGCCGCCTGGACGCCCCCGCAGGTCCCGGCGAGGCCGCCGAGGTCGCGGCGCTGGGGCTGCGGCGGATGCCTGAGGTCGGGCGCTACCACTACCGCGGCGAGGCGGTCTCGCTGCCGGTCGAGGAGGGGCATCCCTGGAAAGAAGCGTGGGAGCGGTTCGCCCGGATACACGGGGGCTTCGGGCCGCAGGTGACGCGGCTGCTGACGGCGGACCCCACGGACCGCCGGACGCTCCCCGCCCTCGGTGGCCTCTTGCGGGCCTACGGGGCCAGGCTCACGACCCGTTCGTACCTGGATGGGCTCCCGTGGCTGCCCGACGGGCTGCGCGAGGTCATAGCCATCCACACGCTAAACGCCGGGGTATCACCGGACAGAACCCCCGCCCTCTACGCGAGCATGCCCGCCGTGATGGCCCGCGACGGGGTCTTCGCGCCGGAGGGGGGCGTCTACGAGATCGTCCTGGCGCTGGAGCGGCTCGCCCGGCGGGCCGGGGTCGAGGTGCGAACCGGAGAGCCGGTGCGCTCTATATCCGCCGGCAAGGTCCTCACGGACGGGGCGGCGTACCCGGCGGACGCCGTGGTCGGCGGGCTCGACGCCGGCCGGTTGGAGAAGCTGCTCGGTTCGGGCAAGAGAGAGACCAGCAAGCGGCTCTCCTGCTCCGGGGTGGCGGTGTACGCGGCGCTGGGGGAAGAGCTGCCGGAATCCGTTCCTGCCCACAGCGTCGTGTTGCCCTCGGACCCCGCGGCGCTCCACGCGAGCCTGGAGGCGGGAAGGGAACCCACGCAGACCATGGCGTTCGTCAACCATTACCGGGCCGGCGAGGTCTACCCGAACGAAGGCGGGACGCTCGCGCTCCTGTTGACCGCCCCCGCCAACGGAATGCGGTACGGGCTGGAGGACCCTTTCGTCGAGCGGGAGGTCGAGCGTATCTCCGGGGCGGTCGGACTGCGGAGGCCGGCGACGGCTTTCTTTGGGGAGCACGTCCTCTTGCACCCGGAGTACTTCGGGGAATGGGGAAGCGCGGGCGGGGCGCTTTACGGGGAGGCGCGTCCCTTCTGGAGGAGCGGGCCGTTGCACCGGCCGCGGTACAACGACCGGCGGCGTCCGTGGCTCTGGCGGGTCGGGGCTTCGGTGCATCCGGGCGGCGGGATACCGGCGGTGCTCGGGGGGGCCATGATCTCGACGGGCAGGCTGCTCCGGTTTCTGGCTAAATAGCCCGCGCACCACCACGCCCGCAACGACGCAGAAGGGATCGCTCACATGAACCTCGGAGACCAGCGCGACCTGTTCGAGGTGCCCGATGGTATCTCCTACCTCAACTGCGCGTACATGGGCCCGCTGCTCCGCGAGGCGCAAGAGATCGGGGCACGGTCCGTCGGCCGCAAGTCGCGCCCGTGGGAGATCTCGCCGGGGGACTTTTTTGGGGAGGCCGAAGAGGCCCGCGCGCTCTTCGCCCGTCTCGTCGGGGGGGACGCTGACGGCGTGGCCCTCGTCCCCTCCGTCAGCTACGGGATGGCCGTCGCCACCGCCAACGTCCCGGTGGGCAGGGGCGAGAAGGTCCTGATCCTGGAAGACCAGTTCCCCTCAAACGTCTACCCCTGGCGCGAGCTGGTCAGGGAGAAGGAGGCGGACCTCGTCGTCGTTCCGCGCCCGGACGACCACGACTGGACGCGCTCCGTGCTCGACAGGTTAGACGGGCGGACGGCGGTCGTGGCGGTGCCGAACTGCCACTGGACGGACGGGTCGTTGCTGGACCTCGCGGAGATCGGGGGCCGGGCGCGGGAGATGGGCGCCGCGCTCGTGGTCGACGGCGTCCAGTCGGTCGGGGCGCACCCGTTCGACGTCGGGGAGGTGCGGCCGGACTTTCTCGTCGCCTCGTCGTACAAGTGGATGCTCGGGCCGTACGGGGCCGGGTTCATGTACGTGGGCGAGGAGTACCGGGACGGCGTGCCGGTGGAGCACAACTGGATCAACCGCCGCGGCAGCGAGGAGTTCTCGCGCCTCGTCGAGTACAGCGACGACTTCCAGCCCGGCGCCAGGCGCTACGACGTCGGAGAGCGGAGCAACTTCGTCCTGCTGCCGATGGCCGTCGCCGCCCTGCGCCAAATACTCTCCTGGGGTGTCGAGAACGTCTCTGAGACCGTCGGCAGGCTTACCGACCGTGTCGAGACGGAGGCGGGCCGGCTCGGCGTCGGGACGATCCCGAAGGAGCGGCGGGCGCGGCACATGATAGGGCTGAAGCTCGGCCCCGAAGCCCCCGAGGACCTCGCCGCCCGACTCGCCGCCGAGAAGGTCTTCGTCAGCGTGCGCGGCGGGAGCGTCCGCGTCTCGCCGCACCTGTACAACACCGAAGGGGACGTGGAACGGCTCTTTGCCGCGCTCGCGAAGGCGGTCTGAGAGAGCTTCGGGCTCCAACCGCCGGGTGCCCGTGTACGAGGATCTCTTACGGGCCTTCGGCCTCCCGGCAGGCGTCCCCGGAGCATTTTTTCAGGGCTTCCAGGTCCTCCTCCATCCCCTGCGGCGCGTCATCGGGCCGGTTCTCTAGCTGGTACGGGTCTTTGGCGAGGTCGTAGTACTCCTCGTGGCCGGTCGAGTACTCGACGAAGACGTCGTCCTCGCGGCGCACGCCGGCGTAGCCGGGCCTGTCGTAGTACGTGCCGCCCACGCCTTCTATCAGGACCGAGGAACGCCAGGCGTCGGGGGCCTCGCCGTCCAGGAAGGGCGCGAAGCTTCTGCCGTCCATCCATCCGGGCGGCCGTGAGCCGGCCAGGTCCAGGACCGTCGGGGCGATGTCCGTGTTCGCGACGAGCTCGTCGAAGGACTCGTCCCTGGGGACGCCCGGGCCCCTGACGACGAGCGGGACCTCGTGCGCCTCCATGTACGGCGTCCACTTGGCCCCCCTTATGCGGTGTATCCCCATGTGGTAGCCGTTGTCCGAGGTGAAGATGAGGTAGGTGTCTTCAAGCTGGTCCGTCCGGTAGAGGGCGGAGACGACGGTGCGGCTCAGGTCTTCGAGGGTGAGGGCGCTCCGCATGCGCGAGGCCTGGAGCCGGTCGAAACGGTCCACCTCGCTCTCCCTGAGGGGGCGTTTTTCGCGCACCCAGGCGGGCTTGTCGGAGACGTCGGCCTCGTCGAAGGAGGGGGGCCTCGGGGCCGGCTCGGCCGGGTACGCGCCCTGGTGGCGCCCGGGTATGGCGTGCGGTGTGTGGGTGTCTGTGGTGGAGACCTGCATGAAGAACGGCCGGGACGCTTCTTGCCCGGCCTCTATGTACCGCACCGCCTCGCCGGAGAGCCAGTCGGTGTAGTGGCCCTCGAACCCACCGACGGTCCCGTTCCGGTTGACCACCGATTCGTCCAGGTACGCCTGCCAGTGGTCCCAACCTGGCGGAACAGCGCCCTCCCGCCCGCCCGCCTCATCGTAGCCGTTCAGGTACTTGCCGCCGAACCACGTCTCGTAACCCGCGTCTTGCAGGAGCGTCGCGAGGGTCTGGTCCTCAAGCCCGCTCTCCCGGAAGAACCTCGCGCCCCCGCCGGGGTCCTCGTTGAGGTTGGAGACCAGGCCGGTGTTGTGGGCGTACTGGCCCCTGAAGATGGAGGCCCTTGAGGGGCAGCAAAGGGAGGTCGTGACCAGGGCGTTCGTGAAGCTGGTCCCCTCCGGCGTCCAGGCCGAGCCGAGCGAAGAGCGCCCAAAGACCGAGTAGTCCAGGTCGTCGGCGAGGACGAGGACCACGTTGGGCCTCTCCTGGGTGGGGACGGTTCCGGCCCTGATCCCGGTGTCGTCCCCGGGCGGGCCCGCCTGCCCCGTCTCCCCCTCCGGCCCGCAAGCAACGGCCAAAACGAGGAGCAGCGCCAGCACGAAGACGACCGCCGATACGCTTCCGCAAGCCCGCGAAGACCCATCCAAGATGGGACAAGCCTAGCACGTGGCGGGTCCCCGTCCCGGTCGGGCTACCCTTCGGCGCTCACGCGTTCGATGCTGGCCCAGGGGAGAAACTCGTAGCCCGTCGCGTCGCCGCTCGGGTCCCGGACGTCGAGCAGGAGCCCGTTGTCGTCTGCCGCGCAGACGTACCCCTCAAGGTCGATGCCGGTCCGGGCGGCGACGGAGACGCGGCCCCCGCGCGCGAAAAACCCGTCCATCCCGGGCGCGTCCCCGCGCAGCCCCTCCGTCCGTCCGCCCCCGCTCTCCAAAACGCCTCCTCAAGGCCTCCGTCAACCCACGGCGCTACTGTAACCCCTCGCGGGGCGACGAACCATCCTAAAGGGTGGCCGCAATCATCCTTTAGGACAAGACAGGGCGCATCGGGGTGGGTTAACATGCCACATCGATACAAAACCTGATCCGCGCGCCACCGTGCCCGGCGGACAAGAGAGGAGTTGGGGATGAAGAGGACGGCACTTCTGGTCGCCACGATGCTGACGGCGCTGCTGATGGCCGCGGGGACGGCGCTGGCGGCGGAGATAATAGGGTCGCCGGCGAACAACAGGATCGGGGGCACCGAGAACGGGGACGTCATCAGCGCCAGGGGCGGGGACGACACCGTGGTCGGCCGGGGGGGCAACGACGAGATCTACGGCCAGCCGGGCATGGATGACCTCTCCGGCAGCGAGGGCGCCGACGACCTCTACGGCGGTTCCGGCAACGACATCCTCCGCGGCGGCGACGGTCAGGACGACATGTACGGGGGCGACGGCACGGACCGGCTCGTCGGCGGCCCCGGCATCGACGAGCTCTCGGGCGGCAACAACAACGACATCATCAACGCCCTCGGCGGCGACAGGGACAATGTCAACTGCGGCCTCGGCAACGACGACCAGGTAATCGCCGACGAGGTCGACGGCGTGAGCGGCGACTGCGAGCGGGTGAGCAGGAGGTAGCCCCCCTCCGAGACGCATAAGCACGCGCGGACCGGGGCCCTTCGGGGGCCCGGTCCCTTTACGTTTGGCGGCCGATAAACTCCTCCAGCGGCACCGCCTCGGTGAGCCCCGACTCGGGGTCCACGACGGCGTACTCGGCCCCGGCCTCCCGGGCGACGAGGGCGTGACGGCGGAGGCCGTCGGGGTCTTCTATGGTCGCCAGGGAGCCTGGCAGGCCGAGGTGCGCGGCGCCCTCGCGGAAGGCGCGGGCCCCCTCCGGGGAGCCGAAGAGGGCGGTCACCAGGATCTCGCCCTCCCCGACCTCGACGGAGATGAGGGGCGCCTCCCCCCCCTCGTCGGAGATGACGTAGAGGGGAAACGGGACCTCCCCCGCCCTCTCGGCCGCCCGGCGCGCCACGTCCCCCGCGTGGAAGAGCCCGGCGCCTTCCGCGCTCACGAGCAGCACGAAGTCCATCCCCGAGAGCGCGAAGGCCTCCACGGCCCCCCAGCCGGGGAGTTCCCGGGGCTCGGCGCCGGAGAGGCTCTCCATCCCGTGCGAGGCGGCGCCGGCCGAGAACTCGCCCGCGAGCTCCCTGTCCGAGAACAGGGCCGCCACCAGAGCCGCCTCGCCCCCGACCTCCGCCTCCTGCACGGCGTCCCGGCCACCGGCGTCGACAAGCTTGAAGAGGGGCGGACGCGGGAGGTCGTCGAGGGTAAGCTCCCGGCCGGGATCAGCCATGCTCGGCCCCGCCTCTTACGAGGTCTTCGGCCGCGCCCCGCGGGAAGAAGGCCGCCGCGGCCATGCTGGAGACGCCGAAGGCCAACAGCACCCAGAACGCCGGGGAGAGCGCGGCGGCCAGGGCGCCGGAGAGCTCCGCGTAGGCCGCCTCGGGGATGCGGGAGCGCACGGCGGGCTGCAGAAGGGCGTTGGGGTCTGAGAGGAGGCGCCCCAGGGCGGGGTCGCCGTCCGTAACCCGCTCCACGGCCGCCCGGTAACGGTCGCCCAGGGAGGCGTTGAGCAGCGCGCCCATCGCGGCGACGCCCAGGGAGCCCCCGACGGTCCGGAAAAACACGACCGAGGAGGTCGCGACCCCGCGGCGGCGCCAGGGCACGGCGTTCTGCACGCTCACCAGGTAGCTCGTGCTGGAGAACCCGAGCCCGAGCCCGATAACGACGACGGCGACGACCACGTAGGCGAGCGAGGTGCCCCGGTCCATCGGCACGCACAGGGCCGAGCCTGTGGCCACGAGCGCTGAGCCGAGCAGAAGGGTGGCGCGGTACCCGGTTTTCAGCAGCATCCGTCCCCCGACGAACGACCCGACGGGCCAGCCCATGGAGAGCGAGGCCACGACCGCGCCCGCCGTGAGGGCCGTGCCGCCTAAAGAGCCCTGCACGAAGAGCGGCACGTAGACCGAGACGCCGAGCAGTACCCCGCCCATCGCCAGGTTCCCGAAGGCCGAGACCGACAGGATCCTGTCCTTGAAGAGATCCAGGGGGATCACCGGGTCCTCCGCCCGCCCCTCCGCAAAGACGAAAAGCACGAGCGCCGCGGCACCGCCCAAAAACAGGGTGACGGAGCCCGACGACGGCCCGCCTCTCCCGAGCAGGGCGAGCAGGACGGCGACGAGGCCGCCGGTCAGGAGCGCGGTGCCGAGGTAGTCCATCCTGCGGGCGCGGCGCTCGAAGGACTCGGTCAGGGTGAGGGCCAGGAGGATGGCGGCGGCGAGGCCGAAGGGGATGTTTATGTAGAAGACCCAGCGCCAGGAGACGAAGTCGGTCAGGAGGCCGCCGACGGCCGGGCCGAGGATCGCGGAGATCCCCCACACCGCCCCGAAGAGGCCCTGGATGCGCGCCCGCGCCTCGAGCTCGAAGATGTCGCCGACGATCGTGATGGCGACCGGCTGCACGGCCCCCGCCCCGAGCCCCTGCAGGGTCCTGAACGCGATCAGCGCCGCCATGCTGCCCGAGGTCCCCGCGAGCACGCTGCCGAGCAAGAAGAGGAAGATCCCGGCCAGGTAAACGGGCTTTCTCCCGTAAGTGTCAGAGAGCTTCCCGAAGATGGGCCCGGTCACCGTGGCGGCGAGGAGGTAGGAGGCGAAGGCCCAGGGGTAGAGCGAGAGCCCGCCGAGCTCGCCGATGATCGTGGGCATCGCGGTGCCAACGACCGTGGCGTCCAGGGCCGCGAGGAACGTCCCGATGAGGGTCGCCAGCACCACGAGCGTCTTGCGCCGCTTGCTTAACCCCACGAGCCCTGAGAGTTTTCTTCGACCCTGTTCACGAGGGAGAGATCATAGCACCGCCCCCCGCGGGCCCCCGCGGCACGGCCTCACGCCTCGTAGCCCAGCACGGGGTCCAATTGCCCCAGTTGCCCGCGCGCGAGTACGCCCCTGAAGCCGCGTCGCGCAACTCGCACGCAACAGGATTCTCTAGCCGGTAGAACCAGCGGCCGACGGGCCGGGAGCGGCGCACGATGGGGGCGGTCCGGGCTCGCCGGCGCCCCGACGTGAACCGCTTATCTCATTTGCAGCAGGGGTTTTCGGGGGAGGATCAGCGTATGAGGGAGCGGGGTCTGACCAGTTCGCGGACCGTCGCGACGAGCTCCTCGCCGGAGAAGGGCTTGCGCAAGACGCGCACGCTGCCGTGGGTCCGCTCGGCGAGCGCCCGGGCCGCCGGGTCCTTCTTGGCGGCCGTGAGGACGACCGGGATCTTGGAGGTCTTCGGCATCGCCTTCAGGCAGTGGCACGCCTCGACGCCGCCCACCTGCGGCATGGAGACGTCCATGACGATGAGGTCGACCTTGCGGCCCAGCGCCTCCTGCAAGGCCCTCTGCCCGTCCGTGGCGATGACGACCCGGAAACCCTCGCGATTGAGGACCTCCGTGGCGGCGTCCAGCACGGCGGGATCGTCGTCGGCGAGCATGATTGTCTGCTTCCCTCTCTCCACGGCGCGTTATTTTACACCCAAAGCCGCACGCGCAGGGCCCGGGAAAACAAAAAGACCCGGGACGCCCCGAGGGGCCTGCCCGTCCGGGGGTAAAGAGATCACGCCCGGGCCCATCCGACCGTCCCCGCCGCCCCGGGGAGCGGGCGCCGCCTGCTAAAATATGCTGCGAACTCCCTGAGACGTACAGCTGATAGCTACAACGAGGTGAGCGTGACGGAGCAGAGATATTTCCGCAAAGGTTTCAAGATGCGCGAGGAGGTGCAGCACCTCCTCGACCGCGACTACCGCTCCGAGGCCGTCGATAGGGTGCGCGAGAACGGCAACGTGCTCTCCGTGGACGGGCTCACGATACGCCTCGCGGACGAGTTCGGCTTCTGCTACGGGGTGGACCGGGCGGTCGACTACGCCTTCCAGACCAGGGAGAAGTTCCCGGACAGGCGCATCTTCATAACGGGGGACATGATCCACAACGTCTCCATGAACGACCGGCTGCGCGAGATGGGCATCGAGTTCCTCTCCACGGGCTTCGACGGCCCCACCGACGAGGCCTTCGACCGCCTCGCGCCCGAGGACGTCGTGTTGCTGCCGGCCTTCGGCGCCCCCATAACCTGGGTCGAGAAGCTCCGCGAGAAAGAATGCGTCGTGGTGGACACCACCTGCGGCTCGGTGCTCTCCGTCTGGAAGCGCGTGACGCGCTACGCCAAGAAAGAGTTCACGAGCATGATCCACGGCAAGTACTACCACGAGGAGACCAAGGCCACCGCATCCCAGACCCTCAAGGACGGCGGCAACGGCCGCTACCTCATAGTGCGCAACCTCAAGGAGACCGGCTACGTCACGGACTTTATCCTCGGCCGGATGGACGCCGCCGGGCTCACGGAGAGGCTCGCCCACGGCATGAGCCCCGGCTTCGACCCCGAGCGGGACCTGCAAAGGGTGGGTGTCGCCAACCAGACGACGATGCTGATGAGCGAGACGCTCGCGGTCGGCGAGGAGCTCAGGAAGGCGATGGCCGAGCGCCACGGCGAGGAGAACATCGCCGAGCACTTCGAGCTCTTCGACACCATCTGCTCGGCCACCCAGGACCGCCAGGACGCCCTCTTCGACCTTCTAGAGCAGCCCTTGGACGTCATGGTCGTCATCGGGGGGTACAACTCCTCCAACACGAACAACCTCGCGATCATCGCCGACGAGCGGGTCCCCGCGAGCTACCACATAGCGAGCGGCGACTGCATCGAGGGCGGGAAGATCCACCACAAACCGGCCGGCACCCCCCTCGACGACCGCGAGGAGGTCGAAGAGGAGAACTGGCTCCCCGACGGGCCCGTCCGCGTCGGCCTCACCGCCGGCGCCTCCACGCCCAACTCGCAGATAGGCCTCGCCATCGGGCGCATCCTGGAAGCACGCGGCCTCCCGCCGGAAGCGGCGCTCGCCTAGAACCGGTCAGCGCGCCTCCTCCGGAGGCTTTCGGCGGTTAGCCACCGTCTTCCCGGCTTGTTGGTGGCTAAAACCCGAAGCCTCCTACACCCCGGTCTGGACGAGCTTGCGGGCTATGTCGGCGAGTTCCTCGCCTTGCGGCGTGTCGGAGGCGTAGGAGCGTATGGAGCCGTCGTCGAAGGTGATCTGGGCGACGTCCGTTGCGGGGGCGCCCTTGCGCGCGTAGCCCCGCAGGGCGATCACGCCGCCGGCCAGCGCGCCGAGGATCAAGGCCCTCCCGAAAAGCTTTTTCATGCCCGTCCCCCCTCCCGCACGGCTTTCTCGACGGCCCCCCTGGCGTTGCGCATGTCGTAGAGTACGAGGCCCACCCGCGCCTCAGGCGTGGTCGTGGCGGCCAGGGTGCCGCCGTCGTCCAGCCGGACGAGTAAGAGGTGCCCCTCCTCGGTGTCCACCCTCACCTGCGCGGCGTGGGCCTTGCCGTTCTCCCTGGCCGTCCGCTCGGCCAGGTTCGACACCGCCGCCAGCATGGCCGCGGCCCGATCCCGGTCCACGCCCGCGGCGTGGGAAGACGAGAGCAGGGCGCCGTCTCCCGCGAGCACCGCGCACGACGCCACGTCCTCAGAGAGCGCCCGAAAGTCCGCCACTACGCGGTCCAGTTCCCCCCCCGAGCCGACCTTTTCGCTATCCGTCACAAGACCTCCCGTGCCCGCCTACCCGTCGGAGCGGGCATTATAACGGATAGGGACGAGGGGCCCGCCCGGCCGCTTCACAGGCGCCCGCCAGGATGGTATATTCGTCCTTCCACGGGCGATTAGCTCAGCGGGAGAGCGCTGCCTTCACACGGCAGAGGTCGCTGGTTCGAAACCAGCATCGCCCACTCTCATAAAGTAGCGTTTTGCAGACAAAACCGCGAGGCTTCTGGTAAATCGGTGCACCGACTTCATTCTTTCTGACGACGGTTGAGCGCTACAAGAGCGCATCCCAACCCGGCCTGACAGTTTGGCTGGTCACAGTCTCCGTAATTGCTTTCTAAGCAGGGACCTTCTCGGGTTCCCTCTCGGGGATCTTCTCCCTAACCGGTTCCTTGCGGCGCTCGGGCGTCGGCTCCTCGAGGGGCTCCATGATCTCCTCGCGTTCCGGTTTCTCTTGCCCACTCAGGAGGCCTCTAGAGCGTCTTGCGGCGTAGATTACCTATCGGGCATTCTAGGACTCGCAGTGGACCTGCCTAGGTTGAGTAGCTCGCCTTGACGAGGATGGGGTAGCCGATCTCTGCGCCCCTGGGCAGCCGGACCGCAAGTGATTCCCAAAAGTCCACGTCCTCTAGCTCCTTTCCCGCTCTTGCTAACCTTCGAAGACCCTCTTTACCTCGGGGGAGGCTTCTCGCTCCTGCTGGGTAACGAGAGAGGTCCCGATGAACACTATGATCGCCACTGCAAGCGTAAACGCGCCGTTTACGACACCCTCCGGGAGCGGTGTGAAGCCGTAGCGGGCCCCGATCTCCAATACGAAGTTCAGTACGATGCTGGTGATGATGCTAACGATGGCCCCCTGGCTCGTCGCCCGCGGCCACACTAGCCCGAGAACCACGGTCGGGAAGATTGCCGCCGCGAACGTACCCCAGCCGAAGACGCCGAGTAATGCTACGAGCGTGTCCAGGTACAACGAAAAGAGGAGCGAGAGGACCAGCAACGCGACGATGATGATGCGGCTCCAGAGAAGTTCGTTTCTAACGGGAACGTTCAGCGAGCGGGGGATGTCCCGGATAAGGGCAGCCGCCCCGAGGTTAAGGAAAGCGTCGCCAGTGGACATGATCGCCGCCAGGATGCCCGCGAACCCGAGCCCGGCGAGGATCGGCGGGGTAAACTCTACGAAAAAGCGAGTGAGGGCCTGATCCGGCGTATCGAGCTCCGGGAAGTTGCCCTGAGTGCTAAGGGCTAGCGCTGAGAGCCCTACGCCAGCTACCAGGAGCATCGTCAGCAGGTACGCCAGCCCCGCGGTGAGAGCGCCCCACTTCAACTCTTTGGTGTCCCCGATCATGAGGAACTTCGTGAGGAGCTGCGGTTGCCCTGCAGCCCCGATACTAAACAGGAAGAGGTAGCAGGCTATCGTCAGCGCCGGCACGGTTCCGAAGGGGGACGCCAGAGCTGGGTCAGCGCCCTGAAGCGTCTCGGTGATGTTGAGCACCCCGCCACCGGCATTCACCGCTATGATGACTACTATTATCGAGACGCCCACCATTATGATCCCCTGGAAGAGGTCGGTGTAGACGGCAGCTATGATCCCGCCGCCGACAGCGTACAGGCCTAGGATGCCGAGGCCTATAATGGCTCCCCAGGTGGTCCCGATAGGGAAGATTGCGGCCATGATCACGCCGGTAGCCTGCACCTGCACGCCGAGGTACCCGATCACGCCGAGAGCCACCGCGAAACCGATCCAACCCCGCACACCCCGGCTGGCGTAGCGGCGCTCGACCACGTCTCCTAGCGTGTAGATCTCACCGAGGTTCGCTAGCCGCCACATCCTTTTTGCGACGAGAAACCACGCCAGCACGAACCCCAGGGGGGCAGCGAAACCGATGCCGGCGACGAACCCACCGAATCCGCTGTCGAAGGTGAGCCCCGTGCCGCCGAGAACCCCGAATCCGCTCTGGATCGAGGTGAAGACCGCCATTGCCACCACGAACATCCCGAGGCTACGACCCGCCACAAAGAAATCTGAGGTGTTCTTTGTGCGCTTGGTCGCCCAGACACCGATGATTATCGTTACCGCCAGATAAACTACAACAACGCCTACTATATATGGGTTCACTGCGTTCCCTCCTCTCTACCCGCCTCGCCGGTGAAGGCCTCCCTCTCTTGGATAACCTCCTGCACGTCCTCCTGCTTGAAGGTCAGACCATAGAGAATCCCAGTTAGCACGACGATCGAAGGGAAGCTGATTATGTAGAGAGCCATGGGCGGCGTCATGCCCAAAACGTAGTTGGTGCTGCCGGTGGGCTCTCCTCCGGTCATGATGTCGAGCACGGTAAAGAGCAACCCGAACAGCACGACCACCGAGCCAGCGACTAGCAGCGGCCACTTCCTGCTCGGAAGCTCTCTCGTGTAGCCGAAGAGCATACTGATTCCGATTACCGGAAGCAGCGGGTACAGGACCACTCGCCAGGAGCTGATGAGCATCCCGATAAGCATCAGTATCACCAAGCCCAAGAGAGCATAAATCAACCGGTTGGACAATCCCATTTCTTACCTCCTCCTCTCGCAAACCGCTAGCATCTGCCAATGCAATTCCCGCCAGGACATCTCGGAACGCGGCCTTATCTCCGACTGGTGCACCACGGCGGGCTCGTCGGACCGGGCGTTGCGGAAGACATGCTCGGCGTAGTTGAGCTCGGCGCCGACGAACCATTCCGCCCCCGGCATCTCACGGCTGTCGAGCACCTTTTCGTAGGGCTTCGAGGCCTTTACGTCGAAGTACTCCCATATGGAGGCCCGGAAACCGTCGAGGTCCGTTACGGACCATTCCCAGAGCTCCTCGTAGCTGTCGGAGGAGAGGTTATCCTCCTTCAGCCACCGCGTGTAGCGGCTGATGTTAGTGTCCTCCACGAACTCCTCGAAGGGCTCCCAGAGCAGGGTTCCCTCGGCCGCCTCGGTCATATCTACTCCTTTCCTCTCTCTGTTGATCCCCGAAACTCACCCATTTAGCGGACCCTTGTTTTCCCCGATTCCAACGTCCCTGGGAGTTTCAGGTTGCCTCGAGTTCGGCCAGCACAGCCCCCCCGGGGACGACGGCGCCCTCGGCGAAGGGCAGCGCTCGCACCGTGCCGGCATGAGGCGCCGCCACCGTCTGCTCCATCTTCATCGCCTCCACCATGAAGAGAGGCTGCCCCTCCTCGACTTCGTCGCCCACGCTCACCAGCACCTTCACCACCGTGCCTGGCATCGGGGCCGTCAGGCTCGCGCCGCCCGCGTCCGCCCCGCCCAGCCCCACCTCGTCCACGGTGGGCGGACGGGGTTTAAAGAGCTCGTAGACCACCCCGTGTAACGAGAGACGTACCTCGAGCCCATCCAAAACGAACCCGGCCCTGACAGGGTTGCCGTCCAGCGCAGCGTGCATCTCGCCGTCCCGGAAGGCCAGAACTTCGACGACGGACTCGCCCTCCTCCAGCTGTAGCCTGAAGGTGTTGCTTCCCAAACGTTCGGCTTCGACCCAGTGTTCCGCCTCGCCCGTACGGTAGCGGAGCCGGACCGAGCCGAGGTGGCGCCACGGTCCGGCCGCGAAAGGCTCGGCGGATGCCCGCCCCGAGATCAGCTCGCCTGCGGCGGCGAGAAGTATCGCCTCCTCCGGCACCGGGATCTCGACGGGGGGCTCTGCCAGCCGGTGCTTCTCCAAGAAATCGGTGGCGGTCTCCCCGGCGACGAAGACGGGATGCTCCGCGATGCGCCTCAGAAGCGGCAGGTTCGTCGGGATACCGAGTATCGTGTAGTCCTCCAGCGCCCGGCGGAGCCTCCGGACGGCCATCTCCCGGTTCGCGGCGAAGACGATTAGCTTGGAGATCATGGGATCGTAATGCACCGAGACCTCGTCCCCGCTCTCGACCCCGACGTCGTTACGGATGCCCGGCCCTCCCGGAGGCGCGAAGGCCAGCAGCCTACCTCCGGCGGGCAGCCCTCCCTCCCCCTCCGCATAGATGCGGGCCTCGATCGCGCTGCCGCGCAGCGCAATCTCCTCCTGCGAAACCGGCAGCGGTTCCCCGGCGGCGACGGCGAGCTGAAGCTGCACGAGATCGAGGTTCGTGACGCGCTCCGTCACCGGGTGCTCCACCTGCAGGCGGGTGTTCATCTCGAGGAAGTAGTACTCTTCGCCTTGCAGGAGGAACTCGACGGTCCCGGCGTTGCGGTAGCCTGCCTCTCGCGCCAGGCGCACCGCCGCGGCGCACATCTCTTCCCGCAGCTCAGGATCCAGGGCCGGCGAGGGGACCTCCTCGATCACCTTCTGATGCCTACGCTGGATCGAGCAATCCCTCTCGTAGAGGTGGACGACGTTGCCGTGGTTGTCGCCGACTACCTGGACCTCTACGTGCCGGGGGTTCTCGACATACTTTTCCAAGAGCACCGAGTCGTTTCCGAACGCCGAGAGCGCCTCCCGCTTCGCGCCCCGGAGGGCTTCAAGGAAATCCCGCGGTCGAGCGACGGCCCGCATCCCGCGTCCTCCGCCCCCTGCGCTCGCCTTGACGATAATGGGGTAGCCGATCCTTTCGGCCTCTTCCGCCAGCCCCTTTTCGGAGTCGTCACTGCCGTCGTAGCCCGGGACCGTGGGCACGTCGGCCCTGCGCGCGATCTGTTTGGCCTTCGCCTTGAGGCCCATCGCCTCCATGGCCTCTGGCGGCGGTCCGACCCAGATGGCGCCCGCCCCCTCGACCGCCCGCGCGAGGTCCGCGCTCTCCGAGAGGAAGCCGTAGCCGGGATGTACGGCCTCGGCCCCGGACTTCTCGATCGCTTCGACGAATCTCTCGACTTTCAAGTAACTCTCCGGGGCCGGGGCCGGCCCTATGGGATACGCCTCGTCGGCCAGCCGGACGTGCATCGCTCTTGCATCGGCCTCCGAATAGACGGCGACGGTCCTTATACCGAGCTCCTTGCATGCCCGGATGATGCGCACGGCTATCTCGCCGCGGTTCGCGATCAGCAACTTGCTAAAGCTCACAACTTATCCCCCCAGGTGGGCTTGCGTTTCTCCAGAAAGGCCCCCAGGCCCTCCTGACCCTCCTCCCCCGTGCGAAGCTCCGCGATGCGCCGGGCCGTGATCTCCGTAACTTCGCCAGGCGTCGCGTCCCCAAGGTCCCGCAACAGGGCCTTCGTCGCGGCCAAAGCCTCGGGGCCGCCCACGAGGAGCCCTTCGACCTTTTTCTGCACCGCTGCGTCGAGGTCTTCCTCGGAAGCCACCTCGTGGACGAGCCCGATTTCGCGCGCCCGCACCGCGTCGAAGCGTTCGCCGGTCAAAAACAGCGCCCGGGCCTGAGAATGGCCGATCTTGCGCACCACGAACGGGGAGATCGTTGCCGGCGAGATACCCAGGCGTACCTCCGAGAAAGCAAACACGGTCCCTTCCTCCGCCATCGCCACGTCCGCCGCCGCCACGAGCCCGACCCCGCCGCCGATCGCCGCACCTTTGATGCGCGCCACCACCGGCTTCGGACACTCATCCACCGCCCCGAACATCGCCGCGAGGCGGTGGGCGTCCTCTAAATTCTCCTCGTAGGAGAAGTTGGCCGTGTCCCTCATGTACCCTATGTCCGCCCCCGCGCAGAAAAAGTCGCCCTCGCCCGTGAGGACGACCACCCGTACGTTACCGTCTTCTGCCAGCTCCTCCATGCAGCGCGCCAGTTCTCCGATGAGCCCGGCGTTCAGGGCGTTGCGGGCGTCGGGACGCGCAAGCGAGACTGTGGCGACCGCATCGCCGCGCCCGACCCGCAAGTGTTCGTAATCAGCCAATCCTCTTCTCCTACATCCTGAACACGCCGTACTTGGTCTCTTCGGGCGGCGCGTTCGCCGCAGCCGAGAGCCCGAGGGCGAGGACCATGCGGGTGTCCATCGGGTCTATGACGCCGTCGTCCCAGAGCCTGGCGGTGGAGTGGTAGGGGTTGCCCTCCTCCTCGTACTTCTCCAGGATCGGGCGCCGGAACTCCTCGCGCTCCTCCTCCGTCATCTCCCCGCCTTCGCGCGCGAGGTTGTCCTCCTGCACCGTCAGCAGCACGTTCGCGGCCTGCGCCCCGCCCATGACGCTGATGCGCGCGTTGGGCCACATCCAGAGAAAGCGCGGCGAGTATGCCCGGCCGCACATCCCGTAGTTGCCGGCGCCGAAGGAGCCCCCGATCACGACCGTGAACTTCGGGACGCTCGCGTTGGCGACCGCCATCACCAGCTTCGCCCCGTCCTTGG
>CADCVH010000010.1 GCA_902806085.1 uncultured Rubrobacteraceae bacterium | reverse complement strand
GCCTCTCGGCGGAGCAACGGAGACGAATCTCCGGGGACAAAGACGCCCACCTCTCGGTGGGCCGGCAAGCGCTCCCAATCTGTCGGGAGTCCTACCCTATCTCGCCCTCTCGGTTATCAATTCGCTCTCCGTCATCAGCCAGAGAAGTATAGCACCCAACCCCGGGGAGTCAATCCCCTTTTCGGGAGTTTTTCGGTGCCACTCCCCCTGACTCACCGACGCCCCGTCCGCGCCCTTCGGCGCCCCGGATCTCATCGGCGACGCGGATTATAGCCTCGGTGCTCCATCCGTCAAGGGGCCGGCCGAGAATTCGTTTAACCGTCCCTTAACGGGCTACTACTACGCGGGCGTACCGCCGCTTGCCGACCTGTAAGACGGAGCCCTCGAGGTCGGCGGCCGAAACGGAGAGCCTCTCGTCTTGCACCACCTCGCCGGCGAGCCGTACCCCTCCTCCCCGCACGAAACGGCGGGCCTCGCCGTTGGTCTTCGCGAAGCCAGCGCGGGTGATGAGGTCCACGATCCAGACGCTCTCGTCCTCCCCCACCTCGACCTCCGGTACGTCGTCGGGGATCTCCCTGCGCACCACGGCGTCGAAGGTCCGCTCGGCGTCGGCGACCGCCTCCTCCCCGTGGAAGGCGCGCACCAGGGAGCGGGCCAGGTCGCGCTTCTGCTCTACGGGCTCGCCTTCCGGCGTGGGGCGGTCAAGGACAAGGGAGAAATAATCGCCCATCAGGCGATCCGGGATGCTCATGGCCTTGCCGAACACGTCCTTCGGCTCCTCGCTTACGCCGATGTAGTTGCCGATGGACTTGCTCATCTTGATGGCCCCGTCGGTGCCCACGAGGAGCGGGGTCGTCAGGACGCACTGGGGCGTCTTGCCGTAGTACTCCATGACGTGGCGGCCCATCAAGAGGTTATAGAGCTGGTCCGTGCCGCCGAGCTCGACGTCGGCGTCAAGCGCCACGGAGTCGTAGGCCTGCATCAGCGGGTAGAGGAGTTCCGTAAGCGTGATGGCGTCGCCGGCGGCGAACCGCTTGGAGAAGTCGTCCCGCTCCAGGATACGGGCCACCGTGGTGGCCCTGGTGAGTCGAATAAGGTCGGCCAGCGCCAGCGGCGCGAGCCACTCGGAGTTGTGCCGCACCTCGGTCTTGTCCCTGTCGAGGACGAGGTACGCCTGCTCGAGGTAGGTGCGGGTATTTGCCTCGATCTGCTCCGGCGAGAGCACGGGCCGGGTTTTGGACTTGCCCGAGGGGTCCCCCACCCGCGCCGTGTAGTCCCCTATCGTGAGCACCGCGGTGTGCCCGAGCTCCTGGAAGGCGCGCAGCTTCTTGAGCACGACGACGAAGCCGAGGTGGATGTCCGGCGCCGTGGGATCTATGCCGAGCTTTACCCGTAACGGCCGCCCGGATTCCAGCCGCTTTTCGAGTTCTTCCCACGGTATCACGTCCACCGCGTTCCGGTAGATGGGCTCGTGTTCTGGAGCGACCGTCATAAGATCTTCGCAACCTTCTCGCAACGGGAATGTAACGTACAGTCGGGTAGTGTAGTATACCGGCCCGATGGCTCGCACCCACCGGAGCGGACGAGGCAAGGGTACGGCCGCGAGGACCCCCCAGCACAAGGGCCCAAGCCGGCCCGTTCGGCGGCCGACCAACCGGCGGAAGCAACAATCCCGCGCCGGTAGGATCTGGGCCAAGATCCTGCAGGTAGTAAGCATCGTTCTCGCGTGCCTCGTGGTCGCCGCGCTGGCGTTCGCCGCGGGCGGATACGTCGGGGTCATCCGGGGCGTAAAGCAGCTAGAGGCGCCCCAGAATTTGGAGACGCATCCCACCTACCTGTACTCCGCCCCGTTAGGCGAAGGAGAGAGCTCGCGGCGCGTGATCGGGACCATCTTCGGCGGCCAGAACCGCAAGACCGCCTCGCTCGCCGAGATGCCGCCGCACCTTTTGAACGCGCTGGTGGCGAAGGAGGACGAGCGCTTCAGGGAGCACGGCGGCGTCGACCTTTGGGGCATCATGCGGGCGCTGTACGTGGACATCCGGGCGGGGGCTACGGTCGAGGGCGCGAGCACCATCACCCAGCAGTACGTCAAAAACGCCTACCTCTCGCACGACCAGTCGATCACCCGCAAGGTCAAAGAGGCCCTGATCGCCGTTGAGCTCGAACGCAGCGTCTACAAGGACAACAAGGACGGGGTGATCGCGGACTACCTGAACACGGTCTACTTCGGGTCCAACGCCTACGGCGTGCAGGCCGCCTCCGAGACCTACTTCAACAAGGCCGTGGAGGACCTGACGGTCGCGGAGTCGGCTACCCTCATCGGCCTGCTGTGGTCGCCCTCGACGCTCGGCCAGGACCGCGAAGGAGCCGGTGCCCAGCGGGACCTCGTCCTCAGAAAGATGTTCGAGACCGGGTACATGTCCAGCCAGGACCTCAACGAAGCCCTGGAGGCGCCGATGCCGGAGAAGTGGCCGGCGGCGGCGATGATCGAATCGGGCCTGAAAGGACCCTCGACGACCCGGAGCTTCGCCGACCTGGCCGAAGAGGAGCTCGTCGCCCGGTACGGGTCGAACACGGTCCTGCAGGGCGGGATGAGCGTGTATACGACCATCGACCTCCGGACCCAGGTCGCGGCGCGAGAGACTTTGTACGGACCAGACGGATACCTCCCAAACGCCGACGACCCGGACCTCGCGCTCGTGTCCCTGGACCCGGAGACCGGCCGCATAAAGGCAATGGTCGGCAACCGAGACCCGAACTCGCAGTTCAACCTGGTTACCCAGGGGAGGCGCCAGCCGGGCAGCTCCTTCAAGCCCTTCGCGCTCATCGCCGCGCTGGAGCAGGGCATCGACCCCGAGACGAAGTTCGTCTCGGGGAAGAAGGAGTACATGGTCGAGGTGCCAGGCCTCGACGAGCCCGAGAAGTGGAAGGTGCAGAACTTCGACGGGATCGTGCGCGGCGAGATGACCCTCAAAGAGGCGCTCTGGTGGTCGGACAACACGGTCTTTACGGACCTGGTGATGAACCCCGACGGGAACGGCCTCGAGAACGGTCCGTCGGCGATCATAGACGTCGCCAAGCGGCTCGGCGTCACCGCGGACTTCGGCCCCCACCCCCACCCTTCGGTCGTGCTGGGCACGCAGGAGGTCTCTCCCCTGGACATGGCGACGGCCTACGCGGCCATCGCGAACGGGGGCCGTAAGGTGGAGCCGACCACGATCTCGAAGGTCGTGAGCGACGCAGGCAACGAGGAAGAAGTCCTCTACGAGGCGCCGGAAGAGCCACAAGGCGAACAGGTCATAGACGAGGAGATAGCCCACAAGGCGACGGAGCTCATGATCGGGGACGTGACGGAAGGCATCGCCAAGGACGCCTCCCTGGGCGTGCGTCCCGTGGCCGGGAAGACCGGGACGAGCGAGAATTTCTTCGACGCCTGGTTCATCGGCTACGTGCCGCAGATGGTGACCGGCATCTGGATGGGCTATGGGGAGGGCGGAACGACGCTGGAGTACACCCTGGACTACGCCCGCAATCTCAACGGCCTCTCGGGAGGCATCACGCCAGCCGAGATCTGGAAGACCTACATGCAGGACACCATGGCCGGCCAGCCGGTCGAGGACTTCGACGGCGTCGAGGTATCCGGAAACGAAGCCGGAACGCCGCCGGCGGTGGCACCGGCTCCGGAGACCACGGAGCCGAGCGCCGTCACGGGCGCGAGCCCTCCGCCGGAGGAGCCCAGGGCGGTCCCGCAGCCGACCACGTCGAGCGCGCCGGCCAGCGCCGCGCCCGCGAGCGCGGAACCCACCCGGCTTACGCCCGCGAGCGCTCCCGCCGCAAGCCCCGCCCCTCGATAGTCTTCGGCCGCACCGAGACGTCCCTCTCGCCGGGGGCCAGGTAGCGCCACGGGAGGTCCACGCCCCGGGAGATGCCGATACGCGTCGTCGCCACGATCTCCCCGGGTTCTTCCCCTGGGACTAGGGTGAGCGGTCCCTCGGTGAGATCTCGGCCGTCGTGGGCGATATCCACGCCGAGGGCCTGGGTCAGCCGGCCCGGCCCGTTGCAGAGGTCCTTTGGTCGGCCGCGCCTCTCCTGCATGAGTTCTACGCCTTCGACGGGCCTTAGGGCCCGGATCAGGACGGCGCTCCCAATCCCCTCTTCTTCGCAGACCACGTTGAGCAGGCGGTGGATGCCGTAGGAGACGTAGACGTAGGCGATGCCGGGCCCGGCAAAGATGTTGCGGTTGCGCATGGTAGGGCCCTTGTAGGCGTGGCACGCAGGGTCCTCCGGCCGGTACGCCTCCGTCTCGACCACGACGCCGGTAGCGGTCCCTTCGGGGGTTTCGTGAACGAGCAGGCACCCGAGGAGGTCTACGGCGACCTTGCGCGGGTCGCGGTCGTAGAAGGCGGTTCCTAGAACATCCGTGGGGAGCCCTGCTCTCCGGTGAGGTCCGTTATGCGGCGGGAGAGCTCGTCGAGGTCGAGGCCGGCTTCGGAGCGGATCGAGGACTTGAGTAGCGGCCTTACCTGCCCGATCTGGACCTGCAGCTCGCGCAGCAGTTCGCTGGCCCCGCTCTCCACACCGACCATGTCGCGCAAGATGGTCCCTTCGGTGCGGCCCGCGACGAGCGGGTCGGGCAGCCCGTCCACGTAGACCAGGGTGCGGCGCCCGGGCCCCCGGTCCTCCTCGATGGGGACGAGCGCGACGATCCTGTCGGCGCGTACGTGCTTGCCGAAGCCCAGGGTCACGATGCGGTCGGGTATCGCCTTCATGGTCGGCGGATTCTAGCATAGCGTCCATCGGGCAAACCGGGTATATTCACCCGCGTGCAACTAGGTGGCAAAGCCAAGACTCTAGACGGCGACAGGACGCAACTCCGGCGCCACGAGCCCGGCAACTACCGGCTGTACGCCGAATGGTACGGGGACCCGGAGATTTGGCACCTCACGAGCTGGGCGGCGACGCCCCTCGGGCGGTCCGCCGTCAGGCGCCTCTTCGAAGAGCGCGAGATGTCCACCACGGACGACTCGTTCGCCATCCACATCAAGGGCGAGGAGGAGCCTGTCGGCGTCATCAGCCTGATGAACCTCAGCGAGGCCAACGCCTCCGCGGACCTCTCCGTGATCGTTGGGCACCCCGACGACCGGAACCGCGGCCTCGGGGCGGAGGCCATAGAGAGGATCCTGCGCTACGCCTTCGGGGACCTGGGCCTGAACCGCGTGGGCCTGAGCGTCTTCGCTTTCAACGGGACTGCTATCTCCACCTACGAGCGGCTCGGCTTCCAACACGAGGGACGCCTACGCCGCGCCGTAAAACGCGCCGACGGTTTCCACGACGCCATCCTCATGAGCGTCCTGCGCGACGAGTGGACGCCCCCTAGCTCCTGACCCGCGCCCCGAACTCCTCCCCGAGCCGGACCACGATGCGTTCCATCTCGACGTCGACTTCCTCGTCCGTGAGCGTCTCCTCGCCCTGAAAGAGGAACCCTAACGCCACGCTCTTGTAACCCTCGGGCACCTGGCTCCCCTCGTAGACGTCGAAGACCCGGACCTCCACGAGCATCTCGCTACCCAAACCCTCCACGGCGGCGATCATGCCGCCGGCCGGCACGCTCTCTTTGACCACTACCGCGAGGTCGCGCGGGGCGGCCGGGACGTTTACGAACGGCCGGAACCGGGGCTCCGGGTCAGGGCGACAGAGCCCGGCCTCCAGCTCGAAAGCCGCGACCGGCCAGCCGTCCAGGCCGAACTTCTCGGATACCTCCGGGTGTAGCTCCCCGACCCAACCGGCCCTCTCGTTCCCTGCCCACACGACGGCCGAGCGCCCGGGGTGCAGGAAGTCAGGAGCGGCCCCGGCCTCAAAGGACGCGCCGGGCAGGAGACGCTCCACCATGCCCTTCGCCTCGAAGTATCCGGCGCGGAGCTCCGGTACGTTCCATCCGCCCGGCCGCACGGTTCCGGCGAGGACGACGCACACCCGCGCCTCCTCCCGCACGCCCATCAGGGATAGCCTGTTCGGCTCGGCGTCCGGCCCCAGCGCCTCGACCTTTCCGGTCATGCGGAAGTGGAGCGCCGCCTCGTCCAGGCCCTTCGGCGGGGGGCTCGGGGCGAAGACCCGGCCCACCTCGAAGAGTCCCCCGCCGCGGGCGCCGAACGTCCTGTTTCGGGCCGCGGCGTCTAGCAGTCCTGGAAGAACCGTGGGCCGCAGATCCCTGCCCTCCGCGCTTAGCGGGTTCTCCACCCGCACGACGCCCGGCTCCCCGTCCCCGTCCATCCGAAGGTCGCGCGTCCAGCGCCCGGGGCCGAAGGGGTACGTGATGGCCTCGGAGAGACCGAGATCCGCGAGAACGCGACGGACGAGGCGCGTGTTGCGTTGTTCCGGGGTGAGGCCGCCGGGCTGGCGGGCGCCGGGCAGGGCCTCTGGGATCTTGTCGAGGCCGATGAGGCGCCCGACCTCCTCGATCAGGTCGGCCTCCCGGCGCAGGTCCCGGCGGAACGTCGGCACGACGGCGGAGAGCTCCTCGCCCTCCCCCCCGACCTCGCACCCGAGCGACGCCAGCCGCCGGGCCGCTTCCTCGGCCTCGACCGGCATCCCAAGCAACAGCCGTGCCCGGGAGAGCCGCAGCGGGACGCGCCAGGATCGCACGGGCTCCGGGTAATGACCGAGGGTGTCGTCGGCGACGCGTCCTCCCGCCACCCCCGAGAGCAGGCCAGCGACCCGCTCCATCGCGTAGTCCACCGTGTTCGGGTCGAGGCCGCGCTCGAAGCGGCCGGAGGCGTCGGTGCGGAGGCCGAGCCGCTGGGAGGTCCTGAGGATGTTCTGCCCGGCAAAGGTGGCGACCTCGATCAGGGCGTCGGTGGTCCCGGGTCCCACCTCCGCGTCTTCGGCGCCCATGACCCCGGCTATCACCAGCCCGCGCTCCTCGTCCGCTATGACGAGCATCTCGTCGTCAAGAGAGCGCGTCGAGCCGTCCAGGAGCGTGATCTTCTCTCCCGCCCGCCCCCGCCGGACGACGATGCCCTCCCGCACCTTCTCGGCGTCGAAGGCGTGGATCGGCTGCCCGGTCTCCAGCATCGCGTAGTTGGTGGCGTCCACGACGGCGTTTATGGGCCGCATCCCGGCGGCATGGACGCGGCGGCGCATCCAGAGCGGGGCCTCGCCCCCCGGCGTCAGGCCCGAAACCCGCCGCAGGTCGTACCGGGGGCAAAGGTCCTCGGCCTCGACCCGCAGGCCGAAGTCCGAGGTCGGCTCCCCGCCGGTCTCGAAGGACGGCTCCGGGATGCGGAAGTCGGTCTGGAGGATCGCGGCCAGCTCCCGGGCCACCCCGATCATGCCCCACAGGTCTGGCCGGTTTGGCGTGACGTCGATGTCTATCACCGTCTCCCCGACGGGAAAGTGCTCCGCGACCGGTTGACCGACCTCGTAGGACCCGTCGAGCAACAGGATGCCCCCGTGGTCCGCGGAGATGCCGAGCTCGCGCTCGCTCATCATCATGCCGTAGGACTCGAGGCCGCGGAGCTTGGCCTTCTTGAGCTTCGTGCCGTCGGCCATGACGCTGCCGGGGAGGACGACCGGGACGCGGGCGCCGGGGTAGGGGTTCGGGGCGCCGGCCACGATCTGGACCTCCCTGCCGCCGAGGTCCACCTTGGCGACCGAGAGGCGGTCTGCGTTGGGATGGGGCCCGAACTCGACGACCTCCCCCACGACGACCTCGCCCTCGGCGACGCCCAGGCGGTAGACGCCGTCTATCTCCTGGCTGTGGAGGGTAAAGAGCTCGACGAGCCTTTCCACGCCAAGATCGAAGTCCAGGTACTCGCGGAGCCAGCTCAACGGAACGCGCAAAGGTCTTCCCTTCTAGAAACTAAAACTGACGCAGAAAGCGGAGGTCGCCCTCGAAGAAGAGGCGCAGGTCCGGGATGCCGTACTTGGCCATCGCCATGCGGTCCGGCCCCATCCCGAAAGCGAAGCCGGTGTATTCTTCGGAATCGTACCCGGCCTCCTCGAGGACGTCAGGGTCCACCATCCCGGCGCCGAGCATCTCCAGCCAGCCGGCGCCCTTGCAGACCTTGCAGTGAGCGTCGCTGCCGCCGCACCGGAAGCAACTCACGTCGAGCTCCACGCTCGGCTCGGTGAACTGGAAGTAGCTCGGCCTTAGCCTGACGTTCACGTCCTCGCCGAAGACGTGGCGCGCCATCGCCGCCAGCGTCCCCTTCAGGTGCCCGAGGGTGAGGCCGCGGTCCACCGCCAAACCCTCGATCTGGTGGAACATCGGCGTGTGGGTCGGGTCGGAGTCCCGCCGGTAGGTCCGCCCGGGGCAGACGACGTAGACGGGCGGCTCCTGGGAGAGCATCGTCCTGACCTGCACCGGCGAGGTGTGCGTCCTGAGCACGAGCCCCTCGTCCAAAAAGAACGTGTCCTGCATCGTGCGGGCCGGGTGCCCCGGCGGGATGCCAAGGGCGGTGAAGTTGTAGTAATCCGTCTCGGCCTCCGGCCCCTCCGCAACGCCGTAGCCGAGGCCCACGAAAAAGTCCACGACCTCGTCGATGATCCTCTGCGAAGGGTGCAGGTGCCCCCTCGGGAAAGGCACGCCAGGAAGCGTCGCGTCGACGGCCTCCTTCCGGAGCCGGGCCTCGCGTTCAGCGGCGGCGAGCGCGTCGGTCCTGGCGGCGAGCGCGCCTTCGATCTCCCGCGAAGCGAGGTTCGCCGAACGTCCGACCCCTTTTCGCTCTTCCTGGGAGAGCTTGCCGATGCTCTTCTTGATCTCGGTCAGCTCCGCCGACCTGCCGAGATAGCGAACCCGCAACTCTTCCAGAGCGGCCGTGGTATCGGCGGCCCGCACGGCCGCGAGCGCCGCGTTCTTCAGCTCCTCTATGCGGTCGGTTGCCGTCATGATGGGCGTCTATCCTAGCACACGCGAATAAGCGTGGTAGAGCAGGATCGAGGCCGCCACCGCCGCGTTCAGCGAGGCCGCCCGCGACGGAACGGTGACCCGGGCATCGCACTTCTTCAGGACCGCCTCCGGCAGCCCGGAACCCTCCGCCCCGACGACCACCACGGACTTACCGGCCAGGAAAGAACCCGGCGCCTCTCCCCCGCCCGGCACCGCCGCGACCGTCCGGAATCCCGCGGTACCGGCGCGGCCCAAGAAGTCGAGAGCATCGAGTTCCCGGGCGACCGGGGCGTGGAAGAGGGAGCCCATCGTGGCCCTGACGGTCTTCGGGTTGTAGAGGTCGGCGCAGCCGGTGGAGAGCGCGACCCCCGCCCCGAAAGCGTGGGCGCTGCGTATCGCGGTGCCAACGTTTCCGGGGTCCTGGACGCCGTGCAGGAGGATGACGCGGTCCCGGGCGGTCAGCAATTCCTCCACCGAGACGTCGAGAAAGGGAAAGACCCCGACCGGGCCGGCCGGGGTCTTTAGCGACGACACGCGGCGCACTTCGGCCTCGGATTCGAACGTTCGCACCGGGGGCGACGGGGACTCCCGAACAAGGGCTTCTCCCTCCGCCAGGAAGAGGCTCTCGGCCTCCCGGTGCTTCTTTACGTTTAGTTTCGCCGCCCTTTTGGGCGAGATCTCGTACCAGGGGTTAGCCGTCTTCCCCATCCTTCGCGGCCTTCTCGACGTCGCCCACGGTGATGCGGCCTTCCTGGCCCGTGCCCTCGACGGCGGAGAGGTCGACACCCAACTCTTCGGCTTTGCCCTCCGCGGCGTCGGTCGCCTGTACCTTGCCCCCCTCTTCCGCGGCCTCCTCAACGTCCTCCACGAGGACGCGTCCCTCGGCGCCGGAGCCCTCTTCTATGGGATCGATGTCCACGTCGAGCTCCTCGGCCTCCGTGGCCTCGACCTCGGGTTGCTCGTCGGCACCCGTTGCCTGCGTGGCCGGCGTGGGCTCGGGTTCGGTGGCGGGCTGAGCCGCGGGCGTGGCCTCGGCTGCGGGCTTCTTGCGAGCCCTGGGCTTCGGCTCCGGGGCCGGTTCGGGCTTGCGCTCGACGGCGACGCGCGACTCGACGGGGTTGCCCTCCATGGCGTTCTTCGCCTGGGCGACGATGCCGGCAAAGATCTCCGGTTCGGTGGCGGCGAGGTCGGCGAGGATCTTGCGGTCGAGGTCTATCTCGGCCAGGCGCAGGCCGTGGATCAACTGCGAGTAGGACACGCCGTGCTCGCGGGCGCCGGCGTTGATGCGCTGGATCCAGAGCGCCCGGAAGTCACGCTTGCGCTGCTTGCGCCCCTGGTAGGCGTAGACGCCGCTCTTCCAGACCTGCTCCTTGGCCCGCTTGTACGAGCTGTGCTTGGTCCCCCTGTAGCCCTTGGCCTGCTCCAGCACCTTCCGGCGCTTCTTGCGGGCGTGGACGCTCCTGGCGGTGCGCGCCATCTACCTCACCCCCAAAAGACGCTTAAGCTTCTTCTCGTCGGAGGCGTGGATGACGGTCTCGGTGTTGAGCCGTCGCTTGCGCTTCCTGCTCTTCTTCTCCAGGATGTGGTTGTGTCCCGCCCGGCGTCGTTTGAGGCGGCCCTTCTTGCCTACCTCAAAGCGCCCGGCGGCGCCCTTGTGGGTCTTCATCTTCGGCATGTTTTCCTCCGCGTTTCGTCTGGCCGATTATCTGCAGAGAGGCTCGCGGCACGGGAGTCGAAGCCGTTTCGCCTCTTTGGAACTGTGAGAGTGTATCAAACTGTTGCTTTACCGACGAGCCGCCCTCTCGCGCCGGCTGCCGGAGCGCTGCGGCTCGGGCTCCGGTTGCGGCTCTTCGGCGTCGGTCTCTTCCTTCACGACCTTCTTCGGGGACATGACCATGATCATGTTCCGGCCGTCCAGGTTGGGCTGGCTCTCTATGCGCCCGAGTTCGTCGAGGTCTTCGGCAAGACGCCTGAGGAGCTTCTCGCCAAGCGCCGGGTGCTGCACCTCGCGGCCCCGGAACATAATGGTGACCTTGACCTTGTCGCCGCCGCGCAGGAAGCGCTCGACGTGGCCGCGCTTGGTGTTGAAGTCGTTGTCCCCGATCTTGGGCCTGAGCTTGATCTCCCGCACGTTGACGTTGACCTGCTTTTTGCGGGCGGCCTTGCGGGCCTGCTCTTTCTGGTACTTGAACTTGCCGTAGTCCATCATCCGGACCACCGGCGGGTCCGCGTTCGGCGCGACCTCCACGAGGTCGAGGTCCGCCCTCTCCCCGAGATCGATCGCCTCTTTGATGTGCTTGATGCCTAGCTGCTCGCCGTCGGCCGCGATCAACCTGACGCTGCGCGCCCGGATCTGGCCGTTTATTCGCGGCTCTTCTTCAGTCGCTACTGTGCACCACTCCTCTCAAAACCTTGTTTTCGGGGCCGCCCGTATATCCCTCGACGTGATCTGCTTTTGCAACGGAAGGACTGCGAACCCCAACTATCCCCAATATTATACCCCTCGCCCGTCGCCCGTGTCTATATGAAACTATCCTGAAACTATGCGCGCGAACGCACCTGCTCCAGAACGCCCTCCGTAAACGCCTCCAGGACCAGCTCTTCCTGCTGCTTCTCGCCCCGGCGGCGCACGTTCACGGTTCCGGCCTCGCTCTCGTTGTCGCCCACGATGAGCAGGTACGGGATCTTCTGCCTGGCGTTCTCCCGGATCTTCTTCTGCATGCTGTTCTGCGCATCGTCCACCTCGACCCGGATACCCGCTTCGGCCAGCCTCTTCTGGACCTCGCGGGCGTAATCGTTGTGCCGGTCGGCGACGGGGATGACGACCGCCTGCACGGGCGAGAGCCACACCGGGAACGCGCCGGCGTAGTGCTCTATGAGAACGCCGAGAAACCTCTCCGTCGAGCCGGTGACGGCGCGGTGCAGCAGGACGGGCGTGTGCTCCTTGCCGTCCTCGCCGACGTACTCGCACCCGAGACGTGAGGGCTGCAGGAAGTCGACCTGGATCGTGGAGAGCTGCCACTCCCGGCCAAGCACGTCTTTCGCCATGAAGTCGGCCTTGGGGCCGTAGAATGCGGCCTCCCCGGCCTCCTCGTCGTAGTCGATGCCGGCCACGTCGAGCGCCTCCCGGAGCTCCTGTTCGGCCCTGGCCCACTTCTGTTCGTCGGCTATGTACTTGCTGTCGTCGGGGTCGCGTAGGGAGAGCTGGACGCGGTACTCGTCGAAGCCGTAGGTGTCGAGGACCTCGCGCACGATCTCGAGGGCCCTGGCGAACTCCTCCTGGACCTGATCTTCGGTGCAGAAGACGTGGGCGTCGTCCTGGGTGAGGCTCCGGACCCGGGTGAGGCCGTTGAGCTCGCCGCTCTTCTCGTAGCGGTAGAGCGTGGCGAACTCGGCGTAGCGCAGGGGCAGGTCCCTGTAGGAGTGGGCGCGGGAGTTGAAGAGCGTCATGTGGCTCGGGCAGTTCATCGGCTTGAGCCGGTAGTGCGTCTGGCCCTCGACCATCGGCGGGAACATGGAGTCGACGTAGTGCTCCAGGTGTCCGCTCTTCTCGTAGAGCGACTCGTTTACGAGATGTCCGGTCCAGACGTGGTCGTACCCGTGCCGGGTCTGGACCTCGCGCACGTAGCCCTCCATGAGGTGCCGCAGCATCTCGCCCTTGGGCAGGAACAGCGGGATGCCCCCGCCGACGTCTGGCGAGAAGGCGAAGAGGTCGAGGTCCTTGCCGATCTTGCGGTGGTCCCTCGCCCTCGCCTCCTCCAGGCGCCTGAGGTAGGCCTTGAGCTCCTTCTCCGTCGGCCAGGCCGTGCCGTAGACGCGGGTGAGCATCGTGTTCTTCTCGTCCCCGCGCCAGTAGGCCCCGGCGATGTTCTGAAGCTTGAAGGCCCCGAGCTTGCCCGTGCTCTGGACGTGCGGCCCGCGGCAAAGGTCGAGAAAGTCCCCCTGACGGTAGACGGTGATGTCCCCGTCTTCGAGGCCGGCGATGATCTCACGCTTGTACGGGTTGTCCTTGTAGAGCCGCTCCGCCTCGCCCTTGGAGACCTCCTCGCGGGTGATGGGCAGGTCGCGCGCGACGATCTCGCGCATCCTCTCCTCGATGCGCGGCAGGTCCTCGTCGGTGATGCGCCCTTCGACCTCGACGTCGTAGAAAAAGCCGTCCTCAATGGGCGGACCGAGGGTCAGCTTGCTGCCGGGGAAGAGCTCGAGGATGGCCTGGGCCATGGCGTGGGCCGTGGAGTGCCGGAGCACCTCGAGCGCCTCCGGGGCATCCTTCGTGAGGACCTCGAAGGCGCCGCCGCCGTCAAGCGGGGCGTCGAGGTCCACTACCCGGCCGTCGAGCTTCGCCACCACGGCGTCGCGGGCCAGGCGCGGGCCGATGCTCTCGACCACGTCGCGGGCCTTGGCACCTGGTTTTACCTCTAACTGCTTGCCGTCTGGGAGGGTAACGGAGGGCATGTGGGGACCTTTCTTCGAAGGGAGACTTGGGAAGGAACCTGGGTTAGGGCCGGGTAGTTCGTGCGCCGGTGGATCCGAAGGAGCCGGCGCAGCGTGGTGGGCGATAGTGGATTCGAACCACTGACCTCCTCCGTGTCAGGAAGGCGCTCTCCCCCTGAGCTAATCGCCCGTGTCCCCTGGGCGGGCCTCTCCGAGAGGCGGCACCCGGAGTCGAACCGGGGTGCAGGGTTTTGCAGACCCTTGCCTAACCACTCGGCCATGCCGCCAGTCGGCCCGCGGCCAGAGCGGAAGACGGGATTCGAACCCGCGACCCTCACCATGGCAAGGTGATGCTCTACCAGCTGAGCTACTTCCGCGTGCCGCGTTAATTTAGCACGGCCCATTTGCTCTTACAAGCGCCCATTGAACCACCGTTTTCGGGAGAAGACCACGTAGCGCAGGATGAAAAAGCTGATCACCGACGCCACCGCGACGGAGACGATCTTGGCCACGTTCCCGACCAGGTACGCGGGAATATCCGTGTCGACCAGGAGCGGGTGTATAAGCGCCCAGAAGATCCCGGTGCTGATCCCGACGTTGAGGAGCGCCTGCAGAAAGAAGAGCGTCGTCTGGCGCAGGTTGTGCTCCGCGCGGCCCCGGAAGGTCCACAGCGTGTTCCCTATATAACTGTTCACGTTCGCGAGCACGAGCGCGACGCCGTTGTAAAGCACGAGCACCGTGGTCTCCCGGGTCGGCTGCAACCACAGAAAAAGGTTCAGCACCCCGATATCCACGACCGCGTTGGAGAGCCCGACGAGGGAGAACTTCGAGAACCGGACGCCCCCGCTCTTGATCTTCTCCCGCTTGCTCACGCCGTCGCTAGCGCCATGTCGTAGTACCCGCGCAGGGCCCGGGTGGCCGCCTCCCAGTCCCTACCCTCGGCGGTGGCCCTGGCCCCCTCCCGCAGCCGGGCGCGCAGGTCGGCGTCCAACAGAACCCGGCGACACGCCGCGACGAGCGAGGCCGGGTCGCCCGGCTCGTACAACAGGCCGCTCTCGCCGTCGGTGACGACCTCGTGCGAGGCCCCGGCACGCGCCGCGACGACGGGCAGCCCCGACGAGAGCGCCTCCAGCATCGCCAGGCCCAGCGTCTCCGTCGTGGACGGAAACACCAGCGCGTCCGCCGACGCGTAGGCCGAGGTGAGCTCCGCCCCCCGGCGCGTGCCGGCGAAGACCGCCGGCATCCCGGCGAACTCTTCTTCGAGCTCCCTGCGGGCCGGGCCGTCGCCCACAAGGGCGAGCCGGGCGTCGGGCATCGCGCGCAAGACCTCTTTCAGGGTGCCGATGTTCTTCTCGCGGCCCAGCCGGCCGACGTAGAGCAAGACCGGGGCCTCGGGATACCCGCCGGAGAGCTTGGCGCGCCACCCTTCGGAGCGCTTTGCCGGGTGGAAGCGTCTGGTGTCCACGCCCTGGGGCCAGACGTGGAGGCGTTCGACGCCGTTTTCGCTGAGGTACTTTCGCGTGGTCTCGGAGGTGCAGAGGTTGACCTGCGCCCTGTTGTGCAGCGTTCGGGTCCACCAGCGACCGGCCTTCTCGCCTATCCCGAGGCCGTAGTACCGGGCGTAGGTGGTGACGTTCGTGTGGTAGGAGGCGACGAGCGGGACCCCCATCCGGTGGGCGTAGAAAGGGGCGCCGCTCCCGAGGACGAACGGGTTTACGGCGTGGATCAGGTCGGGCTTGAATTTCTTGAGGGCCCGGCCCACGCGCGGGTTGCTGGGGGCGAGCATTATCTGCGGGTACGGGGGGAACGGCACGCCCGCCACGCGGTGGATCGGGACGTCGTGGTAGTACGCCGGGCCCTCGCCGTAGCTCGGGGCGATCACCATCATCTCGTCGCCCGTCTTCAAAAGCTCGTCTATGGTGCTGCGAAGCCGGGTGACGACGCCGTCCAGCGCCGGCACGAAGGTCTCCGTGAAGATCGCGACCCGCATCCCGCCCCGCGCTACCCCAGGCCCCGCGCCGGGGCGCGGCCGCACGCCCCGCCCACGTCACCCGCGGTTCCGGAAGAGAGCATCGGTTGCGGCTACAGGTTCGTGATAATGGCCCGGGTAAACTCCGTCGTGCCCGCGCTGCCCCCGAGGTCCTTGGTGCGGGTCTCGGGGTTCTTGAGGGCGGCCTCGATGGCGGTCTGCATGCTGTCGGCGGCCTCGGCGTGGCCGAGGTGTATCAGCATCTCCTTGGCCGAGAGCAGGGTCGCCAGCGGGTTCGCCCGGTTCTGGCCGGCGTACTTCGGCGCGGAACCGTGCACCGGCTCGAAGACCGCGATCTCCTCCCCGATGTTCGCCCCCGGAGCGACGCCGAGTCCCCCGGTGAGGCCGGCGCAAAGGTCCGAGAGGATGTCGCCGTAGAGGTTCGGGCAGACGAGGACGTCGTAGAGGTTCGGTTTCGTGACGAGCTGCATCGCCATGTTGTCCACGATGCGGTCGTCTATCTCCTCAAAGTCGTTCTCGTAGTCCTTGGCGACCTCGTAGAACACGTCGCGGAACAGGCCGTCGGTGAACTTCATGATGTTCGCCTTGTGTACCACCGTGATGTGCTTGCGGCCCTGCTCCCTGGAGCGCTCGAAGGCCATGCGGCAGATGCGTTCGGTGCCCTCGCGGGTGATGATCTTGATCGACTCGGCCGCGTGCTTGCCGACCATGTGCTCCACGCCGGCGTACAGGTCCTCGGTGTTCTCGCGGTAGATGATGAGGTCGATGTTCTCGTGCGGCGTCTCCACGCCCGGCAGGCTCAGGCTCGGCCGGATGTTGGCGTAGAGGTCGAGCTCCTTGCGCAGCGCGACGTTCACCGAGCGGAAACCGGTCCCGACCGGGGTCGTCAGGGGGCCCTTGATGGCGACCTTGTTGCGCCGGATGGAGTCGAGCACGGACTCGGGCAGCGGCGTGCCCTCCCTGTCCATTACCGCCTCGCCGGCCTCGGCTATTTCCCACTCGATCCCGACGTCGAGCGCGCCGATGACGTCCTTTACGGAGTCCGTAAGATCCGGCCCGATGCCGTCACCGGGTATAAGAGTAACCGTCTGCGCCACGCGCAACCCCCTTCGCTTTGGATCGGCATAGTATACCGACCGTATAGACGGGCGGCTGACGAGCTATTCTTCGCGCGGAGGGCTAGACATGCTGCCGGAGCACCGTCCTGATAAAGGCTCCCGGTATCGCCGCCATCACGGCCAACGACAGCAGAACGATCGCCACCGGTATGAGGAATACCAGCGCCGCTTTGCCCGTCGTCGTCGAATGAACCTCGCGAATTCCTACGATGGACAGGTAGATACCGTAGACGAAGCCCGCCAGAGCGCCAAGTATGGGCACCCACCAGAGAACCCGCGTGGCGAAGGCGTGGGACCGAACGCGCAGCGTGGCCTCAAAACCGGCGTTAGAGGGGTACACGACCGGCATTACGAGCAGGTGCTTGATGCCGGCGATCACGAGCAGTATCACCGCCGCGACGAAGGGGGCGACTATTATGCTCCGTACGAATCCCCCGACGGAGGTTAGCCTCCTGAACTTTCCGGTTCCGGCCGGCTTCCGGTGCCGAACTCCATGCGCCCTCTTTTAGTACGCATATTTACAAAAACAATTCTAGAGGTTATCGGTGGCCGGCGCAACTTCGGAGACCAGCAGGACATGCGGCCTCCGTGGCGATTCCGGGCTTTCGCGGAAACGGGGGTGCTGTAGAATGGATTTTCGGTCGGAGAGAGTGGTGGGATCGGGGAAAGCGCGATGCCTTCGACGATAGAAACCCTGGAGCGCGAGCTCGGCGAGGCCCAGGCGGAACGCGAAAAAGAGGAACGGTCGGTCTTGAGGGCTGAGAACGCCCACGAGGCGGCGTGCGCCGCCCGCGACGAGTCGTGGTCGGAGGGCTTCGCCACGGACCCGGAGGTGGAGCGGCTCACGACGCTCGTCTACCAGAGGCGGCGGGAGTTGTACGAGGCCATAGACCGGCTAAAGGCGGCGGAGGGCAAGGAGCGCAGGATCAAGAGCCGCCTCATGTACGTCCTTCCGGCCGAGAGGCGTCGTTACCTCGCCGGCACGGTAGACCAGGAGTTCGAGGGGTTTCTCCTGGCCGTCCGCCGGGCGTACGAAGGCTCGCTTCCCGAGGTCGAGGTCGCGGTCGTCACGGAGAAGCCGGGAGAGGTGGACCTCCGGGGTGACGCGACCTGGCGGGCCCTGGAGAGGTTGTACTCCGGCACGGTCAGGCGGTGGGTGGAGATCCGCACCGACCGGCCGGCCCCCGAGGCGTCGCGGATGGCCCGCCAGATCGGCTACTACGCCGGGGGGCACACCCCGCGGGCCTTTGTGAACGGCGAAGAGGTGCGGGTATCCGGCCCGCGGGCGGCGGAAAAGTTCAGGCCCCTCCCAAACTTCGATACGCCCGAAGGCCGGCTCGCGCTCGCGCGCATAACCGCGCGGCGCTACCTCGACGAGACCTCCGTCGGCCGGCTGCTCAAGCGTCCGCCGACCCTGATCCAGGTGGCCGAGATCGCCCGCCTCTACCAGACCATGAACCTGACGGTGGACGAGATCCGGTGGAGGCTGGAGCAGCTGATCTCCCTGCGCTTCGAGGTGCTCGAAGCGGTCTACGGGCTCACCGGCGGACGTCGCCGCTTCTCCTTCTACGAGATAGCCCGCGCCGCCCGCCTCCTCGACGGCCACTTCCCCGACGCCGGCATAGCGGCCGAAGTGCTGACCCGCGCCATCGACCGGGCCCTCGAAACCGGCGTCCCCCTCGTGGACGTCGCCTACATGAGCGTCACCAGCGAGGGCTTGTAGCACGCTCCGGCCGACGCCGCCGAAAGGCTGCGTGCTCACCCCGTCAGGTCCGAGAGGTCGTGTTCGGGGACCGACAGGTTGTACGGCCGGGCGGGTTTTTCGGCGAGGATGCGGACCTTGTAGACGAAGTCGGGGACGAACTCGCCCCGGCGGACTTCCAGGATGTGGACGGGTTGTCCGGTGGCTTTGAGGGCGGCGCGGTCACCGGGGGCGTAGCGGGCGGGGCGGGTCCGGTCTACCAAGGGGCTGCCTCCTCTTTTGGCGCGTGGGTATAATGTGGCCCGCTCCAGGCGGGGCGGTTGCGGAACATTCTGGCACAGTCGACGACACGTTGGGAGGAAAACGGTGGGCGAGCGCTACGATCTCGTCGTCGTGGGGGCCGGCCCCGGCGGCTCCTCCGCGGCGTACTACGCCTCGAAGGCTGGCCTGAAGACCCTGCTTTTGGATCGCCAGGAGTTTCCCAGGGACAAGCCCTGCGGCGACGGCCTGATGCCCCATGCCGCCGGCGAGGTCGCGATGATGGGGCTCGGCGACTGGCTCGACGAGCCGCACCACGGCCGGTTCACCGGCTTCTCCATCTTTACGCGGACGGCCGAAATCCGGCAGGACGTCCCCCCCACGCTGCACGGCCCGCACGGGTACGTGATCCGGCGCGAAGAGACCGACCTGAAACTGCTGGAACGCGCGCAGGCCGCGGGGGCGGAGTTCCTGCCACGCACGCGCGCCACGAAGCTTCTGCGCTCCCCGGCGGGCGAGGTCACGGGCCTCGCGGCCGCAAACGGCGCTCCCGTCGACTTTGCCGCGCCGCTCGTGGTGGTCGCGGACGGCGTCGGGGGCTTCGAGTCGAAGATGAAGGCCCACCAGAACGCGGTCGCCCGCCGCCAGTACTTTCGCGGCGTGGACGGGCCCAACAAGGAAGACATCCAGGTCTTCATGACGGAGGACTTGAACGCCGAGGGGGCCGGGTACGGCTGGGTCTTCTACCTCGGGGACGGCCGGGCCAACGTGGGGGCGGGCGTCTCCACGAGGGCCCTCGCGAAGACCGGACGAAACCTGAAGGACTTTTTCGACCGATTCTTAGAGGAGCCGAAGATCGCCGAGTGGCTCAGGGACGCCGAGCCCGAGGGCCCGGCGAAGAGCTGGTCGCTCAAGATGGGGATGTGGGGCGCGAAGACCAGCGGGCAGGGAGTCATGACCGTAGGTGACGCGGCGAGCCTGATCCACCCGATAAGCGGCGAGGGGGTGGGCTACGCCATAGAGTCAGGCCGCCTGGCCGCCGCCTGGTCCCGCGAGGCCCACAACCGCAAGGACTTCTCCGCCTCCGTCCTGTCCGGCTACGCCCGCCAACTCCGCCGTCAGCGGGCGCGCGAGCACCTCTCCGGCCACGCGCTCGTCAACCTGTTTCCGAACATGGACCTTGCGGAGCCGCTCTTCAAGGCCTGCGAAGGAGACCGGGGGGCGAGCCGCGCGCTCGTCGAGAGCTTTACTGGCGACGCCCCCGTCTACAGCCTGTTGAAACACCCGGCGACGTTCGCGGCTGCGCTCAAAGACGTCGTGGGCAGCCGCCTCCGCGGCTAGCCGGGGCCGTTACCGGGTCAGGTCGACCCTGTCCACCTGGAAGGTGGTTAGGCGCCCGCCGTCGGTCTGCGCGTGGAAGCTGAGGAAGAGCGTCCGCCCCGCGAAGCGCGAGAGGTCCACACGCTCCCGCTCCCAGCCGACAGCCTCCCGCCCCGTGTGTTTGCGCAGGACGGCGACGGTCTCTCCCTTGCCGTCCTGCAGGCGTACGAGCATCCGGTCGGCGGGCTGCCCGCCCCCGGTCCTGACCTTGAGGTCGTAGGCCAGCCGGGAGTCGGCGCCCACCCGGATCTTCTGCCGCAGATCGTCCAGCCCGTCGTGGTATCCGCCCAGTCGGGCGTAACCTTCTTCGTGGATAAGGTCCGCGCCATCCCTGGCCTCCTGCCTCCAGGCTCCCAGCCTGCCCATGGCGCCGTTCTCCAACTCGTTCGCGTCCTTATCAGGCGCGGTAGCCTCTTCGCGCGGTTCTGCGGGCGGCGGGGTGGCGGGCTGCTCCGGGGCTTCGGGGGCCGGCTGCCCCGCGTCCGCGGGTGCCGGCTTCGGGGGTTCCGGGTCCTTGCCCGGGGCGTGGGCGCTCGGGTCGACGTGGCCGCCGAAGTCGGTGGTCCAGTACCAGCCGTGGACGCTCCCCGGCGCGTTGATGCGGGCGACGCCCATCACGCGGTAGTTCCCGTCGAGCATGGCCGCGTTGTGCGAGGGGCTCTCCTGCCACGCCTTCATGGCCTCCTCGGCGGTCTCGTAGCCGACGGCCAGGTTCTCTCCCTTGGCGGTGTTGTACTCGTAGCCCTCCGCCTCCATGCGGTCCCAGGGCTTAGAACCCGCGGGGTAATAAGAGCTCTTCTCCGTGTTGTGGGCGAAGAAGCCGTGCTCGGCCATGTCTTCGGAGTGGTGCTCGGAGGCGACGGTCAGGGTGTCCGAGAGGATCAGGGGCCGCAGCCCGTTCTCTTTGCGGTACTCGTTGATGAGGCCGAGAAACCCCGTCTCTTCGGCGTCGTAGGCGGTGGCGGCGTCGCCTCTGCCGCCCAGGATCAGGGTAGAGAGCAGCACGACGACGAGGGCCGCCACCCACCACCGATAGCGGGCGATCCGGGCGTACGGCCGCGTTGTCTCTATCCTCTCCATAACGACCAGTATGCCCCCTCGGGCCACGGTTTGCAGACGCCAGATGAAGGATTTTTCCGTGGCCCAACCACGCTAGCCGTTATCGGACGGAGGCGATGCCGGCTAAAGCGCCCGCCGGCCGGTCCCGCTATCATTCGCCCCCACGGACAAGGGAGGACGGCGAGATTGGCTACGGTTAGAAGCTTCGACGCGGGACCGGCACGGGTACACCTGCTCGACGACGGCGTTTTCGTGACGGACGCCGGGAACCTCTTCGGCGGTTCGAAAAAGGCGCGCATCAAGGGCGCCATGCGCCCCATCCTCGTGGAAACCGGGGAGAACCTCGTGCTGCTGGACGCCGGCTTCGGCCCCGAGTTGCCCGAAATCCTCGTCGGGCGCTACGAGCTCAAGCGGACGGAGAACCTCATGGATCACCTCAAAGAGGCCGGGTACGCCGCCGGGGACGTGACGCACGTCGTGCTCTCGCACCTGGACGCGGATCACGTCGGCTGGGCGCTTGAGCCCCCGAGCTTCCCCGACGCCACCGTCTACGTGCAGCGGGCAGCGTTGGAGGAGGCGAGGAAGATGCCCGAAGGCGACGGCAGGCGGGAGGCCGTCCCCGCCGTGGAGAAGGGCGTGGAGGAGGGCTGGTGCGAGCTGCTGGAGGGGGACGGGGAGATCGTCCCGGGGGTGCGGGTCGAGGTCAGGAGCGGCCACTCCGAGGGGCATCAGGTCGTGTGGATCGGGGCCGGCGACGACCTCGCGCTCTACACCGCCGACCTGGCGCCCGCCAGGATCTGGCTAAACCCCGACCTCATAGCCGGCGTGGACACCGACCCGGAGGCCGCCCGCCGCAACCGCATCGAGGTGCTCACCGAGGCCGAAAACAAGAACGCCCCGGTCATCCTGTACCACGAACCCGGAGGCCCCGTGGTCCGCGTCAAGGGCTCGGAGAACGGCTTCGAGGCGGTCGCGATAGAGGATTGAGCCGCGCCGAAGGCCCCAAGCTTACGCTGGCTAGCTTTCTGCCCGCGACGGGCCTCGACGGCGTGTTTCGTGGGCCAAAGGCTCACCGGCCCCTGCTGCGGCGCTCCTTGATCTTGCGCCACACCAGCGGGGCGGCGAGGATGAGCAACCTTCTTATCATGGTCTTCATGCGGTCTCCCTGTTTTGGTGACGCCCCTGTCTACGCCCGCACCCGCCCGCGGGTTTCGGCAACCCTCACCCCCTGTGCCAGGTCGTCTTCCCGGAGACGTCCTCGCGGCGGCGCGGCCTCTGGCCCATGTCGGGGTAGCCGAGGTAGAGGTTGGCGACTATGCTGTCGCCCTCTTGCAGCCCCAAGAAGTCGCGCATGTGCGGGTGGTAGGCGACGGGTCCGGTGCGCCAGATGGCGCCGAGGCCCAAAGAATGGGCGGTCAGTAGCATGTTCTGGACGGCAGCGCAGCAGGCGGCGTAGTTCTCGGTGGTCTCCACCTCGTCGCGCCCGGCGCGGGAGACGACGACCACCACGGCCGGGGCCCGGAAGGCCTTCTTGCGCTCCCGGCTGACCCTACCGGCCGCCATCTCCTCGTCTTCGCCCTCTTCCTCGGCCTGCAGCCGGGCCGTCTCGGCGCGGGCGCGGGCGAGGTCTCCCCTGCCCTTGCCGGTGAAGACGTGGAAGATCCAGGGCTCCGTCATCTTGTGGTTGGGCGCGTGCACCGCGCTCTCGAGGATGGCCTCCACGGCCTCTTCCGGCACCGGGTCCTGCTTTACGCGGTTCACGCTCTGGCGCGACCGTATTGCCTCTGCTAGCTCCAAGGTCCTCCCCGCTCGTGTAGAAGGAACGCGCGAGGGCATTTTACCGTGGGCGGCAGCGGCAGCGGCGCGCGAGTTCCCTTATCATTCGGGCGAGGGTCCCATCAAGGAGCAACTGTGAGACAAAAGGAGGCAACCCCATGCCGAAGACCGTAACCGTAACCGGCGCCGCGGGCGCGATCGGGTACGCGATCCTGTTCCGGATCGCCTCGGGCCAGCTGCTCGGCCCCGACGAGAAGATCAGATTAAAGCTCCTCGAGATCGAGCCGGCGCTGAAGGCTGCCGAGGGCACCGCTATGGAGCTCCACGACTGCGCGTTTCCGCTGCTCGAGTCCGTGGACGTCACCGCCGACGCGAGTGAGGCCTTCGACGGCGCCAACGTCGCCCTGCTCATCGGCGCCAGGCCGCGCCAGAAGGGGATGGAGCGCGCCGACCTGCTCGAAGCCAACGGGGCGATCTTCAAGCCCCAAGGCCAGGCCATCAACGCCAACGCGGCCGACGACGTGCGGGTCCTGGTCGTCGGCAACCCGGCGAACACGAACGCCCTGATCGCGATGAGCAACGCGCCCGACGTGCCGGGCGATCGCTTCACCGCGATGACCCGGCTCGACGAGAACCGCGCGGTCTCGATGCTCGCCCGCAAGCTCGGGGTAGGCGTCGAGGACGTCCAGGACCTGGTCGTCTGGGGCAACCACTCCCCGTCGATGTTCCCCGACCTCTTCAACGCCACGGTAAACGGCGAGAGGGCAGTCGACAAGGTGGACATGAACTGGTACGAGAACGAGTACATGCCCGAGGTCGGCAAGCGCGGCGCCGCGATCATAGAGGCGCGCGGCGCGTCGTCCGCCGCGTCGGCGGCCAACGCCGCCATCGACCACACGCGCGACTGGACTTTAGGCGCCGACGGCCTCCGCTCGATGGCGGTCCCGTCGGGCGGCCAGTACGGCGTGGAGGAGGGCCTGATCTCCTCGTTCCCGGTCCGATGCTCGGGCGGCAACTACGAGATCGTCGAGGGCCTGGAGGTCGGCGAGTTCGCGCAGTCCAAGCTCGACATCACGGTAAACGAACTCAAAGAGGAGCGCGACGCGGTGAAAGGACTCGGCCTGATCGGGTAGGTTCTGGGCATTAGGCTCAAGGAGAATTGGAACAATTGGTTGCAGCAAGAGCTTGGCCCCGCGTGTTACGCGGGGCCAAGCTCTTTTCCCTTATGCCTAGAACCTAAAGCCTTAAACCTAAAGCACCTTTATCCGGCGGCGAACCTTCGTGGCGGCGAGGCCGGCGGCTATCTCGTCGAAGGCGCGGGCGGGGGCCGAGTCCTCGTCGAAGAGGGCGTTGCCGGGTTCGCCCGTGGCGTCCGGGAGGATCGGGATGCGGCTCATCACGGTCGAGCCGAGCTCTTCTGCGACCTGGTTGCCGCCGTCGCCGCCGAAGATCTTCATCTCTTCCCCGCAGCACGGGCAGACGGCGTGTCCCATGTTTTCGACGACGCCGGCGAGCTTGAGGTGAGCCTGGACGGCCATCTTGCCTGCCTTGACGGCGACGCGGGCGGCGTCGGCCTGGGGGGTGGTAACGACGAGGGCCTCGGCCTTGGGGATCATCTGCGCCACGGTGAGGGCCACGTCGCCGGTACCGGGCGGCATGTCCACGATGATGAAGTCGGGCTCGTCCCAGTACACGTCGCGCATGAGCTGGGTGAGGGCCTTGTTGACGATCGGGGCGCGCCAGATGATCGCCTGGCCCTCGTTCACGAAGTTGCCCATGGAGATGAACTTCAGGCCGGTCTCCGACTCTATCGGGAAGATCACGCCCCCCACCACGTTTGGCTTCTCGGTCGAGCCGAGCATCACGGGTATGGAGGAGCCGTGGACGTCGGCGTCCAGGATCTCGACGGACTTGCCAGCCCGGTCCAGCGCCGCGGCCAGGTTGACGGCGACGGTGCTTTTCCCGACGCCGCCCTTGCCGCTCACCACGGCGATGATGCGGGTCTTGGACTCGTCCCGGAAGGCCGGGGCCAGCTCGGAGGGGCCGCCGTGCAGGGAGGTCATGAGGTTCTGGCGGTCGTCGTCGGTCATCACGCCGAAGTCCACCTCGACGCTCTCGACGCCCTCTATCTCCATCAGGCGGTCCCGCACGTCGGTCGTTATGCGGTGCTTCATCGGGCATCCGGCGGTGGTCAGGGCAACGCCCACCGTGACGCCGGAGCCCTCTATGTCGACGTTCCGGATCATGTTCAGCGAGATGAGGTCGCGCCCGATCTCGGGGTCCCTCACGTCCCGCAACGCCTCTCTTACGCCGGCCTCGGAGAAGCCGTCGGCGGGCCCTGCGGGCTGGGGCGTCCTATCAACCAGGTCTTCGGCCGTCTCGCCCTCCAACCCGGCCTCCGGCCCCACCGGGCCCTTGTCTCCGACGGCCCGCTTGCGAAACCAATCGACCACGTTTGCCAACCTCCTGCGGGCGGAGGCCCGCGCGTCAGAACACGTACGAAAAGGGCTCAAAAGCCCGCATTTCCGGCCAATACTACCATAAGCCCCCCGGCAGACCCCCGATCACGGGCGGCGGGGCGGCCTGGCAAAAAGCGGCGGGGCCGGGGATCGATCCCCGGCCCCGCCGCTTCCCTGTTACGAACTTGGAGCGATTTACCTTACGACCTTGAAGCCCCACGTGGAACCGACGGTGTTGCCCGCGGCGTCGAGGGCTACGACCCTGACGCTGTGGTTGCCGTAGGCGAGCGTCGGGGTGGTGTAGGTAAGCCGGTCCGTGCCGGGGTAGTAGGTGAACCCGCCCCTGGCGGTCCCGTCCACGTACAGCTTTACGTTGCTCTTTTGCAGGTCGGTCTTGTTGTCCTTCACGGTCGCCGCGATCGTGGGCGTGCGGTCGCGGACGCTGCTGGCCGGCACCGGGCGCTTCTCCGTGACGGTCGGCTTCGTGGTGTCCGCGTTCTCCGTGACGGCCCGAAGCGCGTTCAGCCGGCCGTTTGTCGCGACCTTGCCCTGCAGGCTGGCCTTCTTGTCCACGTACTGCAAGAGCTGGGCCTTCACCTGGGCGTCGTCGAGGCCGGGGTTGCGGCTCTTGATCAGGGCCGCCACGCCCGCCACGTGCGGGGTCGCCATCGAGGTGCCGCTGTACCGGCCGTAGCTGTTGCCGGGGAGCGTGCTCAGGATGCCAACGCCCGGCGCCGCGAGATCTACCGTCGTCGCCCCGAAGTTGGAGAAGGAAGCGAGCCTGTCCGCATCGTCCGTGGCCGCCACGGAGACGACGTTCGGCACGTCGAAGTTGGCCGGGTACTGCGGGCTGGCGTCGTTGTCGTCCCCTACCCCGTCGGCGCCGCCGTTGCCGGCCGCCGCGAGGAAGATGTGCCCGTTGGCGTCGGCCCTCGCTATGGCGTCGCGAAGCGCTTGGCTGTAGCCGCCCCCGCCCCAGGAGTTGTTCGAGATGTCTATCCCCTCGGCCACGGCGTAGTTGATGGCCTCGACGGCGTCGGAGGTGGAGCCGCCGTCGGTGCTGAGGAACTTGAGCGCGGCGACCTGCGCCTCCCAGTTGAGGCCCGTGACGCCGACGCCGTTGTTGCCCCGGGCGGCTATGGTGCCGGCCACGTGGGTGCCGTGCTCGTCGCCCTTGCCGCTTATGGGGTCGGGGTCGTACACGGTCGCGTCGTTGTTGGCGAAGTCGTAGCCGTTGACGTCGTCGACGTAGCCATTCCTGTCGTCGTCTACCCTGTTGCCCGCGACCTCGCCCGGGTTGGTCCAGAGGTTGTTCTTGAGGTCCGGGTGGTTGACGTCTATACCCTCGTCGATGACGGCCACCACGGTGCCGGGGCTGCCGGTGGTCGTGTCCCACGCCTCGGGGGCGTCCACGTCGGCGTCTACCGTTCCGCCGGTCTGCCCGGTGTTGTTGAGGCCCCACATGTCCTTGTAACCGGGGTCGTTCGGGACGGCGAGCGGCTCGAGCTTGAAGTTCGGCTCGGCGTATACGACGTCCGGCGAGTCCTCGTAGGCCCGCACCGCCTCGGCGACCGTGAGATCCCGCGGCAGGTCCACCACGTTTACGTCGCTGCGGGGCAGGTTTTTCTCGACGGTGGCGTCGTTCTGCCGGTTCAGGTCGCGCAGGTCCGCCTGCGAAGCCGGTCCCTTGAGGCCAACGATGATCTCACCGGGCTCGAAAGGCCGCCCGGCGCCCTCCTGGTAGGTTGGCTCTTCCCCCTGCGCGGGCTGGGTCAGGGCCTTCTGGGTCGCCCCCTGCAACACGACAAACACGACGAGCGCGGCCGTAAAGACCCCGACTATGAGACTTACCCTCTGTAATGTAGACATGTGCCCCTCTCGCGGCGACTCGGCTGCCTCTGTTTCCGGAGGCCCGTAGTTTTGCGTCCCCGCCTCGCGGCGGGTTTGCCTTTTTCATGAGCATGACGAGTCTACCCCGCGGTCACAGCGCAAAACGTGAAGCGCGATACGGTACGCGTAATCTCCGGCGGGCTTCTAGGGCCGGTACTGGCCGAAGACGCCGCGCAGGGTGTCGGAGACCTCGCCGAGGGTGGCGAGTTCCGATAACGCCTCCCGCATGGGATAGAGCATGTTCTCGTCGCCCTCGGCCGCGGCCTTGAGGCGCGCCAGCGCCCCCTCCACGGCGGCCGAATCCCGGGATTCCTTTAGTTCGGCGAGCCGGTCGGCCTGTCGGTCGCGGATCGACTCGTCCACGGTGTGCAGTTCCATGTCGGGGTCGTCCTCCCCCCCGCCTTCGTAGCGGTTGACGCCGACGACGAGGCGCTCCTCCCTCTCGATCTCGCGCTGGTAGCGGAAGGCGGCCTCCTCGATCTCGTGCTGCATGAACCGCTCCTCGATGGCCGCCACGGAGCCGCCGAGGTCGTCGATCTGGCCGATGTACGCCCACGCCTCCTCCTCGACCGCGTCGGTAAGGGACTCGATAAAGTACGAGCCGGCCAGCGGGTCGGCGGTGTCGGTCAGGCCGCCCTCGTGCGCCAGGATCTGCTGCGTCCTCAGCGCGATGCGGGCGCTGCGCTCGGTCGGCAGGGCCAACGCCTCGTCAAAGGCGTTGGTGTGCAGGCTCTGGGTGCCGCCGAGGACGGCGGACATGGCCTGCACGGTCGTGCGCACGATGTTGTTCTCCGCCTGCTGGGCCGTAAGGGAGGAGCCGGCCGTCTGCGTGTGGAAGCGGAGCTTCAGGCTCCGCTCGTCGGTGGCGCCGAAGCGGTCCCTCATGATCCGGGCCCACATCCTGCGCGCGGCCCGGTACTTGGCTATCTCCTGGAAGAGGTCGTTGTGGGCGTTGAAGAAGAACGAGAGCCTCGGGGCGAACTCGTCCACCTCCAGGCCCGCGCTCGTGGCCGCCTCGACGTAGGCGATGGCGTTCGAGAGGGTAAAGGCGAGCTCCTGCACGGCCGTCGAACCCGCCTCGCGGATGTGGTAGCCGCTTATCGAGATCGTGTTCCAGCGCGGCAGCTCCTTCGCGCAGTACGCGAACATGTCGGTCGTGATCCTCATGGACGGCCCCGGCGGGTAGATGTAGGTCCCGCGCGCCAGGTACTCCTTTAAAACGTCGTTCTGGGTGGTCCCCGTTACGTCTTCGGCCCCGGCGCCCTGCTCCTCGGCGACGAGCGAGTAGAGGAGGAGCAGGGTCGAGGCGGTCGCGTTGATGGTCATGGAGGTCGAGACGTCCGCGAGCGGTATCCCGTCGAAGAGCTCGCGCATGTCGAGCAGGGAGTCTATGGCGACCCCGACCTTGCCCACCTCGCCCAAAGAGAGTTCGTGGTCGGAGTCGCGGCCCATCTGGGTGGGCAGGTCGAACGCGACGGAGAGGCCGGTCTGGCCGTTCTCGGTGAGGTACTTGAAGCGCCGGTTCGTCTCCCCGGCTGTGCCGAAGCCGGCGTACTGGCGCATGGTCCAGGGACGCCCGCGGTACATCGAGGGGTAGGGACCGCGGGTGTACGGGTACTCGCCGGGGTCCCCGAGCTTGCGCGAGTAGTCGAAGCCTTCGAGGTCGGGGGGGCCGTAGAGGGGCTTGACCTCGATGCCGGATTCCGTGAGCCGTCCGTCCCGGCTTTTCTCGACGTCCATGCAGCGTCCCTCCCGGTAGCCCTAACCCTCGGGCAATTCTACAAGCTCGGTGAGCACCCCGAAGGCGCCCTTCGGGTGCACGAACGCCATCCTGGCGCCCCCGGCGCCTATCCTGGGCTTCTCGTCTATAAGCTCGACGCCGTTGGCCTTCAGGACGGCGAGCGCGGCCTCGAGGTCGTCCACCTGAAAGGCGACGTGGTGGAAGCCCTCGCCGTGCTTGGCGAGGAACCGGCCGACGGGCGAGTCGGGGCGGGTCGGCTGGACGAGCTCGATCTGCGCCTCGCCTACGCCGAACATCGCGGCCACGATGCCCTGCTCCTCGACGACTTCCTTCTCCGAAGGCTCCGCGCCGAAGTTCTGCGCGTAGAAGCGGGCGGCGGCGTCGATGTCCTCCACCGCGTAGCCCAGGTGGTAGATCCTGCCTAGCAACTCTCTCCCTCCGACGGTGGCGGGGAAGATTGTAGATCAAGACCCCGTTCGGGTCCGTGGGCTAGAATCCACCGCAAAACGGCCGGGAGGCAGACGTGTCGCAGGGCATCATGGGCAAGATCCAGGACCTCTCCGAGGAGCGAGAGAGAATACTCGCCCGAGAGGGCACCCACCACGCGGAGGCCGGGGACCGCGCCAGGATCGGGCAAATAGACCACGACCTGCAGGTTCTCTGGGACCTCCGCCGCCGCGAGATGGCCGGCGAGAACGTCGGCCTCAAGGAGGACTACTACGACCGCTACACCGTGGACCCCGGCGACGACGCGCCGGGCCGGTAGGGGCTTCCGGGCCTAGAAGCCCAGGCGGGTGTTTATGTCGGACCACTCCGCGGCTGCGGAGGCCTGGTCCATCATCTTCTGCAGCTCAAGAACGTCGTCCTCCGAGAACGTCTCCCGGCCGGCGTCGGGCACGAAGTTTATTACGCGGCCGTCGGCGTAGCGCAGGACGATCTTGGTAACGCCGACGTCCTCTGCGGCGGGTCCGTGGCGCCTCTTGTCTCGCTGGATACCGTGCAAGGTGGCCCCCCTACCTGAAGTTCTTGCGGGCGTCGGCGGCGACCGTGTCCAGGTACACCGCCATCATGTGCAGCTCGTACGACCCGAACTGGTCCCGCTGCCTGGGCCGAAAAACGTCCGAGTCGCCGTTGTCTAGCTCGATCACGACCTCCCGGATGCCCTTGGGGTCGATGCCCGTGTCCGCGATGTCCAGCGGGCTCCCCCGCCATTCCCTGTCCCTGCCCTCCACCCGGGCTCCCTTCTCTTCGGACCACGCGGGGCGCACCCTGGCGCCAACCGCCAGCAGCATGTTACCAGCACCCCGGCCGAAAGCTAGAAGGGCCACAGGGGCGCGGCGGCGACGAGCAGCGGCGCGAAGAGCAGCGCGGGAAGCATGTTCGCCACCCGCACCTGCTTGAGGTCAAGCAGGCCGAGGCCGAGGCCCACGATCAAGATGCCCCCCGTCGCCGTGGTTGCCGAGATCATCGCGTCCGTCACGAACGGCTCCAGAAACCCCGCCCCGACCGTCAGGGTCCCCTGCACGAGGAGCACCGTCCCCGCGGAGAGCAAGACCCCCCACCCGAGCACAGACGCGAACGTGATCGCCGCGATAAAGTCCAGGCCGCTCTTCAAGACGAGCAGGCCGTAGTCCCCCCGAAGCCCGTCTTCCAACGACCCGATCACCGTGAGGGGCCCTACGCAGAACAGCAGGCTCGTCGTGACGAACGCCCGGCTAACCGGGCTCTCCCCCTTGGAGAACCGCCCCTCCAGGTAATCCCCAAGCCTCCTCAAACCACCTTCGATGCCGAGCATCTCCCCCACCACCAGGCCCGCGACCACGCTTACGAGGGGAACGAGCGGGTTGTCGAACTCCAGAAAGTTCGCGACCCCGACGAGCAGCGTCACTATCCCGATGGCCTGCATGGCCGTCACGCGCATGCCTTCGGGCAGCCTCGCGCCGGCGAGGGTTCCGATCCCCCCTCCGACCAGCACCGCGGCGACGTTTATGGCGGTTCCGAGGCCCAAGACAGGCCAGAGTATAGGGTTTGCTTTGCCGCGGTGCGCAACGGAGGCCCGGGGGCGAAACCGAGGGCGAAAAGGGGGGCGGGCTCTCTGTATAATCCGCCGTGTCATGGCGGGCTTCGCGGGAGTCTGAATCTTGGATCTCTACGAGTATCAGGGCAAAGAACTGTTGAGGAGCTACGGCCTGGAGACGCTTCCTGGTATCGTGGCGGGCACCCCCGAGGAGGCCTCCCGGGCGGCGGAGACGCTGGGCGGGACGGTCGCCGTCAAGGCGCAGGTCCTTATCGGGGGACGGGGCAAGGCCGGGGGCATCGCCGTGGTCCACAACGCCAGGGAGGCCGAAGAGGCCGCCGGGCGCATCCTCGGGATGGACATCCGGGGGCACACGGTCAGGCGGGTGTACGTCGAGGGCGGGGCGGAGATCGAGAAGGAATACTACCTCTCGATCACGGTGGACCGGGCCGCGAAGAAGCCGCTCATCCTGTTCTCGACCGAGGGCGGCGTGGACATCGAGGAGGTCGCGGAGACCAAGCCCGAGGCCATCGTGCGGACGCACGTGGACCCGCTGCTCGGTCTCCTGCCCTACCAGGTGCGCGAAATAGTGTTCGCCGCGGGCCTCTCGGGCGACGCCGCGAAGGGTGTGGGGCGCACGCTTAACCACCTCTACGAGGCGTTCGAGGGGTTGGACGCGAGCCTCGTGGAGATCAACCCGCTCGTGCTGACGAAGGACGGACGGGTCCTGACGCTGGACGCGAAGGTGACGGTGGACAACTCCAGCCTGTACCGGCACGAGGACATCGCGGAGTTGCACGACGTGGAGGCGGCCGACCCGCAGGAGCAGCGGGCCCAAGAGGTCGGGCTCCAGTACGTGAAGCTGGACGGAAACGTCGGCATCCTCGGCAACGGGGCTGGGCTCGTGATGAGCACGCTGGACGTGGTGGCCCAGGCGGGCGGCGAGCCGGCAAACTTCTGCGACGTCGGGGGCGGGGCGGACGCCGAGAAGATCTCGACCGCGCTCGATATCGTCACGTCAAACGAGCAGGTAGAGAGCGTGTTGTTCAACATCTTCGGCGGGATCACGCGCGGCGACGAGGTCGCCCGCGGCCTCCTCTCGGCCATCGAGCGGAGCGGCATAGAGCTCCCCATCGTGGTCCGCCTGGACGGGACGAACGCGGAGGAGGGACGCCGCATCCTGGCGGAGAACACGCCGGAGAACGTGCACACCGAGGAGACGATGCTCGACGCGGCACGCCGCGCCGTGGAGCTCGCGCGCGGAACACGCGACAGCAACGGAGGGCGGTAGGGCATGGCGATACTGGTAGACGACAACACCCGCCTCCTGGTCCAGGGCATCACGGGGCGCGAGGGGGCCTTCCACACGGGACGGATGCTCGAGAGCGGCACGAACGTCGTGGCGGGTGTGACGCCCGGCAAGGGCGGCCAGGACCACGACGGGGTTCCCGTCTTCAACACCGTGCAGGAGGCGGCGGCGGAGACCGGGGCGAACGCGAGCGTCATCTTCGTCCCCCCGCCGTTCGCCGCCGACGCGATCTTCGAGTCCCTGGATTCAGGCATGGGCACCATCTGCTGCATCACCGAGGGCATCCCGGTGCACGACATGATGCGGGTGGCGGACTTTATCGGGACGAAAGAGGCGACGCTCATCGGGCCGAACTGCCCCGGCGTGCTCTCGCCGGGCAAGGCCAACGTCTCGATAATGCCGCGCGACATCTTCGCGCCGGGCCGGGTCGGGGTGGTCAGCCGCAGCGGGACGCTCACGTACCAGATCGTCAACGAACTCACCCAGAGAGGCATCGGGCAGAGCACGGCCGTGGGCATCGGGGGCGACCCTATTATCGGCACGACCTTTATCGAGATCCTGGGCAAGTTCGAAGAGGACCCCGAGACCGAGTGCGTCGTGATGATCGGGGAGATCGGGGGCAACGCCGAACAGCTCGCCGCCGAGTTCGTCCAGAAGGAGATGCAGACGCCCGTCGTCGCCTACATCGCGGGCTTTACGGCTCCCGAGGGCAAGACGATGGGCCACGCGGGGGCTATCGTCTCCGGCGGCGAGAGCACGGCCGAGGCCAAGAGCGAGGCCCTGCGGGGGGCCGGCATCCGGGCGGCGACGAACCCGTCCGAGGTGGCGGAGCTCGTCTCCGAGACGCTCGGCGGGTAGGGAGTTGCCATGAGGTTCGGAGGATCGGGGTGGAGGCCCGACAACAGGCGGAACAGGCGTCAGGGCCGCGTCCCCCAGAGGTCCACCGAGAAGGGCGCGGACCGGATCTTCATCCTCATCCTCGTCCTGTTCGGCGTCGTCGCCCTGGGCCTCGTCCTGTTGATGGGTGTTCTCACTACCTGAATCGGGGTCTTCGGGCACCATGCTAAACTTGGCGGTAGGTCGGATGCGACCGGCGTCTTATGGCTAAATCTACGGCTCCATCCGCGCGCTCCGGCACCGCCCTCTCCCGATGGCTGCTCGAGCACAAGATCGAGCAGGTGCAGGGCCCCGAGACGCGGGGGAGCGAGTCGGCCCAGCACCCGTGGTGGCAGGTGGTCTGCCTGACGGGCGTGGACTACTTCTCCACCCTCGGCTACATCCCGGCCATCGCCGCCGCAAACGCGGGCGCGCTCTCCCCAATAGCGACCCTGCTCATCGTGCTGCTCACCCTTTTCGGGATGCTCCCGATGTACCGGGTAGTGGCGGCGGAGAGCCCCACCGGGCAGGGATCGGTTTCCATGCTGGAGCGGTTGCTCTCTTTCTGGAAGGGCAAGGTATTCGTGCTCTGCCTGCTTGGCTTCGTCGCGACCGCCTGGATCGTCACGATAACCCTCTCGGCGGCCGACGCCACGGCGCACATCGTGGAGAACCCGTTCTGGCCCGAGGGGCTCAGGGATTACGAGGTAGGGATCACGCTGGTGCTCCTCGCCGTCCTCGGTGCCGTCTTCCTGCGCGGCTTCAAGGAGGCCATCGGCATCGCGGTGGTCGTGGTGGCCGCCTTCCTGCTCACGAACCTCGTCGTCGTGGGCGTGTGCCTCTTCGAGGTCTTCGCCGGTCCGGGGAACCTCGCGGGTTGGCGCGACGCGCTTTTCGCCAACTACGGCAACCCGCTCACGATGCTCGGGCAGTCGCTGCTAGTCTTCCCGCTGCTGGCGCTCGGGCTCTCGGGCTTCGAGACCGGCGTTAGCATGATGCCGCTCGTGCGGGGCGAGAGCGGGGACGCCCCGGAGAGGCCCGCGGGCCGCATCCGCAACACACGCCGCATGCTCGCGGTGGCGGCCCTCATCATGAGCTTCTTCCTCATCACGACCAGCTTCGTGACGGCGGTCCTCATACCGGCCGCGGAGTTCGGGCCCGGGGGCCAGGCGAAGGACCGGGCGATGGCCTTTCTCGCGCACGAGTACCTGGGCGACGGGTTCGGGACCGTCCACGACCTCTCCACCATCGCGATCCTGTGGTTCGCCGGCGCCTCGGCGATGGCGGGCCTCCTGAACATCGTCCCGCGCTACCTGCCCCGCTACGGCATGGCCCCCGAGTGGGGACGCGCCGTGAGGCCGCTCGTGCTCGTCTACACGGCCATCGCGATCGTCGTCACCATCATCTTCGCCGCCGACGTCGAGGCCCAGAGCGGGGCCTACGCGACGGGCGTGCTGGCGATGATGGTCTCGGCGGCCTTCGCCGTGATGCTGGCGTCGTGGCGCAAGGGCTCCCGGGGCGCGGCCGTGGCCTTCGGGGTGCTCTTTCTGGTCTTCATCTACGCGTTCGCGGCGAACGAGTTCAGGCGCCCGGACGGTATCGTGATCTCCCTTTTCTTTATCGCCGCGATAGTCGTCGTCTCCCTGATCTCGCGGGTCCAACGATCGACGGAGCTGCGCCAGGAGCGCATCGAGATAGACGAGACGGCCGGCGGGTTTATACGCGAAGCGGCCCGGCGCGGGGACATCCACATCGTGGCCCACCGCCGCAGGAGGGACGACGACCCCGAAGAATACGCCCGCAAGGAGAAGGAGCAGCGTGAGGACAACCACATACCCGAGGAGCAGCCGATCCTCTTCCTGGAGGTGGACGTCGAGGACGCCTCGGAGTTTACCGACGTGCTCGAGGTGAGCGGCGTGGAGATCGGGGGTCACAGGGTGCTCCGGTCCGTAAGCTCCGTGGTGCCGAACGCCATCGCAGCACTCCTCTTGCACCTGCGGGACGAGACCGGGCGCACCCCGCACTGCTACTTCGGCTGGACGGAGGGGAACCCGATCGTGTACCTGATCCGGTTCATCCTCTTCGGTGAGGGAGACACGGCCCCCGTCACCCACGAGGTACTTCGGGAGGCCGAGCCCGAGGCCTCGCGCCGGCCCGCGATTCACGTGGGGGGCAGATGAGCCACCAGTTCCTGGTCGTCGGCCTCGGGCGCCTCGGCATCGCGATGGTGGGCACCCTGGACTCTTTGGGCCACGAGGTTCTGGCCGTGGACGCCAAGGAGGGCCTGATCCAGGCCCTTGCGAACGACATGCCGAACGTCCACTTCGTCGCGGCGGACGCCACGGACGAGGACGTCTTGCTTGGCCTGAACGTGCAGGACTTCGACGCGGCGGCGGTCGTGATCGGCGAGAACCACGTGGAGGCCGGCATACTGACCACGGCGAACCTCAAGGAGATCGGCCTGCCCCTGATCGTTGCGCGGGCCACGAGCAAGCTCCACGCCAGGGTCCTCGAACGGGTCGGCGCAGACAGGATCATACAGCCCGAGCTGGAGATGGGCGAGCAGGCGGCCCGGGTGCTGGCATCCCCGGGCATGCTCGACTACGTGGACCTCGGGGAGAACGAGGCCCTGATCGAGGCGCGCGTCCCGAGCCAGTGGGTGGACAAGTCCCTCGCCGAGCTCGCGCTCTCGCGCAGCCTGGGCCTCACGGTCGTGGCCTTGAAACCCAGGGAGGGAGAGGGGAAGCTCCCCCGCGGGGATACGGTCCTGCGGGAGGGGGACGTTATCGTGGTCGGCGGGACGAAGAAGAGGCTCGACGCCTCGCCGCTCTCCGGCCGGCCGCCGGGCAGGAGGCGGTAGCCCGTGCGCACGGTCATCATCGGGGCTGGCGAGGTCGGGTTCAACACGGCCAGGATGCTCTCCCACGAGGGGCACGACGTGGTCCTCGTCGAGCGGGAAGAGGCGCTCGTGGAGAAGGCGACCGAGCAGCTCGACGCCCTGGTCATCCACGGCAACGGCGCGAGCCCGAAGTTGCTCTCCGAGGCCGGGATAAAGCATTCCGACCTGATCATCGCCGCGAGCAGCTCAGACGAGGTAAACATCATCGCGTGCCTGGCGGCCAAGGCCCAGGGGGTGCCACGCACCGTCGCCCGCATCCACAACCCCGACTACTACGACACGAGCGACGAGTTCGCCCAGAAGATGCTCGGCATCGACTTCGTCATCCACACCGAGCAGATGGCGGCGGGGGAGATCAAGGCCGCCCTCCTCGTGCCCGGCGCCATCAACGTGGACACCTTCGCCGACAAGCGCATCGAGGTGGCGGAGGTGATCCTGGCCGAGGGCTCCCCCGCCGTGGGCCTCGCCCTCAGGGACGTAAGGCTCCCGCCTCAGAGCCTGATCGTCGGGGTGGTGAGGCGGGGCGAGGCGCTCGTCCCGCGCGGCGACACGGTCCTCGAACGCCGGGACCACGTCCTGCTCATCAGCGGGGGCAGGCGCATCTCGGAGGTCGTCGGGGCCCTCTCGACCGACACGAAGCCGGTGAAGGAGGTGACGATCTACGGCGGGGGCAGGATCGGGCTCAGGCTCGCGCTTACGCTGGAGGAGGTCGGCATCCTGGTGAGGGTGATCGAGCGCGACGAGTCGCGGGCGCGCCACGTCGCCTCCCAGCTCAGGCGCGGCTTCGTCCTGCACGACGAGGGGATCTCCCGGGACTTCCTCTTGCAGGAGCGGGTGGACCGCACGGACGCGTTCGTGGCGGTCACGGGCGACGACCGGGCGAACCTTCTGGCGGCGATGTACGCCCGCCAGCTCGGCGCCCGGACGACCATCGCCGGCGTCAGCCGGGGCGAGTTCACGCCGCTCGCGGACGCCCTCGGGGTGGACCTGACGATCTCCCCGCGCACCCTGGCCGCGGAGGCGATCCTGCGCTTCGTCCGCAAGGGCGAGGTCGTGAACGTGGCGCTCCTGGAGAGCGGGGCCGAGATGATCGAGCTGCGCGTTCCGGAGAGTTGCCGGGTCGCGGGACGCCCGCTCTCGGAGGTCGGTTTCCCCCGCGGCGCCATCGTCGGCGCCCTCTTGCGAGACGGCGACGTCGTCATCCCCACGGGCACGGACACGCTCAAGCCCGGGGACGACGCGGTCGTCTTCACCATCGAGAGCGCCGTGGATGACGTAGAGCGCCTCTTTGCACCCTAGGGTCATCGCGAACGCGCTTGGGGCCGTCGTGGCCGCCGGCGGGACCATAATGCTGGTCCCAGCCGTCTTCTCGCTCGTCACGGGGGACGGCAACACCCTGGCCTTCGCCCTCCCGGCCCTGGTCGCGCTGCTCGGCGGGGCCGCCGTCTTCCTCCTGACCCGCAGGCCGAACGCGTACATTTCGGGGAGGGACGTCTTCCTGATCGTGGTCCTCGGGTGGGTGTGCGTGGCGACCGCGGGCTCGGCGCCCTTTATGCTCTCTGGCCTGATGGGCCCCACGGATGCCTTTTTCGAGTCCATGGGCGGGTTCACGACGACCGGGGCCTCGACGGTGAGCGCTCCAGAGAAAGTGGCCCCCTCCCTGCTGCTGTGGCGCAGCCTGACCCAGTGGTCCGGCGGGATAGGCATCGTGCTCATCTTCGTGGCCGTCGCCCCGCTCGTGGGCTTCGGGGCGGCCCAGCTCTACTCGGCCGAGGTCGCGAGCCCGGTCGCGGAGAGGCTCACCCCCCGCATCCAGGACACGGCCAAGATCCTCTTCTACGTCTACGGCGCCCTGACCCTCGGGGGCATCGTCTCCCTCTCCCTGGCGGGGATGGGGCCGTTCGACGCGGTCAACCACGCCCTCGCGACCGTCTCCACGGGCGGGTACTCGACCCGCTCGGGCTCCATAGGCGCCTTCGACTCGCTCGCCGTCGAGCTGTGCGTGGCCGCGGGCATGGTGCTCTCGGGGGTCAACTTCGCCCTGTACTTCCAGGCCTCCCAGGGGCGGCTGCGGCGGGTCTACGGCAACCGCGAGCTTATCTGGTACCTTGCGTTTATCGTCGCGGGCACGGTCGTGGTTACGGGCACCCTCTACGTCTTCGGCGACCGGGGCGCGCCCGCCATCGCCCTGCGGGAGGCGTTCTTTCATACCGCCAGCCTCCTGACGGGCACGGGCTTCACCACGGCGACCTGGACGGCGTGGGACCCGCTCGCCCAGGGTCTCCTGATGGTGTTCATGGCGATCGGGGCCTGCTCCGGCTCGACGAGCGGGGGCATCAAGGTCATCCGGGCGATCCTGCTCGCCCGCCACGCCACGCAGGACGTGTTCAGGATGGTCCACCCCCAGGCCGTAACACCCCTAAAGCTCGGCAGCCGCGTCATCCCCGAGCGCGTCCGGATGACGTTTCTCGGGTTCTTCTTCGTGTACATCTTCCTGTTGATGCTCGGCACGCTGCTCATGACCCTGCACCGGATCCCGATAGGCCCCGCCTTCGGCTCGGTCTTCGCCTGCCTGAACATCACGGGCACGGCCCTCGGCCCGGTGGGCGACCCGGCGTTCTACGCGGCGCTGCCCCCCTCCGCCAAGCTGATCCTCACGGCCTACATGCTCCTCGGCCGCCTGGAGCTGTTCACCGTCCTAGTCCTCCTGACCCCGACGTTCTGGCGCGACTAGGGCCGACCCTCTAGGCCGGCAGGTCTATGATGCGGCGTCCCAGGAGGCTCCCGACGAGCTCGACGGCGAGGGCGGCGGTGCCGTTCCTGACGTCGAGGATGGGGTTGACCTCGACGACGTCCAGGGAGGTCACGACCTCGGCCTCGTTTATCAGCTCCATGACGAGGTGCGCCTCGCGGTAGGTCAGGCCGCCGCGGACCGGGGTGCCGACGCCGGGGGCTATCTCCGGGTCGAGCACGTCGAGGTCGAAGGAGAGGTGGACCCGGTCGACGTGCGAGAGGTACTTCATGGCCTGGCGGACGACGCGGGCGACGCCGTAGGCGTCTATCTCCTTCATCGTGTACGCCCGCACGCCGGCCTCGCGGAGCAGGTCGCGCTCTTCGAGGTCGACGGAGCGCAGCCCGATCAGGACGACGTCCTCCGGCCTGACGCTCGCGCCCTGGCCGCCGATCCCGACCAGGTCCGGGGAGCCCATGCCCGTGAGCGTGGCGAGCGGCATCCCGTGGATGTTGCCGGAAGGCGAGGTCTCAGGGAGGTTGAAGTCCGCGTGGGCGTCGAGCCAGATCACGCCGGTCCGGCCACCCGCCGAACGCGCGACCCCCGAGACCGTTCCTATGGAGATGGAGTGGTCCCCGCCGAGGAAGATCGGGAACAGCCCCTCTGAGACTACCGCCTCGGCCCGCCCCGCCACCTCCTCGCACACGCTCCGCACGGCCTCGAGGTGCTTGACGGACTCGTCGCTCTCGACGAGCTCGGGGATGGGCACCCTGGCGTTACCGAGGTCGGTCACGGGATGCCCAAGCTCCTCGATGGCCGCCTCCAGGCGGGCGTACCGGATGGCGCTCGGCCCCACGTCCACGCCGCGGCGGTCCTGCCCGAGGTCCATCGGCACCCCGAAGATGCCGACCGGCTCGCGCGCGTTAGGAGGCAAAAGAGACCCCCCCCGAACGACGCGGGTCCGCCGCCGCCTCGAAGTCCCCCTCGGTCGTGAGCCTGACGGCGTTTACCCCCCCGAAGTACATGTTGGGCTCCTCGTAGGGAAGCATGCGCCCGAAGCGTTCCGGGTCCGCGGGGGGCGACCCGGCCTCGAAGGCGAAGAGGTCGCCCTCCGCGTGGAAGCGCGGCGCGAGCACCGCATCCTCGACCGTCATCCCGAAATCCAGTACGTTAATGAGCGTCTGCAGGATCGCGGTGGGTATGCGCGAGGCCCCCGGGGACCCGAGCGCGACGATCCCGCCCTCCGCGGACGAGACGACGGTCGGGCTCATGCTGGAGATGAGGCGTTCGCCGGGCTCAAGAGCGTGGAAGCCCTTCGGGTTGAGCTCCGGCTCGCCGAGGCTGTTGTTGAGCGGGATGCCGGTGCCGGGGACGACGAGCCCGGAGGCGTAGCCCATGCTCGCGGTTATGGAGACGGCGAGGCCTTCGGCGTCCACGCAGGAGAGGTGCGTGGTGTGCGGGGACCCGAAGCCCTCGAAGATGCGCCGGCGCTGGGCCTTGGCGTACTCCTCGCCGGTCAGCCTGGCGGCCACGCCCTCGTTCTCCGAGCCGTCGAGGTACCGGGCCTGCCGGTCTTCGAGGGCCAACCTCATCGCGCCGGCCATGACGGACACGTACTCCTCGCCGGGCATGGAGGCCAGGTCGTAGGCGGAGACGACGCGCAGCATCTGGGCGAGCGTCGGCCCGCCGGCCGAGGGCGGCCCGTTGGTGTACATCTGCCCCGGCCCGTAGCGCACGCTCATCGGCTCGCGCACCACGGGCCGGTACTCCGCGAGGTCCCGCTCCGTCAGGATGCCCTCCATCCCCAGGACGTAGGCGGAGACTTTGCGCGCGAGATCCCCCTCGTAGAAAAGGTCCGCGCCCGACTCCCCGACCGCCTGCAACGTGTCCGCGAGCTCCGGGAAGCGCATCTCCTCGCCCTCCCGGTAGACGCGGTCGCCCTTGCAGAACTGCCGGCGCGACTCGTCCGTGAGCCTGAGCACCTCCTCGGCGACCCCGAACCAGAGGCCAGAGGTCCGGCAGAGCCGAAAACCGTCGCGGGCGAGCCGGACCGCGGGCGCGAGAGCCTCCGCGAGGCCCAGCCGACCGTGCCGCCCGAGCACCATCTCCCACCCGCGCAGGGAGCCCGGCACTGAGACGGCCGCCCCGCCGACTATGGACTCCACCCCCGCGCCGTACTTCAGCGTAACGGACTGCGGGTTCCCCCCGGCCCCGAACGCCGACGCCGGAAGTCCCTTGCCGGGCATCACGTCGTAGTAGTCGACGAGCTCCGCGCCCCCGCCCGGGACCCGGACCAGGGCGAAGCCGCCCCCTCCGACGGAGCTCATCAGGGGCTCGGTGACGCTTACGGCGGCCGCGGCGGCGACCGCCGCGTCGGCGGCGTTGCCCCCGGCGCGGAAGACCTCTGAGGCGGCCTCGGCGGCGTAGGGGGTGCCGGCGGAGGCGGCGAAGGAGGTCTTTGGGCCCGGAGCGTTCATTATTGGCTATCATACGCGAGAGGACGGTCGGGCGAAAACGGGGGGACGGGGTTTGGGCGAGGCTAGGGACGCGGGCGGTCGCAGGTTCAACTCGGCTACGGACGCGGAGATTCGGAACGCCGACGTCGCCGACTCTTACTTCCACCGCACGATGGAGGTGCTCCGCTCGCGCGGCCTGGAGGACACCCCGGTCCACGCCGAGCTCGCCTACAAGACCTCGGACCCCGACGCCTGGTTCGTCGTCGCCGGCCTGGACGAGGTCGCGTACCTCTTTGAGGATCTGCCGGTCGAGGTCAGGGCGGTGCCGGAGGGCACGATCTGCCGCCCGCACGAGCCGATCTTGACGATATCCGGCCCCTACAGCGCCTTCGCCGAGCACGAGACGGCCCTCCTCGGGCTGCTCTGCCAGGCTTCTGGCATCGCCACGGGTGCGGCGCGGTGCCGGCTGGCGGCCGGGGAGCGTCCCGTCATCTCCTTCGGGGCGCGCAGGATGCACCCGGCCATAGTGCCCATGATCGAACGCTCCGCCTACCTCGGCGGGTGCGACCTGGTCGCCGTGGACCTGGCCGTCGGCCGCCTGGGGATACCCGCAACCGGCACGACCCCGCACGCGCTCGTGCTCCTGATCGGCTCGACCGCCGAGGCCGCCAGGGCCTTCGACGAGGCCGTCGACCCCGAGGTCCCGCGCACCATAATCATCGACACCTTCGACGACGAGAAGTTCGGCGCCCTCCTGGCCGCCCGCGCCATCCCCGAGACCATCTCGGCGATCCGGATGGACACGCCCGGCAACCGCCGGGGCGACTTTCGGGACCTGATGCGCGAGGTCCGGTGGGAGCTGGACCGCCACGGGTTCTCCCACGTCAAGATCTTCGCCTCCGGCGGCATCGACGTGGACTACATCCTGCACCTGAACCCCGTCTGCGACGCCTACGGCGTCGGCGGCGCCATCGCGGACGCCCCCATGATCGACTACTCCCTGGACATCGTCGAGGTGGACGGCGAGGACCGCTCCAAGCGCGGCAAACGCGGCGGGCGCAAGCGCCTCTTCGAGCTCGGCGACGGGTCGCGCAAGGTCCTGCCGGCCAACGCCCCCGAGCCCCAGGGCGCCCGCGACGCCCTCCGCCCCCTCGAAGAGGCGTTCGGCGACGGCGACGTCCAAGCCCTGCGAGAGCGGGTGCTCGCCCAACTCGCCTCGGGCGAATTCGGCCTCTAAGGACCACCCTACAACGGGCCTCCCTCATTTGGGCTAGGAGGGACTAATTCCTTTTGGTGAGCCGAATTTCCCCTGTTTGTACGATGAGATACAGGCCCTGGCGTGGATAATTACGGAGGTAGGGTCGAGCCGATAGGAGAGGAACCGAGATGGATGAGGCGACCTCGAACACCAACCCCCTGACCTGTCCCTTCTGCGAAACTTCGTCTCTCGCAGCTTTCGGCCGCAACTCGGCGCGGTGCGGGACGTGCGGCGGCGTCCTCGGTGGAGAATTCCTGGAGATGCTGCGGCGCATCGTCGCCCTCCCCGGCACCGCGGGCCGGCACGCCTGCGAGTGCGGCCACCCGGAGATGCGGCTCCTGCCGGACGGCGTGTACCGTTGCCCGGCCTGCGGGTCGGAGGTCCTGCCCGTCTCCGCCGGGGCGGCAACGTGGAAGCCCCCGGACCATACCGAAGCCTACGCGTCCGGCTGGCTCGAAGGACGCTACGGGGAGCCGAAGCCCATGCCCGCGAACCGGGCGCTGGCCCGCTTCGATTCGGCGATGGACCGCCTGGACTTCTACCGCGGCCACCGCGCCGGACGCGAAGCCAGGGTCGTCAAGGGGCGGCTGATCGAGGCCTCGTAGGGCGCGACCGCGCCTTCGAAACGGCCACCTCCCCTACCCACCGCTTCAGACGGCCCCTGCTGAGTTTATGACGAGGTAGTAGGAACATTCCCCCGCGCCCACGTTGTCGAAGCGGTGCGGCACGTCCGCCTCGAAGTAGAGCGCGTCGCCCTCCCGGAGCCGGTACTCCTCACCACCGAGCCTCGCGCGGAGCTCTCCCTTCTCGACGACGAGGTGTTCCTGCACGCCCCTGCGGTGCGGGGGGAACTCGCCCGAGGTGCCGTCCTCCGGGACCACGTTGCGGACGAACTCGACGCCCCGGCCGGAGAAGGTCGGGGAGAGCAACTGCCGCTCGAAGCCGGTCTCTGGATCGCGCATGACCATGCGCCTCTCCCTCGGCACCACCACGACCTCGCGCCGCTCTTCGGCGCCCGCGAGACGAGACAGGGTTACCCCGAGCCCCTCGGCGAGCCTAGCCGCGACGACCAGCGTCGGGTTCTTCTCGCCGCGCTCCAGCTTGGAGATCATGGCCCGGCTCACCCCCGACCGTTCGGCCAACTCCTCAAGGGTCAGCCCCCGGCCGCGGCGCAACTCCTTGACGCGCCCGCCCAGCCGGCCGGACGAAACCGCCTCAACCACCCCCAACGCCGCTGTTGCACTGTTCTCCGCCATTTGGTAGAAGTCATTCTATCATGGTAGATGTGCTGACATTCCTCGTGGCGGCGGCGCCGTTCGTGGTGGCGGGCGTGGGGCTTCTGGTGCTCGGCAGGCCGGCGGTGTGGGTGGGGGTGGCGACGCTCGGGGCGGCGGTTGCCGGGGCTCTGGTGTTTGGGGGATCTGGGCTCTGGGGGGCTTTGGGCGGGGGGGTTGGGACGTCGGGGCGGGTATTGTTCGTTCTCTTTGGCGGGTTGCTGCTCTACAACGTGCTCGCGGCGGGCGGGGCGGTGGAGGAGGTTTCGCGGTTTCTGGGGAGGTTGGAGCCGGACCCGGTCGCGCTGGCGGCGGGGGTGGTGGTTGGGGTGGCGCCGTTCTTCGAGTCGGTGACGGGGTTCGGGGTGGCGGTGGTGATCAGCGCCCCGATCCTTTTGGCCGCCGGCTTCTCTCCCGTAAAGGCGGCGGTGTTGGCGAGTTGGGGGCAGTGCGCCGTGCCGTGGGGCGCCCTGGGGGTGGGGACCGTGATCGGGGCCGACCTAGCCGGGATGGGCTTCGGCGAGCTCTCCGACTGGAGCGCCCTCCTCAGCCTCCCCCTCTTCCCCGTCTACGGCGTGGCGGCGGTGGCGCTCGCCGGCGGATGGTCCGGGGTCCGGCGTCGCGGCGCGGAGGCCGCCCTGCTCGGCCTCGCGGCCGGCGGCGGGACGCTGGCGACGAGCCTGTTCCTCGTACCCGAGCTTTCGGGCGCGGTCGGCGGGCTAGTCGCCGCGGCGGTCTTCCTCGGGCGGCGTAGAGACAGGGCCGGGGGCGCCCCGGTTCGCGCGCTGCTCCCCTACGCGTTTCTCCTCGCGCTGCTCGTCCTCATAAACGCGGCGGGAGACCCGGGTTCCCTGGCCTGGGTCGGGCCGGTGCTGGACGGGCCCGGGCTACCGCTTCTGGCCTGCTCGGTCTTCGCCGCCGCGTTGTTCGCGGTCGGGAGCGCGCGGTTCGGTGGGGCCGTTCGGCAGACGGGGCGGCAGTGGTTGCCGACCGCCGGCGCGGTGCTCACGTTCGTGCTCGCGGGCGCGGTCCTGGCCGACGGAGGGGCCGCCGGGGTGCTCGCCTCCGAGGCCAGGCGTTTCGGCGGCCTGTACCCGGCGGTCCTGCCCGTTCTGGGCGCCTTCGGTGGGGCGCTGGCGGGGTCCAACGCAGCCTCAAACGCGCTCTTCATGCCGCTGCAGGTCGAGGCGGCGCGGGGGCTCGGAATACCGGAGTCGCTCGCGGCGGCCTCGCAGAACGTGTCGGGGAGCCACGCGAGCCTGCTCGCGCCGCAGCGCATCGTGCTGGCGGCGACGGCGACCGGGCTCGTGGGGCGGGAGGGCGAGATCACACGCCGCGCCTTGGCGCCCGTCGCGATCTCCGTCGCCATCCTGGCAATTATAGGGATGGTGTTCTAGCGGTCGGCTTCCGGCCCTCCGGTTGGTCGGGTGTCGAGGAGATCCGTACCGCCGCCCTGCCTGATGGCAGTTCGCCGCAGCGTTATCCCCCGTTCTGGGGCACGCCCCGGCCCGAGAGGGCGCCGATGCACTCCTCCCGTGCGGTCCACGCACGTTCTGGGTCCAGGCCCCGCCCCGCCGCCCACGTACGCACGAAGTCCCGGTGCATGTCCACCTTGTACGCGCCGATCTGCTCCGGCTCTATTGCCTCTTCGCGGAGAAGCCTCTGGACGGCATTAGCCCCGGCACCCGTAACGTCCACACGCTCGTCCCGGTAGGCCAGGTAGCAGTGCGCCTCCGGCAGGCCGGCGAGCCCGTGGGCGTCGAGAACGTCAGCGACGCCGGGCGTGTTCGCCCCGTCCATGAGGTAGACGCCGAGCCGTAGCTCCACGTCGGCGTCGTGCTCGCGCGCGAGGGCGGCGAGCAGGGCGTGCTTCGTGCTGCACGTTCCGCGACCCTCGGTCAGCACGAGAGAAAAAGCGGACCTGTCTGAGTTCCTGCCGTAGGGGAGGTCCCGGACGTACCGGGCGGCGGTGCGGAAGTCGTCGGCACCGAGGGCGCGAAAGTGGGATCCAAGGCGTCCGGAGGTATCCAACCCGAAGTCCGGCAGCTTCTCCGCGATCAAGACGACGGCTCCCGTCCGGCCCCGTGAACCCCTAGGATCTCCACCATGCAGCCTCTCCCTCCGCGATCCGGTCGGGAACGCAAGCCATCGGGCAGAACAGCACAACTAGCCCAGGGCGCGGTCGAGGTGGACGGCGGCGCTTATCAGGGAGAGGTGCGTCAGGGCCTGGGGGAAGTTGCCGAGGGCCTCGCCTGAGGAGCCGATCTCCTCCGCGTAGAGGCCGAGGTGGTTGGCGTAGGAGAACATCTTTTCCAGGGCGAGGCGGGCCTCGTCGAGGCGGCCGGCCTGGGTGAGGCACTCCACGAACCAGAACGAGCAGATGCTGAAGCTGCCCTCGTCGCCGACGAGGCCGTCGGGCGCGGCTTTGTCGGTCTTGTAGCGCTCGACCAGGGTGTCGTAGGTCAGCTCCTCCTGGATGCTGTCGAGCGTGGCGAGCCAGCGCGGGTCCGTGGGACCGACGAACTTTACCAGCGGCATGAGGAGGAGCGAGGCGTCCAGGGCGTCGCCGCCGTAGTGCTGGACAAAGCTCTTCTTCTCCGGGCTCCAGCCCTTCTCCATGATCTCCTCGTAGATCTTGTCGCGCTCGGCGATCCAGCGTCCCTCTCCCCCGTTGCCCGAGGGCAGGCCGCGCTGGCGCGAGATCCTGACGGCCCGCTCCAGGGCCACCCAGCTCATCACCTTGGAGGAGACGAAGTGCCGCCGCCCGCCGCGGACCTCCCATATGCCCTCGTCCTCGAGGCGCCAGTTCTCCACGAGCCAGTCGAGGATGCGCCGGAGGTTTTTCCAGAGGTCGTAGTCGAGGGGGGCGCCGTGCTTGTTGTAGAGGTAGGCGGCGTCCAGGATCGCCCCGTAGAGGTCGAGCTGGAGCTGGCCGTAAGCCGCGTTGCCGAGGCGCACGGGCTTCGAGCCCATGTACCCCGACAGGTGGTGCAGCTCTTCTTCTTCGATCTCTGCGCGGCCGTCGATGCCGTAGAGGGGTTGCAGGAGGCCGTCTTCGTCCGCGGCGCAGCGGTCGCGGAGCCAGTCCATAAAGCGGTTCGCCTCGGCCTCAAAGCCGATGGAGATCAGGGCGTAGAGCGTGAAGGCGGAGTCCCGAAGCCACGCGTAGCGGTAGTCCCAGTTGCGGGCCCCGCCGATCCTCTCGGGCAGTCCCATCGTCGGGGCGGCGACTAGCGCGCCGGTCGGGTCGTAGACCATGAGCTTGAGGACGAGGGCGGAGCGGTGGACGTACTCGCGCCACCGGCCCGAGTAGGTGCTGCCCGAGATCCAACGCCGCCAGTACGCGAGCGTCGCGCGCAGGCTCTCCTCGAAGGCGTCCCGCCGGAACACGGGCCCCGGCCCCTCCCCCTCCTCGACCTCCGAGAGCACGAACGTGGCCCGCTCGCCCTCTCCCAGCACGAACCGCGCCCCGGCGGCGTCCCCGGGCCTCTTCTCGAGCGGCACGTCCGCCGAGAGGCCCAGCGAGGAATGCGAAGCGTTCGCGGCGTTGAAGACGGCGCCGGACTGGCCGATCGAGAGGTGGTGGTCGCCGCGGGCGTAGTCGAAGGCGGGGCGGCATTCCACCTCGAAGGCCATCGACCCGCGGACGACCCTGACCTGGCGCACCAGCCTGGAGCGGTCCCCCGGCTTGGAGAGGATCGGCATGAAGTCGATCACCTCCGCCATACCTTCCCGCGAGAGGAACCTCGTCAGCAACACGTTGGAGTCCGGAAGGTAAAGTTGCTGGTTCCGCTCGTACTCTTCGGGCCGGAGCCGGAAGTGCCCGCCCTTCTCGTCGTCGAGGATGGAGCAAAACACGCTCGGGGAATCGAAGGCCGGCAGGCAAAGCCAGTCGATGGTCCCGTCCATCCCGACGAGCGCCGCCGTATGCAAATTGCCTATAACGCCGTGCTCGGCTATCGGTAGGTAGCCCATGAAGGCTACAGGTTACAGGTTTTGGGCTTCGGGCGAAACCTCCTGGCCCGACCACAACCCTTCTCGCTGACCTGGCCAAGGCAGACGCTACTCGTATCCGTCGCCCAGTTAACAGAACCCGCCGGGCAACGTCGGGGCCGATGTGGTGGACTCCGACCACCACATGTGGCATCTTTGCTCCCCACGGCGCATCGTGCGGGAGGGGACGACGATGGGAGAAGGGAAACGCCGTACTCGGCGCGTCGAGCTCACCGACGAACGGGAGCGGTTGGAGGGTTACGGCCCCAGAAGGGCGCGCCCCGGAGTGCAGCAGCAGGCGCCCTTCCCGTGCCGCGAAGCGTGGGGTTGAACCCGCACCGACCCGGGGACCCCGGCATCCCTGTCGGTACGGGGTCCTCGGGAAGCGACGCATGAGCGGCGGGGGCATCGCCGTGCCGGAGGCGGTGCGCCAGAAGGCGCTGTACCAGGGCGCCGAAGGGCGCCGGTGGTTGGTCGGCCTAAGCCGCCTGATCCGGGAGCTGGAGCGCGACTGGGGGGTGACCGTCGGGGCCACCCTCTCCGGGGGTTCGGAGTCCTACGTGGCCGCCGCCAAGAGCCACGTTGGCGAAGACGCCGTCGTCAAGCTCGAGATGCCGCCCTACGGATCCTTCGCGGGCGAGGTCCGGGTGCTCTTGGCCGCCGAAGGACGCGGGTACGCGCGGCTGCTGCAGCATGACGAGGGACGTCACGCCATGCTGCAGGAGCGGCTAGGGCCTTCGCTCCGCGAATCCGGGTTGCCCGTACCGGATCGGGTGGAGATCCTCTGCGCGACGCTGCGAGGCGCGTGGGAGACGCCGCCCCCGCCGGGCCTGCAAACGGGGTCGGAGAAGGCCCGCTGGCTCTCCGGGTTCATCGCCGCCACCTGGGAGGAGACGAACCGGCCGTGCTCCAGGCGGGTGGTGGAGCGGGCCCAAGCGTTCGCCGAGGCCCGCCGGGCCGCCTTTGACCCCGCAGCCTCCGTGTTGGTCCACGGGGACGCGCACGACGCGAACGCGCTGCGGGCGGGCGAAGGAACGCGGGGGCGTGCGCGGTTCAAGCTCGTGGACCCGGACGGGCTGCTGGCCGAGCCGGCCTACGACCTCGGCATCCTCTTGAGGGAGTGGAGCGGCGGGTTGCTGGGCGGCGACGCGATGAGGCTCGGCCGCGAGCGGTGCGCCCACCTCTCCCGCCTCACGGGCGTCGACCCCCGGGCGATCTGGGAGTGGGGCTTCGTCGAGCGGGTGTCCACCGGGCTCCTCGCGACGCGGGTCGGCGCCGGGCGTGTGGGCACGGAGATGCTGGACGTCGCAGAGGTGTGGGCAACTTCGTGATCCCGGCCGGCCACTCGCATATATGTGGCGGCGGACGCGACCAGCCTTGCTCCCCGCAGGCCAGTCCTCGCGCCCAAGACCTTATACCTAAAACCTTATACCTAAAACCTTATACCTAAAACCTTATACCTAAAACCTTATAACCAGCACGCCCCCGGCGATGATGAGGGCCACCCCGACCACTTTCAGTAGGCCGACGTCCGGGCCGTCGCCGAAGACGCCGGAGGCGTCCAGGATGAGGCCGAAGACGAGCTGGGAGGCGATCACGAGGGAGAGTGCCCGGGCGACGCCCCCCTGGGCGGCGGCTATCGCTATGGCGCCCACGATCACGGCCCCGAGCACCCCGGAGGCCACGGCGTAGCCGACGGCCCGGCCCGTGAACTCCGGTCGGGCGATGCTAAGGGCGACCACGAGCGCCGTCAGGCTCGTGCAGAGGCCCGAGATCGCGACGAGAACCGGGGCACCCAGGGCGCGCTGGGCCGCCGCCGTAAGGTTCGTCTGGACCGCCACGCACAGGCCCGCGAGCACCGCGAGCAGAACCACTGCCTTCATATCCCTCCGAGATCTCTAGATGCGCGTCCGGTCATCCCGGAGCCCGCGGAATTATATCCTTCGCCGTCCGGACCGTTTCCGTGGGCACCGAATCGGGTAAACGCCCGGGTGTTCTTTTTCGGCTCGTAAAGCGTAGAAACGGAGGAAAACCGTGGAAGAGATGCTTGGCGGAACCAGGATCAACTACCTCGGCCACTCGGCCTTCAGGTTCGTGACGCCCGGGGGCGAGCAGATCCTTATAGATCCGTTCCTGACCGACAATCCGACGACGCCCGAAGACCTGAAAGAGGCCGGCGACGTCCACACCATACTGTTGACCCACGGGCACTCCGACCACATGGGCGACACGATCCCCATCGCGCGGGAGACGGGTGCTGCCGTGGTGTCGAACTTCGAGATCTTCTCCTACCTTCAGGGTCAGGGCGTGGAGAACGGCCAGCCCATCCAGAAAGGCGGGGCGGCCGAGGTCGGGGGCATCAAGGTCACGGCCACCAACGCCTTCCACTCCTCCAGCATCCAGGCGGAGGACGGGTCCCTGATCTACGGCGGCGAGCCGATAGGCTACGTGGTCGAGTTCGAGAGCGGCTTCCGCCTCTACCACGCGGGGGACACCTCCGTCTTCGGGGACATGCAGCTTATCGGGCAGCTCTACCACCCGGACCTCGCCCTCCTCCCGATCGGCGACCGGCTGACGATGGGCCCCTTCGAGGCCGCCCACGCCGCCCGCCTCCTCGGCGTCGGTCACGTCGTGCCGATCCACTACAGCCCGGACGTCCTCCCGTTCTTCACCGGCACCCCGGAGAAGCTCCGGGAGCACCTCGGCGAGATAGCCCCGGACGTGACCGTCCACGTCATGCAGCCGGGCGACGACCTGTCGAGCTAGCACGCCGCCTGCGGCGGCTTTCGGCTTGTCGGCTTTCTGGCTCTGGCCCCGGCTCTTTTGCGGCCGGGGCTAGGCCGTTGCGCAGAGGGCGACGAGCAGGATCGTTCGGGTTAGTTCGCCCGTGGCCCCGATAGGGTCGCCGCCTATGCCGCCGAAGGCGCGGCCCGAAACATAGAGTCCGAGGGCGGCGGTCAGGGGGACGCACGTGACCGCGAGGATGCCTACCGAGCCCGCCGGCAACACGAACGGGAGCGGCGCCAGCAGGGCGAGAACAACGGCGGGCGTCGTGCGAGGTCCCGCGAGCGCCTCCACAAAGGGCATCGAAGAGGAGGTCGTCTCGGCGGGGCGGCCGAAGGCCATCATCAGGAGCATGGCGGAGCGGGAGGCGACTTCGCCCGCGATCAGGGCCGCGGCGGCGCGCGGAGGCGAGGCCTCCGCCAGCGCGGCCAGCGCGGCGACGGCGGGCGCGTAGACCAGGAAGAGGGCGCCGAGGCCCCCGATGCCGACCCTGGCGTCTTTCAGGACGGCCCTCCGCCTCGCGGGGTCTCCGTGGACCATCAGGGCGTCCCCGACGTCTAGGACCCCGTCGGCGTGGTGGAAGCCGGCCGCGAGCAGCACGCCCCCGAGCGCCAGGACAGCGGCGACGGAGGGCGGCATGACGAAGGCCAGCAGCAACAGCAAGGCGGCCGGAACCCCCGTGAAGAGCCCGATCAGCGGCAAGAGGTGGGAGGCGCGGGCCGCGTCTTTTAGGGAGGCTCCGGGGACGGGGTAGACGGTGAAGAAGGACAGGAGGGCGCGCATCTACTTGATCCTGACCCCGACCCCGGCCACGCACAGGTGGACCTCCTCCGCCGCCGCCGCGGCCCGCTGGTTGACGAGGCCCAAAGCGTCCCTGAAGGCCCTGGCCGCCTCCCCCTCGGGCACCACCCCGAGCCCGACCTCGTCGCCCACCAGCACGAAAGGCGTCGGGAGGGCCGAGATCTCGTGCAGAAAACCGTCGAAGGCCCGCAGCGTCTCCTCCTCGCCTACCGAAAAGAGCCGCGCGGAAACCCACAGCGTCAGGGAGTCGAGCAGCACGGCGTCCCAGGACGGCGCCTCGTGGGGGACCCGAGCGAGATCCCCGGCTTCTACCGTGCCCCACCCAGCCGGCCTGCGCACCCGGTGAAGGGCAACCCGCCGACGCAGATCCGGGTCGTCCCCCAGGACCGCCGTCGCCACGTACAGCACCCGATCCCCGCCCAGCTCTTCGGCCAGGCGCTCGGCCATGAGGCTCTTGCCGCTCCGGGCGCCGCCGATGATGAGCGCCCGAACGCCTACAACGCCCCCCGGACGCCGTCCACGAGGACCCCGTTCTCCCCCTCGTCTCGCACGGCCACGCGGAAAAAACCCGGGCCCAACCCCGCGAACGGCCCGCACCCGCGTACCAGGATGCCCCGCCGCGCCAGTCGCTCCGGCACGGCCTCGGGCCCGCGGACGAGAAGAAAGTTCGCCGCACCGGGGAAGACCTCCAGGCCTGGCAGCGCGCCCAAAGCCGCCGAGAGCCCTTCGCGCAGGCGGGCGACCTCCCCGACGGTCCTGCGCGCGAAGTCCCCGTCCCGTGCCGCTGCGATGCCGGCCGCGGCGGCGACGGCGTTCACCGGCCAGGAAGGTTGGAGCTCCAGCACCCGCGAGGCGTCCGGGCAGACGAGGCACCCGAGCCTGAGGCCCGGTATGGCGAAAAACTTCGTGAAGGATCTCGCGACAAAGAGACCGTCGTCCGCTTTGTCCGCGACGCTCGCTTCGGGGACGAAGTCCACGAAGGCCTCGTCCAGGATCAGGACCGCCCCGGCCTCCCGCACCCGATCGGCTATCCTCAAGACTTCCCCGCGTCCCAGTGCCCCGCCGGTCGGGTTGTTCGGGTTGCACAGGAAGACGACGGCCACCCCGTCCAGATCCGCCAGAGCATCCGCGTCGATACCAAAGCCGTTCTCGGGACGGCGGCAGACGCGGCGCACGGCCCGCATGCCGGCCGCCCCGGCCGCCGCCGCGTACTCGCTGAACGTCGGCTCCAGCACGAGCGCGGTCCCGCTCCGGCCTGCGGCCCGCGCCGCCAGGAAGAGCGCCTCCGCCCCGCCGTTGGTCGGCACGACGTTGCCGGGTTCAACCCCGAGGTAGCCGCCGAGCGCCTCCCGCAGGCGGGCGTAGGAGAGGTCGGGGTAGCGTCCGGTGTCCTCGTCCAGCGCCTTCCGGGCCGCCTCGAGCGCGGCCGGCGGGGCGCCGAGCGGGTTGATGTTCTGGCTGAAGTCGAGAAAGCCCGCCTCCCGAACGCCGAGCGTCCGGGAAACGGCCTCGCCGTGCGCCCCGTGGTGGCGCGAGCCCGGGTGGCCGGCCCACCCCTCAACCAAGCCGGCCCCGCCCAACGAGCAGGGCCACGACGGCGAGCAGGCCGCAGAGCCCGCGCATCAGCCGAACGGCACGCCGGATGTCGTCTGCGGCGGGCGCCCGCCCGTCCCCGAGGACCGCCCCGGGCCGGGCCACCCCGCCGTAGACGTTCGTCCCCCCAAGGCGCAGGCCGAGGGCGCCGGCGAAGGCCGCCTCCGCGTAGCCGGCGTTGGGGCTGGAGGAGAGCGCACCGTACCCGAGGGCGGTCGTGAGGGTCTTTGCGGGGGCCCCGGACGCCACCGCGGCGGCCACGACCGTGAGGCGGGCCGGCACGAGGTTTGCGAGGTCGTCGAGGCGGGCGCCGGCCCAGCCGAGCTCCAGGTAACGCCCGTGCCGGTACCCGACCATCGAGTCGAGGGTGTTCACGGCCTTGTAAGCGAGGGCGCCGGGGGCGCCGAACAGCAACCCGTAGAACATGGGCCCGACGACCCCGTCGCCCGTGTTCTCGGCCACGGACTCGACGGCCGCCCGGCACACGCCCTCCCTCGTCAGGTCCGCCGTGTCCCGCCCGACGAACTCCCCGACCCGGCCGCGGGCGGCGTCCAGGCCCTCCCCGGCCAGTTCTTCTCCGACCGCGCCGGCCGCCGTGGCGAGGCCGCGCATGGAGAGCGTGGTCGAGATCAGGCCGGCCTCCAACGCCGGGCGAAGGCCCGGGGGCGCGAGGCCGAGAAACGAGCGGGCCGAGAGGAAGGCGAGGGTCGGGAGGGACGCGGCGAGGAAGACGCCGGCGGCGCGGCGGGCTACGGGATGTTCTAACCTCAGGGCGCGTTTTTCGTAGGCCGAGGTCGCGCGCCCCATCCAGACCGTCGGGTGGAACTTCTCCGGCGGCTCCCCGAAGAGGGCGTCCAGCAGGAGGGCCGCCGCGACCGCCGGCCCGCGGGTGGGCCTCATCCGGGTCCGGGCGCCCCGTCCGGCCCGGTCTTGGACCGGCCGCGCAGGAGGCCGACGAAACCGCCGACCGTGCCGAGGAGCACGGCGCGGAGCACGAAGTTGGCCAGCGAGCGGCCGAGGTCCCGGGGGGCGGGCGGGCCCAGCGACTCCTCTACCTCGGCCGCGTCGGCCGGGGGCGGCACGTCGTTGACCTCCTCGGGGGACTGGCCCTCCTCCCTGCGGCGGTCCTGTATCTCATCGCGCGTTCCGTTCACGTAAGAGACGATCTCCGGGGCGGCCTCCCGGGCGTAGGCGCGCATGTTGTCCGCGAGCACCGTCGCCTGCATGAGGGTCGTGATGGAGAGGACGAGGCCCACGACGACCGCGACCACCGTGGCCGCCAGGGCGCCGTCGCGCAGCAAGAGGGAGCGGTAGGAGGCGTCGGGGTCGAGCCTCACGGGCCGCATCCTGAGCGCGGCCAGGATGCCCAGGAACAGGAAGGCCGCAAGGGTGAGGCGCGTGCGGTAGGAGCCGATCACGGCGAGCACCCAGCCCGCCGTCTCGGACGGGTCAAGGACGAGGAAGTAGAGCTCCGCCACGAGCGCGACGGCCGCGGCCAGCGCGCCGTAGAAAAGCCCCGTTCTTATCGGTCCCAAAATGCTCCCCTGTCAGCCTGGCGTCGGTGTCCAGAATACAACATCCTACCCCGCCTTCGGTGTGATCCCGACCGCCCTACGGGGCCGGCACCGCCCGGCGGCCCCGCAGGAGCAGGAAGATCCCGGCTAGCACGATGGCCCCGCCGACGACCGTGGCGGTCCCGGGCTCCTCGGAGAGCACGAACCAGGCAAGGAGCGCAGCCACGACCGGCTCCGCGAGCACGGTGCCGGAGATCACGGAAGCCTCCACGTAGCGCAGGGCCCAGTTGAAGACGGTGTGGCCCAGGATCTGGGGCCCCACGGCTATCGCCGCCAACCAGAACCACGTCTCCCCCGAATACCCCCAGATCCTGTCGCCCGAGAGTAAGGCCGCGGGGAGCAGGGCAAGTGCCGCGGCCGAGTACAGCACGATCGAGTACGGCAGGACGCCGACGGGTTCGGCGGCGGAGCGCTGGGAGCGCCCGACCAGGACGTAGACCGTGAACGTCAGGGCACCCACGATCGCCAGCGTGTTGCCGAACAGGGCCGCGGACCCCACGGACCCGTCCTGCGAGATCACGGCCGTCCCCCCCAGCGCGACCAGGATGCCGGCGAAGGAGACGGGCGTGGTCTTCTCCCCGAAGAGCAGGTAGGCCAGTATCGCCACGAAGACCGGCGTGTTGCTCACCAGCACCACGCTGGCCGCGACGCTCGTGTAGTCGAGAGAAGAGATCCAGAACCCGAAGTGCGCCCCGAGCGCCACGCCGGACGCCGTCCCGACGTACAGCGTCTTTCCCCTCGGAAAACGGTCCCCCCGGATCAGCGCGGGCGGCAACAGGATCAAGACGCCAAGGGCGCAGCGCCAGAAGGCGACCGCGAGGGCCGGCGCCCCGGCGAGCCGGATCATCACCGCCGCCGACGAGACGGCCAACACCCCCACGGCTACCGCCGGGAGCGCCCCCCTACCCCGTGCCTCATCCCGTACCAGACCAGAGCCCCGCTCTCCCTGAAAAACTGACCCCTGCGCAACCACGGGTCGCGCCACATCGGGCTACTATACACGGGCCCCGATCTTGCGATGACGCCAACCTTCTCGAAGGACGCGGCGGTCCTCACGCAGTGCAGCGGGTCGGTCACCACCAACACCTCCCGTACCCCCTCCCGCGCCAGCAGCTTCGCCACGAACCGGGCGGAGTCCCAGGTGCTCTCGGCCCCGTCCTCTCTCAGGATGGCCTCCTCCGGCACCCCGGCCGCCCGCAGGATTCGGGCCATCACCTCCGCCTCGGTCGGCGGGTGCTTACCGAGCCCACCGGTGACCACCAGACGGTCGACCTCCCCTCCGGCGTACATCCCGGCGGCGTGGCGGACCCTGGCCTCGAGCGTCCGGCTTGGCCTCCCCCCCGCCAACACCTGGGTCCCGAGCACGACCGCGACGGTCGTCCTCCCGCTCCCGGGATCGCCTCCGCGCAGGTCCCCGCCCCGGTAGACCGTTAGCAGGTCGCGGAGCCCGCGGAGCACACCCAACAAAGCAGGACCGCTCAACCGCCGGCCGCGTCCCTGGCGCGGCGCAGATCCTCCGGAGAGTTGACGTTCATGAGGAGAAGGTCGGGGTCCCCGAACCGGCGGAGGTCCGCATCCTCGACGTAGGCGACCCGCTCCAGGCGTCCCAGAAACCCGCGCGCGGCCCGCACCCCGTCGTCGAGGGCGGAACGCAGGCGCGGCAGGATATCCCTGTCGTACGCGGCGCAGAGCGGGTGCGATCCCTCCTCGTAGAGCGGAACAACGGCCTGAACCTCGCGCCGGGCGAGCGCGCCCAGGAGGTACGAGACCAGTTCGGAGCTCAGGAAGGGCATATCCCCGGCGGCGACGAAGACGAGCGGGAAGCGGGCAGCCGAGAGGCCGGCCTCCATGCCGGCGAGCGGGCCCTCACCCGGGCGGTCGTCCCGGACCCGGCGGACGTCGCGGTGGAGGTCGGGGCAGGGGCCCGCCAGGATCACCTCGTCGCACCGGCGCGAGAGGGCGTCGATGACCCGCCCGACCAGGGGCTCGCCGCCCACGGTCAGGGGGAGCTTGTCCCGGCCCATCCTGCGGCTCCCCCCGCCGGCGAGCACCAACCCGGAGGCGGGCCGCGCCGCGGTCAGGCGCCCGTCCGCAGGGCCGCGCCTCCCCTCGACGCCGCGACCTTGTTGCGCAGGGCCAGTACGCGGTCCCGGCGGAGGTCGGTGTCGGAGCGCCGGGCGAGGCGTTTAGAGACGGCGAGGTCCACGGCGGCCCCGTGGACCTTGCGGGCGCGGCGCCACGTGGAGATCCGGCCCGAGAAGATCAGGCCCAGGTAGTAGCCCGTCTTGCGGAAGTAGCTCGGCAGGATGGAGTACTCCTGCGGCGTTATGGTCCCGGCGCCCACCTCCTCGCGCAGCTCGTCCCGGATCATGCGCCGCTCCATCGTCAGCCACACGACTATGGTCACCACGTAGAGCAGGATCACGAGGAGCAGCACCCCGTAGGCCACCGGCCCGAACACGGTCGCCGTAAAGTTGAACGTCGCGTGCAGCAGGATGGCCCCGAGCAGGCCGACGAGCGGCAGCAGCACCTTCAAGAACCCGCCGCTGACCCACGGGATGAGGCCGATCCCGATGCCGGTGAGCGAGGTGAACGCGGCGTGGGCGAAGCCGCCGAAGATCCTGCGCACGACAAACGTCTCCGACCCGAACTGCAGCCCGTAGAGGATGTCCTCGGCGATGGCGAACCCAAAGCCGACCGCCGACCCGTAGACGATGCCGTCCATGACCCCCGCGAACTCCACGAGCCCGCGCCTCCGCGCCGCCACGTAGGCCACGAGAAACGCTATGAGCAGCGCCAAACCCTTCGCGGTCTCCTCGACCGGCGGCGCGACGAAGACGGCCGTCAGGAAGGACGCGGCCTGGTTGCCGGCGAGGTTGCTTATCGTGACCGAGGCTATGGTGTTGAAGACGAGCGAGACCGTGGTCGCGACGGCGAAGCCCCAGATGAAGACCGGGATCACGTACCGCAACGACTCCCGCTCGTACAGGTCGATGGCCCGTATAAAGAACAAGTAAAGCAACGTCTGGACGATGCCGATCCCTACGAGCGAGGCGCTCAGCGACACTCCTGTACCCCTCCATCCGAGTTTATGGGCCGCAAGTATACCCACTCTTGGTAGAATACCCGCATCGAACCCGAGAGGAGAGATTTGGACAGGGACCCCCACGAGCGAAGCTCAGTCCTCGGCGCCCTGCGCCACCTGACCCACGGCGTCTACGTGCTCGGCACCCGCCGCGGCCGCCAATCCAACGCCATGGCCGCCTCATGGGTGACGCAAACTTCGGAACGCCCCCCGTGCGTGGCCGTGGCCGTCCGAAGCGACCGCTACACCCACGACATCATCCTCGAGAGCGAGACCTTTGCCCTGAGCGTCCTTCGCGACGACCAGGTGAACGTGGCCACCCACTTCGGCGAGACCAGCGGCGAGTACGACGACAAGCTGCGCGGTGTCCCCTACGGCCTGACCCCGAGCGGTTCGCCCCACCTCCTGGACTGCCTCGCCTTCCTCGACTGCCGCGTGATGGACCGCGCCCGCGCCGGCGACCACACGGTCATCATCGGGGAGGTCACGGCCGGTGAGACCCTCGACCCGAGCTACCCCCTCATCTACGACCCGGGCGAATACGAGGAGGCCCTCCGCTAGATGGACCCGCAGGCCCGCCTCAGGGAGCTCGGCCTGGAGCTCCCGCCCGTCCCAACCCCCGCCGGCTCGTACGTGCCGGCCACGCGGACCGGGGGCCTGATCTTCACGGCCGGCCAACTCCCCTTCCGCGACGGCGAACTGCACCGCACCGGCAAGGTAGGCGCCGCCGTCATGCTCGAAGAGGCCCAGGAGGCCGCCAGGCTCTGCGCCCTGAACGCCGTCGCCGCCGCGGCCGAGATGGCCGGGGGCCTGGCGAACCTGCGCGACGTCGTGAAGGTCACCGGCTTCGTCGCCTCCACGCCGGGCTTCAACGGCCAGCCCGACGTCCTAAACGGCGCCTCGGAGCTTCTCGGAGAGCTATTCGGCGAGGCGGGGCTCCACGCCCGTTCGGCCGTGGGCGTCGCCGAGCTTCCCCTCGACGCGCCCGTCGAGGTGGAGGTCGTTTTCGGCCTCGACCCGCCCGCCCCGGCGCTTTAACCGCCCCGCCCCAAGGGTATAATCTGAACGTCCGTATATTTTCATAGAGGAGTGTTTCTTTGGATACCACAAGAGAGAAGACCGGCATCAAGTTTTACACGGGCAGCTACTGCCCTTACTGCCGCAGGGTAAAGAAGGAGCTGGACAGGTTGGGGTTGGGCTACGAGTCGGTCAACGCCGACGAGGACGGGCGGCAGGAAGTGATCCGCCTCTCCGGCCAGCGCGCGATCCCCATCCTCACCATCGACGACGAGGTTCTCGTGGACTCCACGCACATCATCAGGGAGCTCCGCAGGCGCTACTCCTGAGGTTCCGGGGCCCCGTGGGTCCGGTCCCCTTCTAGCAGCCCCAGAACGTAGTTGGCGTAAAAGGCCAGGGACTCCTCGGGGCCTTCGCGCAGGAACGCCCCGGCCTTGCCGAAGGGGTCGAGGACGAAGCCCTCGACCTCCACCACGGGACCCTCCCCCCACTCGTCGCCCCCGCGCCAGGCCGCCCCGTGGCCTGCCTTCCTGCGGATCGTCTCGCCCAGAAAGCCGCCCACGCCGGCGACGAGGCCCTCGGAGACGGGCGGGGTGCGCCCGTCGGGCTCCTCGCCGGCCAGGGCCGCCGTTAGCAGGTCCTCGGCGAGGGGCAGGTAGTCGGGCCCGAAGTCCAGGTCAACGCCCCAGTGCCGGCTCGCGACCTCGCGGAAGACCGCCGCGGCCTCCTCGGGGCGATCGGACCGCAGCCTGAGAAGGTCCAGTTGCAGCAGCGCGGCGGGCGAGCGTCCGCAGAAGAAGCGCAGGTCGTCAGGCACGGGGTAGGCGCTCAGGAGCTCGAGATCCGCGTCCGCGTGCTCGGAGTTGCGCAGCACGGCGGCCCGCTCGGCCACCTCGCGCTCGCTGCGCCTGTCCCACGGGCCCGTCGCGACCTCCACGAAAAACGCCTCCTCGTCCTTGAGGAGGTGGATCGGCAACACGACCTGGCCGAGGGGGGACCGGATCTCCTTGAAAAGCTCCAGGATGCGGCCCCCGCGCTCCTCCAGCTCGCCCGCGATCCGCAGGATCGTCGCCGGGCGGGGCGCGTCGGGGGGCACCCGAATCGGCCCGGCACGACCCGCTTCGGCGTTCCCCTCGGGCGCCCCCGGCGCCTCCTCTTCGCCCCTCCAGAACACCGCGGCACGTCCTCCAAACTAGCTCCAGGAACCCGCAGAGTTTAGCATCGGCGGGCATTTGCCCGCACGGCCCCCATGCTCTATCTTGTGCCCATGCCCGAACGACAGGAGCTACTTCTGGTGCGCCACGGTCAGTCCACGGCAAACGCGAAAGGCGTTTGGCAGGGCCAGATGGAGTTCCCCCTCTCCGACGAAGGACGCTGGCAGGCCGCCCTCGCCGGACGGGCCCTGGCCAGAGAACCCTTCGACGCCCTGTACTCCAGCCCGCTCGCGCGGGCCTTCGAGACCGCCCGGATAATCGCCCGGGAGGCCGGCTATCGCGACGAGGTCGTCCCGCTGGCGGGCCTGAGCGAACGGCACGGCGGCGTCCTCGAAGGCCACACCTGGGTCGAGCAGGAGGCGCAGAATCCGCAGTTTGCCGAGACGTTTCTCGCCCTGCCGGAGGAAGAGCGCTGGGCCTTCGCCGGCGCGGAGACCGACGAGGAAGTCATGGGGCGGTTCGAGGCGGCGATCTCCGAGCTAAGGGCCAACCATCCGGACGGGGCGCGAATCGTCGTGGTCTCCCACGGGGGCGCGATGCGGGCGTTCCTGCGGGACAGGTTCGGCCCGGAGGTTCTGCCCGGAAGGCGTCGGGCGGCGAACGCCTCGATCACGCGCATAGGCTGGGGGCGAAACGGCCCGGGCCCGGAGCTTTTGGACCTCGCCTCTACCGTTCACCTGCCGGGCGAAGGGGGCCCGGACACGATCAGGGCGGAGTAGCCGGCCCCGGGGGTCTACCCCAGGGTGCGCACGCTGCGGGCGTTGGGGCCGCGGTCGTTGCGGCCGACCTCGTACTCGACCTCACCGTTCGGCGAGAGGGCGGACGGGTCTCCCTCGACCTCCGAGTGGTGCACGAACAGGTCGTCGCCCGTCGGGCGCACCAGGAAACCGTAGCCCTTCTCCGGGTCGAACCACTTGACCCGCCCCTGCTCCCGCTCGGGCCCGGCCGTCTCCCCCGCCTCCTCCGGCCCTTCGTCGGACTCGCCCCGGCCGTTGGCCGCGACGAGCGTCCAGGATTGGCCCTCGGCGCCCCCCCCGGTCTCGCCGGTCTCGCCCGCGTCCGGTTCTAGGACTATAGAGTCTTCGGCGACCTTGACGACCACGGCCTCGACACCGGCCCAGTGCTCTTTCCAGATCGGGTCTTCCGCGACCGCGGGATCCAGCCAGAGGCCCCAGCCGTCGTTCTCGCCGTGGTCGAGCACGCCCTCGAAGAGGACCTCGGGCTCCCGGGGGCCCCGCTCTCGGCGGTAGATGTCGTTGCGGGAACGGAAGGACTGCACCGAAGAGGCGCTCGTCCCGAGGGCGTCGGCGATCCAGTCGTCCGTCTTGCCCGCCTCCACCCACTCCCGGATGCTGTCCATGTGGGGTTTCAACGCTATGCGCTTTCTGGAGTCTGCCATGCTACCGCCTGCTCCTTCTTGCCCTGCCGTCGGTTACGAGAGGTGGTTTTCGAACGGTGATCGACGATGTCCCTCGATGATTCCGCCCGGCATTCTACCACCTCGGCGCCCTTCTATGCATCCTCCCGCCCGGAGGTTCCGGGCTGGTCTTCCCGGCCGGCTTCCGGGGGCGTCGCCCCCCTGGCCGGCCCTTCCTCCTCCGCGACCGCCGGCGCGTCCTTGGCCTGCGGGTCCTGGACCCTGGACGGCTCCTCTCCCGCCGCGGGGTCAGCCGCCACCTCCGAGCGCTCGCCCCGCTCCGGGGGGACCGGCTTCTGCGCCCGGGGCTCGTCGGCCGCCCCGCCGGAGACTGGCCCGCCCTCGGAGGCGACGGCCTCGTCCTGGGGCGTCGCCGAGGCGGCGTCGGGCGCCTGCTCCCTCGGGGGCTCCGGGTAGTCCTCGAAGCCCTCGCGGCCGAGCTCCGCGAGCATCTCGCCCACCACGGGGGCGGGGAGGTCCAGGCGCAGCGCGAGGTCTTCCGCGGCGGCGAGCGTCTCGTAAGGGTCTGCCGGGTCGAGCCCGAAGCCCAGGGCTTCGAGCGCCCGGGCGACCTCGGCGGTCGGGACGAGGGTGTCGCCGCCGGCGGCGACGCGTAGGTGTTGGAGGAGGGAGAAGTCCAGGCCGCCGACCACGCCGATTATGGGCTCGGTCTCGAAGATCCTGCGCCGCACGAAGAGGCGGGTGTCGTAGCCGTCGGCCCAGCGCCTGAGCACCTCCCTCTCGTCCACGTAGTTGTACTGGGCGACCCGGTGCTGGAACTGGCCGAGGAGCTTGCCGGTAAGGACCCGCAGTTCGTTGTCCCCGAAAAACCAGTCGTTGCCCTCGACGTTCATTATGCCGCTGGCGTGGGCCATCGTTAGCGGCTCCTCCTCGTCCTCGAAGGTCCCGCGGAAGGAGCGGACCTTCTCCCGCACCTCCTCGGGGGGGCGCCCGCTCTTCATGAGGGCCGTCTCGTAGACGATCATGGCGGCGAGCCCGCCGGTGACCTCGTCCAGCCTCGCGGCGGCCCGCTCCAGCCGCCGGTCAAAGTCCTTCAGGTTCCTGAGCTTCCAGGCGGCCTCTACCGCCCTATCCCCTACCTCGACCATGGTATCTCCTCGACCTTGAAAAAATGCTTGGGCGCCAATATAGCATCTCGGTGGGGCTCAATTCGCGGGCCGCAGGGCGTAGACGCCGGGGGCCGTCTGGACGAACGGCGATTCGGGGTTGTCGCGCACGTCCACGGAGAGGCGGGCGCGCATGGTGTTCTGGGGCGTGCGGCCCGCGCTTTGCAGGTAACCGGACTCGAGCGCGATCTCGGTGATGTCCCCGTAGTGCAGGGGGTGACCCACCTCTCTGAGCACCTCCCTCGCGGCGGCCTTGAAGTCCATGGAGGGGGTCAGGAGAACTCCGGCCGGACCTCCGGGTAGGCCCCGATCAGGCCGACGTAAGGGCAATGCTCTTCGAGCGCCTCGAGCGCCCGCTTTACCCGCTCCTCGTCCGGGTGCCCCTTGAAGTCCGCGAAAAAGACGTAGGTCCAGGCGCGCTTGCGGCTCGGGCGGCTCTCGATGCGGGTCAGGTTGATCCCCTGCGACGCGAACGACGAGAGCGCCTCCTTTAGCACCCCCGGCCTGTCTTTGACAGAGAACACCACGCTGGTCTTGTCCCTCCCGGTGCGGGCCGCCCACGAACGCCCCAACACGATGAACCGCGTCGTGTTCGTCCTGGCCTCCTGAATGTTCCGCGCCAGCACCTTTAGCCCGTGCGCCTCGGCCGCCAACGCGCTCCCAACCGCGGCCACCCCGGGCTGGAAGGCCGCGCGGCGGGCCGCCTCGGCGGTGGACTCGACCTCCTCCAGGCGCGCGCCTGGCAGCTCCCGCCGCAGCCAGGAGGCCGCCTGGGCAAGCGCCATCGGGTGCGAGCAGACGAGCTCGATCTTCTCCGGGGAACTCTCGGCGGAGAGGAGGTTCTGGGAGACGGGAAGGTAGACCTCGCCGCAGACCTTCAGCGGGCTGTTCATCATCTCGTCGAGAGTGTGGGTGACCGCGCCCTCCATCGAGTTCTCGACGGGGACGACCCCGTGCTCGGCCTCCCCCCTCTCCACGCGGGCGAAGACCTCGGCCACCGTCGCCTGGGGCTGCAACTCGATGCTGGTCCCGAACGACCGCAGGGCCGCCTCGTGGGTGAACGTCGCCTCGGGGCCCAGGTACGCCACCTTCAGGCGGGTCTCGAGGGAGACGGAGGTGGAGATGATCTCGCGGAAGACGGCCTCGAGGCCCCGCTTCGGGAACTCGCCGTCGCCGAGGGCCGTCACCCGGTCCAGCACCACGCGCTCCCGTGCCGGCGCGTACACGGCCATCCCCCTCTGCTGCTTGAACTCGCCGATCCTGCGCGCCAGCGACGCCCTCCGGTCGAGCAGGCGCACGATCTCGGCGTCCACCGCGTCTATCCCCGCCCGAAGCTCGTCCATCTCGGCATCGTCCATCTCGGCATCGTCCATCTCGGCATCGTCCATCTCGGCGTCGTCCGCCGCGGCGGCGCGGCCGCCTTCTTCGTCCAGTTGCTGTTCCGCGTTTTCGCGTAAGGGTTCCGATGGAATCACGGCGTCCGTGTCCTCCGTTCTTGGGTGTTGACGATCCCGGCTCGGGTGGTCTGGAGGGGCGGAACCGCGCGTCAGGAGCGGGCGCGCCCCTCCCCGGTAAATCGCCGCGCTGTCGGAAGAGGGCGTCGCATGATGGTTTCAAAGTACCAGAGGGACGCGGCGTTTGTCAAAAGCCCCCCACGCCTATCAGGAGCAAGACCGTTACCACGCCGGCGACCGCGAAGCGGTAGAACGCGAAGGCCCGCAAGCTGTGGTTCGTGAGGTAGTTCAGCAGGAACCGGATCGTCACGTACCCGACCGCAGCCGAGGTCACGAAGCCGACCACGAAGAGGAGCGTCTGGGAGAGGCTCATGCCGTTCGAGATCACCTCCCCCACCTTCAGCCCACCCGCCCCGGCGATGATCGGCACGCTCATCAGGAAAGAGAACCGCGCGGCCTCCTCGCGCCTGAGCCCCAGAAACAGGCCGAGCGTCATCGTCGCCCCCGATCGCGAGACCCCCGGCACGAGCGCCGCGGCCTGGGCGAACCCGATGCCGACCGCCTCCCCGAAACCCAGCTTGTCGGCCCGCCGGGTTCGGGCCCCGACAACCTCCCCCACTATGAACAGCGCCCCGATCAGCACGAAGTTGAAGACCACCACCCAGGGAGAGCGCACCGTCTCCCCCTCGAAAAAGTCTTCGAGGAAGAACCCGATCAGGGCCGCCGGCACCGTGGAGGCGATTATGAGGTAGGCCATCCTCTGGTCGGCGTCGTTTCTCAGGTCCCGACCGACGAAGGACCGGAAGAACGCGAGCGCCATCCGCAGCAAATCCCGCCAGAAGTACGAGACCACCGCAAGCAGCGTCCCCATGTGAAGCGCCACGTCGAAAGAGAGCCCGAAGCGGTCCTGATCCAGCCCAAGAAAATACTGCCCCAACAACAGATGCCCCGAGCTCGAGACGGGCAAGAACTCCGTGAGCCCCTGCACGACGCCCAGCAGTACGGCCTGTAAAAGCTCCAGCAAGACTCTCGTCCTTCGGTCTAGCGAACGCGGCCCGCATACTATTACAGAAGCATTTCAGCTTGTCAGCGAAGCGCCTTCGGAGGCGTGCGGCGCCGTGCCGGAAGCGGAGGCGAAGCCGTAGCGTGCCGGCTTACGGCCCGCTCAGTTTGACGAGTGCCCGCCAGTCTTTGAGCGTGATGCGCCCGGCGTCGACCTCTATGAGGTCGCGGTTTCGCATCTCGTTGAGGACCTTGGTGACGGACTCGCGGGTGGAGGCGACCATCGCAGCCAGGTCCTGATGGGTCAGGCGGAGGTCTATGGTGACGACGCCGTCCTGGCGGTCGCCGAACTTCTGGGCCAGGATCGGCAGAAGGTTGGCGAGGCGTACCTCCGTCTCGCGGGGGAGCAGGCACTTGACGAGCTCCTCGTACTGCACCAGGCGCAGCTCCAGGAGCGTCATGATCTTGAACGCCACCCGCGGCTCCTGCCTGACGGCCCGCTCGACGAAGACCTTGGGGATCTTGGTGACCCGGCATTCGGTGACGGCCTCGGCGTAGGCGCGCTGGCGCGCCTCGCCGGCGAAGGCCAGGTGCCCGAAGATGTCCCACGAGGTGAGCAGCCGAAGCGTCGCCTCCTTGCTGCCCGAGTAGGGGCGGAAGAGCTTCAGGACGCCGGAGACCAGCACGTAGAGCGCGTCGCCGTACTCGCCCTGGCGGTAGACGGCGTCCCCAGGCCTGTAGGTCCGGTCGGCGGTGGCGATACCCATCTCCTCTATCAGCCGCAGGAGCGAGCGGCTCTCCTGCTCCTGGAGCTCGGTGTACTCCGACAGGGAAGGATCCACGTCCATCTAAAGCCCCCCGCTAACGTCCGTCACTGCGTCCCCGTTCCCCCGGTGTCGTACCTGCTACACATTGCTACAGTGTACCTTACTTGCGTGGACCGGCGGACCCGGGGCGGGTTGTAGGAACCACACGACGTTGTCTGTAGCCGCGTCTTCTTGTCAGCGACGTGTCAGCAAGCTCTACGGCCTTTTGTCAGTAACCCCGGAGCGGAGGGGCGTCACAGCCCGGCTACCCCGCCCCGGCCATCACCCGCCGGTAACCGTCGGGGTCGGTGGCGCCCTCGCAGTTGAAGAGCAGGACGCGGCTCTCCCCGCCCACGCCCAGCGCCCGGCGCGCCTCCTCGCGCCCGCGGCTCCCCCCGCCGCGAAGGAGCTCGAGCAGCCCGCCGAGGCCCGCCGCCCCGGTCTCGCCCGACACGATTCCGGAGGCGGCCGTCAGGCGCATCGCCTCGCGAGCGGGCCCGTCGTCCACGGCGACGAGGACATCTACGCCCCCCGACACGGCCGGCCAGGCAACCAGCGAGGGCCGCCCGCAGTTGAGGCCCGCCATGATGGAGTCGTGCGGCCCCGGCACGGGCACGATCCGCCCCGCCGCCACCGACTCGAGCAAGCAATCCGCGCCCGCCGGCTCCACGCCCAGCAGCTTCGGGTGCTGCGACCTCACCGGACTGCGGAAGTGGCGGGTCACGGCGGCGGCGAAGGCGCCGACGCCGACCTGCACCACCGCGAGATCCGGCCCCGCCTCTCCCCGCCTTTCGAGCTGGTCGTCGATCTCCCAGAGCATGGTCGAGTAGCCCTCGATCACCCACCCAGGTATCCGCTCGTAGCCGGGCCAGGACATGTCGGACACGACGAGCCCGTGTTCCCCCGCCTCTTCGGCCGAGCGCTCGACGGCCTCGTCGTAGGTGCCCCGGACCACGATGACCTCGGCACCCTCGCCGGCTATGGCCTCCCGGCGCGCGGCGGCCATGTCCTCGGGCACGAAGATCTTTGCCCCGAGCCCCAGGAGCCCGGCCACGCGCGCCAGCGCGCGGCCGTGGTTGCCGTCCGTGGCCGCCACGAGGTCGAGGGGCCGCAGCGGCGCGATCCTCTCCCGGAGCTCCTCGACGGCCCCCCAACCCCCGAAGCCTTCGCCCCCCGGGAGGCGCTCCTCCAGCGCCCGGTAGACCGCCCACGACGCGCCGAGCACCTTGAAGGCGGGCAGCCCCAACCTATTCGACTCGTCCTTCACGAGGACCTTGCCCACGCCCAAAGACTCGGCGATCCCCGGCGCGTCCACGAGCGGCGTCTCCCCGTAGCCGGGCAGCCGGCGGTGGAACCGCAGGGGAGCCCTGTCCGGGACCGGGGCGTCGAGGATCTCCCGGGCGTTCGGGTTGACGAGCGTCCTGATGCTCACGCCCCGGTCTCCCCGGCGGTCAGCCGCTCGGCGATGGCGGCGTAGCCCCTCGCCCCCGCTACGAGTTGGCCTACCTCCACATGCTCGTCGGCGCGGTGGGCCAGCTCCGCGTCGCCCGGCCCGAAGCCGACCGTGGGGATACCGAGCCTGCCGGCCGTGCCGCTGCCGTTGGTGCAGAAGGCGTAGTGGGTGGTTTCCCCGGGCAACCCGACCCGGCAGAGGCCCTCCCGGGTTCTCCGCACCACCTCGGCCGCCTCGTCGAAGTACCAGGCGGGGGCGAAGTTTGGGGCCGTGACGCGGGCCCCCGTGTAGGTCTCGAAGTCGTCCACGGCTACGGAGACCTCGCCCGTGGCCCCCGTGCCCCGGAGCGCGCGTCCGACGGCCTCCCGAACCGGCGAGAGCACGTCCTCCTGCGTCTCGCCGGGCAGGGTGCGCCGGTCGAACGTGGCCACACAATAATCCGGCACGACCGAGAGCCCCGGGTAGGGCCGCGAGACGACGTCGGTGAGCACGAGGATGCCCTCGCCCAGGACCCCGTGGCGCGGGGCGGGCACCCCACGCAACGCGCGCGCCGCGTCGACCATCGCCTCGGCCGCGTTGACGCCGAGGTCCGGCCGGGACGAATGCGTGGCCATCCCGAAGACCTCCACCTTCAACTCTGCCCGGCCGCGCTGCCCCCGCGCGACCCCGAGCGACGTTGCCTCGCAGACCACCGCGAAGTCGGGCCGCACCCGCCCGGCGACCCGCTCGGTGGCGGGCCCCTCGACGAGCTCCTCCGCCACCGTCGCCGAGACGACCGCCTTGCCCCGTCGCAGCCTGCCCCGCAGCGCCGCGATGCCGTGGACGGAGGAGGCCAGCGGCCCCTTCATGTCCATGGCACCCCGCCCGTAGACGCGGTCCTCGGCCAGTTCCCCTTCGGGACTGCGGGACCAGGCACCGGGGTCGGTGACCCCCACGGTGTCCATGTGCGAGTCGACGAGCACGCACGGCCCAGGGCCCGCGTCCAGCGTGCCCGTAACGTTGCCCAGCTCGTCGCGCCCGACCTCGAAGCCCAGCCGCCCCATCTCCCCGGTCACCAGGTCCGCGACCGCCCCCTCCCGGCCCGAGGGGCTCGCCGCACCCACCAACCTCAGCGCGAAATCGACCAACGCTTTTTCGTTCACCTCATACGCCCCGTCCCGTAGGGACATCGGTCCTCGCTTCCTCGGCTCTCTCGAAATCCCGGCCCCCGAAGCGCCCGCGAAACCGCCCGAGACCGCCGATCCTGGGCCTCCTGCCGAAAGCCATCGGCGAGCCGTCGGCGCGCCGTCGCGTCGCGCTTTCCGTATCCGGTACTCAATATATCGGTTACCGTCGTGCGCATCATGCAAAGTGCCGAGCTCGGGGGGCTTAGTTGGTACGGCAGAACGGGCGGAGGAGGGTGGCGATCTACCGCCGCGTCTCCAACTCCGACCGGGACAACGACCGCCAGGAGCGCGACCTCGGGGATTACGCCGAGAGGGCCGGCCGCGAGGTGGGCGCCGTCTTCCGGGAGACCCTGTCCGGCAGACGAAGGCCAAAGGCAAGCGATCGGTCGAACGCAAGCGGGCTATGGCGTTGGCCCAGGCCCGGAAGATCCTGTTCGGTTGTTACCCAAACCTCAGATTGGGGCGTCAAGCCTTGCCACAAACCGCGCGACCCACAAGGGGAACCGGGACGGCAGAACTTGGACCCGTTTCGTAAGGTTCATACTGCCTGCCGTTGTACACGAGGTCTCGACCACTCAACCTGGGCCTGATGCAACTTCGAGGGGTCAAGGCCGGTCGCAACCATGGTCACGGCACGCCTCGGGAGGGCCCGGATGATCGTTCGCAAGGGTCGGGCGCCGGCGGATCCTGAAGCCGAGGAACCGGCGGAGCACTACGGCGCCTCAGAGCGGCTGCGCCCCTCCGACGCGGGCGGGCTGACCCAGTTCGGTGCCCACGTCGGGACGCTGCAGCCGGGGTCGCGCTCTTCCAATAGACACTGGCACGAGGAGGAGGGCGAGTTCCTCTACGTCATCTCGGGCGAGGCGGCCGTGATCGAGGAGGACGGCCCCCACCCGCTCGGTCCCGGCGCCGCGGCCTGCTGGCCGCCGCGGCTAACGCCCACCGGGTCGTGACCCGGGGTAGACCGTTGATGCGGGGCCGGCACCCGTTGTGGGTTCAGCCCTCGGAGCCGGGGCTTACAAAACGGGAGCGTGCCTCCTCGATCTCGGGCATCGCCGCGACCGCCCAGTCGGTCAGCCCGGCGAGCACCGGCACCAGGCCGCGCCCCAGCCGCGTCAGCTCGTACTCGACGGTCACCGGCGAGCTCGGCTTCACCCGCCTGAGCGCCAGCCCGTCGCGCTCGAGGCCGCGAAGCGTCTGGGTGAGCATCTTCTGCGAGATGCCCCCGACCTCGCGGCGGAGCTCGCCGAAGCGCTTCGCGCGCGGCTCCAGCGCCACCACGATCAGGACCGCCCACTTGCCGGCGATGCGGTCGAGGACCTGGCGCGTCGGGCAATCCGGGTCGAAGGGGTCGAGCGGCGGGTGCGTCACGTATTGCCTCCGGAGAGTTAGTTACCTCTGGGTGCCTGGTTGACGAAATATACTAGCAGTCCTAGACTGTGCCGTCCAGGCCGCAAAAGGGGCGAATCCGAACAGACGGTGACGGGCCGGGGAACGTCGAGAAAGGCAGGCTCTATGAGCATAATCATCACCGGGGCATCCGGGCATCTGGGTCGGTCGACCGCCGAGATGGTCCTCGATCGCGTGCCGGCCTCCGAGGTCGTCCTCACGACGCGCCACCCCGAGGAGCTCTCCGACTTCGCCGGGCGCGGGGCAGAGGTCCGGCGGGCCGACTTCGACCGGCCGGACACGCTCGCCGGGGCGTTCGCGGGCGGGGAGAGGCTGTTGCTAATCAGCACCGACGCCGTCGGCAGCCGCGTGCCCCAGCACCGCGCCGCCATCGAGGCGGCCAGGGACGCGGGCGTCGGCCACGTGGCCTACACCTCTTACCTCAACCCCGTGGCGGAGAACCCGGCGGTCGTCACCCCCGACCACCGCGAGACCGAGGAGGCGCTGCGCGAGAGCGGCCTCGCGTGGATCGCGCTGCGCAACGCCTTCTACGCCGAGTATCAGGTTCCCGCGGGCGCGCAGGCGGTCGCCACGGGCCGGCTCGTCCACAACAACGGGGACGGTAGGATCGCCTACGTCTCGCGCGAGGACTGCGCCGCCGCGGCCGCCGCGGTGCTGACCGGCGAAGCCGACAGCGACGAGGGCAAAGCCTACGACATCACCGGTCCGGAACCGCTCGGCCAGGACGACGTGGCGGCGTTGCTGGGCGAGGTATCCGGCCGGACGGTCGAGGCCGTGGCCGTCGACGACGAGGCGTTCGTCGAAGGCCTCACCGCGGCCGGCCTGCCCGAACCGGCGGCCCGCGCGATTGCCACGTACGGGAGGGCTATCCGGGAGGGCTACCTCGGTGAGGCTTCCGGCGCGGTCGAGAGCCTCACCGGTCGCCCGCCGCGGTCGCTGCGGGAGGTGTTCGAAGCCCACCGCGGCGAGCTGCTGCCGTAGGTATCCGCGAAACCGCACGAAGCCCACACCCGCACCAGCGATGGGCCACATCGGCGCGCCAGGCCGCGATCCGTACGGTTTACCCGCGCGACGGATATATGTAATATATGTAGCTACGGCCCTGGCCAGGGCTGCTACGCGCTAACCGGCGCGGGGTATCGCCGTTCGCAACATCGGGGCGGTGGCACAATTCGAGAGGGACCTCATCCTCTGTACTGACACATTAACCTGAGTCCCACAGGACGGGACGGCGCGATTCGGTTAGAATGCCCCGGACGGGTAACCGAGAGAGGAGACGGGGTGCGCGAGCGGCTAACGTTCGGAATCTTGATTTTGCTTCTGATCTTCCTCTTCGCCTTCACGTTCGCGGTTCTCGGCAAGGGCGAGTACGAACCGGGCGCCCAGCGGGACTCGTCTCCCCCGCCCGCCCTCTCGCTTAGGGCCTGACCTAAGCCCCGGCTTCCCTCCTCACCGCCACCTCGTAGGACGACATCTTCGGGTGCCCGCGCAACAGCCCCTGCGTGCCGCCCCTCGCGTGCGCCTTGGAGAACTCCTCGCTCGCGACCCAGGCGTCGAAGGCCTCGCGGTCGCGCCAGCGCGTCACCACGAGGACCTCGTCCTCTTCGGCCGACTTGAGGACCTCCATCGAGACGAAGCCGGGGAAGTCCTGCACGTGGCCCCTGCTGCCGGCGAACCGTTCGACGACGGCGTCGGCGGCGCCCTCGGCCACCGGCAGGCTGTTCATGATGGCTATCACGTGTATCCCCCGATCTACCGCGCGACGACGATGCCGCCGCCGCCGACGCGCTTGGCCGTTCCGAGCGCCTTGAGCGTCTCCGTCATCAACGCCGCCGCGTCGGAGCCGTGCGCCGGGTACTCGGCCACGCCCGCGTCCACCTCGAAACCGTCCGGGACTTCTGCCAGCCGCTCGGAGACGCGCTCCGCTATCCTGTAGGCTTCCTCGCTGCTGCTGCCCGGCAGGATGGCGCACACCTCGTCATCACCGAAGCGGGCGCACACGGCCGTCTCGGGCGCGACCTCCGCCACCGTCTCCGCGAGGCGGCGCAGGATGCCGCGGGCCCGGCTAAGGTTTCCCTCGGCCACCGTCTCGGTGAAATGGACCACGTCGAAGGCGAGCAACGCGAACTTCTCGTGCTCCCTCACGGCGGCGGGCAGCAGCAGGCGGTTGAACTGCTCCCTGTCCGGCAGGCCTGTGACGAGGTCCGTCGCCTCCGCGCGCACGAGCGCCCGCTCCATCTCCCGCATGGCCGTCGCCTCGAAGGCCTTCAGGCCCTGCTCGGTAACCCAGTCCGAGGCCTGCAGGAGCTTGACGAAAAACCTCGCCACCCCGCTTCCCCCCACCTCCGAGAGGTCCACGCCCCCCTCGACGGAGCGCCAGACGCACCGCCGGAGCACGGAGAAGTCCTCTATGACGCCGACGGCGTCGCGCCCGAGCGTGTGCTGCTCGTCGGCGATCCTGGCGACGAGCGTGCGGATCTCACCCCCCCGGCTGAAGCCCTCCACGCCCTCGGGGCTCTCCAGGAAGCCGGCGAAGACCATGATCAACTCCTCTATCCCGGCAACCATGCGGGCGGAGGGCTCGTCTTTGGCCGATCCTGTGCGCTCCTCCTTCCAACTCGTCAAAATATTGGGCAGGTCCTGACGGATGCGGTCGACTATCTGCGGTGGTGTCTCCATGCCGACCAGTATAACCGTGCCGTATCCCCCCCGCGGTCACCGGATATGCCGCCGACGCAACCTTTTTCCCCCGGCAACCGTATAAAGGTTGTCGGGCGGAGAGAGCGCCCGGCGGTTCCGAGAGAGAAGGGTTTAGAAACAGGCGAAGCCCGGTAGATTAGGATTAGTTTTTGAAATTGATTTCGGGTGGGCCGCGCGTTTCGTGAGGAGGGCATTTTGAAGCCGGAGGCCAGCAAGCGGACAGAGGGACAGAAGCCGGAGAGGGAGCAGGAGACGCCGGAGCTTCTCGCCAAGTATCTCGCGCACATCGGGCAGGGCAACCTGCTCTCGCACAGGGAGGAGATCGACCTCTCCAACCGGGCGAAGGCCGGCGACGCGCGGGCCAGGCAGAGGCTTATCGAGAAGAACCTGAGGCTCGTCGTGAGCGTCGCGAAGAAGTACCGGGGTTACGGGCTGCCGTTCGAGGACCTAATCCAGGAGGGCAACATCGGCCTGATGAAGGCCGTCGAGAAGTTCGACCCGGACCGGGGCTTCAGGTTCTCCACGTACGCGACGTGGTGGATCCGCCAGGCCGTGCAGCGGGCCGTGGCCGACAAGGGCCGCACCATAAGGGTGCCCGTCCACATGACGGAGAAGATCCGGAAGGTCAGCCGCGCGATCGCCGAGCTCTCCCTGCGCCTGGAACGCGAGCCCACCCGCGAGGAGGTCGCCACGCACCTCGAATGGGACCTCGACGAGGTGCGCCTCACGATGCGGGCGATGCCGGACGCCACCAGCCTCAACCAGCCCGTCTCCAGCGAGGACACGGCCTCCCAACTGGGCGACTTTATCGAGGACGAGAAGGTCTCAGACACGCCGGACACGGTGATGCGGGAGATGGAGACGGCCCATCTCAAGGAGGCCATCGACCGCCTCCCCGAGAGGGCGCGCTACGTGCTGGTGAGGCGATACGGCCTCGACGACAGCGAGCCCGCCACGCTCGCCGAGCTCGGCGACGAGCTGGATATCTCGCGCGAGCGGGTGCGCCAGCTCCAGCGCGAGGCGGAGCGGATCCTCAAGGCCGGCGAGTACGGCCGCGTCCTCCGCGACGCCGTAGCCTAGAGGAGAGGGACGGGCGGGGGCCAAATCCCCGGATCCCCGCCCGTCCCTCCTTCGGCGGTGGGCTCGTCGTGGCCCGTAACGAGATCTTTGCCCCGCTTTTCCTTTTGTGTTCGGATACGGGGCTCTGTTAGCCTTTGACCCGTGATCGGTAGGGGACGCAGGATCTTCTTGGTGTGGGCCGCGGCTTTCGCGGCGCTTTCGACTGCGGCCGGCGCCGGGCTGTTGGAAGGCCCGGACGTCTGGCTTTTGCGGCTCGTCCAGTCGCGTTCTTCCGCTTTCCTGGATGCCGCCGGGAGCCTCCTTTCGGTGCCGGGGAGGGCGGAGGTCTCCGTGGCGGCGCTGGCCGCGCTCGCGGCGGGGCTGTACCTTTGGGGCCGCGGCGGGTTGGGGTGGAGGCTCCTGGTCGCATTTCTCGCGACCGCGGTCGTGGAGGTCCTGCTGAAGTTCGTCCTGCCGCAGCCGCCTGTGCCGCAGGAGGTCGGGCGCGTGCCCGACCCCTCGCTCGTAGACTTCGCCACCCCCTATCCCTACCCGAGCGGCCACATGCTGCGGGCCGTACTCCTTCTCGGGGCCGTCTACCTGCTCTTGCCCAATACGCTGGCGCGGTTCGGCCTCGTCCTGATCCTCGCCGGCGCCGCCCTGGCCCGCGTCTACCTCGGCACCCATTGGCCCTCGGACGTCCTCGGGGGCGCGCTCCTCGGGGCCGCCGGCCTGGCTTGGGCGTTTGGGGGTACGGATCACCACAAGACCGGCAACGCGGGTGCGGGGAGGAACTCTTGGAGATCACGGTAGTAGGCTCGGGGACGGTGGTGCCCCGCCTGGGGCGCCGGCAGAGCTGCGTCGTGGTGGAGGCGGGCGGGGAGACGCTTGTTTTCGACCTCGGCTCGGGGGCGGTGCGGGGCATGATGCGGGCGGGCCTCGACCCGTTTGCGGCCGACAGGATCTTCTTCACCCACTTCCACCCCGACCACACGCTGGACGCCGTGAACCTGCTGTTCACCATCAAGTACGGCGCGGAGGGGAAGCGCACCCGCCCCCTGCACGTGGCCGGCCCCGAGCCTTTCCGTCGCTTCTGGGAATCGGTGCTGGCGGTCTGGGGGGACACGATGTCCGGAGACTACCCGACGCACGTCTCGGAGCTATCGCGGGAGACCTCCGCCCCGCTCGACCTGCCCGGCTGCAGTCTCTCCTGGGCCCCGACGGAGCACAGCCCGGAGAGCATCGCCTACAGGCTCGACGGCCCGGACGGGGCGTTCGTCTACACGGGCGATACGGAGTACAGCGAGGCGGTGGCGGAGCTGGCCCGCGGGGCGCACACGCTTTTGACCGAATGCACGGGTTCCGACGACGACCCGCTCCCGCGCCACCTGACGCCGTCGGGGGCCGCCCGGATCGCGCGCGAGGCAGGCGTGGGGCGCGTCGTCCTCACCCACCTCCACCCGGCCGTGGACGACGGCTCCCTACCCTCGAAGGTGCGGGAATGGTACGACGGCGAGGTCGTCGTAGCGGAGGACGGCCTGCGGCTTCGCGTGTGACGCTTCTACGGCAGCCCCGGCTAGCTCCTGGGCTCAGTACTTCCTGTTAAGTCCGAGGGCGTCGCCCTTGCCCAAGGAGCGCTCCGAGGTCTGGCACGTCCCGTTCGTGAAGTTGCTCATGGTGAGGTTGCCGTGGTAGCTCTCGGACGCCTCGCCGAGGCCGAAGGTGTGACCGCGCTCGTGGGTCATCGTCGACTCGATGTCGTAGCGTCCCCTGCAGGAGCCCGCGACGCTGGCGGTCCAGCCGTGATCGAACTTGTTCAGGCGAATGTCGGTTTGGGCGACCCTGTTCGGGGCACCGCTCTTGGGCCAGACCCAGGCGCAGTGAAAGGCCGTGTAGTTCGAGGGCAGGTCCCCGAAACCGACCTCGCTCTTGAAGTCGTTGGAGGTGCAACTTGGTTTGTTCGTTATCTCCACAGAGTCCCTGGCAGCGCCCTCGTAGATCATGCGCCCCCTGACGCCGTCTCCGAGACCGCAAGCGTCTCGCACGCTGGTGATGTTCGCCGCACCCTGCCTCATCGCGGACACGGCGCGGAACTTCGAGAGGTACGACGGGATGCTGCGACCGTTCACGTACCATCGATTGTACTTGTAGACCTTGGCATCCCTGGACGAGTAGAAAGGGTCCCCGCACTGGCTCGCCCCCGAGGCCCTCGTCCCGAAACCGGAGGCCGCTTCGGAGCCGGGTTCCCGGCCGACGCCGTCGAGGACGAGCCTGCCTCCGCGGGGGTTGCCCACGGACAGGTATTGATGCCCGTTCGAAGTCTCGGCCTCGGCGATCACGGCCATACCAGGCTCTGGCACCACGGCGCCGATGCCGCCGTCCACGATCACGCGCCCGGCCACCGGGCATCTCTCTTCATTTAGAAACTCGGGCAGCGCGACCGCCCGGATCTCCTGCTTGTCCCGCGAGCAGGCATCGTAGACCGCCCCGTCCGCCTGCGCCAGCAAGGAGCCGGCAAACATTGCTACCGCCGTGCAGGCGAGCGCCAGGGCCGCGGCTATCGACGCTACTCGTTTCAATCCGTCCCCCCGGTAGAACCAGGACGCCCAACGCCCCGCGCGTCCCCAGCGACCCCTACACTCTAGGCACGCCGTCGCGCAGGCGCGAGGGCAAAACGGGGAAACCGGAACTCTTTTTCCGTTATTCTGAGCAGGCGGCGCAGCGGCCGTGGAGTGTGATCTCGTGCCAGTCGGTGACGAAGCCGGTCTCGCGCTCGACCTGCAACGCCAGGTACTCCATGAGCTCTTCGTTGAACTCTATGACGGCCCCGCACTCGTCGCAACGGGCGTGATGATGCACGCGCTCCGTGGAGAGCTCGTACCGCGAGTACCCCTCCCCAAAATCCTCCTTGCGCACGACCCCGAGCTCCGTCAACAGGTCCAGCGTCCGGTAGACCGTGGAGAGACCGAGCTCGGGATGCTCCCCCTTCACCCGATCGTAGAGTTCTTCGGCCGAGAGGTGCCGCTCCCCTTCGAGCTCGCGCACGATCACCCGCCGCTGGTTCGTGAGCCGGTAGCCCCTGTCCCTGAGTATGCGTTCGAGATCCAGCATGCTCACAGTCTAGCCCCGCGCCATTACGAGATCAAGAATTGATCTTATCCTCCCGTCCGCAGGAAGCCTCCGTCAGCCGCGCTTCTTGCCGTCGGCCCGGAAGGTGGCCTTACGTCCGCCGGGCCACCAGTTCCAGTCGCCGAGGATGCGCATGGTGGCCGGGACGAGCAGGACCCGGATGATGGTGGCGTCCACGAACACGGCCACGGCCAGGCCCAGGCCGACGGCCTTCGTGAGTATTATGCCGGTAAAGGCGAAGGCCCCGGTGACGACTATGATGATCGCGGCGGCCGAGGTGATGATCCCGGCGGTTGCGACGAGGCCCTTCGAGACGCTCGCCGTGTTCGAGTCGCCGTTCTCGTAGGCCTCCCGGATGCGGGAGAGCAAAAAGACCTCGTAGTCCATGGAGACCCCGAAGATCGTGCAGAACATCAGGATGGGCAGCGTCGCGTCCACGAAGCCTAAAGGGGTGAAGTTGAGGAGGCCCGAGAGGTTGCCGTCCTGGAAGACGAAGACGACCGCCCCGTAGCTCGCCGAGAGGCTCAGGATGTTCACGATCACGGCCTTCAGCGGGAGAAGGACGGAGCGGAAGGTGACGAGCAGGATCAGGTACGTCACCCCGATCACGAAAGCCGCCGCCAGCGGGGCCTTCTGGTACAGGCTGGAGATAAAGTCCTTCTGCCCGGCCGAGAGCCCGCCGACGATAAAGCTCGTCCCCTCCGGCGCCTCCGTTGCCCGCACCGCGTCCACGGCACCGTAGGCCCTCTGCGTGTAAGGGTTCTCCTCGGTAACCGCCCTGAGCAGAGAGCGGTCGCCGGCGACGTAGGAGTCGACCGCGCCCTCTAGCTCTTCCGACTCGCGGGCGGCGGGAAGCTCCAGGAAGTTCGCCACCCCTTGCGGCGTGACCTTCCCGTCGGCGGAGACGCCCTCGGGCAGCTCCGGGACGCGGCGGTCCACCTCCGCCGAGGCGCGCCTCTCGACCTCGGCCCGGATCCTGCCCTCCGCCCCCCGGACCTCCTCGGCCACCCGCGGCTCCACCTCGGCCCGGATCTGCTCCTCGGTCCCCGGCGGCACCGTCCCGTAGGTCGCCTCCGCCTCGGAGAGCTGCCGCCGGACCGTCTGGTCGGTGTTCTTCTGGATCTGCTCCCGGATCTGCTCCTGCACCAAACCGTCGACCCGCCCACTCGCCTCCCGTTCGGCCTCGGCCCTGGCGTCGCCGACCCGCGCCGCGTAGTCGCGGGCCGCTTCCGCCCCCACCGTGTAGACGCTCTCGACCCGGGAGACGCCCTCGGCGTCCCGTATGCCCTCGCCGAGGCCGCGCACGTCGGCGAGGCCCTCGGCGCTCAACGGGTCCCGTCCGAGGTTGGCGACCACCTCCATCGGGTTGAGGGCCGCGTACTCGAAGTTCTCCTTCAAGAGGTCGTCGCCGGCCCGGGACTCGTACTTCTCGGGCAGGACCGTCGCCTCCGGGATGCCGACCTTCATGTGTGCCACCGGGTAGAGAAGGGCGGCGAGGATGCAGGCGACGAGCAAGATGACGACGAGCGGGCGGCGCATCACAAGCTCGGCGCTCCGGCTCCAGAAGCCCGCGCCCGGCCCGCCGGTCCGGCGCCGGATGCGCAGCCGGTTTACCCGCGGCCCGATGACGGCGAGGAGCGCGGGGAGGAACGTCAGGGCGGCCACGACCGAGACGAAGACCACGATCACGCCCGCGAACCCGATGGAGCGCATGAACATGAACGGGAAGAAGAGTAGTCCGGAGAGCCCGACCAGGACGGCGGTCCCCGAGAAGAAGATGGACCTACCGGCCGTCGCCACCGTCCGGGGCACGGCCTCCGCCGTCTCGTAATCCTCCAATTCTTCCCTGAACCGGCTGACGAAGAACAACGCGTAGTCTATGCCGAGGCCCAACCCCAGCATCGTGGAGAGCGTGAGCACGAAGACGGACATGTCGTACGCGCCGGCGACGAAGTATATGATCGCCAGCGACGTCAGCACGCTCGCCCCGCCGATAACGACCGGCACCCCGGCCGCGACCAGCGTCCCGAAGGCGAAGATCAAGATGAGCACCGCGAAGGGGAAGGCGTACTTCTCGGCCCGCTGCACGTCCTCGTTGCTCGCCGCCTCGAGGTCCTGGTAGACGGCCGGGGCGCCCGTGACGTAGGTGTTCAACTCCCCGGAGCGGACCTTGCTCCTGACGTCCGCCACGACGTTGCGGGCCTGGTCTATGGAGACGCCGAAGGCGACGATGGCGTACGACTTCTCCCCGTCCTTCGAGATGAAACGCCCGTCTTTGGAGCCGGCGTAGGAGGCCACGTACCTGACCTCGTCCATCCGGCGGACTTCCTCTAGCGCCTGCTCCTGGGCGTTCTGGAACTGCTGGCCCCTGGCGTCCAGGCCGTCCCCCGTGAAGACGACCGTCAGGGCGGCCGGGGAGACCCCGAACTCGTCGGACATGACGTTCTGGACCCGCTCGGCCTCGGAGTTGGAGCCCTCGAAGCCGCCCCCCTTCAGGCGCCCGGAGAGGTCCGGGGCGAAGAAGGCGCTGAAGATCAGGACGGCGGCCCACACCGCCAGCACGGCCCACCTGAAACGGTGGGCGAACGCGCCGATCTGGTAGAAGCCTCTCATCCTTTGCGGCGACCGGTTGCGGGGGAAACAAGCATCCGCGATATGTTACCCGAAGGGGGCACCCGTTGACGGTGTTCTGTTACACCAAGGCGAGGCCGAAACCGGCCCTCAAGCCCCGGCGGGTGGAGCGGTCTTCGCCGGTAGGGTGAGGGCGAGGACGAACCCGAGGACCGGCAGGGCTGCGATGGCGAGCATGGTGGTTCTCAGGCCGCCCACGTCCGCCAGGAGGCCGAGCAGGGGAGCCCCGATCCCCCCGAGGCCGATGGAGAGGCCCATCGTGATCCCGGCCGCGAGGCCGATGCGTCCCGGCAGGTACTCCTGCCCCATCACCACCGTAACCCCGAAGGTCCCCACCGTCGCCGCCCCGACGAGCGCCAGCAACGCCATGCCCGCGTAAGGGCCGACAGAGGCGAAAGCGAGCACGAGGGGAGGCAGCGCGAGCATGGACCAGGCGAGCACGGCCTTTCGTCCGAACCTGTCCGCGAGCGGGCCCATCAATAGCGTCCCGACGGCCCCGGAGGCGAGCATCACCGTGAGGGCCACGTTCCCGAGGGCCGCGGACGCCCCCAGCACGCGCTCGTAGTACGAGGCCACGAACGCGACGAGCCCGAAGTAGACGAAGGATCGGACGGCCACGACCGCGACCATGACGGCGAACGGCCCCCACCTCTCCGGCGCGTCTTCCGCCCTCCTGGCCCTGCTCTCGGCCGCGTCCGGCGCCAGGCGCAACATCCGCGGCGTCTCGACGAGCATCACGCCCGCCATGAGCGCGGCCGGGAGGGCCAGAAACAGCGCGCCCGGCAGGCCGAAGACGAGGACGAGCGGGGTGGCGACGATGGGGCCGAGCGCGAAGCCGGCGTTGCCCCCGACGGAGAAGAAGCTCATCCCGCGCGCCCGCCGGGCGCCGGAGACGTAGTTGGCGAAGCGGGCGGCCTCCGGATGGAAGGCCGCGACCCCGATGCCGCTCAGGACGACGGAGGCGAAGATCAGGGGGTAGCTCGGCGCCACCCCGACGAGCGCCATGCCGACGCCCGCGAGGAGCACGCCGAGCGGCATGAGGGCCGGGATGGGGCTCCTGTCGGAGAAGATGCCGAAGAGGGGCTGGACGAGGGAGGAGCTCACGGTGGCGGCGAAGACGAGCGCGCCGGCCGCCGCCAGGGAGAGGCCGCGCTCGGAGATCAGGAACGGCAGCAGCGCCGCGACGGCGCCCTGGTTGAGGTCCGTGAACAGGTGCCCCGCCGACAACACGCCCATAGCCCGCCGGTCGACGCCTTTTTTCGAGGCCGCGCTCAAGCTCGTCTCCTGGAGATCTCCGACCGGAACATGCTATCAGTCATCGGAGATCCTGTACGGCCCCATCGCCAACACCCCGCCCGAGAGCCCGGCCACCTCCCGCCGCATGGCCTCCACGACCTCCTCGAAGGCCTCCGCCGGATGCCCAGGCGCGGGCCGGCCCGCCCGCGGGGCCGGTATCCTCACGAGCGCGTCCGCCTCCCCCCCTTCGACGCCGCCGAGCTCGCAGGCCTTCCCGAACGCCTCCCGGAAACCGCCGAGCCCGTCCACGAGGCCGCGCTCTAGCGCCTCGGCGCCACTCCATACCCTGCCCCCTGCGATGCCTTCGAGGTCCGTGAGGTTCCGGCCGCGCTCGACGCGGGCCTTGAACTCGTCGTAGACGAGCCCGATCTGGCCCCCCAGCACCCGCAGCTCGTCCTCCGTCGGCCGGCGGCTCGGGTCCATCAGGCCGGCCCGCCGGCCCCTTTCGAGGCCGACCGGGTTGATCCCCAGCTTCCCGTAGAGGCGGTCTGCGACGGGCCGGATGGTGATGACCCCGATGGAGCCCGTGACGGTCGTGCGGCGGGCGACGACGTGGGCGGCGGGGGCCGCGACGTAGTAGCCGCCGGAGGCCGCGACGTTGCCCATGAGGACGACCACGGGCTTTTTGGCCGAGATCCTCCGAACCTCGCGCCAGATAAGATCCGAAGCCAGGGCATCCCCGCCCGGCGACGCGACGTGGAGCAGCACGGACGCGACCCGCCCGTTCCCCTCAGCACCCCTGAGCGCCGCGACCACGGACTCACTCCCGGCCCGCTCACTGCCCAAAAAGGGCAGCGGTATCGGCAACCGGCGGCTCCTGCCGCGCGCGATCGCCCCGGACACCTCCACGAGGCCGACCCGCCGCCGCGACCGCCTCCGGTACGGCACCCGTAACGACCTCCTGGCCGCCGCCCATTCCGCGACCCGCGCCTTCTTCTCGCCGCCCGCGAGCCTTCGGGGCAACTCGTCCTCGTAGCAGACGCCGTCCACGAGGCGGGCGTCCACGGCCCCCTCGACACCATACGGGGCGCGGTCTATCGCTTCGCGCGTCTCCGCGGGGCCAAGGTTCCTCGCCCCGGAGACGGCGCGGACAAACTCCTCGTAGCGGCCGTCGAGGAGGCGCTGGGCCTGCTCGCGCGCCTCCTCGGAGAAATCGTTCCGGGTGAAGGGCTCGCCGGCGGACTTGAACGGCGAGACGGCCACGACCTCCGCCCCGATCCCGAGCCGGTCCAGGGCGTCCTTGAAAAAGCTCACCCTGGTCCGCACGCCCGTAACGCCCACGGTGACGAGCGGCGCGGCGAGGATCTGGTCGGCCGCGCTCGCCAGGTAGTAGGATCTCGTATCCACCGGGTCGGACAGGTAGGCCACGACGCGGCCTCCCCCCTCCCTGAACGCGAGCAACTCGCCCCTTGCCTCTTCGAGGGAGGCCCACCCGGCGTCGAGGCCGCCGAGGCGCAGCACCACGCCCCGTGGGCCGCCGTCGGCGGAGATCCGGCCGAGCCTCTCGCGCAACGCCTGAAGGGTTACGGGAGAGGGCCCGCGCGCAAGCCGCCTCCTGACGAACCCCACCGGCGACTCGAACTCGGGCAGCGCCCCGCCCAACTCCACCCAGACGAAATCGGGCGGGCGCCGGAGCAGGCGCACGAGGACGTTGCGCACGAAGCGCCAGATGTTGACGAGAACGTCGAGAAAGGCAGACACTGACCGATATGGTACAACGCGGTCGGCGATGGGCCTTATGGTAGACTCGCGAATAGGAACGATTACTGGTCACCGAAGGAAGAGACACGGCGATGGGCGGCACGCAGGAGAGGGACATACGCGAGCGGTTTCGCAGGTCCGGCTACACCCTGACCTCGCAGCGCAAGGCGGTTCTGGAGGCGCTGGGCGAGAGCCGGGGGCATCCCTCCGCGGAGGACGTCTACCTCCTGGTCAAGAAGAAGAACCCGCGCGTGGCGCTTGGCACGGTCTACCAGGCGCTCTCCGTTCTCGAGGAGATCGGGGTGATAGGCGCCAAGCACTGGTCGGAGTCGCCCACGCGTTACGACCTGAACGTGGACCCGCACCTGGACATCCGCTGCCTGGGTTGCGGCGAGGTTTCCGAAATACCGGGCGTGGACCTCGGGGACTTGGAGGACCGCCTGCGGGGCGCGACCCCCTACGAGGTGACGCGCGCCGCCGTGGTCGTCGAGGGCCTCTGCCCCGCCTGCCGCGCCGCCGGCTAGAGCGTTCCAGGGCGTACCCTTTACCTCGCCCCCGCCTTTCTTTAACCTTTAGGGCCATCGAGAGGATGGGGCGATGACGGGGTGCTGTCCGCGGGGGAGGGGGGGCGCGTGAGAGAAGGGTCAGAGGACGCGGCGGCCGGGCTGGCGTCGAGCCTTGAGGCGGCCGGCGCCCTTATAGAGAGCCTGGAGGAGGAGGTCGCCGGTCTGCGGCGGGACCTCGACGCGGCGACCGCCGCGCTCAGGGCGGCCGGGGAGGAGGTCGCCGGACGGGTCGACGCGGGGCGCGAGGCCGAGGAGCTCCGGGCCGAGATCTCCGCCCTCAAACGCCGCCACTCGGACGAGCAACTCCGTATCAGCAACGAGCACATAAACGAGGTCGCGAGCGTGCGACGCGCGCTTGAGGAGCAGCGCCGCGCCGACGTCGAGGCCGCGTCCTCCGAGACGCGCGTCGAGGCCCTCAAAGCGGAGCTCGGGCGGGATCGGGCGGAGCGCCTCGATCTCCGCCCTGTGGAGATCGAGGCGCTCCGGACCGACTCGGAGATCTGGGAAGAGGAGCTCCGGGCAAAGTACCGGGAGCAAGAAGCGCGCCACGAAGCCGCCCTGGAGGCTACCCGTCGCGAGGGCCGCGAGCGGGCGGAGGAGCTCGAGCGCTCCCGGGACCAGGAGATCGAACGCCGCGTCTCCGAGGAGCGGTCCGCCCACGAAGAGCGGCACGAGGCGGCGCTCCGGGCGCTCAAGAACGCGGCGGCCGGGCGGGAGCTCGAGCTCCAGAAGGACTACCAGGCGGTCGTCGAGACCCAGGAAATGGAGATAGAGTCGCTCCGAACGGAACTGGACTCGCGCAGGCTGCAGGTGGAGGAGGCGCGCAAGGAGGAGCGCAAGGAGGTAAAGGCCCTCGCCGAGGGCCGCGAGAGGGAGCTCCGCCGCGCGCAGGCGACGAGGCTTGCCGAAGCCCGGGAGGACTCCGAGCGCCGCATCGAGGCGCTCCAGGCGCAGCGCGAGGCGGACAACCGGGCGCTCCGGGCCCGCCACGCCGAGGAGATCTCCGGCCTGCGTCGGGGGTACGAGGAGCGGCTCGCCGCGGAGGACGACCGCAGGAAGTCCGAGACCTGGGCCCTCGAGGAGCGGCTCCGCGAGGCCGGCATCCGCCTGGAGACGGAGAGGCGCGCCTACGGCGCCCGCATGAAGGAACTGGAGGCCGCCCGCCTCGCGGAGAAGGTCGCCCTGGAGAAGGACCACGAGCTCGCGGTCGAGCGCCTGCTGGCGGAGATCTCCGCGAGAGAGGACCGCATCGCCGAGCTCGAAGAACCGCAGGAAGAACCCGCCACCCTCCCTCAGGAACCGTCCGGAGTTTCCCCGCAGCCTCACGGCCCGGAACAGGCGCCCGCATACCCCGCGGGGGGCGACCCCGAAGACCCCGCCGGCACGCCGACGATCGGGGCGGAGGAGGCCGAAGCGCAGAAGGTCCTCGCGGAGGAGAGGATCCGGGAGCTGGAGGCCCGGCTCGCCGAGGCCAGCGAAGAGGCCCGGCTGAACGCCGAAGAGCGGGACCGGGCCGCCGAGGACCTCAGGCGCCTCTCGGAGCCCGGGCTCAGGCTTCGGGAAGGCCTCGCGCTCTTCAACGGGAGCGAGCACGCGCGGGTGGTGGCCTCTATCTCCCGCTCCTTCGGCCTGCCCCGGGTACACGCCGGCCTGGACGACGAAACCCCCGCAAAGCCGATGCTTACCCTTCTCTGGGAAGACGTGGCCTGGCGCCGTTACGTCTCCGACCCGACCGAAGGCGTCCCCGAACCCAGGGTCTACCTGGCGGGCGCCGGCGAGGACCCCGACGAAGTCCCGCAGCCAGAACGCCAACCCAACGCCCGCATGGACGCCCAGGGACGCCTGACACTCGGCGTCCAGGCACGCTAGGTCGGTTCGAGAACCTCTTAGGGGGCGCTACCGGCCCCGGTCCGAACCGGACGACGGCTGCCCGCTGGCCGCAACACCGCCCGCCGAACCGGCATTCCGCGAAAACGGGTCCACGAAAGCACGCCATGGGGCGGGGCCGGGTTGGCGGTTATTGCCGGGAGGCGTCGCGCATTTTGGAGCGGCGGATGAGGCGCATGACGCGATCGTTGTGGGCCCGGAGGGTCCGGCCGCGCCTGGCGCCGACGTTGGCGGCGACCACCGAGACGGCGAGAAAGGCCGCGGCCAGCAGCACCGCGCCCACGCTGTTCAGGCCGGGGAACGGGGCCTTGCCGAAAAGCAGGTTGATGACCGGGGAGATCAGGGACGCCACGGGGGCGACGAGGGTGCCGTGCAACAGGTGACGGCCCGGCGCCTTGTACGCCGCGGCCATCCCCCCGAAATAGAAGCCGAGGCCGCAGACCACCAGCGCCAACGGCGCAAAGGTCCTTACCATCGAGGCCGAGGGCTGTACCTGGAAAAGCCACGAGAGAACCGGAGCCAGGATGCCGAACAGGATCAGCAAGATGAACGCGAAGGCAACCAGCATCCCGGCCGCGATAGAGGTAACGCTTCTCATGGGAGGGATTCTAGCAGCCCCGCCTGTCGCCCCCGTAGCCGGGTTCACCCCGGGCGCGTCCGGCGGCTTGTAGGCGGACTTTCCGCATAGTACCCTCTTGGACCGTGAGAGAGCGCGCCGCACGCACCCTTAGCCGCAGGGATTTTTTGAAGCTGACCGGGGCCGGAATGGCCGGCGCCACCCTGCTCGGCGCCGCGGGCTGCGACGTGGCCGAGCGCGTCCCCGGCCTCCCCGGCACCACGCCGCCGCGCAACGGGAGAGGCACCAACGTGGTGCTGGTCATCATCGACTCCCTGAGAAAGGACCACATCGGCACCTACGGCGCCGACCGCGCCGCCCGGACGCCGAACCTGGACTCCCTGGCGCGGGAAAGCCTCGTCTTCACGCGGGCCATCCCCGAGTCCATGCCCACCATCAACGCCCGCAGGGCGATACACAGCGGCACCCGGACGTGGCCCTTCACGGACTGGGACCCGCCTCAGGGCGAGGACATCATCCTCCAGGGCTGGCAGCCGATCCCGCGCGAACAGACGACCCTGGCGGAGGTGATGCGGGCCAACGGCTACGGTACCTTCTTCGTCACGGACAACATGCACCAGTTTAAGGCCTCCTACGACATGCACCGCGGCTTCGACACCTTCGACTTTATCCGGGGACAGACCACGGACAACTACCAGCCCAACTGGACCTATCCCCCCGAAAAGGTCGAGAAGGCCCTCATGAAGGGCAACGTCCCGGCGATGACCGCGCAGATGAAGCAGTACTTCTCGAACGTCGCGGCCAGGCAGACGGAGGAAGACTGGTTCGCCCCTCAGGTCTTTACCCGCGCCGCGGAGACGCTCGAGGCGGTGAGCGGGACGGGCTCCCCGTTCTTCCTGACCGTGGACTCCTACGACCCCCACGAGCCCTGGGACCCGCCCGAGGAGTACGTGAGGATGTACGACGACGGGCCCTACGACCTCAAGGAGCCCTTCTCCGTCATCTACGGGCCGAGCGACTACCTCGCCGAGAGGGAGCTCGAACGCATGCGGGCCCGCTACTCCGCCGAGGTCACCATGACCGACCGCTGGCTCGGACGCTTCCTGGACAAGATGGAGGAGCTGGACCTCTTCGATAACACCTTGCTCCTGCTCGTCTCCGACCACGGCGTTGCCCTCGGCGAGCACGGCTACACGGGCAAGCCCGCGTTCGTGTTGTGGCCCGAGATCACGGACGTCCCCTTCTTCATCCGCCACCCGGACGGTAAGGCCGCGGGCCAGACGAGCGACTACATAGCCTCCACTTACGACGTCGCCTCCACGGTGCTCGGCTACCTCGGCATAGAGCCGCCCGGGCAGATGACCGGCCAGGACCTCTCCGTCATCCTCGACGATGGCGAGCCCGAGGACGACCGCTCCCACTTTACGGCCGGCTACCACGACCACGTCTGGACCACCGACGAGCGCTACGTGATGTTCTGCCGCCACGACGGCGTCGACGCCAAACTCTACGACAGGGAAGCCGACCCCGGGATGAACAACGACCTCGCTGCCCAGCAGCCCGACGTCGTCAAGCGGATGTTCGAGGGCTACGTCTTGAGGGACGCGGGCGGCCCCCTGCCCGTCTACGACCCCCTGCCCGAATCCACCGTATAGGACGGTCGGCCTCGGGGGGGGAGCCTCCAACTCTCTCGACCCGCCCGTAACGCCGCAACCGGCTAGCTGCGGCAACCGACGGTGGCAGAGGCGTCCTGGCAGGGTGCCCCTACAGCGGCTTTCGTAGGCTTCAGGCCGCTTGCTCAAACGGAGGACAAACCAGCGAGGTCGGGGGGCTCGTAGGCATAAGGCTTTGAGGATCCCTGGTTTGGGGTTTATTGCTGATGCCTGACGTATGTGCACGTTCGCGATCCCGCCGTGATGATCGGTGTTCGCGGCCGTGGTTGTGAGGTCAGCCTTCGGCCAGCGCGGCGACGAGCTCGCGGTTGAAGTCCGGGATGTCGGCCACGACGCGGCCCCACACGAGGTTCCCGTCCCTGAAAGCCGCCTCGTCCACCCAGGTCGCGCCGGCGTTCACGAGGTCGTCCTTTATGCCGAGCGAGCCCGTCGCCCGGGCGCCGTCTACGATGCCGGCCGAGATCGCGACGAGCCCCCCGTGGCAGATGATGCCGACGGTCTTGCCCCCCTCGTGGACGGTCCTGACGAGGCCCGTGATCTCCGAATACCGCCTGAGCTTGTCAGGCGCCCACCCACCCGGTATGACGACCCCGTCCAGCGTCCCCGCGTCCACCTCGTCGGCGGTCGCGTCGGCGCGGGCCTCGAGCGCGTTCTTGCCGGATACCGGCTCCTTGTCCGGGCCTACCGTGACCACCTCGGCCCCTTCTTCTTGCAGCCGCATCACCGTGACCCAATACTCCAGGTCCTCGAACCCGCCGGCCAGCAGGACGGCCACCTTCTTGCCTTCTAGTCTCACGGTTCTCTCCCTTTTCGTAGCCGGTTGGCAAGCCGCTTCCGGCGGCTACGGGCGTTTCAGCCCTGTTGTCGGAGCAGGTCGTCTACCGCCTCGCGGGCTCTATCGCCTCCCAGTTGCAGGGCGCGGGCGAGTTCCGGGACGGCGTCGGCGCCTTTGCCGGACCTGAGCAGGCCGGCGGCGGCCTCCAGGTGCGGGCGGTAGCCGTTTGGGGTCGCCGCGGTCTCGGCTGGCGGTTCGGGGGGTTCGGCCGGTGGAGCATGAGACGCAGCCGATAGGTTTTCGCCGTTGACCAGCGCCAGCAGCTCTTCTCCGTAGCGGGCGGCGCGGCGGAGGCCGACGCCCTTTACCGCGCCGAGCTCCTGGATCGTGCGGGGCTTGCGGGCGGAGATCTCCTCCAGGTGCGAGTTGTGCAGCACCACGTAGGCCGGCACCTTCTGCTCCCTGGCCTTCTCCCCCCTCCAGCTCCTGAGCCTCTCGAAGAGGCCGGCGTCCACGTCGGGGTTCGACCCGTTGGTCGGGGTCGCGGCGAACGCCGCGGCGGCAAGAGCGGGGGCCTGGCTAACCTCGCCGAGGCAGAAGTCGCAGCCGGTGCAGGGCGCGACCTCTTCTGTGTCGCCGAAGTGGCGGAGGAGGTGCTCGCGGCGGCAGGAGTTCAGGTTCGCGTAGGACTCGACGTCACGGATCTGGGCGTACGCCGTCGAGGCGCGGCCCTTTAGCCTGGCGGCGATGTCCCGACGGCTCTCGGAATCCAGGGATGAGACCTTGAGCCTCACGTCCACCAGGGAGCCGCGCGGCACCACCTCCGCAACACCGTCCACCATCATCCTGTAGACGGCCCCTTGTACCACGGCGGGGCGGAGCCCGGCCTTGCGGGCGAGCTCCGGCAGGCCGATAGATCCCGCGCCCGGCAAGGCGGCGTGCACGGCGGCCACCTCCTCGCGCAGGTCGCCCGGCTCCTCGTCCAGGCGGTGCACCTCGACCTCAGCCCACACGTCGTAGCCGCGCGAGACGAGGCCGGCGTTCTCCAGGCTCCCGAGCACGATCCCGGCCGCCTCCTGCTCCACGCCGCCGAGTGCGGCGAGCGAGTTCGCGGGCACGTTCACCCGGCCGTCCCGCTCCACCCCCGCGAGCCCCCGGAAGAACGAGGAGACCTCGTCCTCCCCCGAGCTGTTCAGGGTGACCAGCCGCTTGCGCCGCCCGACGTCGGCCCCGCGGAACAGCACCACGCATTCGGAGGCATCGCCGTCCCTGCCGGCCCTCCCCGACTCCTGGATGTAGGCGGGCAGGCTGCCGGGGATCGCGGCGTGGATCACGAAACGCACGTTCGGCTTGTCCACGCCCATCCCGAAGGCGATGGTCGCGACGACCACCCCGACCTCGTCGGTCATGAACCGTTCCTGCACCTCGTTGCGCTTCGACGCGCCCATGCCCGCGTGGTAGGCGGCGGCGTCCACCCCGGCGGAGCGCAGCTCGGCGGCCAGCTCGTCGCACTCTTTGCGGGTCGTGGCGTACACGATACCGGGCGGCGGGGAGGTCCGGATGACGTCGAGGATGCGGGCGAGCTTGTCCTTCTTCTCCGCCGGAACGACCCTGTAGGTCAGGTTCGGCCGGTTGAAGCTCGTCACCTCCACGTGCGGGTCGCGCATCCTCAGAGAGCGCCGGATGTCCTGCCTCACGCGCGGCGTGGCCGTCGCCGTGAGCGCGAGGACCGGCGGGCTGCCGAGATCCCTCACGGCGCGCGGCAGGAACAGGTAGTCCGGGCGAAAGTCGTGGCCCCACTCGCTTATGCAGTGCGCCTCGTCCACGACGAAGAGGCCCACCCCGGCCCGGCGCAGGGAGAGGACGAACTCGAGGGAGCGCAGGCGTTCGGGGGCGACGTAGAGCATCCGGATCTCCCCCGTCCGCACCCTCCGCTCGACCTCCCACCGCTCCTCCGGCGAGAGCCCGGAGTGCAGGGCCGCCGCGTCCGCGACGGAGCTCTGCAAAAGCGAATCGACCTGGTCCTTCATCAGGGAGATCAGGGGCGAGACTATCACCGTCAGGCTCTCCTGCATGAGCGCCGGGATCTGGTAGCACAAACTCTTCCCGCCACCCGTCGGCATCACCGCCAGCGTGTCCCGCCCCTCAAGAACCGCCCGAATCACCGCCTCCTGACCCGGGCGGAAGGAATCGAAGCCGAAGATCTCTTTTAGTACGTTCGCCGGCACGGGGCTATTGTAGCTCGTCAGCATTCCGTCATTTCAGCCGCTCGGCGTCTGCCACGAGTCCCGCCCCGCCTCCCACGGTGCCACCCCTCTCTGCCCGGTAATCGGCGAAAGGGTCGGGCCCCTATAGCGCCCAAGACCTCCTACCGAACCCGGCGTGCTGAGGGTACCCGAAGGGTGCCTGCTGAACATCCCCAATGAGGGCGCACCGACGGGTTACTCGTCGCGGGGCGGGGAGGTGAAGCGGGGTATCGGCTTCAGGCCCCGGATGTTGTCGGGGAGGCGGTGGTCGTAGCCGGGGGGCCCCTCCCTGGCGGGGTCCTGTTCGACCGCGTCCAGCAGGTCGTCGAGGGAGCGCCGGATCTCGACGGTCGCCCGGCGGTAGGCCAGCATGAACCCGAAGGCGGGCGCTGCGAGGGCTGGCAGGACGCCTAGGAGGAAGAGCCCGTTCTGCATCCCGGCGAGGACGAAGAGGACCGCGAGCGTAACGCCCAGGATGCCCCCAAGGGAGAGGTACTCCGAGCGCTGGTTCGCGACGTCCGCCGTGAGGTTGGCGGCGCAGCGCTCCTCCTCCACGGCCTCGACCCGCACCTCCACCGACCGGGTCTTGAGGAGGGTGCGGTCGCCGGAGAAGTCAAGCGTCCGGCGCACCATGCCGAGCTCGTCGCCGGGGTCCCAGAGGGAGCCTATCTCCGTCTTGCGCCGCAGCTTCAGGCCCTGCTCCAGGCGCAGGAGGCCCTCGACGTGCTCGCGGGTGCGGTCCGCGGGGCGTTCGACCTCGCGTACGACGCGCAGGCGGGCGGGGCCGTAGAACTTCCAGGCAAACGAGTGGGGCTCGGCGGTCTTCTCCGACGATAGGTCCCACATGGCGCGGCGCACGTCCTGCTCGGGGATGCCGGCGGCGGCGGCCACCTGCACCAGGACCTCCGGGGAGACCGAGGTTGCCTCCTGGGATGCGCCCTCCCAGCGGCGGGCGTTCAGCTCGGCGGCGCGGCGCAGGATCATCTCGACCTCGGCCGGCTTGAGTCGCTTTTCGGGGTGCTCCGGCATACGGGGCACGATTCTACAGCTTTTAGAGGCGCTGATCCCGTTTGGAGGTAATGGCGAGGATGCGCGGCGTGTCCCTGAGGTAGGACCAGCCGGAGAGCACCGTCAGCACCACGGCGACGAGCATCACCCACCAGCCAAGGACCGAGACGCCGCCCCGCCAGCCGTCCGCCCCGGGAACGCCGACGAGCAGGATAAAGACCGCCAAGCTCTGGGCGTTCATCTTCGCCTTGCCCCAGCTGTTGGCGGCGATCACCTCCCCGCCCTCCAGGGCGACCATGCGCAGGCCGGTGACGGCGAACTCCCGGATGACCATCACCGCGGCCATCCAGGAGGCCATGGAGCCCTCGCCCACCAGGGCGAAGAAGAGGGAGACTATGAGGGCCTTGTCGGCTATCGAGTCCATCAGCTTGCCGAAGCCCGTCACCTCGTTGGAGCGCCGGGCGAGCTTGCCGTCGAAGTAGTCCGTGAGGATGGCGGCCACGTAGATCCCGACCGCCGCCCACCGCGCCCAGTCGAAGGGCAGGTAGAGCATCGCCATCACGGGCACGACCGCCACGAGCCTGACCAGGGTGAGCTGGTTGGCGAGGGTCACGCCTTCTCGCTTTTTCCGACGCTTCTCGTCAAAGTCCGGCCTCTGTCGGCGGCGGTGGGCAACTCTTCCTCCAGTGGCCCAACCTAGCACTTCCGCGCCGGGGCCTCAAGGCCGCTTCTACTCCTTCGAGGTGCCCCGGGTCTGGGTCACGGCGGGCCGCAGCACGGCGCCGAGCACCCAGTCGGCCGCTATGCGGGCCTTGCTCTGCGGGCTGTTGAGGCGCACCAGGTAAGCCATCCGCCAGAAAAGAGCCGCGATCAGGCCCGTAAACCGCACACCCATCACCTCGTTGACGGCGAAGTCGCTGCCGAGCTCGACGAGCTGGCCGAGCGGCTTGTACTCGAACTCTTCGAGGTTCGGGTCCCCGTCCATGGTCTTCAGGACGTTGCGGGCGACGACGTGGCCTTGCTGGATCGCGGCCTGGGCGGTCGGGGGCACGATCTTGCCGTTCTCCTGCCGCTTGTCCACCACCGCGGCGCAGTCGCCGATGGCCCAGACGTTCTCGTGGCCCTCCACCCGCAGGTGGCCGTCGACCTTTATCCCGGTACGCTCGTCATGGGGCAGGCCAAGGTCCGTGATCGTCTGGTTCGGGCGGTTGCCGGCCGTCCAGATCACGTTCTCCGAGGAGATCGTCTCCCCTCCCTTGAGCCTGACGCAGTTCTCGGTTATCTCCTCGGCCATCGCGTTGGTCCTCACGTCGATGCGCTCGTTGACGAGCCTGGTGCGGGCCGCCTTGCGGAGCGCGGGGTCCAACTCCTGCAGGATGTTCGGCAGCCCTTCGAGCAAGAAGATCCTGACCCGGTACGGGTCGATGTTCGGGTAGTCGGGGGCGAGGCTCTCGTGGACGAGGCTGTGGATCTCAGAGGCCGTCTCCACCCCGGTCGCCCCGCCGCCGATCACCACGAACGTCAGCTTGGACTCGGGCACCTCCCCCCGGATGAGGGAGACCTCCTCGAAACGCTCGATCACGCGGTTGCGGATGCGCTCGGCGTCCTCGACACCGCGCATGAGGAGGCTGTGCTCCTCCACGCCGGGGATGCCGAAGAAGTTCGGCTGCCCGCCGAGCGAGATCACGAGCTGGTCGAACGGGAACTCGAGGCCCCCGTCGGCGACTATCATCTTGCGCTCGTAGTCCACGGTCCGCAGCTCGGCCCGCCGAAAGCTGGCCCCGGAGGTAATGAGCGCCCGCCGCAAGGGCTGGGCCACGTTGCGCGCGTCGATGTCGCTGCTGACGATACCGGGCACCATGGGCCAGAACGTGAAGAAGTTGTCCCGAGCTATGACGAGCACGCCTACGTCGTCGCGGTCCTCGACGAGCTTGCACAGGTCCTGCGCCGCCGTGTAGCCGCCGAAGCCGCCGCCCACCACGAGCACCTTGTTCTCGAAATCCCCGTAGGGCGGCTTCTCCCACGCCGCGTACCGCGGCGTGGGGTTGAGAGCCCTCTTGAGCGCCCCGAGCCCTAGCACCAGCCCGCCCAGAGCCAGACCGCCCTTCGCCAATCCGTTCACGCGAGCCTCCAAAAGTTTGCCATCCGCCGCCCGGGACCCGGGCCACAAGCACCCGCGGTCTTTTCCCTATCTTACCGAACCCCGCCCATTAACAAAACAACGAGAAAACCCCGGGCCGCCGGCTTTCGGCCCCGGGCCCAAAAAAGGCGTGGTGCCCCCCGCGTCTACACGCCTCTTCGCGAGATCTCGCGGCCCACGCAGGAAACCGCCGGGAACCGGCGGAAGGGGCCGGCGGCTACGACACCGCGACGCGCACGGTCCTCCGGCGGGGGCCGTCGAACTCGGCGAGGAAGATGCCCTGCCAGCGGCCGAGGTCCGGCTGGCCGTCCCGGACGAGCAGGGTCTGGGATTGGCCGAAGAGGCTTGTGAGAAAGTGGGAGTCGCTGTTGCCCTCTGCGTGCTCGAAGCCCACGTCGAGCGCCTGCAAAAAGGCCCGGCAGGCGGCGGCCAGATCCCTCGGGACGTCCCGGTCGTAGTCCTCGTTCACCGTGACGGCGGCGGTGGTGTGGGTCGAGGAGATCACGCAGATGCCCTCCTCGACGCCGGCCTCGCGCACGGCGGCCTTGATCTCCTCCGTTATCGAGACGAGCTGGTAGCGCTCTTCGGTGCTTACGGGCACGTCCTGTATCTTCACGGGTATCTCCTCGTTTGCGGGCTACTCGGGCGCCGAGAAGACGAGCTTCCGGCCGTCCGCGGTGTCCGGTCTCATCTCCGGCGCAAAGGCCCGTCCTTCATAGGGTCGAAAACAGTCTTTCACAATCCGAGGGCTCCCGGTAGCCCTGCGACGCCGTCCAGGACGAGGTCCGCCTCTCCCGCCTCCGTGCCCGGGCTCCATTTCCCCGTCCTGACCTGCACGCCTTTGAGCCCGGCCCGCCTCGCCCCGTCTACGTCGGACTCGGGGTCGTCGCCGACCATCGCCACCTCGGCCGCGGCGAGCCCCATATCTTCGAGCGCGGCCCGAAAGAACTCCGCCCGGGGCTTGCCGAGGACGGTGGCCCGCTTTCCGCTCGCGTACTCCAGGGCCGCCACGAACGGCCCCGCGTCGAGGGAGAGACCGGTCTCCGTTCGCCAGTAACGATTTTTCTGCAGCGCGAGCAGCTCCGCACCGCCCATCAAGCAACGGAAGGCCTCGTCGAGCCGGGCGTAGGTGAAACCTTCCCCCAGGTCGCCGACGAGGACGTAGTCGGGCCGGCAAGCGGTGCGCGTCGCGGCCGGTAGGTCATCCAGCAAAGACTCGTGCACGAGCGGGAGGCAGCTCCCGGTGCCTATGAGGTTGGCCGCGGCGCCGGCGGGCGTGAGCACCTCGGCCTCCTCCGCCCCGAAACCGAGGTCCCTCATGCCTTCCGCGACGGCCCGGCGGGGCCTTCGGGTGGTGTTGGTGACGTAGCGGAGAGTGAGGCCGGCCGACTTCAGCCTGGCGACGGCTTCGAGGGCGCCCGGCAGGGGCTCACCTCCGACGTAGAGCGTCCCGTCCAGATCCAGCATCAAACCCTTCACGCGCATTACCGCATGATAGTGCGCCCGCAGCCTTAGGGGCCCTAGGCGGAATCCTCTTTCAGGACCGGCTTGTTGTCGAGCGACTCCCAGAGGTACAGGCTCGCCAGGGTCCGGTGCGGTTGCCAGGGCGCGGCGAGCCCGCGCAGGGCGTCTGGGCCCGGGGCATCGGCGAGTGCGTACGCCTTCTGCACCGCCCGCCGGATGCCGAGGTCGCCCACGGGGAGGACGTCTTCCCTGCCGAGGTGGAACATGAGGAACATGTCCGCGCTCCACTGGCCGAGGCCCTTGACGGCCACTATTCGGGCCGCGGCCTCCTCGTCCGGAAGATCTTGTAGCGCGCCCAGGTCCAACTCGCCGGAGAGGACGCGGTCCGCGAGGTCGCGGAGGTAACGGACCTTGGGCCGGGAGAGGCCCGCGGCGCGCAGGGGTTCTTCGTCCGTGGAGATCAACTCTTGCGGCGTCGGCGCCCGGCCGCCGAAGAGCGCGGTGAGCCGATCGTAGATGCTGCGGGCGGCCTTTACGGAGAGCTGCTGCCCGACGATGGTGCGCACGAGCGTCCCGTAGGCGTCATCCGGGCGACCGCGGCGGCGCTGCTCGAAGCCCAGGGGCCCGACGCTGCGCACGAGGTTCTCCATGATCGGGTCGCCGCTCCCGAGCAGGTGCAGCCTTCCGGGATCTTGCGCCGGATCGATGGGGTTAGCGGCCGAAGAAGAGCTTGGCGGCGGGGCTCATCATCTCCGGGTTCCACATCGGGTCGAAGGTTAGCTGCGAGTTCACCGTCTCGACGCCCTCGATGGCGAGGGCCTCCGTCTCGACCTGCTCCTGGATCATGTCCCCCACCGGGCACATCGGGCTCGTGAGGCTGAAGGTGACGTCGACGTGGCGGCCCTCTTCGTGGACGCCCACGTCGTAGATCAGGCCGAGCTCGACCAGATCCATCCCGATCTCGGGGTCTATGACGTTCCTGAGCTGGTCCCGCACGCGCTCTTCGGTTATCACTCTCTCACCTCTTGTCGGATCTCTCGGCCCCCCAATTGTAAAGCCGAACAGGGGCATTTCCACCCTGCGCGCCGCACCACCCAACCCCCTCGCCTCCCCCATCCTCCCACAGGTTTCATTAACGGCTTGTTACACGTGATGCAGTTATCCACCGTTCGGCCCCTTTTATCCACAACATGTTGTGGATAACCCGCCCCAACTGCACCAAAACCGCCTTATCTGGTAACGCTCCGCTGACGATCCCCCCTTCTGGCGCCGGGCACGATGCGGCCGGGCCGGCAGTTTTGGGTAACGCGCAGGTCAAGCCGTGAGGCCGGAAGGTAGCGGGCCACGGTCGGGGGCGCGGATCACCGCGGAGATCCTGGCCCGAACGTCGGGCGTGTCCTGCCCGCGCAGGGCCAATGTGGTCCGCCTGCGGACGACGTCTTCGGCCGTGAGGGCCCATTCTTGAGCGACGGCGTAGTGGACCTGCGCCCAGACGTCCGGTCCTTCCGGGGCCACGCGGTCGAGCCCGTCGGGGAGATGCGCGGCGCGGGAGAGAACGTCTCCGGCCTCGAATCCGTAAACCCGGAACAGGTGGCGTCGGACGGGGTCGTCCGGGTCGAGGCGCGGCCCAAAGCCTGTGGGGAAGGAACCCGGGAGGGGCGCGGCGCAGGCGCGCGTTTTGCGGGGGCGGACGTGCGGGGGGAGGAGGCGGAGCGCGTCGATGGCGATGCGACGGTGGGTGGTCAGCTTTCCGCCGGCCACGGAGACCATTCCTTTCGGACCTACGCTTAGGAGGTGATCCCGGCCCGCCGAGACGGTCCCCCCCGGGCCGCGCGGAAGGACGCGAAGGCCGGCATAGGACGAGACAAGCGCATCCGAGACGAGCACGTCGTCGGGCAGAATAGCGGAGGCCCGGTCGAGTAGGCGGGCGACGTCATCAGCCTCGGCCCTCGCGCCACCGGGTTCCCCGTCGTACTCGTCGTCGGTGGTGCCGACCAGGACCAGATCGTCGTACGGCACCGCGTACAGGTGGCCCCCGTCACGCATGGAGGCGGCGACCGCGGCATTCCACGGTTCTCGCGAACGGAGCGCGACGTGGACGCCCTTGCTCAACCGGGTCACGGGCCCGGCTCGGGCGTCCTCGATCCGGCGCACCGCGTCCATCCAAGGGCCCGTCGCGTTGACCACGGCCCGGAACCGGACCCGGAGCCCGCCCTCGGGCCCGGAGATCGACGCTTCCGAGACGCCTCCCGGGACGAGGGCAAGATCCAGAACCCGCAAGTGGTTCGACACCACGGCGCCCGCCGCTTCCGCCGCTTTCGCGGTGGCGAGGGTGAGGCGTCCGTCGTCGGTCCTGGCCTCGTAGAAGACCGCGCGCGGGACGACTGGGCTGTCTTGGATCTGGGGTACGAGCCTGCCCGCTCTGCGGCGGGTGACGGGCCCGGGGCGCGGCCAGCCCCGTCCACCGGCAGCGGAGTAGAGCGAGAGTCCGGCCAAGAGCTCCGCCGCACGCAGGAGACCTCCGCTACTGGCTGCCACGAACGGTATCCGGCGCACGAGGTGCGGCGCGACGCGCGAGCAGAGGATGTTCCTCTCCAGGGAGGCGGCGCGCACCAGGCGGAGGTCTCCCCTTCTCAGGTAGCGTAGCCCGCCGTGTACGAGGCGGGCCGAGGAGCCGGATGTGGCGCCGGCGAAGTCCCCGGCGTCAACGAGCGCCACCCGCAGGCCCGCGCGCGCCGCCTCGTAGGCCGTCCGGCAACCGACGATGCCGCCCCCGACCACGAGCACGTCGAACACCCCGGTGCCGAGCCGCTCCAGGGCTTCGTCCCGCGACCCGCCATCCGCGGCCACGCCGCCGCCGATCATGCCGTCAACCTTCCGGTGGTGGGCTGCCGTCCGGCACGCTCGCCCACCGCCGATGCGAGGCGGCGGATCTCTTTTTCGGGAAGCCCCTTCGGCGCCGGGAGAAAGACGGTCCCGGACATCATGGCGACCGCCTCGCGGGCCTCCGGGACCCCGTCCGGCGGACGCAGCGCGACGATGCTGCTCGTCGCCCGGCTGGCGTCGAAGCCTCTCCGGCGGAGAACCTCTACCAGTCCATCCGGTTCGCGGACCACAACCGGAAAGATCCAGTACGTCCCCCCTATCTGACCGGCCCCCGGCCGCACCACGCAGGGCCCGAGCGCGTCCGAGAGCCGTTCTCCCGCCACGATTCGGGCGGCGAGCCTGTCCGGGTCGAAGCGCTCCAGGCGCCGGCGCAGGAGGGAGAGCAGTGGCGCGCAAGGCCTGCGCCTGAGCCGCCGCAGCAATTCCCCGCCCGACACGCCCGCAGGGTGAGACTTCGTCGCCAGGTCCACCAGCCCGTCGAGGTCCAACCCGAAGCGCGAGCAAGCCCGGACCAGAACCCCGTACACCCTGGGCCTGGAGGCGACAATGAGGAGAAGTCCCTTGAACAGCTTTCCGGCGTACTCGAACCGGGCCTGCACCGGATAACCGGCCTCCGTCGCCCGCATCCGTCCGAGCACCGAGGCGTCCCGCACCCGCAGCACCGCGGCCCCGAAGGCTGTGGCGGTCTTGAGCGTCCCGAAGCTGTACATGGACACGTCGGCATCCGGATGGCCCACCTCGTCGGGGCCGGCGAAGGCCTGGGCGCAGTCTTCGACCAGCGGCAGCCCGTGCGCTCTACAGAATCGGGAGATCGGGGCGAGGTCCACCCGTCCCCCGAAAAGGCGGGCGACGAGCACCGCGCGAGTACGCGGCGTCAACGCGGCCTCCAGGTCTTTCGGCCTCGGCGCGAGCGTCTCCCGGTCCAGGTCAACCGGAACGACCCGCAGACCGCGCAACCGGGCGATGCGAGCCATTTCCGGGTGCGTTACCGCAGACATCAGGACGTCGTCACCCTCCCGTAACCCCGCAGCCCCGAGCCACAGATCCCACCCAGTCCGCACGGAGAGGCAGACGATCCCGCCTCCCCCAGCCCCGCACAGCCCCAGCGTTCGCGCCGCCAGCAGATCCCGCCCCCACGCCCCCGCGCAAGCCACCGCCCCGAACAAGATGTCGCCCAACGACACGTCCATCCGATGGCGGACGTACACCGCGCCTCCTCCTTCTAACCACCCCATACGGGCCACCTCCCAAGAACCACGCTCTACTTACAACGTAAATTTACATCGTAAGGTAACAGACGCGGGCGGCGGGAGCAAGGGTCGGGGGCGGGTCGTGTCCTAGCGGACGAAGGCGAGGACGAGAAGGAAGGCGGCGAGTGCTATTGCGGCGGAGGCGAGGTAGGCGTTCGTAAGGCCGAGGGTTCCGGCGAGGGTGGCCATCAGGAGGGGGCCTATGGTCTGGCCGGTGCGCAGGGACATGCCGTTGGTCGCCATGAAGGCGCCGCGGTTCTCGTTCGGGGCGTGGGAGTTTAGGAGGGAGAAGACGTTGGGGAGGTTGATACCCTGGGCGACGCCGAAGAGGACGGCCGGGACGAGGAGGAGGGGAAGGGTGGGCGCGACGGCAACGAGGGCGAGGGCGGCGGCGTAGAGGGAGAACGAGGTTTTGAGGAGGGTCTTTTCGTCAAAGCGGCCGGTCAGGCGGCCGAGTTGGGTGGAGACGAGGGCGGTGGTCAGGGAGGCGCCGGAGAGGACGGCCCCGATCACGTAGGAAGGGGCGTCGAAGCGGTCGTTCATCAAGATGGGGAGGTAGGAGAGCTGCGGGCCGAAGAGGATGATGAACGTCATGAGGGAGGCCCCGATCAGGCCGAGCACCTCCCTGTCGCGCAGGTGCCCCCACACGCTCCCGAAGTACTCTTTCAGTCCCTGCTCGTTCAGCGGTTCCGGGTTGTGCAGCGAGAAGAGGACGAGCACGCCGATGGGGATGGCGACCACCGGCAGGGCGAACGGGTAGAACCACCCGAACGTCGCGAGCACGCCGCCGACGGCCGGATAACTCGCGGTGCCGACGGAGAGGACGCTCGAGTTGTAGCCGAAGGCCGCCGAGCGTTCGCGTCCGCCGTAGATGTCCCCGATCACGGTGACGTTCAAGGTACCCAACGCCGCGGCCCCCATCCCCTGAAAGGCCCGCAATAACAGCAAGAGCTGGAAGTCGCGGGCAAAGACGCAAGCCCCCCCGGCCACGCCGAAGAGGAGGAGGGCGGGGACCAGGATCTTCTTCCGCCCGAAGCGGTCCGAGAGCACCCCGAGCACCGGCGTCAGCACGATGCCGGGAAGGGTAAAGACCGTGATGAGCAACCCCACCTGCCCGCCCGAGATGCCGAACTCCCGCGAGATGGCCGGAAAAGCGGGCGTCACGCTCGAAACCCCGAGCACCGCCATAAGCGTGACGCCCCAGAGCACGTGCAGGTTGTGGTCCTTGTAGACCTTGCGTTCCGGCCCTGTTCCCTCCGCGGAAGACACGAAAAGGGAATCTAGCAGGCCGCGGCGGTGCGGAGCGGGACCTCGCGCACACTCCGCGCGTGTTGCCGAAATCGGCGTCAGGCGCGGTATCCGTCCCAGCCCAGGCGGACCAGGAGGGCGGCGGTCATGGCGGCCGTGGCGCCCCAGATCTCGCGCCGCGACCCCTCGACGGCGAAGACGGGTACCTCGTAGTCGCGGCCGTCGCGGCGCCAGAGGACCCTCCGGAAGGTTTTGGGGGCGAGAAGCTCCTCGATGGAGACCGTAAAGATCTCCTCGACCTCGTCGGGGGCGAGGACCATCTCGGCCTCGGCGGGCAGGAGACCAACGAACGGGCTGACCCTGAAGTTGGATGGGGGTATGTACATCTCCTCCAGCTCGCCGACGATCTCGACGAGGTTCCTCCTCAGGTCTATCTCCTCCTCCGCCTCGCGCAGGGCGGTCTCCATAAGCGAGGCGTCGGAAGGGTCCATGCCGCCGCCGGGGAAGGAGATTTGGCCGGCGTGGTCCTGGAGATCGCCCCTCCTCACCGTGTAGACGAGCCGCGGCCCCTCGGGCTCCAGGAGCACCGGCACGAGCACGGCGGCCCTCCGGGAGTCCGTGCCCGGCGGCGGCACCCTCCCGCGCCTCTCCCCCGTCTCCAGATCCACCGGCGAGAAGCTCTCGTAGACCTCGCGCCACCCATCGAGCGGCTTGGCCAGCGCGGATCGCAGCAACTCCCCGGCGCCCGCGCCCCTGTCCCCGATCTCCCCGGCCCCGTCCATGATCCCGGGATAATAACGCACCGGCCGGGAAAGCTCGCCGGTTGGACGCCTAGTCGGCGATGTTCAGGTACGCGAGCACCTTCTTGGGCGTGACGCGCACGAGCAGCTCGCCCGGCACGGCGTTGCGGCGGCCGAAGGCCTCGGCCTGCTCCTCGCCCATGTAGCGCCCGCCGATGCTGGTCGACCAGCGGAGCATCTCCGGGTCGTCGGCGGCGAGCTCCGCCGTGCCCTCCACGATGACGAAGTGGAAGGGCGGCCTCTCGTCGTCGATGCATAGGCTAACTCGGGGCTCCCCACGCATGTTCCTGGCCTTCACCGTGTCCTCGCCCGTCATAAAGACGAACGTCTCACCGTCGAGGCCGTACCAGATCGGGGCGGCGTGCGGCCGCCCGTCTGCCCGCACCGTCGCCAGGGTCGCCGTCCTTATGCTTCCGAGCAAGAAATCCCGGTACTCTTCGGTGTTCATCTCGCGTGCCACGCGCCGCCTCCTGTCGTTTTGGACCGGATTCTATCCGCGCCGCGGCAAACCGCCCGGTGTCCGGCCCCGTAAACCTCGTGGTCCGGAGCCGGTCCTTGCCTAGGGCCCGTCTGGTGAATCACGAGGCAAGCCAGATCACCAGGGACGCGACGATGACTCCAGCCCGATAGTTGCACGCCCTCTTCTCGTAGCGGGTGGCAACGCCCCTCCATTGAGCGTCGAGGACGCCTACGCTGGCTTCCGCGCAGACCTCGGAGCAGCCCGCTGGCAACAAACTGCGTGACGTCTTCATCGATGCCGACGCGCAGGCAGACGGCTTCACCCGCGGCGGACAGGAAGCGTGCAGGGGGTAGCCCGCCTCGGCGACGGCGGTCGCCAGGGGCAGTCCCCGATCGCCCGGGCCGATGAGCCCGACCGCTGGTTGGTCGGCAGTTGCGCTTACGCGGCGATCCCGTCAAGCTCGGCCAACTCGTCCTCGGGAAGGGTCAGTGCCGCGCCGGCGACGTTCTCGCGCAGGTGCGCGACGGACGAGGTGCCGGGGATGAGCAGGACGTTCTCCGAGCGCCGCAAAAGCCAGGCGAGGGCGACGGCCATCGGCGTGGCCTCCAGACGCTCCGCGACCGATCGCAGCGTGTCGGACTGCACCGGAGAATAGCCGCCGAGGGGGAAGTAGGGCACGTAGGCGATGCCCTGGGCGGCCAGCGAGTCGATCAATCCGTCGTCGGCCCGGTTTGCGATGTTGTAGAAGTTCTGCACGCAGACGATGGGCGCGATCGACCCCGCCTCGGCGACCTGTTCGGCATCGACGTTGCTTACGCCGAGGCGCTCTATCAGCCCCTCCCGCTGCATCTCGGCCAGTGCCTCGAACGGCCCGGCGATCGACCCCGCCTCGGGCCCCACGGGACCGCCGACCCGCAGGTTGACCACGTCGAGCGCCTCCAGTCCCAGGTTCTCCAGGTTGGAGTGGACCTGCTCGCGCAGCTGCCCGGGGACCTGTGCCTCGGGGGGGTAGTTGCCCCCGGCATCCCGCAGCGGCCCGACCTTGGTCGCTATGCGCAGATCGTCCGGGTACGGCGCGAGCGCCTCCCGGATGAACTCGTTGGTGACGTGCGGGCCGTATGCGTCGGCGGTGTCGATGTGGGTGATGCCCAGCTCCACCGCCTCGCGCAGCACGGCGATGGCGGCGTCGCGGTCGACGGGCGGCGGGCCGTACGCCGGCAGGCCGCCCAGTTGCATCGCGCCGTAGCCCACGCGGGTGACCGTAAGGTCCCCGGCCATGGTGAACGTCCCGCCCGGAAGTGTGTTTGCTGCCATGAGAATTATTCTCCTGTCACGTTTTGGCTCGGTCTGTCGACCATTATGTCCCCGGCGGACGGATGCGATCAGGGGCCAGTGTATCCAGGGACAGGCTATCCCTGGATAAGGGGCCGCGCGGTTATACAATCGCCGCATGAACCGAGACGAGTTGGCGGATTTCCTCAGGCGCCGGCGCGCGGCGCTGCGGCCGGGAGACGTCGGCCTGAGCGCCGGGGCGCGGCGGCGCACGCGCGGTCTGCGCCGGGAAGAAGTCGCCGGGCTGGCGCACATCTCGACCGACTTCTACGCCCGCCTCGAGCAGCGGCGCGGCTCTCGCCCATCGGAGCAGACTTCCGCGGCGCTCTCCCGCGCGCTGCGGCTCACCCGGGACGAGCGCGACCATCTGTACGCGCTTGCCGGGCACACCGCGCCGCCCAGAACCCTGCGAACCGACCACGCGAGCCCGGGGCTACAGCGCGTTCTCGAAGGTCTAGACGCCCCGGCGCAGATCGTCTCCGACCTCGGCGTGATACTGAGCCAGAACCCGCTGGCCGAGGCGCTTGTCGGCGTGCAGACGCGCCACACCGGCCCGCGGAGCAGCGCCGTCTACCGGTGGTTCACGGACCCCGCCGAGAGCCGCGTCCATCCGGAGGAAGATCACCCGCTGCACTCGCGCTGCCTCGTCTCGTTGCTGCGGGCCGCACATGGCCATGCCGGCGACGACCCCGAAGCCCGCGAGCTGGTCGACCGTCTGCTGCGCGAAAGCGACGAGTTCGCCGCGCTGTGGGAGCGCCACGAGGTGGCGGGCCGCGCCGGTAACCTGAAGCGTTTTGTACACCCGCTCGTTGGAACTCTTACCCTCGAATGTCAGGTCTTGACCGCAGAGAACCCCACCGAGAAGCTCCTGGTGTTCACCGCGAGGCCCGGTTCCGAGGACGACGATCGTCTTGCGCGGTTGCCCGTGGCCGGCTCTGCGCGGAGCTTCTCCGGCAGTTCCGCAGCGCTGGGTACCGCCTAGCGGCTACTAGACGGAACTCCGCGGGCGGCCGGCGCCTTCTCGCCCCCCACTCCGGGCAAGTCTGCGTGGGTGGCCGCGTCCGATCTCCGCCGGCTCGCGCAAGGCCAAGGCAAACGTCGGTGCCGATCGGGTGGCAATCACCATTTACGTCTACGTCACGTTCTACCGTGGCGGTTTCCCTACGGGTCGCAAGGAAACGGTTCGGAGCACAGCTGAGCGGGCCGCGCGGGCTAGCCGCACCTCCCCCCCCCGTGATAAGGACTCCGAGTCCCCGGTCCGGCTCTGTCTGGCACTTCGTGCGCACGGAGCCAGGATCCTTCACCAGACAGGCCCTAGTCGCCGAATACGCCGGGAAGCAGGTTCTCGAAGAAGAGGCGTTTGACGAGTTCCCCGCGACTTCTGACCCCGGCCTTCTCGAACGCGTTCTGGATGTGCCGCTGGACGGTATGCCCGGAGACGAAGAGCTCGGTCGAGATCTCGCGGGTCGAGCAGCCGCGCGCCACGAGCCTGACTACCTCTTCTTCGCGGGGGCTCAGGCCGTAGGCCGCCACGTTGAGCCAGGCGACTTCTTCGGGTCTCGCCTGCTCGATGACGACGACCGTCTCGCCGGGACGGCCGGCGGAAGGCTCTGCGCGGGAGGCGTAGAGCGAGATCCAACGCCCCGACCGCCCGCGGACCCGCACCCGCGGGACGAGGCCCGTATCCCCATCGGATGCGGGGTCGAGGGAGCGCCCGAGCGCGCCGGCGACCATCCTCACCGGGATCGGGGTCGGGCCCCCGCGCCAGGCGGGGTGCAGGTCTTCGAGGTCCCGTAGCCAGCGCTCGGCGGCGGGGGTGTGGGAGATCACCGTTCCGTCTGGGCCGAGGTTGATCACGCCGGGGACCGTCTCGGGGTCGTCCCGCCCGGCGTCCGCCCCGGAGCGGAGCGCGGCGGCCTTGAGCCCCGCGCCCACGTGCGGGGCGACCCGGCGCACGAGCGCGACCTCGCGGTCGGTAAAGTCCGGCACGTCCGCGCCGCGGATGAGGTCCATCCCGCCCCAGGCGCTCCCGTCGGCGAAGATGCCGCCGAGCTCGTGGGCGAACCCCAGGGGCCTCAGGAGCTCGCGGTAGCGCAGGCTGCGGTCGAGCCTGCCCCCGGTGGACCGGGAGAGGAGCTGCACCGGGCGGCCCTCGCGGAGCATAGCGCGGGTCTGGTGCAGGTCCTCCTCGAAGTAGACGCGGTCCAGGAAGGTCTCGCCCTCGTCGCCGCTCCCCCCGTCCATGCCCTCGGCGATGCCGTGCGTCATGAGGTTGCTGGCGGGGTCCACGGTGGAGGCGCAGTAGGCGTCGAACGGCACCGCGCGCCGCAGCCCCTCCGCCACCCGCCGCAACAGCTCCGGACCCTCCAGCCCCGCCGAAGTGATCCGCCGGACCTCCGCTAAAGCCCGCTCGTGCTCGACCGCCACGCCGCCCGTCATGGTCCCCTTCTCCCGCTCTTAACGCTCTCGTTGCGGGGGTCATCGTAGCGCGACACAGGGGCCGCGCATCGCCTAAATGGACCACTTTTCGGCCGTTCGTGGACCCGGGGGCGGAAGAATGGCAGATTTCTGCAATATGCGCCGCGGCGGGCCCGGGTTAGCGTAGAACGGCAACTAGGCAAGACCGAACCAAGGAAGGAGTCAACCCGATGTCTACGGTAGAGAACAAGGCCATCGTGCGGCGCATCTACGAGGAGCTGTGGGACGGGAGGGACCTCCGGGTCGCGGACGAGCTCATCGCCGAGGGCGGCCTCAACTACGATACCGGCCTCACCGCCCACCCGTTCGGCCCCGAGGAGATGAAGGGCACCGTCCGGATGGTCACGGCGGCCTTCCCGGACAGCCGCCACGAGGTGCAGGACGTCTTCGCCGAGGACGATCGGGTCATGGCGCGGGTCAAGCTTACCGGCACGCGCGGGGGCAAGTTCATGGGCATCCCGCCCACGGGTCGGAGGATCGAGGTAAACGAGATCCACGTCTACCGCCTGCGGGACGGCAAGGCCGTCGAGCACCGGGTGGTCCGCGACGACCTCGGCGCGATGCGCCAACTCGGCGTCATCGCCGACGCGGTTCCCGCCCCCGGCCCACCCCGCGATGGCGCATAGGACGCCGAAGAGGCCGCCGATGGTCGCGCCGGGATCTTCCTCGAAAACCCCGCCCGTGCTCGAGACGGCGCGCCTCGTCCTGCGACCGCTCGCAGCCGGCGACGCGGCCGACTTCCACGGCCTCTGCAACGACCGCGAGGTCGCACGCTACCTGTTCGACGGCGAGCCGGTCTCGATGGAGACCGCCCGGGCGTTGGTCGGGCGCAGCGGGCGGGCTTTCGCCGGCGGAAGCGTCGGTTTGTTCGGCATCTGCCGGCACAACGCGGACGGCCTGATCGGGTTCTGCGGCTTCTTCGTCGTCGAGGGCGTCGGGGAGCCGGAGCTGACTTACGGGCTCCTTCCCCCCTGGTGGGGCCACGGGTTCGCCTCCGAGGCCGCCAGCGCGGTGGCGCGCCACGCCCTGGAAGAGGCGGGCTTCCGGCGGGTGCTCGTCGCGACCGACGAGGCGAACACCGCCTCGACACGGGTCGTCGAGAGGCTCGGGGCGAAGCCGATCGGCAAGATCGTGCCCGCCCCTCCCGGGGTCGCCTACTTCGAGATCAAACCACGTCCTTGGGGAAGCGGGGGAGCCCTTCCGGGCCTCGCGTAGCACCGGAACGTACGGGTTCTGCGAGGCCGGAGACCACGCCAAAACAGAGAGGAGAGAAGATGAGCGCGGAGATGGACGGCAACCGGGGATCGGGAGGCGGCCTGGCGTCGCCCCTCGTCGAGGGGAAAGGGATAAAGCGCGTCCGGACGCGCCCCGAAGGCCAGGCGGCGCCGCAGGGCGTTCTCGGCCTGGCCGCGGCCTCGCGGCAGACCGTCGGATCGGGGGACATCTTCATGGCGAGGTACACCGTGCCGCCGGGGCCCACTCCGACCTGCACGCGCACACAAACTGCGAGACCGCCGACTACGTCCTGCGCGGTCGCGGCTACGCCTACGCGGGAGAGGACATGGACGAGCACCTGGAGGCGGGCCCGGGCGACTTCGTCTACATACCGGCGGACCTCGCGCACCTGGTGGGCTTCCCAGCGGGCGGCGAGCCGCTGGAGTACATAGTGACCCGCAACGCCCCGGAGGAGGTCGTCGTCACCCTGCGGGAGGCGGCCGGCTTGCCTATCGGCCCCGACGGACGGATGCGGGACGCGTAAAGGAGGAAGCGATGGATGCCGCCCACTGGTTGCTGTTGTTCTGGACGCCGCTCATCTTCTACGTCACCGGCCAGATCTGGTTCGTCCAGATCGTCGTCTACCCCCTGTTCCAAAAGGTCGGGGCCGACGGGTACGTCCGCTACCACAGGTTCTACAGCTCGCGCATACCGCTGCCCGTCATCCTGCCGGGCTTCGCCAGCTTCCTGGTTCCGGCAGCGCTGGTCTTTCTCAGGCCCGACTCGGTGCCGTTGTGGATGGTGCTGGCGAACTTCGCGTGCGGGCTCGTGGGTTTGATCGTCACGGTGGCGCTGGAGATACCGCGCCACGCCAGGCTGGAGGGCGGCGGCAAGCAGGAGAAGGTGATCCGGGAGCTCGTCCGCTACAACTGGCCGCGCACCCTCTCCATCACCGGCTTCGCCCTCCTGACGCTGTCGATGCTCCCGGCGGCCTTCTCGCCGGTGTGAGGTCGCGCCGCAGAAGGCGGAGCGGTTAACCTTTTACAGGCGGAAGGACCGACAAAACACCGGATACAAGGAGGAACGGATCGTGCAGATCGAAGAGAAGCTCGAAGAGCGCGGGCTCGTGTTGCCGGGGCCGATGAAGACCCCGCCGGGGCTCGTGCTGCCCTTCGCGTGGGTACGGGCGCGCGGCGGCCGGGCGTACGTTTCCGGCCACGGCGCCCTGAACCCCGACGGCTCCGTCGCGGGGCCGCTCGGCAAGGTCGGCGCGGAGGTCTCAGAGGAGCAGGCCTACGAGGCGGCGCGGATGACGGCGCTGTCCATCCTGGGCAGCCTCAAGCGGGAACTCGGCGATCTCGACCGGGTAGGCGCGTGGCTCAGGGTCTTCGGGATGGTCAACTCCGCGCCGGGCTTCGACCGGCAGCCCAACGTCATCAACGGGTTCTCCGACCTGATCCTGGACCTCTACGGCCCCGAAACCGGGGACCACGCCCGCTCCGCGGTCGGCCTGGCGGAGCTGCCCCTTGGAATCCCGGTCGAGATAGAGGCCGAGGTAGAGATACGCGGAGGTTAGCGGCGCAACCGCCGGGCGGCAAACAGCCCCTTCCATGATACAATGCTTATTAATTGAGCGGTTGGCTGCCTCGCGACGGAGCCGAGGCGGCCCTTACGGTCTACTTATATATGCGGGTTCGGACGTGCTCCACGGTGGAGACCGGGCCCGTGGACGAAAGAAGGGTTTCGCCGGTGCCAAACGGAGATCGCGGTCTAGCGGAAGAGAGGCGTCCTGAGCCGGAGGCGGTGGGCCAGGTCCCGGAGGACGGGCGGCTCGGGCTCGAGGAAGCCTGGGAGGACGTCGAGCGCCAGCAGCAGCTCGTACGCAAGCGCATAGAGTCAAAGAGGCAGAAGGCCGAGGATCAGGAAACGCTCTGGCGGGAGTTCATGGAGACGGAGCGGCGCGAGATCAAGCTGCGCCGGGACGGCCAGCTCGCCAAGCATCTTGGTGCGCCGCTGCCTGGGGAGCTCCCGGTCATGTTGCAGCGCCTGGCCGCCCACGACCAGACCCAGGCCGAGCGGGGCCTCGTGGCGCTGATGAGCGGCGGCAACACCGTCTACAAACCCCTGGAGGACCTCCAGCCGGAGGACATGCCGGCCAGGATCGCCGCGAACCGCCTACGCACCACCTGGCTCAAGGAGCGCAGGGACGAGTGGCTCGGCCGGGGAGAGGCCCCGGCGTAGGTAACCCTAACGGGTCATACCCCCATCGGCGATGCCGACCAGATCGATGGCGGGGCCGCAACCAGACGGTCGATCTATTGCCCTAATATCGTCCGCCTGCGTCTATCGTCACGCCTACAACTTCAGCCAACTTGAACCTCGTTGATAACTGCGGGTTCTATCGCGCTTTTTCGAGAGAGCCCGGTGACCGTGGCCGGGTTTACCAGGTGCACGCCAGCTCCGTCGACCACTAGAGCTTCATGTGGGCCTCTTTGTACGCGCCGGAGCGGTACGAAGCAGAGTCCCGATCAGAACACTCCACAAGCTCGCGCAACCAACCGGGCACGTTCACCAGGCGCCACCCTTCCTATCAGCCAAAAAACAATCGTATTGGACGAAACAGAACCGGGGTCACCCCGGCCTCTCCCCCATCCCCCACCGTAGCCGTCGGTTCCTTAGGTCGGCGTCCCGCGACGCGCGCGGCCGATCGGCTACGCGCAACCGTTACGTCCCGTCCGACATCAGGCTATTCGTCCTCCGGCGCAGGAGACTCCGCCGGTTCGGCCTCGACGGATGAAGGCCCGGTGGAGGCCGGCGGCGCCGAGGAATCCCGGGGCTCGGGCGACTCGGGCTCGGGCGACTCGGGCTCGGGCGAGGACGGGGCGGGCGAAGCTGGCTCCGGGGGCGCGGGCTCAGGCGACGGCTCAGGCGACGGCTCAGGCGACGGCTCGGGCGACGGCTCAGGCGACGGCTCAGGCGACGGCTCGGGCGAGGACGGTTCCGGAGACGCGGGGGACGGCGACGCGGGCTCCGGTGAAGATGGTGCCGGCGAGGACGGCGCCGGTGCAGGAGCCTCTCGCGGCGCCGGCTCGGGTGACGGCGACTCGGCCGAGGCGGGAGGGGCCTCGTCTGCCTCTTGTCCGGGGTCGGGGGCGGTGCCTGGGGTGGGCTCGGGAGAGGGCGAGGCGGAGCCCGCGCCGGAGCCCGTACCTCCGACGTCCGCCGGGTTTGGCGGGTCGCTGGTCCCACCGGATCCGGCGGGTTCTTCGGGGCTCTCTGGTTGGTCGTTGGGGGCGGGGTCCAAAGCGGGGTTCGGGGCAGATCCTTGCTGGCCGCCGGGGCCCGGTCCGGAGCTGATCGCGAGCAGTATCCTGGAGCCCTCTTCGACTTTCTCCCCGCCGGGGACCGACTGCTCGATCACCTGCCCGGCCTCTTCTTGTTCGCTCCTCCGGTCCCGGGGGACCATCCCCAGCCCAGCCTCGTCGAGGCGTTTTCGCGCCGCCGCCTCGTCGAGTTCCTCTACGTCGGGGACCTTCACTTCCGAGGGGGAGACGGCGCGGTGGACCTCCTCGGCCTCGGCGCGTGCCCGATCCGTTACGCCTTCGAGGGCGCCCACGATCTCTCCCGGGTTCGGGCCCGCGAGGAGGCCCCAGCCGGCGGCTCCCAGCAAGGCCAGGAGAGCCAGCGGGACCAGGAGCCTCGCCGACCTCCGGCGTGGTCGGCGCCCGTCAGAGGCCGGACCTTGCGGCGCGGCTCCCAGGCGCTCGGTCTGCGCCTCTCGCCCCGTCTCGCCCGCCGGGACGAGCCCGTTGGCGGCGCGATCCAGATCGGCAACGAGCGCGGCGGCGCTCGCGTACCGGTCCCCGGGGTCCTTGGCAAGAAGCCTGAGGACCACGGCTTCGAGCTCTCCGGGAACGTCATCCCTTAGCTCTCCCGGGGGGCGGGGCGCCTCGTTGACGTGCTTCATGGAGACGGCGACCGGCGTGTCGGCCTCGAAGGGCACGGCGCCGGTGAGCATCTCGTAGAGGACCACGCCGAGCGAGTAGAGGTCGCCCGGGGGGCCAACCTCCCGGCCCATCGCCTGCTCGGGCGACATGTACCTCGCCGTGCCAAGGACCGCGCTCGTCCCGGAGATCGCCTCCGCCGCCGCGGCCCGCGCTATGCCGAAGTCGGCCACCTTCACGTTCCCCGAGGCGGTCACGAGGACGTTCTGCGGTTTCACGTCGCGGTGGATCAGGCCCCGCTCGTGCGCGGCGCCCAGGGCGTCCGCGATCTGGACGGCCACGGCCGAGGCGGCCTCCGGGCGCAGCGGCCCATCCCTGACGATGCGATCCTTGAGCGTCCCGCCGGGCACGTACTCCATGGCTATGTAGTAGCGCCCGTCTTCTGAGACACCCCGGTCGTAGACCTGGACGATGCTCGGGTGGGAGAGCGACGCGACGCCCAGGGCCTCGCGCCTGAAACGCTCGACGAACTCCTCATCCTCCGCGTACTGCTCGCGGAGCACCTTTACGGCAACGTCCCGCTCGAGAACCTCGTCGCGGGCCAGGAACACCTGCGCCATGCCTCCGCCGCCCAGAAGCTCGGAGGTTGCGTAGCGCCCGTTGATGGTGGTAATTCGCCGCATGAAAGATCTCATTTACCCATACGAGCCAACCGGCGAAACCGGATCATCGCCCCAAGCTCTCTGCTTTTTTGCCTGCCGGCCTGGGGCGGGGTCCGTGGAGGGTCAGACGACGCCGTTCTCGGTGGCGAGCATGTCGAGGGCGATGGCGGCGGTCCAGGACTGCTCGCCCGAGCCGAGCGCCTCGCCGGTGAAGGGCTCGAAGTACTCGGCGAAGCCGCTTTCGGCCAGCTCTTCGAGGGTGTGGTGGCGCAGGGAGGCGGCGCGCTCGGGCTCCCCGGCCCGCAGCAGGGACCACCACAGCAGCCAGTTTGCCACCGGCCAGACGGGACCACGCCAGTAGCTGCGCGGGTGGAAGCCGGGCTCCCCGGGGCTCGTGCTCGGCGGGAGGGGCCTGTGGAGGGAGGGGCTCCCGGCGAAGTCCGGGGAGTCCAGGGATCTGAGCATGTCCCCCAGGCGCTTCTCCCCCAGGCCGCCGGAGATCAGGGGCGCGAAGCCGGCCACCGTGCGCACCCGCAGCGACTCGCCGGTGAGCACGTCGCGGTCCACGCAGAGCCCCAGCGCCGGGTCCCACTGCCCCTCGAGGCCCTCCTTGCCGCGTTCTATCCAGGCCTCGACCTGCGCCCGCTCCCCAGCCGGCGCCCCGACGACGCCCGCTATCTCAAGCAGCGCCTCGTTCGCCGCCACCAGGATCGCGCTGAAGAGCACGTCCTTGACCAGAAACGGGTGCGAGCCGTAGATGTCGATCTCCTCGTAGCGCGCCCGCTTGAGCAGCTCCAGCAGCCACAGGAAGCGGTCGTACTCCTCGTCCGTCGGGCGGTGCGAGGCGTCGGCGACGTGCTGGACGTCGTAGCGGGTGTAGGTCGGGACCTCCCCGATGGCGATGCGCGAGAGCGGCGCGTCCCAGCGCGGGGAGTTGTCCGTCCCGCTCTCCCAGGGGTGGTAGATGGTGACGAGCCCCGAGCCCTCCGGGTCGCGGGCGGTCGCCAGGTAGCGGTGCCAGGAGAAGAGGCGAGGGTAGTTGCCCGTGAGGAACTTCTTCGCGGCCTCGATGCCGCGCTCGTCCTTGTCCTGGGCGGTCTCCCAGATCCTGCGCACCGCCAGCGCGTGGACCGGCGGCTGGCACAGGCCGCTGGTGCGCGGCCCCGCCGGCGCGTTCTCGGAGAGCCCCTGGGAGTTCCAGCGCTCGGCGTCCGGGAAGTAGCTCTTCGGGGGCGCCTCGGGGTTGAAGACGATGTGGGGCACCTTGCCGGTCTTCCACTGCGCGGAGAAGAGCGCCTCGAGCTCGCCCGTCGCCCGGCGGTTGTCCACGTGGGCGAGGCCTAGCGCGATAAACGCGGAGTCCCAGCTCCACTGGTGGGGATAGAGGGAAGGCGCCGGCTTTGTCCAGGACTTGACGCCGTTACGACGCAACACGCCGGCCGCTAAAGGGTTCACGTCGCGGTAGCTGGGGTACGGGGTCGCTTTAGAGACGGTCTTTGGGACCTCTTCTTCTTGCATGAACCGCTGGCGCAACTCCCGTCGCTTCGCTTGCTCCCTTTAATCTATAGGGTCGAGGGCCAACCTGCAAGGCCGCGCGGGCTCAGGGGTCGCCGTCCGGCCCCGTCCTCCCGGAGATCTCCGCCTCGTAGACGCCGAGCGAACCCACGAACTCCTCGTAGGCGCCCAGAGACTCCCGGGAGAGACCGTAGAAAACCTCCCGCTGCTCGGCGGCGATCTGTTGGAGGCCCTCAAGCGCGCGGCGGTTGATCTCCACCCCCTCCTCCAGCGTCTGCACCCAGTTCTCGAAAAAGGCCCGCGAGAGCTTCGCCCCGCTCTTCCGCACCTCGAAGGCCTGGTCCACGGCGGCCATGTAGGATTCCCGCGTCGCCGCGTCGAACCTCTCGGCCGCCTCCCTGCGTTCGCGCGTCCTCTTTCCGTTCACGACTAACCTCCTCTCCCCGCCGCCCGCGGCAACGGAAAGTGGTTGGGGGCGGCCAGCTCTCCGGGAGCCGACCTAACCCGCCACCTCGACCTTGTTTCCGTAGAAGGCGACGTGGTCCTTGATGTTCTTCGCGGCGTCCATCGGCTGGGGGTAGTACCAGGCAACGTCCTCGTCGACGGCACCGTCCGCCTCGACGCTCAGGTAGCTCGCGTCGCCCTTCCACGGGCAGTGGGTAGTCGTGTCGCTCTCGCGGAAAAGTTCCATCCTGACCGAGTCGGGCGGGAAGTAGTGGTTACCTTCGACGACCTCGGTCCGGTCGCTCTCCGCCAGGGTAACGCCGTTCAGCGTGGCTCTAGGCACGGTCCTCTCCTCTTCTCGTTCCAGCCCGCAAAGGATTATATCGTGCCCCGGTTGGACCGGAGCGCGGCCGGTTGCTAGCATGGGCGGATGGTAAACGTGGCGGTCATAGGCGGGGACGGGATAGGCCCCGAGGTGGTTCGGGCCGGGATGCGGGTCATGGAGGCGGCGGCGGATTCGTCGCTGGACCTGCGTTTCACCGAGTTCGAGTGGGGTTGCGAGTACTACCTGGAGCACGGGCGCATGATGCCCGAGGACGGGATAGAGACGCTGCGGGGGTTCGACGAGATCTACCTCGGCGCCGTCGGCTGGCCGACCGTGCCCGACCACGTCTCCCTGTGGGGCCTCCTCCTCCCCATCAGGCGCCGCTTCGACCAGTACGTGAACCTGCGCCCCGCCCGCCTGCTGCGCGGCGTAGAGAGCCCGCTCTCCCACCCGCAAGACCTCGACATCACCGTGGTGCGGGAGAACACCGAAGGCGAGTACTCGGACTCGGGGGGACGCATCTACAAAGATACGCCGCACGAGATCGCGGTCCAGGAGAGCATCTTTACCCGTCGCGGCGTCGAGCGAATAATCCGCTACGGCTTCGAGGAGGCGAAGGGGAGGCGCGGCCTTCTCGTGGGCGCCACGAAGTCAAACGGCATCAGCATCACGATGCCGTTTTTCGACGAGATCTTCAACGAGATAGCGCAAGAGTACCCGAACGTGGAGGCCTCCCTGATGCACGCGGACGCCCTCGCCGCCCGGCTCGTGCTCGACCCGGCGCGGTTCGACGTCATCGTGGGCTCCAACCTCTTCGGGGACCTTCTCTCGGAGATCACGGCCGCCGTCTCGGGCGCCATCGGCATCGCCCCGTCGGCGAACCTCAACCCGGAAGGGACGTTCCCCTCCCTCTTCGAGCCCATCCACGGCTCCGCCCCGGACATCGCAGGTCTGGGCGTCGCCAACCCCGCGGGCGCCATCTGGGCCGCCGCCCTCATGCTGGAGCACGCCGGCCACCCGGAGACGGGAAAGAAGATCCTCGCCGCCCTCGAAGACACCCTGGCCTCCGGCACCAGGACCCGCGACCTCGGCGGCGAGGCGAACACCGAAGGGATGACGGACGCCGTCGTCGAGAACCTGAAGGAGTAACCGCGACGCCCAGGGCGCGCTCGCGAAGCGCCCTCGCGTGCTCGTTCTCAGGGGCTGCGCAGCTCGCGCCAGATGGCGGGCAGGACCTTCGCGGGGTAGCTCCACCGGATAAAAGACTCGCCGTGCTGGCGGACCTTGTACCGGATCGGCACTTCTTCCAGCCTGAAATTTTTGCGCAGGAGGTCGAGCGTCAGCACCTGGGCGTAGTTGTAGTCGTGCACGATCTCGGCGCTCTCGGCCGCCTCCCGGGAGAAGGCGCGCATCCCCGTCTGCCCGTCGGTAATCTTCCGTCCCGTGAGCGCCGAGAGCAGCGCGGTGAAGGCGTGGTTGCCGACCCGCCGGTACAGGCGCATCCCCCTCACCCCGCCGAGGAAACGGCTGCCGAGCACGTAGTCCGCCCGGCCGGCGAAGATGGGCTCGAGCAGGCGCGGGATGTCCTCGGGCGAGTACTCCAGGTCCGCGTCGAGGTAGGCGACGGCGCGGGCGCCCGCCTCCACCGCGACCCGCAGGCCCGTCCGCACCGCGGCGCCGAGGCCCCTGTTCTCGGGGTGGGTTACCAGCAAGGCGCCCCGCAGGCGGGCTATCTCGGCCGTGCGGTCCACCGAGCCGTCGTCCACGACTATGGGTCGGAGGTCGTGACCCGGCACCGAAACGCGCGCGATGCCGTCCAGGAGCTCCCCGATGGTGGCCTCCTCGTCCTTGGCCGGGATCACGACGGCGACCGTCCTCACCCGGCACCCTCCAGCGCGTCCTCCAGTACCCGGCCCGTGGAGCCCGCCGGCGGCTCGACGCCGAGGAGGTAGCAGATGGTCGGCCCGAGGTCCATGACGGAGGCGGGCGCCGTTACCGTCTGCCCGGGCTTTACGCCGCTGCCCCACATGGCAAACGGGACGAAGCGTTCCCCCTCGGAGAGGTGGCCGTGGGCGCCGATGCCGATGCCCTGGCCGTGGTCGGCCATCAGCACGACGGCGGTATCTTCGAGGAAACCCTTCTCCTCGCACCAGGACATGAAGCCCTCTATGAGGTTGTCCGTGATCTCGATGCGCTCCACGTACTCCGGGTACCGGGTGCCGCGCACGTGCCCGTTCTGGTCCACGGCCAATAGCTGCAGGACCAGGAGCTCGGGATCGTGCTCCTCGAGCTCGCGCCGCCCGGCGGCGATGAGGTTGCCGTCGATCTTGTCGTTGTGGGCCACGCTTGTCACGCTCGCCACGTCATCCCCAAAGGCGTCTATTAGGTGCGCGATACCTACGAGACGCCCCTTCTTGCCCGACCGGCGCAGCACGTCGAAGACGCTCTCGACCTTCAGGCCGAGCTTCAGGACCAGGTTCGAAGTTATCCCGTGCTTCTCAGGCGCCGCCCCCGTGAGCATGGACGAGAAGCACACCACCGTCCTCGCGGGGTAGACGGTCTCCACCGACTCGTAGACCGTCCCGTCCGCCATCATCCTCTCCAGGTACGGCTTCTCGGCCTCGTTGAACCTGTCCAGCCGGCACCCGTCTATGACCACCACGATCACGCGCTTCGCCAACGCCCCGCCGCGGTTGACCACCTTCGTAGGCTCGGCCGGATACACCGGCTTCCAGTCGAAGAACCGCCGGTGCACCCACCACCCGCCGACCCCAACCGCAACCGTGAAAGCCAAAATCGCCCCGGCCCGTCCAGCCGAGAGCGGCGCCGAGACCAGGTACTCCAGCGCGAACAGAACGAGCAGCGCCTTCGGCACCTGCTCCAGAAAGTTCCCGCTCGTCGAGTCGGGGTTCTCCAGCACGAGCCTCCAGAACCGGACGAAGTTGGTCCTCGGCGCCCCCGTGCGCAGGTGGTAGTAGAAGGTGCCCCAGAAAAAGACTGTAAAGAACACGTAGAGCCCGAGCGCGAGCGCCAGCGCCCCCACGTCCACGAACCGGAAGACGAGCACGAACGCCGCCAGAAACACCCACAGCGCCCAACGCAGCTTGAGGGGAAAATCGTAACGCACAAAGACGACCACGAGCGGGACCAAGATCAAGAGCGCCGGCAACGCCCGGCCCCAGAAGCCCGCCCCGAAAACCTCCCCCACGTGGAGCAGCAAGAAGACCCCGAGGACGAAGACCGGATGGAACGACTTGCCCTCGTTGAGCACGTTCCACAAGCGGGCGGCCAGGATCTCGAACCCCGACGCCGCCTTCACGCAGTCCACCGAAGGCCGCCACCCCGCCGCGGCGATCGTGCCGGGCCCTCCCCGTATTTGATCTGCCTCACAATATCCCCGCCCGACTCTTGACCAACAACCTCGCCGTACATTACCTTTGTCCCGAAACTATTGCAAATGATTGTCATTAATATCAGGAGGCGGGTCATGCCGGCAAAGATCGTTGGCAACTTCATCATGTCCTGGCGCCGGTGGTTGGGCGCCTCGTCGTTCGCGGCGTTGGCCGTAGTGGCGGTGGCGGGTTGCGGGCAGGCCCCCCCCGAGAACGGCGGTTCCGGCGGGGACGGCCAGGGGGCCAAGAAGGAGACGGCCGGGGAGGCCGCCTCCGAGGAGACGACCTCCGGGGAGACGACCTCCGGGGAGACGACCTCCGGGGAGACGACTTCGGAGGGGACGACGGCCGTGGACGTCGGGGGTGGCCCGGAGTTGGGCGCGGCGGCGGACGAGTACGAGGAGTACGTGGTGGAGCAAACGGCGCTTCTGGAGAGGCGGACGGGGGCGTTCACGGATGCGGTGCTGGCCGGCGACGTGGAGGAGGCGAAGAGGCTCTTTGGGCCGACGCGGGAGCCGTGGGAGCGGATCGAGCCGATAGCGGCCTCGCTCGGGGACTACGACCCGAACATCGACGCCAGGGAGGGCGACGTGCCCGCTGATGAGTGGCGCGGGTTTCACAGGATAGAGAAGGCCCTCTGGGTGCGCGGCACCACCGAGGGGCAGGAGGAGTACGCGCGGCAGCTCATGCAGGACGTGACCAACCTGCGCGAGGAGGTCGAGACCGTCGAGCTCGAGCCCGCGGACCTCGTCACGGGCTCGGTGGAGTTGCTCAACGAGGTGTCGGCGGGCAAGATCACGGGCGAGGAGGACCGCTACTCGCACACCGACCTATACGACATAAAAGCGAACATCGAGGGCTCCGAGGTCGCCTTCGAGGAGCTCAAGCCGGAGGTCGCCGGGGAGGACATCACCCTGGCGAACGAGGTCACGGAGGGCTTCGACGGGGTCTACGAGGAGCTCGAGCAGTACCAGCGGGGCGACGGTTGGGTCTCTTATGAGAAGCTAGACGAGGCCGACCGCCGCGCCCTGAGCCAGAAGGTGGACGCCCTGGCCGAACCGCTCTCGCGGGTCGGGCAGGTGCTGGAAGGTTGAGGAGGCCGGCGTCTTGAGCGGTAGCAAGAAGATCAGCCGCAGGGACCTTTTCCGGGTCACGGGTGCCGCCGGGGCGGGGCTGGCCCTCGGCGCGGGCGGCCACGCCGCGCTCCGGGGGGCCGCGGAGGCCCGCGACGCCGGTGACGGGCCAACCGCGCTGCCCGGTTTGCAGACGGTCGCGTTCCGCGGCGACCACCAGGCTGGCATAGCGACGGCGCAGCAAGAGCACCTGCATTTCGCCGCCCTGGATCTCGTAACGCAAGACCCCTCGGAGGTGCGGGAGGTCTTGCGGGCCTGGACGGAGGCCGCGGCGCGCATGACGGCGGGTCGACCGGCGGGCGAGGAGAACAAGAGCGAGTTCATGCCCCCGGAGGACACCGGGGAGGCGTTCGGCCTCTCCCCCGCCAGGCTCACGCTCACGTTCGGCTTCGGGCCGACGCTCTTCGAGAAGGACGGCGAGGACCGTTTCGGGCTCGCGGGGGCGATGCCGGGGGCGTTAGCACCCCTGCCACCGTTGACGGGCGACGTGCTCGACGAGGGCCGGTCGGGCGGGGATTTGTGCGTGCAGGCGTGCGCCGACGACCCGCAGGTGGCGTTCCACGCCGTGCGGAACCTCGTCAGGATCTCGCGCGGGGCCGCCGTGGTGCGCTGGAGCCAACTCGGGTTCGGGCGCACCGCGAGCACCAGCAAGACGCAGGCCACACCGCGAAACCTGATGGGCGTCAAGGACGGCACCAGCAACATAAAGGCCGAGGACGAGGACCTGATGGACCGGCACGTCTGGGTGCCCGAGGGCGAGGGGCCGGCGTGGATGGCGGGAGGAACGTACCTCGTGGCGCGCAGGATCCGGATGCTCATCGAGGTCTGGGACCGCGTCTCTTTGGGCGAGCAGGAGGCCAGCATCGGCCGTCACAAGTACAGCGGCGCCCCCATCGGCAAGAGGGACGAGTTCGACCCCATGGACCTGGAGGCAAAGGACGAAAACGGGGAGCCCCTGATAGCCGAGGACGCCCACGTCCGCCTCGCGCGGCAGAGCGACGAGGAGAAGATACTGCGCCGCGGCTACTCCTTCACCGACGGCTTCGACGCCGAGCGCGGCCAATTGGACGCGGGCCTCTTCTTTATCTGCTTCCAGCGCGACCCGCGCAAGCAGTTCGTCCCTCTCCAGCAGCGCCTCGCCGCCAACGACCGGCTCAACGAGTACATCCGCCACACCGCGAGCGCCCTCTTCGCCTGCCCGCCCGGCGCGGCAGAGGGCGGCTACGTCGGCGAGGGACTTTTCGGCCGGGCCTGATAACGCGAACCAAACCCGATCGCCGGTGCCTGGAACCTCACCGTTCCTCCTCCACGCGGAAGACGCGGTAGTCCAGGCGGAGCGCCTCCTTTACCGTGGGCAGCTCTTTCTCCACGGCGGCGAGCCTCGGAAGGTCCAAACCGGCCTTCGCCACCTCCCGGAAATTCCAGTCCGCGAGCAGGGGCGCCGGGCCGCCGTCGGTGGTGACGTAGACGGCGTCGTCGAGCAGGCCGGCCTCCTGAAGCTCGTCCACCTCCCGCACGAAGCGGTCCCGGTCGTAGGGAAGGACGGGACGGCCGTAGAGGTACTCGAAGGTCGAGGCGGTGACGTCGTAGCCCTCGGGCATCTCCATGTAGACGGTTTCGGCGGTTGGTATCTTCTTCTCGATCCGGTCGAAGGCGGCCACGGCCCCGTCGAGCTCCTGGAAGGCCAGGATGGGGAGCGTGGTGTAGGCCGTCCAGGATAGGGCCAGGGCCGCCAGGGCCCCGGAGGCGACGGCGCCGGTTCGCCCGTTCGAGAGGCGGGAGATAGTGCCCCCGATCTCGACGGTGGCGTGGGCGGCGAGGAGGGCCAGGATCGGGAACGCGGCGGGCACGAAACGCCGGGTCGCCCAGGGCAGGTCCGGCGCCACGTTCGGGATCGCCGCGTACAGCGCCCCGAAGGCGAGAAACGCCCCGAAGAGCAGCGCCCGCCCGGCGTCCATCCGGCGGGCCGCCAGGACGAAACCGACGAGCCCGAGGGCGGCGACGGGCGGCGTCACGAACCAGACCAGGCGGACGAGGATCTGGGCCCGGTAGGCGTCGAAGTCCCTGGACCCGTCCGGCAGCGTCTCCCAAGGGACCGGCAGCACGAAGTAGGCCCAGAGGGCCACGAGGGCCGCGCCGACTGCCCCGACGAGGGAGATCCGCGCGCCCCACGCCTCGAGGTACGATCCGATGGCCGTGCCCCACCGGCGCCTCACGTACAGCACGGCGGCGACCAGGGCCAGTAGGAACGGCGCTGCGTACGGGGCCAGGGCTATGGCCTCCCTCAGGCCGTGCTCGGTGTAGATCACGTACAGGTAGCGCGACCCGAGGGTGTTGAGGTACAGGAGCGTGAGGCCGGCGAAGGTGACGAGCGGCACGCCCGGGTAGAGCCACCGCCCGAGGGGGCGGCGGGCGAGAAGGTCGAGGCCGAAGAGAACGGGGATCGCGGCCGCGGCTAGAAAGGCGTCAACCCGGATGAGCATGACGCCCCCGAGCAGGAGGCCTGCGAAGACGCCCGTCAACGGCCCGGCGCCGCGCACGAAGCGCACCGCGAACCACAGCCCGGCGAGGACCAGAAGCGCGGTCATCACCTCGCTCGACGGGTGTCGGGCCCACCAGACCTGGGCGTACCCCGCCGCGAGAAGCGCAGCACCCAAGAGCCCCGCCCACCGGCCGAAGAGCTCGCTTCCGAGCGCGTAGGCGGCGCCGACGGAGAGGGCGCCCATGACGGGCACGACCAGGAGGGTGCCCCAGGTGCCCCAGATCAGATCCCCAAGGCCCAGAAAAGCGAACGGGCCGGGGAAGAATTGCGGCACGATCAGGTCCTGCCCGTACACGTAGAACCCCGGGTACTTCTTCCCTTCTAGAAAAGGATGGAACGAGGCCACGGCCCCGACGAGCGGGTCCCGGTGCAACAAAGCCCCGGTTCTGGCCAGCTTGTCCGCGAAAAGGAAGTACACCCCCGGGTCGCGGCTGTTGAGGACGTACTCCGCCGGCCGGCAGTAGAGCCCGAAGCTTCCCGCAACGACCACGAGCGCCCCGAGGTCCCAGTAGGTGCCCCGGCCGCCCAAGCCGCCCCCGCGCCGGAAGACGAAAGCCCCAACGGCCAGGACCGCGAGGCTGCCGACTATGACGGGGGCGGTGAACCATCCGGCCAGGGCGAGGAGGGTCAGCAGGGGCGCGGCGAGGGCTAGGGAGGCGAAGAGGCGGAGCAGGGAGAGCTCGGCGAGGCCGTCGTCCTTGCGGGCGAGCCGGGGGCCGAGGAAGTGGCCCGGCAGGTAGAGGGCCGCCAGGATCAGGAGCCCTTGCAGCACGGCGCTTCTCAGGCCGGGGCGGCGACGAGCGCGCGGGAGGCCCACTCCGCCTGCGCGGCCACGCCTTCTTCGAGGCCGACGCGGGGCGTGTAGCCGAGGGCGCGCCCGGCGAGCCCGGAGTCGGCCCAGGTGGACCGGACGTCGCCCTCGGCCTCGGGGCCATAGCGGACCTCGAAGGTGGCCCCTGTCACCTTCCGGACGGCCTGGATCATCTCGTCCACCGTCGCCCGCGTCCCGCCCCCGACGTTGTACACCCCGGCCGGCGCCTCCAGCGCCGCCACGGTCGCCTCGACGGCGTCGGCGACGAAGGTCATGTCCCGCCGCTGCCCCCCGTCGCCGAACACGTCCACGGGCCTTCCGCGCAGCGCGGAGAACAGGAAGCGCGAGAGCGCCATCTCGGGCCGCTGGCGCGGGCCGTAGACGGTGAAGTACCTGAGCACGGTCCCCGGCACCCCCCGCTCCCTCCCGTACAAACCCACCAGCTCCTCCGCGGCGAGCTTGGAGAGCGCGTACGGCGAAGCCGGGCAACGCGCGTGCCCCTCGTCCACCGGGTGACCCGGGTCCGACCCGTAGACGGAGGAGGAAGAGGCGTAGACGACCTTCGTCCCCCCGGCCTTGCCGGCCGCCTCCAGCAGGCGCTCGGTTGCGGCCACGTTGCGGGAGAGATACCGCGGGAAGTTCCGGCCCCAGCTCCGTCGCACCCCGGGCTCCGCGGCCAGGTGCGCGACGTGGCCGACGCCGTCGAGAACGCCGTCGAGGTCGAGGTCCAGTAGATCCCCCTCCACCAGCCGGAACCCGTCGCTCCTAAGAGCCGACTCCAGGTTGCGTTCCTTGGTGCGCCGGGAGTAGTACCCGGTAAAGGCATCGACGCCGACGACCTCCCGGCCATCGGCCAGCAGCCGGTCCACCAGGTGCGACCCGATAAAGCCCGCCGCGCCCGTTACCAGAACCCGGCCCACGCGCCCCCCTTGACCCAGCTCACAAACAACCCGTCCAATACTTGACGCGCCACAGCGCCGTAGATTACCCTCCACCTGAGGTTATTGCAAACGATTGTCATTAGGACTATCTCCGCCGGGTCGTTGTGGCCCGGCGTTGGAGAGGACGGGACTTTGATCTCACGGGCAAGCTCTGCTCTCGTGCTGGGTATGCTGGCGCTCACTATCCTGATCGCGGCGGGCTGCGGCGAGCCGCCCCCGCAGGGGGGCGACGGCGGCGGGGGCGACTCTGGGGGGGGCGACTCCGGGGGGGGCAACGGCTCCGAGACGACCGGCGAGACGACGGCGCAGGAGGCGCTCAAGCCGGGCGAGGGGTCGCTGGTGGTGTACTCCGGGCGCAGCGAGGAGCTCGTCGGCCCCATCTTCGAGCAGTTCGAGGAGCGCAGCGGCGTGGACGTGCAGGTCCGCTACGGGGACACGGCCGAGCTCGCGGCGACCATCCTCGAGGAGGGCGAGAATAGCCCGGCCGACCTCTTCTTCGCCCAGGACCCGGGCGCCCTTGGCGCGCTCGACGACGAGGGCCGCCTGACGAAGCTGCCGGACGACATCCTGGGCAAGGTCCCATCCAGGTTCAAGGCCGACGACGGGGACTGGGTCGGCACCTCCGGGCGGGCGAGGGTCGTCGCGTACAACACCGAGGAGCTTGAGGAGGGCGACCTGCCCGACTCCATCTTCGACTTCACCGATCCCAAGTGGAAGGGCAGGATCGGCTGGGCCCCCACCAACGGCTCGTTCCAGGCCTTCGTGACCGCTTTGCGGGTCCTCGAAGGCGAGGACCGGGCGCAGCAGTGGCTCGAAGGTATCCAGGCGAACGACCCCTTCGTCTACCCGGACAACCTGAGCGCCGTCGAGGGCGTGGCCTCCGGCGAGGTTCAGGTGGCCTTCGTCAACCATTACTACCTCTTCCAGGTAAAAGAGGAGCGCGGGGACGACCTGCCCGCCGCCAACTACTACCTTGAGGGCGGGGACCCTGGCGCCCTCGTGCTCGCCGCCGGGGCCGGCGTCCTCGATACGGCCGAGAACCCGGAAGCCGGGCAGGAGTTCCTGGAGTTCGCGCTCTCCGAGGAGGCCCAGCAGTACTTCGCGGACGAGACCTACGAGTACCCGCTCGTGGAGGGGGTCGAGATCAACGACGAGCTCCCGCCGCTCTCCGGGACCCAGGGCCCCGAGGTGGACCTGAGCAACCTCGACGACCTCGGCGGCACGCTGGAGCTCTTGCAGGAGACGGGTGTCCTCTAGGGTGACGACGCCGGCGGCGGTCGGGGCGGGGCGGCGCGGGGCGAAGCCGCGGCGCCGTCCACCGATCCTGCTCGGGGCGCTCGCGGGGCTCGTCGTGGCGGCGATGGCCCTGCCCCTGATCTACCTGGTCGTCCGCTCCCTGGAGGGAGGGTGGGAGCCCGTCGCGGAGGTCGTCCTCGACGGGGACACCCTGGCCGTTCTCGGCCGCAGCGCGCTGCTCGCCGGTGTGGTCACGGCCGCCTCCGTGGCCGTCTCCGTCCCGCTTGCCTGGCTGACGTCGCGCACGGATCTCCCCGGCCGGCGGGCGTGGGCCGTGCTCGCGGCGCTGCCGCTCGTTATACCGTCCTACGTCGGGGGCTTCGTGCTCGTTAGCGTGCTCGGCCCCCGCGGGATGCTGCAGGGCTGGTTGGAGCCGCTCGGCGTGGAGCGGCTGCCCGAGATCTACGGCTTCCCCGGCGCGGCCCTCGCCCTCACGCTCTTCTCCTACCCCTACGTCTTCCTGACCGTCAGGGGCGCGCTGCGGGGGATGGACCCGGCGATGGAGGAGGCGGCGAGGAGCCTCGGCAGCGGGGCGTGGGAGACCTTTTTGCGCGTGACGCTGCCGCAGCTCAGGCCCGGCATCGTGGCCGGGGCGCTGCTGGTGGCGCTGTACGCCCTCAGCGATTTCGGGGTCGTGTCGATTTTGCAGTACGAGAGCTTTTCCAACGAGATCTACATCCAGTACCGCTCCGCTTTCGACCGGACGCCAGCCGCGATCCTGGCGCTGATGCTGGTCGCGCTCACGGTCGCGGTATTGCTCGTCGAGGGCCGCACCCGCGGCCGGGCCCGCTACCACGGCAACGCCGCCTCCAGGCCGGCCCCGAGGGTCCCGCTCGGGCGCTGGCGGTGGCCCGCGCTCTTGTTCTGCGCCGCGGTCGTCCTGCTCGCGCTTGCGGCCCCCGTGGGCGTTCTGGCCTTCTGGCTCGTCCGGGGCCTCGCCGAGGGCGAGCCGCTGCGTCCGCTGTGGAACGCGGCGTGGAGCTCCGTCTACGCCTCGGGGCTCGCCGCGGCGGTCACGGCTCTCGCGGCCCTGCCGGTGGCGATCCTGTCAGTCAGGTTCGGGGGCAGGATCTCCGGTTTCGTGGAGAAGACGACGTACCTCGGGTACGCGCTCCCCGGCATCGTGCTCGCCCTCTCCCTGGTCTTTTTCGGGGCCAACTACGCGCCGTGGGCCTACCAGACGCTGGGCCTGCTCGTCTTCGCCTACACCGTCCACTTCCTGCCGCAGGCCGTGGGTGCCAGCCGCTCGGCGCTGTTGCAGGTAAGGCCGAGCGTGGAGGAGGCGGCGCGCGGCCTCGGGCGAGGTCCGGTGCGGGTCGCGGCCACCATCACGGCGCCGCTCGCCGGCTCCGGCGTCGTCGCGGGCGCGGCCCTGGTATTCTTGACGACGATGAAGGAGTTGCCCGCAACCCTGCTGCTCGGCCCGACCGGGTTCGAGACCCTGGCGACCAGGATCTGGGGCGCCACGGGCGACGCGTTCTTTGCCAGGGCGGCGGCGCCGGCGCTGCTCCTGATCGGGATCTCGGCGGTCCCGCTCTACCTTCTGGTCATCAGGGAGCGCGCGAAGTGAGCGCCGCCGTCCGCCTCACGGGCGTGGGCCGCTCCTACGGGCCGGTCGCCGCCGTTCGCGGCGTTGACCTCGAAGTGGAGCGGGGCGAGGTGCTGGCGCTGCTGGGCCCCTCAGGCTGCGGCAAGACGACCACGCTGCGCCTGATCGCGGGCTTCGAGACCCCGGAGACCGGCACGATCGAGGTCGGCGGCCGTACGGTCGCCGGCCCGAACCTCCGCGTCCCGCCGGAGAAGCGGCAGGTCGGCATGGTCTTCCAGGACTACGCCCTCTTCCCTCACCTCACCGTCGCCCAGAACGTCGCCTACGGCCTCCCCGGCGGCAAGAAGCGCAACGGGCGCGTCGAAGAAGTGCTCTCGCTCGCCCACCTCGACGGCCTCGGCGGCAGGATGCCCCACGAGCTCTCGGGCGGGCAGCAGCAGCGGGTGGCCCTGGCCCGGGCGCTCGCGCCAGGCCCGGAGGTCGTCTTGCTGGACGAGCCCTTCTCGAACCTCGACGCCGCGCTGCGCGTCCGCGTGCGGGCGGAGATGCGGGACATCCTCGCCGACGCCGGCGCCACGGCGATCTTCGTTACCCACGACCAGGAAGAGGCCCTGAGCCTCGCCGACGAGGTAGCCGTTATGCTCGACGGCACCATCGCCCAGAAGGCCGCCCCGGAAATCCTCTACCACGAGCCCGCCAGCCGCGGGGTCGCCGAGTTCGTCGGCGAGGCAAACTTTATCCCCGGCACCCACGAGAACGGCCGCCTGAGCTGCGTTCTCGGGGAGGTCCCGGCCTGCGGCGAGTGCACCGGCAGCGTCGAGGCCATGCTCCGCCCTGAGTCCCTGCGGCTGAGGCCGCTGTCCAACGGCGATCTAGCCGGCCAAGAGGCGGAAGCGACCGTGCTCGCGCGCGAGTTCTACGGCCACGACCAGCTCATAAAGCTGCGCCTCGACTCGGGCCCCGTCCTCTGCTCGCGGCTGGGCGGGGGCCCCGGTTTCAGGCCGGGCGAGCGCGTCGCAGTGGCCGTAGCGGGCCGCGCGGTCGTGTTCCCAAAGGGCTAGCGCCTCCGGCCTTCGCCTCCCCGGCGCGGCTCGACGCCGCCGGAGAACGCCAGGGCCACAAGCGCGGAGACGGCGGCCCAGATCGGCACCCGCAAGAGCACCGTTCCCCATGACAGATCCCGCCAGAGGTATCGAGCATCGTCGAGAAGACCACGGGTGCCCCCACGATCAGGGCGGCCCGCAAGGCCGCTCCCCGGTAAGTGGTCGACTGTCCTCCTCGCGTCGTCTCCTGCGGTGTCCTGCGACAACACGTGCATGTAGCGGCGGACGCGGCGGACCCCTCCACCGGATGGTTAATGCGGGTCGGTCGGAACAGAGGCCACGGCGTCCGCTAACTCCTCGAAGCTCAGGAACTCCGGGCCGAGCACGTTGCCGTCGGCGTCCACGTCCACCCCGGCCCCTAGCCCCGGCTCGCCCAGGAGGCCGCACGCGTCGAGGCGGTCCACCGGGGCGCGGAACGTCACGCGTACGATGCCGGGGTGCCGGCCGATCTCGATCGCGCCGGAGACGGTGGCCCTGTTGGCGACCTCGGGCACGGTCATGTCCAGCAGCGCGGCCGCGCGAGCGAGGCCGTTGTCGGTCGCCGAGTTCAGGTCCGGGCCCGTGCCGATCACGGAGATGGGCAGCGACTCCTCGACACGGGCCATCTTCCGGCGAGCAGCAGGAACGCGGAGATCACTCACGCCGAAGAACGGGTCCCCGAAGTAGAAAAAGTTCAAAAAGGAGTACACGACCGCGATGGTCGCCACCCACAGGCAGTACCAGGCCAAACCACCGGTGTCGAACCCGCCCAGGTTTGTGACGCCGACGTAGAGGCAGGTGAAGCCGAAGAGGAAGATGCCTGACAGCGGCTTTCGTAGGTTTTGAGCGGCTCGGACGGTACGGCGATGGGCGGGGTCCAGGCGCTCGATGGCGCAAGGCTTCGAGGCCGCAGGTTTTGAGGCCGTTACCGATGCCCGACGCCCGCAGCCCTACGCCTCCCTACGGGATCATCCTTCCTGCAAGCCGCTGTGAGGCGTTCAGGATCGTGGCCGTCTCCCCGTCGGTGGTGGCGATGATGTAGAAGGGCGCCGCGATCTGCAAGACGCCACGAAGAGGTTGGAGATGCCCACGCTTCGCGGCTCGGCCTTGCCCAGCAGCATCACGGCGTTCACGAACAGAACCCCACCAACGTAGAGCAACCCCATGGCGGCCGTGTTTGTCTCCTTACGGTTTGTGGTCCCTCGACGCGCGGCGGGGCTCACGCGTGAGCCCCGCCCGGCAGCGTTGGTTGTCCGCGACGCGTGCCCGAGCGCCGTCTTGGCCTCCTCCCTAGGCCTGGGTGCCCCCCCAGTGCACTTGCGTCTCCTGGATCTGCGGTTCGCCCGGGGCATGGGGGGTTCGGGCCTCGCTCCGGGTGCGGGCGGGGACGCCTTGCGGGTGGATGGGCCGCTTGAAGATGTCGGTGGGCAGGTAGATAGAGACGCACGCGTTTGGTATGTCCACGACGCCGCTGACCCGGCCCTCCACGGGGGCGGCCCCGAGGATGAGGTAGGCCTGCTCGTCGGTGTAGCCGTGCTGCTTGAGGTAGGAGATGCAGTTCAGGCAGGCCTGCCGGTAGGCTTGCGTGAGGTCCAGGTAGCGCTGGGTGCCGTCTTCGGCGACCCCGATGCCCTCGAAGACGAGGTTGCTGGAGTAGCGGGGCTCGAGGTTCGAGAGCTCGAAGATCGGCATGTGCTGGGGGCGGTCCATGCCGTACTTCGCCATGCCGCCCTTTATCAGCTCCACCCCGAGGTCTATGTAGCCGGCCATCTCGATCGCGCCGCAGAAAGTGATCTCGCCGTCCCCCTGCGAGAAGTGCAGGTCCCCTAAGGAGAGCTTCGCCCCCTCGACGTACACCGGGAAGTACACGCGCGAACCGACCGTGAGGTTCTTTATGTCGCAGTTGCCGCCGTGCTCGCGCGGCGGGATGGTACGGGCCGCCTCGCCCGCGGCCCGGTCGAACTCCTGGCCCGTCAGCGTCCCCAGCAGGGCGTTATCCGCCAGCGGCGGGAGCGCCAGCGGCGGCACCCTGTCGGGGTTTGTGTCTATGAGGGCTTGCTCCCTTCGGTTCCACTCGGCGAGCAGGTCGTGGGAGGGGGCGCACCCGATCAAGCCGGGGTGCTTGATCCCCACGAACTGCACGTCGGGGATGTGGCGGGAACTCGCGTACAAGCCCCTGAGGTCCCAGATGGCCTTGTGGGCGTCCGGGTAGTAGTCCGTGAGGAAGCCGCCGCCGTTCTGCCGGGAGAAGATGCCCGTGTAGCCCCACTGCTCCCCCGGACCCGTCGGGGGCCCTATGTCGAGGATGTCCACGACCAAGAGGTCTCCGGGCTCCGCGCCGTTCACGTGGATCGGACCGCTCAGGACGTGGCAGGGCGTCAGGTCGACGTCGCGGATGTCGTCCGCCGAGTCGTCGTTCCTGACCTGCCTGTTGGTCCAGTCCAGGCACTCCATGCGGAAGTCCGTCCCCGGGTCGGTGGAGGCCGCCGCCGGGATGTCCGGGTGCCAGCGGTTGTGCCCCGGCACCTCCTGCTCTTGCATGGGCTTGTTCACGTCGATCTTGAACAGGGTGTTGGCCATTGGCCCCTCCTGACCTCGGGGCATGCTCTGCCTCAGAGCATGCCCGCTCTCGCCCAACGGGTCGCGTACCGCTCGCCTAGCTCCGCAGGCTCTCCTCCTTCCCCGGCTGTCCTTTCCCCGGGGCGCCGGATGTGCCTAAAATTACGCGTGCGGGGGACCACGGTCAAGAGGGGGTGCGGTGCCTTTTTACGAGTTTCTGTGCCAGGAGTGCGGCCCGTTCGAGGAGCGGCGCTCCCTCGATGAGCCCAGGGAGGCGGCCGCGTGCCCCCGGTGCCGGGCCGAGGCGAGGCGGGTGTACTCCGTGCCGGGCGGGAAGAGGACGGACGCGGGCCTCTCGGGGGCCATGGACCGGGCCGAGAAGAGCGCCCACGAGCCGGAGGTGGTGCGGCGGCCCGCTCAAAGCGGGTCGTCCGGCCATGAGCACCGCCGCAGGCACGGGAGGCCCTGGGCGCTGGGACACTGAAGCCGAAAGGCCCCTCGGACCACGGTTCGGGGCCGATAGCGGGTGGCAAGACGGTAGCGGAGGCGTGATTCGGGAAGGAGGCCCCGGTTGGAGAGGGATTACGAGGTTTTCGAGCTTGGCGACGTAACGTTGCGGGAGGGCGCCACGCTGCGCGACGCGAAGCTCGCCTACAAGACGTACGGGACGCTCAACGAGGCCAAGACGAACGCCATCGTCTACCCCACCTGGTACTCGGGCTTCCACTGGGACAACGAGTGGCTCATCGGTGAAGACATGTCCCTTGACCCTGCGAAGTACTTCATCATCGTCCCGAACATGCTCGGCAATGGGCTCTCTAGCTCGCCGAGCAACACTCCGTCGCCGCACGACCAAGCGAACTTCCCGAACGTCACCTTCTACGACCAGGTCGAGACCCAGCACAAGCTTGTCACCGAGCACTTCGGGATCGAGACTTTGGCGCTCC
>CADCVH010000009.1 GCA_902806085.1 uncultured Rubrobacteraceae bacterium | reverse complement strand
ACCACCGTCCCCCCTCCCCCCTCTTCGGCCCAGAACTGCAGCCGGGTCGGGCGCGCGAGGCGCGGGCTTATGGCGTAGGAGCCGTAGAAGTACTTGAGGTCCCGGTAGGCGGGCCCCTCCCCGGGCCCGCGCACCTCCCCGATGGCTCCGGCGACGTTCAAGAACGGGCCGTGGTGGACGTTGAGCACGCCCGGCTCGAAGCCGCCGTCCACGAACTCGACCCTGTACGGCCACACCTGTCCCCCGACGAACGTCGCCGGGTCGTTCAGCCACCCCCAGACGCGCCCGATGGGACGGTCCGCAAAGAACGTCTTCTGGTAGACGTGCCCGACGAAGCCCTCAGGGGCGCCCGCAGGCACCGCGAAGCCCTCAGGCCCCATCTCCGGTTCCACCCTCACAAGGTCTTGACCATCGCCGCCATGCCCGTGGCCTCACCGTTCCCGTCCTTGAAGCAGAAGCCTCTAGCCGGGGCGCGGGGCCCGGTCACGAGAAAGACGCTTCCCACGCCCGCGTCCCGCAGACGGCCCTCCAGACTCTCCAGGAGCCTGCCCCCCACGCCTCGCACCTCGGCCTTCACGCAGAACTCGTGCAGAAAAAAGCCCCGTCCCACGGACCGGCTCACAGAGTTGCCCGGGGCCAATCCCACGGGCTCACCGCCGACGACGCCCACAAAACCCTCGAAACCGGGGGCGTGGTAGATCTCAGTCAGCCTCTCACGGGCCTTCCCCCGGGCCCACGGCTCCCCCCAAGGCTCCGAGGCGAACACCGACGCGCACCCGTCCGGGCGGTCCCTACCGAACCCTACCGAATACCTCGACCTCTTCCCGATCCACGGCCACAGGCTACAAGCCCGCCAGCGCGGCACGCCACGACTAGAATGCATACCGAACCTTGCAGTACGGCATTCTCTCGGAGAGGAGCGCGCGGAACTCCCGCACGAGGCCCCGCTTCAGGTTCCGCTCGTAGCGCAGCACCCGCTCGCCGCTCGCCTGCGAGGTCTTGTGCTCCTGCACGTCCGGCCGCCACAACACCTCTTCTCCGCCCGGGTGCCAGGAGAGGTTCACGTCGTGCAGTTCCTCGGTGTGCGTGAGGAAGATGACCTCACAGGCGAGTTGGCCCTTCGCCGCCGGGGAGAGTGCCGCGTCGAGCATCCCGAACAGCTCGGCGTAGTCCTCCAGCCAGTTGTCCTTGAAGATCACCGGCCCGAAGTTGACGTTCACCTCGTAGCCCGCCTCGACGAAATCGTTCACGGCCGCGATGCGGCGCTCGACCGGCGAGGTCCGCACGTCCACGAGCTTCGAGATCTCCGGCGGCATGAGGGAGAAGCGCAGGCGCGTCTTCCCTTGCGGGTCGTAGCCCAGCATCTCGCGGTTCACGAACTTCGTGGCGAAGGTCGCCTTGGCGTTCGGGAGTTCCCGGAAGAGCCCGACGAGATCCCCGACGTTGTCCGAAACGGCGGCGTCCACGGAGAGGTCGCTGTTCGTCCCGAGCTCGTAGACCCAGAGGTCGGGGTCCGCCTGCGAGGGCTCGAACTTGAACCCTTGCTTCGCCGCGTGCCTCTCCACCGAACCCACGATCTCCTCGACGTTGACGAAGGCCGTTATGGGGTTGGCGTAGCCCTTGCGACGGGCCACGTAGCAATAGGCACAAGACATCGCGCAACCGTTCGCCTGCGACGGTGCGATAAAGTCCGCGCTGCGGTAGAAGGACCGGATGCCCAGGCCCTTCTTGACCCCGAGCACGAGCACCGTCTTCTTGTTCCTGCTCCAATCCCCGACCACGCCGGGGTCGCCGTTTAGCGCGGGTATGTTCCAGTGCGAGGGCACCTCGACGCGCTCGGCGTCCGGGAAGCGCCCCAGTATCTCCCGCCCCCGCGCGTAGCCCCCGACGTTCGGCTCGTGGTAGATCTTCTCAACCCGCAAGAGCCCCCCGGCGACCGTCGTCACCTCTTTGTTGGCCTCGTTCCCCACACCGAGAGTCTACTGGGACCGTCCGCGTCCCACAGTAACCCGCAACACCCAAAAACCCCCGCCGCTATACGCGACGGGGGCCTCGACGGGCCGCCAGACCCCGACGGCCGAAGCCTACTACCTTACACCCGAGGCCTTACGCCTCGTCGCGGCCGTGTACTTCGGCCGGCGGGCTCGTCGCCTCGACGGCGGTAAAGCTCTCGAGGATGTTGTAGGTGTGGGAGGCGCCTTTAGGGACGAGCCAGGAGTCGCCGGGCTCCAGCAGGACCTTCTGGCCTTCGAGATGCAGTTCGGCGCGGCCCCCTATTACGTAGCCGACCGTCTCGTAGTCGCGGCGGGCCTCCGGTTTGGGGTCGGAGGGGTCCTCGCCGTCCCACAGGCGCATCGAGACGGACTTTCCGTCGGCGAGGTACTTCTGGCCCATCTCGCCTTTCGGGGAAGTCTTCGAGCTTACCTTCTTGACGCTCTTGTCTTCGGTCATGGTCCTCCCTGTTTCTTCTATCGCGTCTGCAAACCTTACCTTGCCGAGAGGGAGACTAAACGCCCGAGCGCTCGGCCGGGGAGCACAGGGGGCAGAGGCCGCGAAGGAGCACGGACTTGCTGTCCACGACGAACTCGTCGTCGTCGGGGATCCGGAGTCCCTCCACGCCCTCGACGGGCACGTCGTAGAGCCGGCCGCAGCCCCGGCAGCGGAAGTGGTGGTGGTCGGGGTCGGCGTTGGGATCGTAGAGCACCGCCCCCCGGCTCTCGACGGCCTGGAGCATACCCGCCTCCACGAACGCCGCGAGCGTGTTGTAGACGGTCGCCCGCGAGAGCTCGGGCAACGAGCGCCGCGCCCGGGCGAACACCTCGTCCGCGGCCAGGTGGCCGCCCTCCCCATCCCCGAAGGCGGACCACACGGCGCGCCGCTGCGGGGTGACCCGTAGCCCGGCCCCCCGCATCTTCTCTTCCGCGTGTCCGTTTCCTCGTATCATGGCCCTTCCGGAGAGGATGACTTGCTCGAGTACGACATGCACCCTGGTACGCACCCGGGACGTCACCGGATGACCGGGCACCGGGGCGAACGCGCGCTACGCCGGAGGCCGGCGCGGGGACGTGTTCCCGCGCCGGCCTCCGGTCGAACGGTCGTCTTCCGGGCCGCTAGAGACGCTTGGCGATCTCGGCGACGTCCTCCGCGTTGACGCCGGGGGCGAACATCGGGGGGGCCGGGGTCAGGTCCGGCACCGGGCCGCCCTCGGGGATATCGTTGACGACCTCGCGCGGCTCGCCGGTATCCACCTGCAGCCCGTTCCAGATCTCGCCAATCTGGTTGTAGTCCTCGGGGCTGAACTTGTAGAGGAAGCGGTGGTAGCCCTTGTCCATGAACTTCTTGGCGTGCGGGAAGTTGTCGCTGCGGATCTCCGGCACGGGCAGGAGCTTGGTGATGTCCGCGCCCGAGAGGTCGGAGAGCGCCTTGGCGTAGGCCTCCTG
>CADCVH010000008.1 GCA_902806085.1 uncultured Rubrobacteraceae bacterium | reverse complement strand
GGAGAACTGGTCCGCGTGCAGCCGCAGCCCGAGGCCGCGATCCCGGCAGGCCCGAAGGTAACGCCGCGCCTCCGGGACCTCAAACGAGCCCCGCTCCAGAAACACGTCGGCTTGGCGTGCCAGCCTGGCCGCGTCCGGGAGCACCTCCCGGACGACGAAATCGAGGTATTCCTGCGCGGCATCGAACTCCGGCGGTACGGTGTGGGCGCCCAGGAAGGTGGGGGAGACGTCGGGCAGGCCCTCGCCGGTGGCCCCCGCGACGGCCCGGAGGGATTTGATCTCGGTCTCCCTGTCCAGGCCGTAGCCGGACTTGGCCTCCGCGGTGAGGGTGCCGTGCTCCAGCATCCAGCCCAGGTGCCTCGCGACGGCCGACGCCAACTGCTCCTCGCTTCCTTGCCGGGTGGCCTCGACGGTCGAGAGGATGCCGCCGCCGGAGGCGTGGATCTCCTCGTAGGATGCTCCTCCGGACCGCAACTCGAACTCCGCCGCCCGGTCCCCGAGAAAGGCCGGGTGCGCGTGGCAGTCCACCAGCCCCGGCAACGCGACCGTGCCCCGTCCGTCCAGCGTCACGCAGTCCGGGCCGGGGGGATGCTCCCGCAGCACCTCCGACGGCGGACCGACGGCGAGGACGCGGTCGCCGGAGATAGCCACGGAGGCCGGCGCGCGCAGGAGCAGATTTCCGAGATCCCGCCCCCGGAGTGGGCCGTCCCCCCCGGGGGATACGGCGGCCTCCAGATCGTGGATAAAGAGCGTGGTTTCAGCCATCTTTATCCACGCCAGACACCCTCCGGCCGTCCACCCACGCGCCGGCCACGACGGCGCTTCCCGCCCCGAAGACGAGCGCGGCCGGCAGCGCCGCGGGATCGACGTCCGCGAGTACAGGGTGCGTAAGATCTATCTCGACGAGGTCGGCCGGCGAGCCCGGCTCTATGGCGTCGCGGCCCCACCCGGCCCGCAGCAGCCACGGCGCCGGAGACGTCTCCCCCGGCGGGACGAGCAGGTTCCTGCGGCCGGAGAGCCGGCGGGCGTTGGTCTCTATCTCCCTCAACTCCTCGAAGGGGTCGATCCGGACGTGCGAGTCCGACCCGATGGACAACGGAATGCCGCGCCCCATTATGCGCCCCGCCGGCAGGAACCCGTCGCCCAGGTTGCCCTCCGTCGTCGGGCACGCGCATACCGAAGAGCCGCGCCGTGCAACGAGGTCCAGCTCCCGATCGTCCGCGTGCGTGGCGTGGACGACGGTCGTGCGCGGGCCGAGGGAGCCCGTCTCCTCCAGAAGCTCGATGGGCCTCATCCCGTGCTCCTCGACGCAGCTCTCGATCTCCCGCGGCTGCTCGTCCGCGTGGACGTGGAGCGCGAGGCCGCCTGCCGCGGCGTACTCGCCTATACCCTCCAGCCAACTTCGCGGCACCGCCCGGACGCTGTGCGCCGCCACCCCGACCTCGACGAGCGGGCGATCCCCCGCGTAGCCCCGCAACCTCTCCACCCGCGCCAGAAAAACGCCGAGCTCCGGGTCCCGGAAGCGCGGAACGCCGCCCCGCGCGTAGGCGACCGGAAGCAACAACAACCGGATGCCGACGTCTTCGGCGGCCGAGACCAGGGCCTCGGCGAGCGCGTTGGGCTCTTCGTAGGCCGCCCCATCAGGCCGATGGTGGACGTAATGAAACTCCGTCACGCCCGTGTACCCGGCCGAGAGCATCTCCGCGTAACAACGCCGGCCGGCCTCCCTTATCGAGGCCGGGTCCAAACCCTCTGCCAGGGCGTACATCCTCTCCCGCCACGTCCAGAAATCGTCGCGGGGGCGGGAGGGCTCGATCCTCTCCACCAGCCCACGCAGCCCGCGCTGGAAAGCGTGGCTGTGGGCGTTTACGAACCCCGGCATCAGGGCCCGCCCGGGTAAACGCTCCCCGTCCGAAACCGGCCCAACGCCTACGACGACCCCATCCTCGACCGTAACGCCGGTCCCACCACGCGCCCCGCGCGCGTCCACCACGAGATCCGGCAGAAGCGTCCTCTTCATGCGCGGTCCGACCGGCACCGCAAAACGAACACCTGTCCGCTACCGATCAGACCTGAGACCTGGAGCCCGATACCTGAAACCTTACCCATCCATCATCGGCATCTGGATGCCGAGCCGTCTGGCGGCGGCCCGGGCCGTTTCGTAGCCCGCGTCCGCGTGGCGGACGACGCCGATGCCGGGGTCGTTGAAGAGGACGCGCGCGAGCCTTTCGGCGCCGTCCTGGGTGCCGTCTGCCAGGACCTGGGCGCCGGCGTGGATGGAGCGGCCGATGCCCACGCCGCCGCCGTGGTGGACCGCGACCCAGCTCGCGCCGCCGGCGGTCGCGAGCATCGCGTTCAGGACGGGCCAGTCGGCGATGGCGTCTGAGCCGTCCTTCATCGCCTCGGTTTCGCGGTAGGGGGAGGCCACGCTGCCGGTGTCGAGGTGGTCGCGGCCTATGACTATCGGGGCGCTTATAGTGCCGTCGGCGACGAGTTCGTTGAAGCGGAGGCCGGCCTTGTGGCGTTCGCCGGCGCCGAGCCAGCAGATGCGGGAGGGGAGCCCCTGGAAGTGGACCTTCTCGCGGGCCTGGGAGATCCAACGCGCGAGGCGTTCGTTCTCGGGAAAGAGTTCCAGCATGGCCTCGTCGGTGGCCGCGATGTCTGCCGGATCTCCTGAGAGGGCCGCCCACCGGAACGGTCCCCTGCCCTCGCAGAAGAGCGGCCGGATGTACGCCGGAACGAAGCCCGGGTAGCCATACGCCTTCTCGAAGCCGCCGAGCTTCGCCTCCCCGCGCAGGGAGTTGCCGTAGTCGAAGACCTCGGCGCCGCGTTCGCCGAAGCCGACCATCGCCCCGCAGTGGGCGGCCATCGAGCGGCGGGCCTCCTCGATGTAGCGCTCCGGGTCGTCCTCGCGCAGTTCGGCCGCGGCGTCGAGGCCGTAGTCGGCGGGGACGTAGCCTACGAGGGGGTCGTGGGCCGAGGTCTGGTCCGTGACGACGTCGGGGACGAAACCGCGCTCCAGGAGGGCGGGGAAGACCCGTGCCGCGTTACCGAGGATGCCGATCGAGAGGGGCTCGCCGCTGCGCTTCGCCCCTTCCGCGCGGGCGATGGCGGCGTCGAGGTCGTCTATGCGTTCGTCGAGGTAGCGGTGTTCGATGCGCCGTTGTATACGCTTTTCGTCCACCTCGACGCAGAGGGCGACGCCCTCGTTCATCGTGATGGCGAGCGGCTGGGCGCCGCCCATGCCGCCGAGGCCTGCGGTCAGGGAGATCCGGCCCCGAAGGGTGCCGCCGAAGCGTCTCTCGGCCACGGCGGCGAAGGTCTCGTAGGTGCCCTGAAGGATGCCCTGGGTGCCTATGTAGATCCAGGACCCGGCGGTCATCTGGCCGTACATCGTGAGCCCGGCCCGCTCGAGCTCCCTGAAGGTTTTCCAGTCAGCCCACTCCGGCACCAGCAGGGAGTTGGCGATCAGGACGCGCGGGGCCCACGGGTGCGTCCTGAACACCGCCACCGGCTTGCCGGACTGCACGAGCAGGGTCTCGTCGTCGCCCAAGCCCTGAAGCGTCGAGACTATCGCCCAGAACGCCTCCCAACTCCTCGCCGCCTTGCCCGTCCCCCCGTAGACCACGAGGTCTTCGGGCCGCTCGGCGACCTCGGGGTCGAGGTTGTTCATGAGCATCCGCAGGGCCGCCTCCTGGTGCCATCCCTTGCACGTGAGGTCCGTCCCCCTCGGGGCGCGAATGGTCGGGGCCTCTCTAACGTCCGTCACGGCTGCCTCCTTGCGGCTCGTCCTTCTCTTATGGTCTCCCAAGCGGCCGTTACCGCCTCCCCCGACTCCGCGATGCGCGTGTTCGCCAGCGCCCCGAAGCCCGTGTTGACGCCGTAGACCGCCCGGTCACCGGACGAGATCCCCTCAACGTGCCGCCGCGCCTCCTCGTCCACCTCCACCGTCGCCCCGAACCTCGCGACCGCGACGACCGCCGCCGGGTCCACGCTGTCAACCCGTATCCGACGCGCCGCGGACCTCACCGGCGCCCCCGGAGCGTCTGCGGCGTTCTCCCGCTTTGCAGGCCTTCCACGAGCGCGCAGAGCACCCCGAGGGCCGCCCCGAGGTCCTCCTCCGCGACCGCCTCCCCCGGCGCGTGGCTCACGCCGTTCTCCGACGCCACGAAGACGAGCGCCGCCGGCGCCACCGCCGCGAGGTGCTGGGCGTCGTGCCCGGCGAAGCTGGCGCACCGGCCGCACCGGACGCCCAGCCGCCCGCACGCCTCCTCGACGGCCGACACCATCGCCCCGTCCATCTCGGTCGGTTCGGCTTCCGATAGGGGGTCGTCTTCGAGGCGAACGCCGCGCCCGTCCGCCGCCTCCCGCGCCCCTCGCAGCAGCTCCCCAAGCAGAAGCCGCGCCCCCCCGGGCAGGACCCCCCTTATGTCCACCCCGACCTCGGCCGAGCCGGGAATGCTGGTCAGGGAGTTCGGGTGGATGTCCAGGGTCCCCGCCGTCGCGGTGGTCACCGGGGCGTAGTCCCGGCCAAGCTTCTCTGCCAGCAGCACGGTCTCGGCGGCGGCGCAGAGGGCGTCGCGGCGTTCGGTGGCGGGCGTCTCGCCCGCGTGGGCGACCTCCCCGAAGAAGCGCAGCCTGTGGCGCACCGGGCCGGCGACGGCGGTCGCCACGCCCAGGGAGAGGCCCTCCCTTCGCAAATCGGCGCGTTGCTCGACGTGGACCTCGACGTGCGACGAGATCCTCTCGAGCGGTGCCCGCTCCAGCCGCGGCAGGTCACCAAGGGCGTCGAGGTACACCGAGCGCGCCGAGAGGGCGTCCCGGCCCCCGGAGTCTCTCAGCCGCGAGAGGTCCTCCTCGGAGATCTTCCCTGTCATCGTGCGGGACCCTAAAGTGCCGGCCCCAAAGCGCGACGCCTCCTCCGCGGCGCACACGAGGACGCCGCGGTTTCCGCCCGTGCGCACTGCGGCCTCGACGGCCAGCACGGTGCCTAAAGGTCCGTCGTACCTGCCGCCGTCGGGCACGGTGTCGACGTGCGAGCCGCCCGTGACGCACGGTGCCTCGCCCGTCGGGAGGCACCAGAGGTTGCCGTGGGGGTCGACCGCGGCTTCGAGGCCGGCCTCGCGCGCCCAGCCGGCCACCAGGAGCATCGCGCGGGCCTCCGCCCCGGAGAACGCCGGACGCGATGCGCCGCCGTTCGGCCCGGGCGCGAGGGAGAAGATCTCCTCGATGCGTTCGAGGACCCTGCCTGCGTCGGGGGTCATTCGGCGAACCACCCGAGGCTCTGGGCGCGGTGCTCGAAGTCTTCGAGGTTGGCTTGCGCCCTATCGGGGGCGGCGTCGGAGAGGGCCTCGATCAGGGCCGCCGAGAGCGCCATCGCCGCGGTCTGCGAGTCGAAGACGAGCCTGGTCCCCACGCCCGCCGGCAGCACGACCTCGGCCGCCTCCGACACCGGGCCGCCCACCCTGTCGCTGACGGCGGCGACCCGCATGCCCGACCCCCTCGCGTACCGCATCATCCCCAGAGTCTCCCGCGGATAACGGGGCATGACGAAGCAGAGCGCCCACCCGGCCCCCGCCCGGCGGGCCTGCGAGAGCCGGTCCGTGCCAGCGCTGCCGCCGTCCGTGATCGTCCTGACGTCCGGGTGCAGCTTCTCCGCGAAGTACGAGAAGTACCCGGCGAGCGGCGCGCTGGCCCTGAGCCCCACCACCACGAGCGGCACCGACGAGGCGAGTTCCCGCCCGAGCCAGGCCACCGTCCCCTCGTCTTCCAGAGAGCCCCGCAACGCCCGAAGGTTGCCCATCTCCTCGTCGACCGCCGCCTGGAACTTGTTGCCCTGCGCCTCCTCCTCCGCCCCCCCGAGCACCATCCGCCGCAGGTCCTTCTGGAAGTCCCCGTAGCCCCCGTACCCGAGCGCCACCGCGAGCCGCGTCACCGTCGGCTGGCTCACCCCGGCCCTCGACGCGAGCTCCACGCTTGAGAGGAACGGCGCCTCCCGCGGATGGTCCGCCACGTACCGCGCCACCCGCCGCTGCGTGGGAGAGAGCCTCCCCCCCTCGAAGAGACCCGGCACCCGCCCCAGACCGTTCTCGGCCGGAAACGAAACCACCTAGAGCCCCACCCTGTTCATGCTCCTCCACGTTTGCTAGACTGCGTGAATAGAATTATACAGATCAGGGCGACACACGCAAAACGGAGAATTACCGTATTCAGGAGCGGTGGATCGGGAGGGTGCGGTTTGGATCCTCTAACTTTGGGCGGCGACACGGTGGTGCTTACCGGGGACGACCTGTACATCGAGGAGGTCGTGCGGGTGGCGCGTCGGGGGGCCCGGGTCGTGGTCTCGGGGGAGGCGCTCGACCGGGTGCGGCGGGCTCGGGAGGTCGTCGAGCACGTCCTGGAGCGGGGCGACCCCGTGTACGGGATGAACACCGGGGTTGGCTCGCTCTCGCGTTACCGGGTGCCGTTCGAGCACATGGAGCAGTTCTCCGCGACGCTCGTCAGCCGGCACACCACCCACCAGGGGGCCGAGGTCAGCCCGGAGGTGGTGCGGGCGATGATGGTCACGCGCGTCAACGGGATGGCCAAGGGCGGGGTGGGGGTGAGGACCGAGCTTCTCGGTGCTTTCGTGGACGCGCTCAACGCGGGGGTGCATCCGGTCGTGCGGCTCGGGGGGTCGGTGGGCCAGGCGGACCTGGCGGAGATGGCCGAGATCGGGCAGGTCCTTATCGGGCGCGGCGAGGCGGACTTCAGGGGCGAGCGCATGAACGGCGCGGCGGCGTTGAAAGCCGCCGGCCTGGAGCCGATCCGTCTAAAAGCCAAGGAGGGCCTGGCCCTCATAAGCGCCAACGGCATCACGATGGGCCACGGCTCGCTCGTCATCTCCGAAGTGACCGACCTGCTAGACGTATTCGACATCACCGCCGCGCTCTCGTTCGAGGCGTTCGGCGGGAACCTCTCGACCGTGCACCCGGAGGCGGCGCGGTTGAGGCCGCATCCCGGGCAGGCGCGGGCGTCTGACAGGCTGCGGGAGTTGCTGGCGGACAGCTACCTGTGGCGGCCGGGGGCGGCGCGGAACCTGCAGGACCCGCTCTCCTTCCGGTGCGTGCCCCAGACCCACGGGGCCTGCTACGACGCGCACGCCTACGCCAGGGGGACGATGGAGGTCGAGATCAACTCCGCCGGCGACAACCCCCTCGTTCTCATAGAGGACCGTTCCATCATCTCCGTCGGCAACTTCGACGTCGTCGCCCTCGCCGTCGCCTTCGACCTTTTGCGCGTCGCCGTAGCCCAGGTCGTCCACCTCGCCAACGAGCGCATCCAGAAGCACCTCTGGTCCCAGTTCTCGGGCCTCCCGACGGGCCTCGCCGCCAGGGACGGCGACGAGGGCCTGCGTCCCCTCGGCTACACCTCAGCCTCTCTTGCGGCGGAGGCGCGCGTGCTCGCGAACCCCGTCTCGCTGGACTACCGCGGCCAGATCGCCGAGGGCGTGGAAGACCACGCCAGCATGGCACCCTTGGGCGTACGCAAGACCGAGGAGTTGGTCCGAATAGCCCGCCGCATCGCCGCCCTCGAGCTGACCGTCGCCACCCGCGCCGTCGAGCTCCGCGGCCGTCCCCGCCTCGGCACCGGCACCCACGCGGCCTACGACCTCGTCTCCCGCTACGCCGCCACCGAGCCGGAAGAGCACTGGCCCGACCTCGACGGCCTCACCCAGGCCATAGCCGGCGGACGCCTCATAGCCCACGTCGCCTCCGAGATAGGACTGTTGGAGCCCGTCTCCACGCCGGGCGACGCCGTCGGGCCGGAATAATAGGTTCTGGGGTTCTAGGCTCCAGGTTTTAAGGACAGAAGGTCCGACGGAGGGACGGCACCGGGACTTTGCAAGGAACGGCTGCCGGGGTGCGGATAACGTGAAAATTTCCTGTTGCGGCACCTAGAAGCCCAAGACCTAAAGCCTCAAAGCCTCATAGAAACCTCCCCAGCCACGAGAGCGTCTCCTCGACCCAGTACGCCCCGACGCGGTGGTCCTCTACCGGCATATCCACGAAGCGCAGGCGTTCCGGGGCGTCCGAGTAGTGGGGGACGAGGGCGTCGTAGAAGGAGCGGGCGTTCGGGTAGGAGGCGGTTCGGTCTTCGGTGCCGTGGACGATCATGAGCGCGGTAGGGAAGCAGCGGGCGGGTTCGGGGGAGTAGGCGGCCTTCTGGCGGATGGGGCTTCCGGGACCCGGGGCTGACGGCATCAGGGCGACGGCGACCCTTGGGGGTGGGGAGTGGTCGGCGCAGGCGATGGCGAGGGAGACGGCGCCGCCCATCGAGGTGCCGACCACGCCGATGCGGGTGGCGTCCAGGTCTTCGCGGGAAGAGACCCAGGCCAGCACCTCCCCGGCCTCCCGGACCGTGCCGTCCAGGACGTCGGTGAAGAGGCCGTCGCGGTCGCTGGCGAGCCGCGCGTCGAAATTTTGGGGCGCCCGCTCGCCGTGAAGCGCCGACTCCGGGAGGATGGCCGCCACGCCCGAGTCCGCCAGGGGGAGGGCGAGCCGGATCAGGTCGTCCGTGTTGCGGCCGGAGAAACGGTGGTAGATCACCACCACCGGCATCCTGGCGGCCGCTTTGGCGGCGCGGACGCAGACCAGGGGCACCCCGCCCGCGAGCCACCGCTCGATCCGATACTCGTCCGATCCTCGAAGCACTCCGCCTCCCGTGGGCCGCTGGACCAACGCCCTAATAATAAAGGTACGCCCGGTTTCGTTTGACGGGGTAAGAGGACGCCTCCACGCGACCGCGTCTTCACCGACCCCGCCTGCCGGTGGGTCGGGAATTGCCCCGTCGGGGGCGTGTGAGAGAGCAAGCGGAGTTGCAACAAGAGCTCGGCCGGGTTAGAGGGGTTGTCGCCGTGAGGTCTGCCCAAGGGAGAGCGCGATGCGGGGCGTTCTGGCCGGACTATCGATGAGGGCGAAGGTGTTCCTCTTCGCCGTGATGATAAGCGTGGCGTCCTTGATGCTCTTCGCTGGTACGGGTGAGGCGCACGGAAACTACTGCGGGCACGGCACCTACTACTTCAGCCTGTTGTACTGGCTGAAGTTCGTCAGCAGCTCTACGACCCACCTGGGACACGTCCACGAGTACCATCATCAGTACGTCGGGCGCTTCGGTTGGTACACCGACCATTGCGACGGGCACAACTGCCCCAGGCATTAGCGCCGGCAGAGAGTCCCGCCGGGACGCGAAGAGGGGGCGTCGCGAAAACTCGCGACGCCCCGGTGAGGAAAAGCGCCCTCTTTTAAGCTACTGGATGATGCCTTCGTCCTGGAGGTACTGCTGCGCGACGTCCTCCGGGTCCTCCTGCTCCAGGTCGACGGAGCCGTTGAGCTCGCGCATCTTGCTGGCGGTCAGGCTCGAGGTAACCTCGTTAAGGACCTGCTCTGCTTTCGGGTTCTCCTTCAGGAACTTCTGGGTGGTAACGGGGGCCACGTGGTAGATCGGCCAGATCTTCTTCGTGTCCTCGATCACCCGCAGCTTCGGCGAGGCGAGCTGTCCGTCGGTGGTGAACCCGATGCCGACGTCGGCCTCGTCCTCGGCCAGCGCGTTGTAGCGGATGCCGAGGTCGTTGATGATCTTGATGTCCTTGAAGTCGAAACCGTCGTTGTAGTTCTTCTGCATGTTAGGGAAGCCGTCGGAGCGGTTCTGGAACTCGGAGTACGACGAGAATATGAGCTGGTCGGACTCTTGCGCGAGGTCTTCGAGCGTCTTGATGCCCAACTCTTCGGCCTTGGCGGTCTTCATCACGATGCCGTAGTTGTTGTCGTAGTTCACCGACTTGAGCATCTTCATCGGCGTGTCCTTGCGGTTCTCGTAGTAGTTGCTGACGATCTCGTAGGTCTTGTCGGCCGAGTTGGGCGCGTCCTCGGGGTCCCTCTTCAGGATCGCGATGAACGCCGTACCCGTGTACTCGGGGTAGATGTCGATGGAGCCGTCCCGCAGGGACTTGTCCATGATCTGCTCGGAGCCCAGGTCAAGCTTCTTCTCGACCTTCCAGCCCTTGTCCGCCAGGGCCTGCGCGTACAACTCGCCCAGGACCACCTGCTCGGTGAACTTCTTCGAGCTTACGGTGACGGACTTGCCCTTGCCGAGGTCCTCGGAGACACCGCTGCTGCTATCGCCGCCGCCGCCGCCGCCACCACCGCAGGCCGCCAGCACGGAGACCAGCGCGGCCACCAAAAGCGCCGTTATGGCCCGGGTCAGTATGCTCTTGCTCTTCACTCTTTTCTCCTCTTTCGTGGTCATTTCGGTCATTTGGCCCTCGCCCGCGCCTGCGCGAGCCTGAGTCCCTTGGGCGTAAAGGTTCTCTGAAGCGTGCCGAACCCTACTTCCGTGATAATCGCCAGGAACGCTACGGCCAGGGCGCCGGCCAGGGAGATGTAGATGTCGCCGCGCTGAAAGCCCTCGACTATGTAGTCACCCAGGCCACCCCCGCCGATGAACGTCGCCAGGGTCGCGCTCGCCACCACCTGCACCGCCGAAGTCCGGATACCGGCGAAGATGATCGGGGCGGCTATCGGCAGCTGGATGCCCGAGAGTATCTGGCGCCCCGAGAGCCCCATGCCCCTCGCGGCGTCGATGATCTGCGCGTTGACCTGCCGGAGCCCCACGACCGCGTTTATCAGGATCGGGGAGATGGCAAGGAGCGTAAGGGCGAACAGGGCGTTGTCGAAGCCGAGCCCGGCGATCGGCAGCATCAGAACCAGGATGCACAGCGACGGTACCGCGCGTCCGATGTTGCCTATGTTGATCGCGATCGTCGAGGCGGTGTCTGAGCGGTTGACAAGTATGGCCACGAGCATCGCTATCACGAGACCGAAGAGCGTCGCGAGCACAGACAGCTCGATGTGGATGATAAAGTTCGCTATGAAGTCCCTACGCTGGAAAACGTCCAGTATCCTATCCATCTAGCGCGCCCCCCTCGTCCGGTGCGCCCACGGGCTCAAAAGGCGTTCCGTCCTCACGAACAGCAGGTCGGCCGAGATGGCGAGCAGCGTCGCCAGGACCGCCCCGGTGACGTAAAGGGTGGGAAAGTTGCGCGTAATACCGCTAAAGATCAAGGTTCCAAGCCCGCCGCCGCCGATGTACGAGGCGATGACCGCAATCCCGATAACCGTGACGACGGCTATGCGCATCCCGGCCACGATCACCGGGAGCGCCAGCGGCAACTCGACCCTCCAGAGTATCTGCCGGTCGGTCAGCCCCATCCCGCGCGCGGCGTCCTTGGTCTCCGGCGGCACGGAGTCTAGCCCCGTGACCACGTTGCGGATCAAGATCAAGAGCGAGTACAGCACCAGGGCGATAATGGCGGGCGTCACCCCGACGGAGAAGCCGATGGCGAGCAAGAATATGAACATCGCGAAGCTCGGTATGGTGTAGAAAAACCCGGTAATGGCCGTGAACGGACCGTAAAGTCCCCGGTACCGGGCGGCCAGTATCCCGAGCGGCAGCGAGATCGCCAGCGCTATAGCCAGGGCGACGGCGCACAGGTAGATGTGCTGCAAAAAGGCCGGCACCACGTCCTCCGTGAAGTTCTCCCCCAGCCATTCCCAGTCTATGAAGCCCTTCTGCTGCTGCTCCTCGGAGGCGAACTCGGCCTGGAAGAGGAAGGCCAACGTACTGGTCGGAGGGTCGTCGGCGCTATCCACGCGGGACCACCGCGCCGTGGGAGATCTTCCTTATGGAGTCGAGCGTGATGGCGCCGCGCGAGCCGCCGTTGCTCTCGCCGTCGGTCACCACGAGGCCCCGGTCCGCGCCCGCGCCGATGATCTCCGAGAGGGCGTCTCTTAAAGTCCACTCCGCGTTTATGCGGGGCAGGGCGTTGCCGTTGCCGTTCGCCGGCTCGAGGTCCACGTCGCCGACCCGCGTGAGCGAGAGGCGCTTGAGCACCCGGTCGCCGCCCACGAACGACTGCACGAACTCGGAGGCGGGCTTGACGAGGATGTTCTCCGGCGTGTCGTACTGGGCGAGGATGCCGCCCTCTTTGAGGATGGCGATCTTGTCGCCCATCTTTATGCCCTCGTCGATGTCGTGGGTGACGAAGACGATGGTCTTCTTTATGTCCTCCTGGATGTGGAGGAACTCGTTCTGGAGCCTGTCGCGCGTGATCGGGTCCACCGCCCCGAAGGGCTCGTCCATGAGCATGACCGGGGGGTCCGCCGCCAGCGCGCGGGCCACCCCGACGCGCTGCTGCTGGCCGCCTGAGAGCTCCGCCGGATAACGGTCCCTGTACTGGTCGGGCGCGAGGCCCACGAGGTCGAGCAACTCGTCGGCCCGGCTCGCGATGCGGGCCTTGTCCCAGCCGAGGAGCCCGGGCACGGTGCCGATGTTGTCGGCGATGGTGCGGTGCGGGAAGAGCCCCGTCTGCTGGATGGCGTAGCCGATCTTGCGCCGAAGCTGGGTGCCGCTCATCGACGTGTTGTCCTGGCCGTCGATCAGGATCTCGCCCTCCGTGGGCTCGATGAGGCGGTTTATCATCCTCATGCTCGTGGTCTTGCCGCAGCCGCTCGGCCCCACCAGAACACAGATTTCCCCATCCTCTATCGTGAAGGATAGGTCCCGAACGACAGGCGTGTCCATACCGGGATACGTCTTACTTACGCCCTTAAACTCGATCATCGCGCGCTCCTATGTGCCTGTCCGTGGCCTCGCCTCCCATGAGCTTCACTTGTCTTCGGTTCCGTCATAGCGCCTCCTGCGGCGTTAAGGAATCGTTCCGGGAAGTATACGGCATTCTTGTACCGCAAGTCCAAGCATCCCGCAAACATACTCTATTTACGGTATATAACGGCCGGATGAGAGGGAGTTCCCACAGGCCCACGATAGTCCTGGCCGGCGGCGGTCACGCCAACCTCTTCTCGCTCCGCCGCGCGGCGGAACTCGCCCGCCGCGGCTTCGACGTCGTCCTCGTGGACCCGTCCGAACACCTCCACTACTCGGGCATGGCCACGGGCGTGGTCTCGGGCGCGCACGCCCCCTCCGAGAACCGTATCGGCATCCGCCGCCTGGTCGAACGCGGCGGGGGACGATTCGTGGGGGGCCGCGTCGCGGAGGTCCTCTACCGGGAGCGCGCCCTCGTGCTGGAGGACGGACGGGTCGTCCCGTACGACGCGGTCTCCTTCTGCCTGGGAAGCGAGGCTTGTGGCGGGGGGGATGCGGTCCCCGTAAAGCCGGTCGCGAACCTGGAAGGCGTCAGGAACAGGCTTCTCTCCCCGGGCTCCGGCGCCGCGCGCGTCCTCCTCGTCGGCGGGGGCGCCGCCGGCTGCGAAGTCGCCGTCAACGTGGCCCGCCTGATGCGCGATTCCGGCAGCGGGGGGGAGATCACGGTCGTCGAGGCCGGCCCGGACCTGCTTCCCACCTCGCCGCAGCGCGCCCGCCGGATCATGCTCGAACGCTTGAGGGCCGGCGGGGTGGGGGTGATCCTGGGCCAGAAGGCAAGCCTGCGCCCCGGGGCGGCCGTTCTCGAGGACGGCACGAGGCTTGAGGCCGACCTGATCCTGGCCGCCACGGGCGTCGCCCCGCCGCAGGTATTCGCCCGCTCCGGCCTCGCCACCGGCGACGACGGCTCCCTCTGGGTAAACCGCCACCTCCAGAACCCCAACGACGAAAGGATCTTCGGCGGCGGCGACGCGGTCGCCTACCGCGGCACCCGCCTGCCCCGGTTCGGCGTTTTCGCCGTCCACCAGGGCCCCGTCCTCTACCGCAACCTCCAGGCCGTCCTGCGCGACGAGCCCCTGGCCCCCTACGAGCCCCAGAGACGCTACCTCTATATCCTCGACCTCGGCGACGCGACCGGGCTCGCGATCTACGGCCCCCTGACCCTAAGAGGCCGCCTCCCGCTGCGACTCAAGCACAAGATAGACAAGAGCTTCGTGCGGGAGTACGGCTAGTCAGCACGGCGCCTTTACTTTAGGGACGTGCCGACTAGTTCTTCTTCCCTACCCCGAGGAGGAGGTACAAGATCAGGTACAGCCCTACCGCCGTGAGGGCGACGGCGAAGAAGCTGTTCGGGTTCAGGTATTGCTGGATGTCGGGGACGGCGTTTATGAAGAGGGCGGCGGGCGATTCCAGGAGAACGCCGAGGCTGTAGATGGCCTCCGTGACGGTGTTCGCGGCCCTTCTGACGCCGACGTAGACCAGGGCCGCGTGGATCAGGATGACCAGGATGACGAAACCCAGGATCGTACGGATGAGCGACACTCGCTAGCCTCCTCCCTGCGCGGTCGCCGCTACGAGGCGGCGCGCCTGTAGCCGGCCCTGTTCTCCCTGGTGGTCTTTTCGGACCCGTCGGGTACCAGGCCGTGGGGCTCGCCCCCTTCCCGCTTGCCGCCGGAGTACTGCGCCCCCCCGAAGAGGACGAAGACCGCGCCCGCGACCAGAAAACACAGCGTCCCGATCAGGAACGTGACGCCGTCGCGCATCACCACGCCGAACGCCCCCGCCGCCCCGGAGACCCAGCACAGGGCGAAGAGGACGCCGGCCTCGCGGTTCTTCCCGTCAAGGGCCATGTAGACCCCGAGGGCGACGCCGGCCAGGCAGACGATCAGGAGCACTATGCCGACGGCGATCAGGATAAAATTCACGACCCAATACTACCGGACCGCACAGCGTTTGACACGGCGGCCATGAAGGCCTACCGCCCGGCCATGGCCCGGCGGTAGGCCTTCATGGCCGCCAGGGACTCCTCCCAGGCGCGCCCCGGGCCCTCCAGGCGGTTGCCGTAGAGCGAGAGCTTGTGGACGAGCTCGTGCAGGGCGGACTCGTCGTCGGAGATGCAGCCGGGCCGGGCGACGATGAGGACCTCCCAGTCCTCCTCCTCTTTTATGTTGTTGATGGCCTCTTTCAAGGCGGGCTTGTGGTAGAGGAGGGTGCCCGGGGCTTCGAGGTCCTCGTAGCGGGCCACGACCTCGTGCCCGTTGTCGGCGGCGTACGCCTCGCAGGCCGCCGTCTGGTCCTGCCCGGAGGGCAGCTTTGCGCCCGGGTCTGTCCTTATGTAGATGGCGGCTCGAGACACGGAAAACGGATGATAGCACGGCCTCCGTCTGGTATGATTTCGCCCCACGAAGAGGCGCGTCGGGACGTGGCGCAGTCTGGTAGCGCACTCGGCTGGGGGCCGAGTGGTCGCCGGTTCGAATCCGGCCGTCCCGACTCTTCGAGACCGCCTAGTGGAAAGGCCCTGAGGGTTTTGGATACGATCTACCTGCTGCTCGGCATCGTTGGGTTCATGGTCGTCATAGCGGCCTTCTTTTTCGGCGGCTTCTTGCTGCTGGACTTTATCTGGGCCCGCCGCGGGGGAGACGCCTAGCGCGCGGGGCCGAGGCCTCCTTAGCCCCCCTCACGATTGATCCCTTCGCTCAAAGACCTGCGCCTCGTGGAACCGGGGTGCCTGATCCTGCACGAGGCCCACGACGAGGCCCGCCTCGCCCGCCTGAAGGCGCGCGTCGAGTCCGAGGGCGAGCAACGCAACCCCGTGATGGCCGCGCCCTACGGGGACCGCTTCCTGGTCCTCGACGGCGCCCACCGCGTCCGCGCCATGGCCGAGCTTGGCGCCCGCTTCGTCCTCGTCCAGGTAGTCGAGCCCCCGGAGCGGGCGGAGGGCTGGGGCCACGTGGTCCGGGGCTTCGAGTCCTTCGGTCCGGGTGGGGCGGACGGGTTGCTGATCTCTGATGAACCGGGCGGCGAGGTCGCCGCCGAGGTCGAAACCTCCTCCGGGGAGACCGCCTTCGTGCTCTCCCGCGAGGGCGGGGCCCTGGCCCGGTCGCGTGCCATGTGGGACTTGCAAGGGCTCTACCCCAAAGAGACGGCCGTGCGCCGCGTCGAGCCCGACGGGGCGGTGCGGCTGGCCAAAGGGGAGGCCCTGATCCGGTACGGCGCCTTCTCCCCGAAAGAGCTCGCCGAGATCGTCGCCTCCGGCGCCGTCCTCCCCGCGGGCGTCACCCGGTTCCGCGTGCGGGAACGCGTCCTCGGCGTGCGCTACCCGCTCGACAGGATGATGGGCGGCGAACCCCGCCTCCGCAACGTCGAGCTGCGCAGGTTTATCGCCGATCGCTGGGCCGAGAACCGCGTCCGCTACTACCGGGAGCCCGTGGTCCTCTTCGAGTAACGGACCGTACTATTGACCGGTTGCTTGCGGGCGGTGGTATAAATCCGGGCCAACGGGGAAAGAGGGGCCGGACGAGATAGTTCTGTCGGGATAGTTCTGTCGGGAGGCCGGCGTCCGCGGGCCCGTATTCGGGTGCGGCCGGTGGCATGACGCGTAAACCGTTCGCCGGGTGCGTCGGCGGATCGGAAGGAGCGGGCGGATGAACGAGGCACGACGCGCGACGGGCATCAGCCGGCGCAAGTTCTTGAGGATGGGCGGCGGGATCGCCGGGGCCGCGGCCCTCGGGGGCGTGCTCGCCGGCTGCGGCGGTGGGGGGGAAGACGCCGGCGGCGCCGTGAAGATCACCCTGGGCTTCATACCCGACGAGGCGGGCGGGCTGCAGAAGATCCTCGACCGCTTCAACCGGGAGAACAGGGGCGAGATACAGGTCGAGTGGCGACAGATGCCGGCCTCGAGCGCCGAGTTCTTCGAGCAGATGCAGGCCGAACTGCAGAGCGGCCAGTCCACGATGGACGTGATCGGGGGCGACGTCGTCTGGCCGGCCCAGTTCGCCGCCAACGGCTACATCCTGGACCTCTCCGACCGCTTCACCCAGAAGATGCAGAGGGACTACCTCGAAGGCCCGATCCAGGCCGTCCAGTACGAGGGCAAGACCTACGGCGTCCCGTGGTTCACCGACGCCGGGATGTTCTACTACCGCACGGACCTCCTGGAAAAGAGCGGCTTCTCCGGGCCGCCGAAGACGTGGGAAGAGATGAAGAGCATGTCCGAGAAGGTCCGCGCCGACCAGGGGACGAAGTTCGGTTTCGTCTTCCAGGGCGCGCAGGACGAGGGCGGCGTCGTGGACGCCCTGGAGCACATCTGGAACGCCGGGGGCGACGTTCTCGACGGCAACAAGGTCATCATAGACAGCCCCGAGTCGGCGGAGGGTCTCAACCTCAGGCGGAGCCTCCTCACCGACGGCGTGGCCCCGCAGGCCTCCGGCGACTACACGACCCAGGAGTCGCAGGCGAGCTTCACGAACGGCGACGTGGTCTTTATGCGCAACTGGCCCTTCGTGTACGGGCTGCTCTCGGACCCGGAGACCTCCGAAATAAAGCCGGGTCAGGTGGACATCGGGGCGTTGCCTGTGGCGGGCGCCGGGGACACGAGCTTCAGCGGCCTCGGCGGTTGGAACTTCATGGTCAACGCCGCCGCGGAGGACAAGATAGAGGAGATCTGGGCCTTTATCGAGTACATGTCCGCCCCGGAGCAGCAGCAGACCTTCGCGGTCGAGAGCGCCCGCCTGCCCACCCTGCGAAGCCTGTATGAGGACGACGAGGTCCTCGACAAGCTGCCCGTCGCGAGGCTTGGCCAGGAGGCGCTGCAGAACACCAGGCCCAGGCCCGTCTCGCCGGTGTACTCGGACATGTCGCTAGAGATGGCCGAGCAGTTCAACGCCGCCCTCAAGGGGGAAGTCTCCGTGGACAAGGCCCTGGCCGAGCTCCAGACCGGGCTGCAGGAGATATCCGACCAGGCGTAGAGGTTTTGAGGCTCCAGGTTTTGAGGCTCAAGGTCTTAGGTTCGCGGGCGTTCGGGTGGTGAAGACCAGGTGGCGGTCGAAGACCCGCCACCTCAAAGCCTAGAACCTCAAAGCCTAGAACCTCAAAGCCTAGAACCTCAAAGCCTAGAACCTCAAAGCCTAGAACCTCAAAGCCTAGAACCTCAAAGCCTAGAACCTCAAAGCCTAGAACCTGGGCTGCCGGCTTCGGGGCGCACCGAGGATTGGCCGGTTTCTGCGGCGCGTTTTGAAACCGCAAAACCATGTGCTACGCTGCGAGGGTGGCAGAGAGCGGCGGTCCCGACCGGAAGGCTAAAGGTGTCGGC
>CADCVH010000007.1 GCA_902806085.1 uncultured Rubrobacteraceae bacterium | reverse complement strand
CGAGCATGCGCCCGTCTATGTCTACCTGGACGCCCCTGGCCTGCCCCTCTTTGGGCAAAAAGTCAGAGTAGGGCATGTTGGTGCCGACCATAAGCAGGGTGTCCGCGCCCTGCATCAGGTCCCACGAGGGCCCCGTACCCAGGAGCCCTATGGCGCCCGTGACGTACGGCTCGTCGTCGGGCAGCACGGCTTTGCCCAGCAGCGCCTTGGCCACGCCGGCCCCGAGGATGTCAGCGACCTCCGCGACCTGCTCCGAGGCGCCCAAAGCCCCCTGCCCGACGAGCATCGCTACCTTCTCGCCCGAGTTCAGCACCGCGGCGGCGCGCTCGAGGTCGGCCGCGGCGGGCACCACCTCCGGTCGCGAAAAGTCGGTGGAAGAGCGCAGGCGGGCGTGCTTGCGGGGCGGGTTCGGGACCGCGGGCAGCTCCTGGAGGTCGTTCGGGAGGACGAGGGCGGTCACGGTGCGCTCGGCGAGCGCTATCCTGACGGCGCGGTCTATGAGGTGCCTGACCTGGGCGGGGTGGGCCGCCGTCTGGACGTACGCGCTGGCGACGTCCTTGAAGAGGGTCTGGAGATCCACCTCCTGGTAGTAGGAGCCGCCGATGGCAGTCCGGGGCTGCTGGCCGACTATGGCGAGGACGGGCTGGTGGTCCATCTTCGCGTCGTAGAGGCCGTTGAGCAGATGTATCGCCCCCGGCCCCGAGGTCGCCAGGCAGACGCCGAGCTCCCCGCCCGAGTACTTGGCGTGGGCGCTCGCCATGAAGGCGGCCGCCTCCTCGTGGCGGACCTGGACGAAATCCATCCCGCCCGAGGCGGCGTCGCCGGCCCTGCGCAGGGCCGCGGTGATGCCGTTTATGCCGTCGCCGGGGTAGCCGTAGATGCGGGAGGTGCCCCACTCCTTGAGCCGCCCGATAAGGAAGTCCGCCACCGTGCCGGCCATCAGGCACTCCTCTGGGGGATTCTGGCCGACGGCCCGACCCGCCCCGACCACTCGACCAGCGCCTCCAAAAAGAGGCGCAGCCTCTCGCGGGTCTCCCCGTCCGCGAGGTCGCCCGTCTTCGTATCGAACTTCTGGCGCGAGGGGGGGATGAGCATCTGGGGCTCTGGCGTCACGTAGGCCGGGGCGTGCGGTACGGTGTTCGACTTCATGGTATCTCCCTTACTCTAAAGTGGAGGACGTTACAAATCTGCCTACGAATTGGCGCGCCGTTAGCGACCCCGGACCACCCGCCGGCCGGCTGCCAGGGCTCCGGCACCCACGGCGAGCGCCGCGAGAGCTAGCGCCACCCCGACAGGTGGCCCGCCTGTATCCGGCACGGGGACCGCTGAGGCGCTCGTCGGCGCCGTGGCCGATGCGGTATCCGACGCGGAGGCCCGCCCGGAGATCGGGATGCCCGAGACGGTGAAGGGCAGCTCGGGGTCGGTGCCGCTCTCGCTGGCATCGAACTGCGAGTTTACGACCAGCAGACGTCCGTCGTAGGCGGCGATGGTAGTCGGGTACATCAGGGAGTCGTCGGTGAAGCTTTCGCCCGCAGAGCCGCTCAGGTAGCCCGCAGAGAGCTCGACGGGGACGACCTGCTCATCCTGGTTGCGGACGACGTAGAGGGTGCGACCTTCCAACAGCAGCCCGTCGCCGTTAGACAGGTCGGCGCCGCCGGTCTCGATCCCGGCGACCTCCTTCGTCCCGGTGTCGATGCGGAATAGCCGTCCCGAGCTCGAGTTGACGACGATGAGGTAGCGGCCGTCGGGGGTCGCCGCTATGCCGTTGAGGTTGAAGTCCTCGGTGTACTCCGCCGGGGTCCCCTCGAAGTTCAGGTAGGACTCGGCCTCGTAGCCGCCGGAGCCGTCGGGGAAGACCCTGTAGAGCTCCGGGTTCACGGAGTCGGTGAAGAAGGCCGAGCCGTCCGGGGTGAGGGCCACGTCGTTGACGAAGGTCGCGTCGGCGCCGCTCTCGAAGCGATCCACCAGTCCGCCGGTGTTCGTGTCGTAGACGAACATCCTACCCGTGTCGCCGCCCGCGACGAAGAGGAGCCCCTGATCGTCCACCTTATCCCGATGGCGGTCGAGCGGCCGTCCGAGCCTGGCTCAAGGAACGTCTCGGTCTCCGTCCCAGTCTCGTCGACGTTGCCCCGGAAGACCGTGCCGTCCGTCGTGCTGCCTACGAAGAAGTCCCCCGTCGTGGGGTCGTAGGCGACGCCTTCGGGGTAGACCTCCTCTCCGGGGAGGGGGAAAGTCCGGGCGTCCCCGGTCTGGGCCGAGGCTACCCCCGACGTCAGGGCGACCGTCGCCACCAGGGCGAGCGCGAGCTTGAGCTTGAACACCAATCCTCCCTCCCCTTGGACCATCGCCTTGCCCGAACCATCGCCTTCTTCTTTAGTCTGGCGCATCTCTCGCCCCTTCGGTAGGTAGCCACTGCGGGTCTGCCCTCGGGTCGGGAAGTAGCCGGCGACCCGAACGGCATCGTATCCGGAGCCCGTGACGGGACCGTGGCAGACCCCGTGTGGACTTGCCACGGTTGGGTGGATTGATGGAGATTTGGTTCCGGAGGTCTACGCGAACCTTCCGGGCACCCCGTCGTTCCGTATCGATCCTTGCGCTCGTCGTCGCCAGCCTTTGAAGCTGCCGGTAACGTGTCGACGAATTCCTGCGGCGGGTCCGTCAACCGTTCATCGCTTGGGCGAGCGCCGTCGCCGCATGATTGCCCAGCGCCCCAGCAGGACGACGACCGCCACGAGCGACAGAACAAGAACCACGTTCGAGTACTGGCCCACGGCGTCGGAGACGCGCGTCCAGTTGTTCCCCAGGGTCCAGCCCGCCCCGATCAATAGGGTGTTCCAGGCGGCGGATCCCACGGTGGTGAGGAGCGTGAACCGCCCGAGCGGCATCTTGAGGATCCCCGCGGGGATCGAGACGACGCTGCGGGCGAGCGGCACCACCCGGGCGAAGAGCACGATCGAGCCGCCGCACCTCTCGAACCAGCCCTCGGCCCGGTCGAGGTCCTTGTCCTTGACGCGTAGCGCTCGGCCGTAGCGCAAGATGAGCGGGCGACCGCCGTGCCGTCCCAGCGCGTAGAGGATGAGGGCGCCCGCAACGCTGCCCAAAGTGGAGCCGACCAGGGCGCCCACGAAGGTCAGCTCGCCCCGTGCGACGAAGAAGCCCGCGAGCGGCAGCACCAGCTCGGAGGGTATAGGCGGGAAAAGGTTCTCGGCCAGCAGCAAGAGCGCGAGGCCCGCCGACCCGAGCGTCTCGATCGTGTAAGAAATCCACTGACCGAGGTTATCGAGCACCCGCTACCTCCCCGATGAACCAACGCGCGATGCACACGGGAGCGTTGGACGCCCCGGGCTTACCCACTCGTGGCCCCCGACGTCGCGTTGGGTTTCGGACGACCGCCATTGATCCTGTTCTTCCTGTCGCGGACTACCTCCATGCCGGTGATGCACACGCTCAACCACGCGCCCCCCGCCGCGTACCCCGCCGCGACGTCGCTCAGGTAGTGGACGCCGAGGTACATCCTCGAAAACCCGATCAGGAGCACCAGGATCGCGG
>CADCVH010000006.1 GCA_902806085.1 uncultured Rubrobacteraceae bacterium | reverse complement strand
CCGGAGGTGCTCTAGCTTATGGGTCTCAAGATAAAGCGCGGGGACACGGTCGTCGTGATCTCCGGCAAGGACAAGGGCAAGCGCGGCGAGGTCGAGCGGGTCATCCCGAAGAAGAACCGTGTGGTCGTCAGCGACGTGAACACGCGCACCCGCCACGCCAGGCCGAGCCAGAACAACCAGCAGGGGCTCTTCACCTTCGACGCGCCCATAGACATCTCCAACGTGATGCTGGTGGACCCCGGCAGCGGGGAGCCGACCAAGGTCGGGTACCGGTTCACGGACTCGGGGGAGAAGCTCCGGGTCGCCAAGAAGACCGGGAGGGACATCGATGGCTAGGCTAAAAGACAAGTACAGGGCGGAGATCGCCCCGGCCCTCAGGGAGCGGTTCGACATCGAGAACCCCATGAGGATCCCTGGCCTCGAGAAGATCGTGGTCAACATGGGTGTGGGGGAGGCCGTGGTCAACAGCCGCGCGCTCGATGGTGCTGTGGAGGACCTGGCGAAGATCACGGGCCAGAAGCCCCAGATCCGGCGGGCCCGCAAGAGCATCGCCGGGTTCAAGATCCGGGAAGGCATGCCGATCGGCGCGAGGGTCACTTTGCGCAACGAGCGGATGTGGGAGTTCCTGGACAGGTTCGTCTCCGTGGCCCTGCCGCGGGTGCGGGACTTCCGGGGGATCAGCCCAAGGAGCTTCGACGGGCGGGGCAACTACGCCATAGGACTTCGGGAGCAGGTCATTTTCCCCGAGATCAGCTACGACGCCATAGACGCCACGCGCGGCCTCGACGTCGCGGTGGTAACGACGACCGAGAGCGACGAAGAGGCTCGGGAGCTTTTGCGGCTCCTCGGTATGCCCTTCAGGGAGAGTTAGAGATGACGAGGAAAGCGTTGCTGGTAAAGCAGCAGAAGCCGCAGAAGTTCAAGGTAAGGGAGTACAACCGGTGCCAGCGGTGCGGCCGGGCGCACGGTTACTACCGGAAGTTCGGGCTGTGCAGGATCTGCCTGCGCGAGCTGGCGCACGAGGGCAAGATCCCCGGTGTTAAGAAAGCGAGTTGGTAGGTAGAGATGACGGTCACAGATCCCATAGCGGATTTCCTGACCCGTATCCGCAACGCCCACATGGCGAAGCAGGACGTGGTCCGGATCCCGCACTCGAAGATGAAGGCGGAGATAGCGCGCATCCTCCTCCAGGAGGGTTACGTGCAGGAGGTCTCCGAGCAGGGCACCGGCGTGGACAAGCGCCTCGTCATCGGCCTGAAGTACGGCCCCGACGGCAGGCGCGGCATAACGGGCCTCAGGCGCATGAGCCGCCCCGGCCGCCGGGTGTACCGCAAGCAGACGAACATACCCCGCGTGCTCGACGGGCTCGGAGTGGCGATCCTCTCGACCTCGAAAGGGGTCCTGACCGACCACCAGGCCCGCAGGCAGGGTATCGGGGGCGAAGTCTTGTGCTTCGTCTACTAGGGAGGTCGTAAGAGATGTCGAGAATCGGTAGGGCTCCGGTAGAACTCCCCGGCGGCGTGAACGTCGAGATCTCGGACCGGAGCGTGAAGGTGACGGGACCCAGGGGCGAGCTGACCGTGCCCGTCGGCCGGGGCGTGCGGGTGGAGCAGGAGGACGGGAGCCTCGTCGTCAGGCGTAACTCCGATGCGCCGCCGGACCGGGCGATGCACGGTTTGACGCGGTCGCTGCTCTACAACGCCGTTACCGGCGTTACGGACGGGTTCACGCGGACGCTGAACATCGCGGGCGTCGGCTACAGGGCCGCGCTCCAGGGCACGGACATCAACCTGCAGGTCGGGTACTCGCACCCGGTGGCGGTTGCGCCGCGGGAGGGCATCGAGTTCGAGGTGCCAAACGCGACGACGATCATCGTCCGCGGCAACGACAAGCAGCAGGTTGGGCAGCAGGCGGCGGAGATCCGGAAGGTTCGCCCGCCCGAGCCGTACAAGGGCAAGGGCATCCGCTACAGCGACGAGCAGGTCCGTCGCAAGGTCGGCAAGGCCGGATAGCGAAGCTAGGGGAGGATCTCTATGGCAGTTCTTCAGAAGCGGGCCCACAGGGAGAAGCGGCGCAAGCGCGTCCGGCGCAAGGTCGTCGGAACCGCCGAGCGCCCGCGCCTCTCGGTGTACCGCTCGAACGTGAACATCTACGCCCAACTCATCGACGACGACGCGGCCCAGACGCTTGCGGCCGCCGACTCCCGAGAGGTGGGAGGGGCCGAGAACCGCAAGGACGCGGCCCGTCAGGTCGGGGAGCTCATCGCGAGGCGGGCCCAGGAGGCCGGCGTCGAGGTCGCGGTCTTCGACCGGGGCGGCAACAAATACCACGGCCGCATCGCGGCGCTCGCTGAGGGCGCCCGCGAGGGCGGCCTGAAGCTCTAATTCAGGAGGACTAGGTTTTGGGTCGAGGCAGAGGAAATAACAGGGGCGGCGCCCCCGGCGGGCCGGGAGGCCCCCCCGGCCAGGGCGGTCGCGGCGGCGGCCCAGGCGGTCAGGGTGGTCGCGGGCGTGACAACCGCGGCGGCGGGGGCCGTGGCGGCGGTCGCGGGCGCGACAGCGAGTTCCAGGACAGGGTCGTCGAGATCCGGCGCGTAGCCAAGGTCGTCAAGGGCGGCCGCAGGTTCAACTTCAGCGCGCTCGTGGTCGTCGGCGACGGCAAGGGGAGGGTAGGCGCTGGATTGGGCAAGGCGAACACCGTGCCTGCCGCGATCCAGAAGGGGCAGGAGCGGGCCAAGAGGAACATGTTCCAGGTCCCGATGCGCAACACCACCATCCCGCACGAGGTCATCGGCAAGTTCGAGAGCTCGGACGTGTTGCTCAAGCCGGCCTCCGAAGGTACGGGGGTTATCGCGGGCGGCGGGGTTCGGGCGGTGCTCGAGCTCGCCGGCATCAAAGACGTGCTGACCAAGGCGCTCGGCTCCACGACCTCTGTGAACCTGGTCCAGGCCACGGTGGAGGGCCTGCAGAGGCTCCGCACCAAGGCCGACATCGAGCAGGCGCGGGGGGTGAAGATCACGCTATGAGCCCCCTGAAGGTTACTCAGATGAAGAGCATTATCGGTTCCAAGGGCGACCAGAAGCGGACGGTCAAGGCCCTTGGGCTCAAGCGGATCAGGGACTCTCGCGTGCACGGGGACACGCCCCAGATAAGGGGCATGCTCCACAAGGTGCGCCACCTGGTCCACGTCGAGGAGGTCCAGGAGTAATGAGGCTCAACGACATAGGCCCGGCCCCCGGCTCGACGCGCGGACGCAAGCGCGTCGGGCGCGGCATAGGCTCGGGGAAGGGCAAGACCAGCGGCCGCGGCCACAAGGGCGCGGGCTCCCGCTCGGGCTCCGCCACCCACGCCGCCTACGAGGGCGGCCAGATGCCGCTGCAGCGGCGTTTGCCGCGCCTCAAGGGCGAGGCCAGGGGCCGGCACACCGTCGCCCGTCCCGTCAACTACGCGCCCGTCAACATCTCGGACCTCGAAGGGGTCTCCGGTGATACGATAGGGCCGGACGAGCTGCGGGCCGCCGGGCTCGTCAGGAAGAAGGCCAAGCTCGTCAAGATCCTCGGCAACGGCGAGGTCGGGCGGGCCGTCACGGTCAGGGCCCACGCCTTCTCC
>CADCVH010000005.1 GCA_902806085.1 uncultured Rubrobacteraceae bacterium | reverse complement strand
CAAGACGCCGATCGTGGGGCTGGACGTGTGGGAGCACGCCTACTACCTCAAGTACCAGAACCGCCGCCCGGAGTACATAAGCGCCTTCTGGGACGTGGTCAACTGGGACGAGGTCGCCCGCCGCTACCAGGCAGCCAGGAACGCGTGAGGCTTCAGGAGTAAGTTTTTTGAGGGGAGGCGGAGGGGCTTCGCGAAGATCACGACGCCCCTCCGCGCTAGTGCCGGCGCCCCCGCGTTCAAGCTTCGGCGCCCCGGCAGTTACCCGATGGCTGAAGTCTGCAACCCGAAGCCTCCTAAGTACACGCGACCACGGCTTCGCCTGGCCTCCAACCCGGCGGGTCTTCACAGAGCCAGGCGGCGGCCTCCCGTTCGGTCCTATCTTCCTGGGCCTTCATGTTCATGCTCCAGGTGAAGATGCGCAGGTTTTCGCAGTTGAGGGAGCCCTTACCGTAGGCTATACGGGCCGGTCCACCGAGTTCGGGGTCGAGGTCCGGGGCCTTACGGGTGACGACGTAGACGAAGCCGACGTTGCTCTCCGTCTCCAGGAGCCCGGTCTGGGTGAGGCTGACCTTGATCAGTTGCATGGTCTCCCCCTGCCGGTGGCGCCTCGCGAAGTAGCGGAGCAGCTCTGCCTGGTCCGAGGTGGTGAAGTGGCGCGTCACCCTGCCGTCGTCCCCGGTCTGGGTGGAGGAGTACCAGGACCACGGCTCGTAGGTCACCGGCGAGAACTCCGGCGGGCTCGGCCCCTCCGAGACGAAAAACGAGCGGGAGAGCGCCCCCCGGCGGCCGTGGTTGAAGGCGTCGACAAAGCCGATCAACAGCTCCGCCACCGGCCGCGGGCGGCATCCCCCCGGTAGCTTGGGATCGTCGCTCGTGACGATCACCTCCCGCGTGTGCGCCGCGACGGGCCCCCTCTCCACGCCCCCGTCGGGCCGGGGAAGCGCGGAATCGCCGCCACAAGCGGCAAGGGAGAGCAGGACCACCACCGACACCCACGCGCCCGCGATCTTCGTGCGCAACCCCGACATTCCGTGCGACCATCCGGCAAGACCACCCGCATTCTACACCCGGCTCCTCCCTTCGGCGGCTTTCCGCCTTTGGGCTTTCCGCCGCCCGAAGCTCGATCGCGCCGCGCTTTGCGAAGCGCCTCGGGTGCCACGAGGCGCATCGCACACAGACGACTCGCTGGAAGCCTCCCGCAGGGCTGCGCTCCTAGAGCCCCTGAAGAGGGCGTGTTGAAAGGCACGAAGCGCCGTGCCGAACTACAACGAGATGAGTCCGTGCCGGGCGCCCTGGCTGACGGCTTCGGCGCGGTTGCTCACGCCGAGCTTGGCGTAGAGGGAGGAGATGTGGAATTTGACGGTGTGCTCGCTGATGCGTAGCTCGCGCGCGATCATTTTGTTGGAGAGGCCCCTCGCGAGCAGGCCGAGCACCTCGCCCTCCCGCGCCGTGGGCGGTTCGGATAGCTCCTCGACCTCGGTGACCTCGCCTATCGCCTGCTCGGCCGCGGCCTTCGGCATCACGACGAGGCCCTGGGCCGCCGCGGCGATCGCCGCCCCGAGTTCCTCGGGTGGGGCGTCGGGCGACAAGATCCCCCAGCCCTTGAGCGGCAGCGCACGCAACCGCGACGCTGCCCCCTCGTCCTCCGTGAGAAGCACGAGGCTCTGAACGCCGTCTTCGGCGAGGGCGAGCGCAGTCTCCTCCAGCAACTCCTCGTCCGCCAGGAGCACGACCTCCGAGGCGGGGAGCGGGGCCCCCGGCAACGAATCGACGGGGACCCCAGACTCGCCCGAGACCCGCACGTCGACGCCCTCGGCGGCTTCGAGCATCGAGCGCAGCCCCGCCCGCGCCATCGGGGTCGGGGCGACGACGAACACCCGCGTCGGCGTCACGCGGCGCGTCCCGACGCTCTCGGGGGCACCTCCACGACCAGGGTCTTCCCCCCGCGCATGACCCGCAGAGAGACGGCGTCGCCCCGCGAGAGGGCCTCCCGGAACACCCCGATGCTCGGTGGCTCGCCGGCGACGCCCAGCAGGACGTCGCCCACGAGGAGGCCGGCCGCTTCGGCGGGGCCGCCCTCTTCTACCGAGGAGATCACGAGCCCCAGGGTATCGCCCTCTTCGGGACGCCCCGAGACCGGTAGCCTGGCCGGCACGATCTCGACGCCCAGGCGCGGACGCCGTTCGCCGGCGTCACCGGTATCGGCGGCCCAGGCGGCCGCGGCGTTGCTCGGGATGGAGAGGGCGGTGCGGCCGAAGATCATGGCATTGATCCCGACCACCTCGCCCCTGGCGTTGAGCAGCGGCCCCCCGGAGTTGCCGGGCGCGAGCGCCACGTCGGACCGGACGTAACGCGTCGCCGAACGCCAGCGGCGGCCCCGCCCCGATGCTTCCAGCCCGCTTACGACGCCCGCCGTAACCGTCCCGGGGCTGCCCCACGGGTGGCCGATGGCGTAGACGAACTCGCCGACGCGCAGGGCGTCGGAGTCCCCGACGGGGGCCGCCGCGGGCAGCCCGCCGGTCTCTCCCCGCACCCGGAGCAACGCGAGGTCCAGGCCGTGGGACCGCTTGACGACCTCGGCGTCAAGCGCGCGGCCGTCGTGCAAGGTGACGCGCGCGCCGCCGCCACCGCGCCGGCGGCGCCCACCGGCGAGCACGTGGTCGTTCGTGAGGACGAGGCCGCCTTCGGACCAGACCACGCCGGCCCCGGATCCTCGGCGCCCGCTTCTTACCTCGACGACGCTCTTGCGCGCCTCCTCTACCATCCGCGCGCCCGCCGACGAGGCCCTTCGCGCGACGGATTCTTCCCCTGACGCAGCCATCCCGGCCCCCTAACCGCGCTCGCGGACGGTGATCTCGAGCTCCTGCGGCTCGCCGCCCCGGACCACCCGGACCGGCACGGGCCGCCCGACCCTGTCGCCGGAGAGCAGCCCGAGCAGGTCGTCCGTGTCCTCGACCGGCTGGCCGTCCAGCGTCGCGACGATGTCCCCGACCAGCAGGCCGCCGCGCCCGGCGGGGCTGCCGTCCTCCACCCCTACGACCAGCAGGCCGCCCTTCTGGACGGGGTCGCTATTCTCGCCGCCGGGCAGGCGCACCGGCTGGCTCAGAATTCCCAGGTAGCCCCGCTTCACGGTCCCACGCTCCTGCAACGTCCCGGCGACGCGCCAGGCGAGGTCGGCGGGTACGGCAAACGCGGCCCCGCGCCCCCACCCGGCAACCATGATGCCGACGACCTTGCCGTCGACGTCCACAAGCGGGCCGCCCGAGAGCCCGGGGTAGGGCGAGGCGTCGGTCTGTATGTAGCGCTCGAGCCTCGGCCCCCGGCGCGTCCGGATGGGGCCGCCGACGGAGCTTACGATACCGAGCGTGGCCCTGGGCCCGTCGCCGCGGCCGGGGCTCGCCACGGCGAGCGAGATCTGGCCGACCCTCGCCTCCCCTTCGGCGGGCGTCGCCGCCTCCACGTCCAGGTCCTCGACCCGCAGCACGGCCAGGTCCGTCGAGTGGTCCCTGCCGGCGAGCCTGGCGGGCAGCGTCCGCCCGTCGGCGGTCTCCACCGACAGGTCCTCGTCGCGTTCCAGTACGTGCCCCGCCGTCAAAACCAGGCCCGGCGCGTAGACCACGCCGCTCCCCGGGCGCCGCCTTCTGCCGTGCACCCGCACCACCGACCTGCCGGCGGTCTCTACCGCGTCCGCCATCCCGTCCGACAACGCGGCCAGGGTCTCCGTATTCTCCATGTGCTTCTCCTGATCCTGTCTGTTCATGCGGACACTCTATCCCCGCGCCCCAGAACGCACATCACCCGTACGGCTAGTTCTTCCCCGGAAGAACGGCCAGAGCCGGTCCGAATCGGACGGCGGTCGTTCCTGGTAGCATCGGCCGGACGGCTCTTGAAGGTGAGGTCTTACTGGAAGGCGAGCGGGTGACTGGCGTCGGGCGGTTGCTGGCGCTCTCGTCGGCGGCCTTCGGGGTATTCGGGCTGTGGGCGGGCTGCTCCGCGGTGCTCCTGGCGGACCTGACCCGGGCGCTGGGGCTCTCGCCCGGGCCGCTCGGAATAGCGCTGTTCACCGGGGCCGCCGCCTCGATGGCGGCGATGGGCACCCTGGGATGGACGGCCGACGCGCTCGGCCGGAGGACCTTCCTCGTCGCGGCGATGGGCGCCTTCGGGCTCGGCATCGCGGGCCTCACCCTCGCCGGGGGCTTCGCCGCCCTCGTCGGGGTCTTCGTGGTGCTCTACTCCGCCACGGGGCTCTACGACGTGGGCATCAACGCGGCGGCGGTGGACCTCGAGCGCGTGTCCGACCGGCGCCTGATGTCCTTCCTGCACGCCCTCTACGCGGTCGGGGCGGTGTTCGGCGCTTTGGGCGCGGGGGCCCTGCTCTCGGCGGGCGTCGGCTTCCGCCTCGTCTACCTCACGGTCCTGGTCCCGCTGGCGGCCGTGGCCGTCGGCGTCGCCCTCACGCGTTTCCCAAACCCGGGCGGCGGCCACGCCGAGGTGCCACCCGAAGCCGTCGAGGAGGGGGCCGCGGCGGGCCGGTGGGGGCTCTACGGGAACGCGCCTCTCCTGCTGGTGGCCGCCATCGCGGGGCTCGGGTTCGTATCGGAGGGGGTCATGGAGACGTGGTCGGGGATCTACCTGCGAGACACTTTAGGGCTGGGGGCGCTGCTCGGGGGTTCGGGCGTGGCGGTCTTTTTCGGGGCGATGGCGCTGGGGAGGTTCGGGACGGGCTGGGCGGTGACGCGCCTGGGCAACCGACGGGTCTTGGTGGGCGCCGGGGTCCTGGCCGCCTGCGGCATGGCGCTCGCGCTGGTTACGACGCTGCCGACGCTCGTTATCGGCGGGTTCCTGCTGGTCGGGCTGGCGATCTCGGGCATGGCCCCGCTGGCGCAATCGGCGGCGGGCGACCTCTTCCCGAAGAGGGCCGGGGCCGCCGTGTCGGTTGTCATCACGTTCGGCTCAGGAGGGGGCCTGCTCGCGACGCCGCTCGTGGGTGGCGTGGCCGAGCTGACCGGGCTGCGCGCGGCGCTCGGGCTGGTGGTCCTCGCGGGCCTCGCCGTCTTCGTCCTCTCCCTGCGTCTGCGCGAGAAGGGCGGCGGGCAGGCGGGGTGAGGATCGTCGTGGTTGCGGCCGGATCCAGGGGCGACGTCCAGCCCTGCGTCGCCCTCGGCCTCGGCCTGAAAGGGGCGGGCCACGAGGTCGTCGTCGCGAGCTGGGAGCCGCACAGGCGCATGGTAGAGGGCCGCGGTCTCGTGTTCCGGCCGGTGGCCGGCCCCGACCCGGACCGGCTCGTGGAGGCGCTGGTCGCCGCCGGCCGCAACCCCCTGGGGTACGCCAGACGCTTCCGTCCGCTGCTGAGGCCGCACGTCGGTCGGGCCCTCCAGGACTGCCTCGCGGCCTGCGAGGGGGCCGACGCCGTGGTCTACACCCCGCTCGGGTTCTCGGGCTTCATGGCGGCGGAGCACCTGGGGCTACCGTCCGTCGGCAGCGTCGTGACGCCGCTCTTCGTCCGCGACGGCGGCTTTCCGAGCGCGGTGCTCGGACGTCCCCTGCCCCTCCCCGGCAGCCTCTACAACCGCCTGAGCCACCCGGTGACGGAGCAGCTCTACTGGCGCACGGTCGAGCCCCTCGTGGCGGAGGCCCGCAGGGAGGCGGGCCTCGCCCCGATGCCCCGCCTGAGGGGCCCGCTCGGGGACATCCACCGCCAGAGGAGGCCCTTCCTACTCGGCTGGAGCCCGCACGTCCTGCCCACGGACGGGAGGCGCGAGGGCTGGATGCACGCGACCGGCTACTGGTTTCTCGGCCACGAACGGGGGTGGCGCCCCCCGGAGGGGCTGCGACCTTTCCTCGAAGCCGGGGAGCCCCCGGTGGCGCTCGGCCTCGGAAGCATGGGCCACACCCGGGCTTCGGAGGCCGGGCGCATCGTCTCGCTCACCGCGGAGGCGCTCGAGCTGGCGGGGCTTAGGGGCGTCCTGATCTCGGACCACGCCGGCACGAACGCCGGCACGGACGCCTTCCTACCCGAGAACGTCGTCCGCATCTCGGGCGGGGTGCCCTACGACTGGCTCTTCCCAAAGGTCTCGGTCGCCGTGCACCACGGGGGCGCCGGGACGACGGCCGAGGCCTTAAGGGCGGGCACCCCTTCCGTCGTGGTCCCCGTCGTGCCAGATCAGGCGTTCTGGGGCTGGCGGGTCCACGCCCTGGGCGCCGGCCCCGCCCCCATACCCCACAAAAAGCTCACCGCCGAAAACCTCTCCGCGGCCATAGAGGAGGCAAAGACCAACCCCGGGATGCGCCAGCGATGCGAGATCCTGGGTTCCAAAATAGCAGCTGAGGACGGCGTGGCGCGGGCCGTCGAGGCGTTTGAGCGGCACGCAGGTAAAGGCCACTGATGCCAGCAGAAGCCAGGGCGCGTGTGGGGCGCCGGCCGGTCGACCCCCGTCGGATAGCCCACCACCCTCTCGGTATCGGCGTCCCGCTACCGTGCACCTGATACCAGGAGCAGTCCAAACAGCCCAAGATCCGCCTCCTTTGGAGACACCGCTGGTCATTGCCGATCCGCAACGGCGCGGACCCGCAGGGACGCCCCGGCGAACTTCCCCGGCGGGTTGGTGGATGCGGCACGTTTCGGCCAGGGCCGGCACGGCGCGATCAACGACCGGGGCTTTACGTAGTTGACGGTTCTCTTACCAGGAGACCTGCCGCCGGTCCCTGAAGAAGCCGCCCGTCGGCCCGTTGTTGGGAAGCGTCGCGGCCCAGACGACGCCGTCGGCGCCCTCCTCGACGGAGCGGTTGGCGTTTGCTCCGCCCATGTCGGTCGCGACCCAACCGGGGTTGACCGCGTTGATGAGGACGCCGCTCCCGCGCAGCTCGGAGGCCAGGACGCGGGTGAGGGCGTTGAGGCCGGTCTTGGAGATCCGGTAGCCGGGGGAGCCGCCGCCCATGTCCTCCAACGCCGCGAGCCCCGTGGAGACGTTGACGATCCTGCCATAACCCTCACGCTTCATGTGAGGTATAGCCACCTCGCACAGCCGCCACGCCCCGAACAGGTTCGCCTCCAGCGCCTCCTTCACGCGGTCGAGGTCGGCCTCCGCACCGCTCTGGCCGTCGTCGTTGGAGATGCCGGCGTTGTTTACCAGCACGTCGAGCCGCCCGAAGTCCTCCTCGATGGAGGCCGCGAGGCGCCCGACGCTACCCGCGTCGGACACGTCGAGCTGGCGGGCGGCCACGTTGCCGGGGAGGCCCTCTGCCGCCCGGCGTCCCTTCTCCTCGTCGCGGGAGCCCAGGACCACCGTCAGCCCCTCCTCGGCGAGCCGGCGGCAGACCTCCAGCCCTATCCCCCTGTTACCCCCGCTCACCAGCGCGACGCGCCCGTTCTCAGCCATACGACCTCCGGATCTCCGAACCAACCACGCAAAATTCTACACACCGAGCAGCCCGAACGCCGCCCCCACCGCCTCCTCCGGGGACGCCGCCGCGACCACGTGCTCCCCGAGGTCCCAGCTCCCAAGCGACACGACCGGCCGCCCGATCTTCAGGGCCAGTCCCACCTCCGAGAGCGTCCCGTACTCCCCGCCGACGGCGACGACCACGCCCCCCGAACACACCACGGCCAGGTTCCGCGCCTGCCCCGTGCCCGTTGCGACGGAGAAGGTCAGGTACCCGTTCGCCCGCACCCGGTCCTCATCGGGCAGGATGCCGATGGCCGTGCCCCCCGCCTCGGAGGCCCCGCGGGCCGCGGCCTCCATGACCCCGCCCAGGCCGCCACAGACGACGATGCCGCCCCTCCCGGCGACGAGCCTGCCCACCTCCCGCGCCCGCTCGTAGGTTTCTCCGGTCGCGGTGCCAGGGCCGACGACGGAGACGTAGGGGCCGGGAGGTGTCACCTTCGACTACAGCCTCATGGCTACTCCGCCGGGTACTTGCTCGTCTGGCCGAGCAGGTAGCGGAGGAGGTCCACGGCGCCGGCCTTGCTCAGGGGCTCGTTCCAGTTGCCGCACTTGGGGGACTGGATGCAGGCCGGGCAGCCCCGCTCGCACGGGCAGCGGGTGATAACGCCCACGGTATCCCGGGCCAGGGAGGCGAAAGCGTCGAAGCCGCGGCGGGAGATGCCGACCCCGCCCGGGTAGCCGTCGTAGACGAAAATGGTCGGGAGGCCGTTCTGGCGATGGGCGGGCGTGGAGAGGCCCCCGATGTCCGCCCGGTCGCACATCGCGAAGAGGGGCAACAGCCCGATCATGCCGTGCTCCCCCGCGTGCAACGCCCCCCCGAAGCTCTCGAAGCTCGGCCTCGCCCCCCTCGGAAGCGGCGGCAACGTCACCCACAGCGCCTGCGTCTCCAACGTAACGTCCGGGAGATCCAGAGGATAGACCCCGAGCTCCTTCTCGTCCGCCACCCTGACCTTCTTGTAGAAGGTTACGGAATCCGTCGTCCTGACGCGGCCCCAGTGGAGCGTCGCCCCGTTCGGCAGGTCCCTGACCTCGACCTCCTCCACGATCTCCACGTCCGTCTCGACCTTCGGCTTCGTGTAGAAGTTGTTCGGCACGCGGCGGGCGATCGCCCGGTGCAGGCGCAGGTCGAGCTCCTCTACCTCGTAGGCGTTGCCCCGGTGCAGGTACGTAGCACCTGGGTGAAGCTCGCTCGGGGCGCGCGTCGCTTCGGCGGTGCCGATCAGCTCCCCGTCGACGTCCGCTATGAGCACGGTCTGCGAGGACGCCGAGCGCAGGGAGACGTTCCTGGCCGGGCTGTCGGAGCGGGCGTAGATCAGGCGTTCACCGCTCGACGCGAGGGTCCTCTCCTCCATCATCTTTTTGGCCACACCCCGGTAGGCGGGCCCGAAGTATTGTTCGTCTTCGGCGTCCAGCGGGGCCTCGTGGGCGGCGGCGAGCAGGTGCGGGCCCAAGATGTAGGGGTTCTCCATAGTCACGCGGGCGGCCTCGACGCGGCGGCCGAGGACGCGGGGCGGGTTCTCGAAGAGGAACTGGTCGAGGGAGTCGCGGCCCGCTATGTAGACGGCCAGAGACGGGTCCTTGCCGCGCCCGGCGCGGCCCCACTGCTGCCAGATCGAGGCGACGCTCCCGGGGTATCCGCAGCAGACCACGGCGTCCAGGGCCCCGACGTCCACCCCGAGCTCAAGGGCGTTGGTCGAAACCACCCCGAGCAGGTCGCCGCTGAAGAGCCGGCCCTCTATGTCCCGCCGCTCGCGGACGGTGTAGCCGGCGCGGTAAGGGGAGATCCTGCGCGCCCCCTCGATCCCGAGCCGCTCGGCCGCGTAGCGGTAGATAAGCTCCGCCGCCTTCCTGGACTTGGCGAAGGCGATGGTCCTGACGCCCCTGGAGACCAGGTCCGCGAAGACGAGCGCCCCCTCGGTCAAGAGGCTCCGCCGCTCCCCCTTCTCCTTGTCCAGGAGCGGGGGATTGCGGAAGACCACCCGCCGCGGCCCGGAGGAGGCCCCGTCGTCGTCCACGAGCGAGAACGGCAGCCCGGTCAGGCTCTCGGCGAGCTCCTGGGGGTTGGCGATGGTCGCGCTCGTGAGCACGAAGCGCGGGCTCCCCCCGTGCAGCTCCGCGACCCGCCTGAGCCTCCGCAGCACCGCCGCGACGTGCGAGCCGAAGACGCCGCGCAGGACGTGGGCCTCGTCCACGGCCACTATCTCCAGGTTGCGCAAGAAATCGCCCCAGGCCTCGTGGTTGGGCAGGAGGCCGACGTTCAGCATGTCCGGGTTGGTGAGCACGACGTTCGAGCGGCGCCGGATGTCCGCGCGGAGGGCCTGCGGCGTGTCGCCGTCGTAGGTTGCCGGGTGGACGCCGCGCAGCCCGAAGCCCTTGATCTTACCGAGCTGGTCCTGGGCGAGCGCCTTCGTCGGGTACAGGAAGATAGAGCGGCTCTTCGTCCTGTGAAGCGCGTTCTGGAAGGCCGGGATCTTGTAACAGAGCGACTTCCCGCTGGCCGTCGCCGTCGCCACCACCACGTTCTCGCCCGCCCGCACCCGCTCGTAGGCCTCCAACTGGTGCGAGTAGAGCCGCGCCGCGCCCATCTTGCCCAAAGCCTCGACAAGCTCCGGGTGCAACTCCGGCATCGTTACGAGCGTAGCCTCCCGCGGCGGCAGGCTCGCGACCGTGTCCCCGAGCGACCGGAGCGCTTTGCTGCCCATCTCCGCGAGGGGGTTGATCTCGTGGGCCTCGGTCATGGTCTCGTTTTCGGAAGATCCGGCAAAACCATCAAGCCAACGACCTCAAACTCCCTGAGCCGATCCCCGAAAGCGCGGGCTTCGTCGCGCCTCCCGCCTATAGCTCGCGGCGGCCGGCGAAGGCGCGGCCGAGCGTTACCTCGTCGGCGTACTCGAGGTCCCCGCCGACGGGGAGGCCGCTGGCGAGGGCCGTTACCCGCACCGGCAGGTCCCTCACCTCGGCCGCGATGAACAGGGCCGTCGCCTCGCCCGTGGTGTTCGGGTTGGTGGCGATGACGAGCTCCTTCGTGCCCTCGTTGCGCACCCGCTCGACGAGCTCCGCGATGCGGAGGTCTTCGGGCTCCACGCCGTCCAGGGGCGAGAGCGAGCCGCCGAGGACGTGGTAGAGGCCGCGGTACTCGGCGGTGCGCTCTATCGGACCGATATCGTAGGGGTCTTCGACGACGCAGATCGCCGACCGGTCGCGGCGGGCGTCGCGGCAGATATCGCACTCCTCTGCCTCGGTGAGGTTGAAGCAGCGGCCGCAGGGCTTGATCCGCTCCTTCACCTCTTTCAAGGCCTCGGCGAGGCCTATGGCGTCGTCCTTTTTGCCCCGGATGACGTGGAACGCTATGCGCTGGGCGCTGCGGGGTCCTATCGAGGGGAGTTTGGAGAGCTCGGTTATGAGCCGCTCTACGGGCCGGGCGTAGGTCGCCAAAGAGCCCCTACATCCCCGGCAGGTTCAAACCGAGGTCCCCGAGGCCTCCGGTCACACCGCCGAGCTTCTTGTTGGCGAGCTCCTGGGAGGAGTTCATCGCCTCGTTCACCGCGGCCATCACCATGTCCTGCAGCATCTCGACCTCCTCGGGGTCGAGGACCTCAGGGTCGATCTCGATGGAGACGAGCTCCATGCCGCCGGTCATCGTCGCCTTGACCGCGCCGCCGCCGGCGCTCGCGGAGACCGTCTCCTTGGCGAGCTCCTCCTGGGCCACCCGCATCTGCTCCTGCATCTGCTGGACCTGGGCCATCATCTTGTTGACGTTCTGCCGCTTTGCCAACGCGTCTCCTCCTCGTCCCAAGAAGTCTCGGCGAGATCCGCGCCCGCCATCCAGGTGAGTTTAAACGACCCGTCCCGGTTCGCCCACACCCCAAGGCCGGGCGCCCGGTAGCCATAGCACCCGCCTTCCACCCAGAGAACCGGTCCTGGAGCCGGGCTTCCCGTTTGCCCCCCTCACCCGCCGCCCAGCCACTTCCTCCAGGCCGGCCCCCGCTGCCCTTGGGGCTCGGCCTGCGTTCTCTCCGCTTCCAGCCTCGCCCGGAGCGTCTCGGCGCGCTCCTCCGCCAGCCGCAGGCTCTCCCTCAGGGCGAGCTGCTCGACCTCCGCGGCCTCCAGGCGGCCTTCGAGGCTGTCCAGGTCCGAGATCAAGGCCTCCGCCTTCTCCCTGATGCTCTGCACGCCCTCCGAGAGGCGCTCCGAGGTCTCCGAGGGCGCGGGGCTCGCGCCGGCGGTCGCGACCCCTTCGCGCAGGGCGGCGGTTTCCTCCGGGGACATGGCAACCGTGGCCTCCGCGTCGCCCGCGCCCGCCCGGGCCGCGTGCACGGCGCCGACGGGCAGCCTCCACGGCCCGAGCACGCCCTCGACGCGCTGCTCGCCCCTCTCGCCCACAAGCTCCCCGGCGCGCAGCATCTGGCGCACCCGCGCCGGGGACACCCCCAGTACGCGCGCCGCCTCGTAGACGCTGTAGTAGTCCGCATCTGACCTCACACGGGCGTCTTTACCCCCGCCCGGCCGGATCCACGCCCGCTACCCGACAGGATCCGACAAGGAGGCCAGCGGCGGATACCGGCGCCCTTTTCGGCAGACGCCAGTGGGATACTGCGTTGGCGGGAGCGGGCGGAATCGGAGAGGGCGGTCCACGACGGGGCCTCGGGCGTGCGTCCGCCGGGAGAAGGGAGGAAGAGGGCGCGGGCGTTCGTCACTGCTGACCGGAGATTTGCCCCCCCTTGCTCTGCCCGAGTGGACCGAAGCCGCGCATGATCTCGAACACCTCGGCCTCGCTGCGGATCGTGCCATCGCCAACCCCGCCCGCGGAGGGGGGTCCGGACGCGGCCCCGGAGCCGTTTGTCCCGGCCACCGTCTGGCCCGGCCCTTCGTCCTCCCAAACACCCGGCGGCTCTTCCTCGGGCGCGGGCGGCTCCGGCACGGCCGCCCGCGGCGCGGGCTCCGGTGGGCCGTCCGACTCCGGCGCCTTTTCTCCGGTGGAGACGGTTTCGGGGTCTTCCTCCCCGGTGCGGACCTCCAGACGCGGCCTCGAACCGATGCGTTGTTCCAATACTTCGCCCAGTGCGTCGGCGTGTTTGCGGTCCTTCGCCATGCCGACGTAGAAGCCCTGGTCCTCGGGGAAAACCAGCGTCAACACCCCGCCGTCGAAGCCCTCCACCCGCGCCTCGCCGTATACCGCGGCCGTCAGCGCCTGCTTGCGCCGCTTCAGCTCGCCCATGATGTCGGCCCACTGACCGGCGATCTCCGCGCCGGTCTCCCGGCTGCCCGCAGGCTCCGGCGTCTGCGGTTCCGGCGTCTCTGATACCGACATCTCGGGCTCCACCTGGACCCCTTCGGGCTCGACCTCCCCTGCTTCCGGGACCTCTTCGGGCGACGTCGCAGGGGGGGCTTGCGGGTTCCGGGGCCGCGCGGGTTCTGTCGAGGACGCGAGATCTCCGTTTGCGGCGGACTGCTCCAGCCGCTCGAGGCGGGCCATGAGGTTCTCGACGGAGGGCTCCGTGTAGTCGCGGGCGAGCTTGAGGAAGGCCAGCTCCAACTCCAGCTTCGGGTCGCCGCCGCGCCTGACGCGGCCCAAAGCGTCGCCGAGGGCCTCGACGAGGCGGACGACCTCGGCGGTCGGGACGGTGTTTGCCTGCTCCTCCAGCGGGGCGCGCTCGTCGGCGCCGACGCCGGCCAGGGCCACCTCCGGCGCGTGGGGCAGGAGCATCACGTTGCGCAGGTGCGCGAGGAGCTCGCCGACGAACTGCCCGAGGTCGCGCCCCTCGTTAGAGAGCCGGTCCACGATGCGCAAGGCGTCCGCGGCCCGGCGTTCGTGCAGGGCGTGCGTCGTCTCGATCAGCGCCTCGGGGCCGACGCTGCCCAGCAACTCGCGGACCACGACGGTCGTGATCTCCCCCTCTACGAAGGAAGAGAGCTGGTCCAGAAGCCCCTCGGCGTCCCGGAAAGATCCCCGCCCCTCGCGGGCGATCACCGTCAGGGCCTCGGGCTCGACCGCGATGCCCTCGGCCGATGCGATCTCCCCGAGCTTGGTCGCCAGCGTCTCGATGCTCGGCCGGCGAAAGTCGAAGCTCTGGCAGCGGCTGATAATGGTCGGCAGCACCTTGTGCTTCTCGGTGGTCGCGAGGACGAACACGACGTGCTCGGGCGGCTCCTCCAGCATCTTCAAGAGCGCGTTGAAGGCCTCGGCGGTCAGCATGTGGACCTCGTCGATGATGTAGACCTTCGTGCGCCCGGCGACGGGGGCGAGGTTAACCCTGTCCCTGAGCTCCCGGATCTCGTCGATCCCCCGGTTGGAGGCCGCGTCCATCTCCACCACGTCCAACGACGAGTTGTTCACGATGGCCCGGCAGTTCTCGCAGGTCCCGTCCGGCTCGGCCGTCGGCCCCGCAGCACAGTTCAGCCCCATCGCCAGCACCTTCGCCGTCGAGGTCTTCCCGGTCCCCCGAGGCCCGCTAAAGAGGTAGGCGTGGGCGACCCGACCCGTCTCTATCGCCCGCCGCAAAGTACGCACGACCGGCTCCTGCCCGACCACCTGGTCCATCTTCCGCGGACGCCACTTGCGGTAGAGCGAAGCGTGCTGCATCAGGAGAAGCTGCCGATCAGAAAACTCACGCGGCTAGTATAGCGGACGCCGCGCCACGAACCATCGTTGTAAAGGTTCTAGGTTTTGAGGTTTTAGCACGAGGTTTTTGTTCAGCGCGCGACGCGCTCGCGTGTAACGAACCTCGGGTTTCGCTCGAAAAACGGCTGCGAATCGGTCATCGTGATGGTGGGGGGCCCGCCCCCCACCGAAGGCCCTAACGCCTTGGACCTCAAAACCTAGAACCTACAAAAAACCGCGCACCCCGCCGTCGACGCGACCGTATCCGGCGAACTTCCGGCCGCCGACTCCGGCCTGGCTACCCCGCAACACATGAGGTTACCCGCTTAGTGCTGCTACCTTCCGGTCCTGACACGATTCACGGGGCCCCATTGCCCGGGACCAGGCCATCAACGCCGGCCGCACCGGTTTCAACCAAACCCGGTTCGCGCCTCGGGCGGGGAATTAGGCCCTGCTAGGCGATCGCAGGTACAGGGCATCGCCATCTCCCCGCTTAGCGCGGCGCCGCTAGTGTAGCACGCTCCGGCCTCAGGCCTACGCTCGTCGGCACGGCGCGCTAAGCGCCTTTAGGCACGCTATCGAAGGGGGCGTGCTTCTACGAGCGGCTCATGCCGTAGAGGATGTGCCGGATCTTGTCGTCGTAGGTGGTGTCGGTGGCCCAGATGCCGCCGCCCAGTTGGCCGATGTTGCGGATCCAGTACCCGCGCTCCCTCTGCGCGGCGCGGGCGTCGTAGAAGCGGTCGTGGGGCTTGCCGATCGGCTTGTTGCCGGTGTAGGCGGCCATGTGGTTTACGTGCATCCTCACCCCGGCGTAGGCGGTGGCGGGGCGCTCGAAGTCGCGGGGCTCGTCGCCGACTATGCCGCCCTTCTTTATGCCGGCCATGTTCCAGGGGCGGGAGTCGCCGCCGTAGCGGCCGTAGCCGGTTTCGACCATTGCCTGCGCCACCAGCACGTCCGGGGCGATGTTTCTCTGGGGGGCGAGCTTGTAGTAGATCGGGATGGTCCGCATGATGTACTGGGTGCTCCCCATCGAACGTGCGTACCGCTCGACCTTGGCCTGCGAATGACGCGCGCCGCCCAGGATCTCGCCGGGGTCCCGCATGGCGCCGGCCCTATCGACCGTCTCGGCCTGCGCCTGCACGTGCGAGGCCAGTCCAAGGGCCAGGAACGCCGCCAACAAAACCAACCCTACCCGCCGCATCCTGCCCCCTCCGTAACCCGCATCCGGCCCTCTACCTCGTGACCACCCGACGATACTGCATCTTTCGACCGCGGTAAGCAAGACCTTTAACGGAAAAGCGGGCGGGGCCGGGAAGGTTCCGTCGCGCGGCGCCCTAAAGGGCCGCGCCGGCCCGGGCCGCCTCGCGCGGATGGCGGATGGCTTCGAGGGCCTCGTTGGGGCCCATGCCTGCGGCCTGCAGCAGGTCGAGGGCCGTCGAGCGCACCTGGACGACGAGCGCGCTGGACTCTAGATCGTTGCTCGTGGTGAGGGTGGCCGTGGCCTCCTCCGCGGCCCCGAGGGCGAAGTGGCGGACGTCTGTCGGGTAGTCGGGCCTCTCCAGGTACCCGGCGAGGGCTTCGACCGCGAGGGCGAGGCCCAGGATGGCCTCCGCGAGCTGGCCCGGCGCGGCCCCCCGCTCGCGCACCATCGTGACGGCTGCGCGGGCGAGCACGCGGGCGTCCCGCACGGCGAAGTCGAGCTGGTCGGCCGCGGTCGCGTAGTGGGCCAGGGGGCCCAGGTGCCGCCTGCGCGGCGGGGAGAAGCGCGCGATCTGGTACCCCCCGTCGAGCTCCTCGCGCAGCCGCGCCACCGAGGCGTCCACGCGCCTCGCCTCCGAGAGCGACTGCTCGGCGAGTTCGAGGTCGCCCCCGATAAGGGCCGCGGACGAGTCCCTCAGGGCCGTGGCGAGGTCTTCGAGGACGGTCTGCGTCGCCAGCCTGGCGCGCAGGCTCGGGTTGCTGGGGAAGGCCGCGCTGACGGCCAGGGCCACGCCCCCGCCCATGAGGGCCTCCAGGAACCTATCGGGCGACACACCCGAGGTCATGGGGTCGAGCCCGGCGACGAGCAGGGCCGAGACGCCGGCCTCGGTCCAGAACATGATCCCACCCCGTATCAAGAGCGCGACGGCCATCGCCAACCCCACGATAACCCCGGTCTGAACGGGCCCCGTGCCTATGGCGAACATGATGAGGTCGGCTACCGTGAGCCCCACGGCCACCCCGAGGGTCCACTCGATGGCCCTTCTGAGCGTCTGACCGGCCACCGCGCCGATCGAGATCACGGCCGCTATCGCCGCCACGAAAGGACGGTCGTGCCCCAACACCACCGCCGCCATAGACCACGCCAGCGCCGCCGCAACGGCCGTCTGCGCAACGGGCCATATGCCCGCCCGCAACCGCCCGAACGAACGATTCGCCTCCCGGCGAACCGTCGCCGGACCGGCCCGCCTGACCGCCTCCACAACACCAGAAATTGCCATCACACCCCCCTTCGAAACCTCTCGTCTTTGCTATGTGCCTTCAGCACCCAACAGGGACGAATCTAACACCCCACAATCGGTGTACAAGGGGCTTGAGCGGGCTTTTCGGGCCTGTTATCAAACTGTTGCGAAATGGATGCTGCTTGTTACTAAATGTAGCTTTTTGGAGCAATCTCTAGCAGGTCAACGGGCGGGTATCACCCTCCCGGGACGGGCCGGATGGTCCCTCCTCGCTTATCCGAAAAGGACGAGAGCTTGAAGGGCCGTATGGAAGCCCGTCGGCTCGCTTCGTCGCCCCCGGCGGTGGGCGTTTGGACGGCCTTTCCTTATCGTTTTTTGGCGGCGCTTGCGGCCTCCGCGAACCGCCTCGCGTTCTCGACGACCTCGCCGCGGTCGCGTCCGGCTAGCGACGCCGGGGCCAGGGCGCTGCCGGCCCCGACGGCTAGGGCGCCGGCCGCGAACCAGTCGGGGACGTTATCGACCGAGACCCCGCCCGTCGGCACGAAGGAGACGTCGGGGAACGGGCCGAGGAGGGCCTTCAGGTAGGAGGGGCCGCCCGAGGAGCCGGGGAAGAGCTTTACGGCCGGGGCCCCGAGCCGGCGGGCGAGCATGACCTCCGATGGGGTCAGGACGCCGGGCAGCACCAGGAACCCTGTGCCGAGCATGGCGGGCAGGAGCTCCGGATCGCAGCCGGGGCTGACGAGGAAGGTGGACCCGGCTTCGGCGGCCTGGTCCACCTGCTCGTGTGTGACCACGGTCCCGGCGCCGAGCAGGATGTCGTCCCCGTACTCCGCGTCCAGGTCCCGGATGACCTGCGGGGCTTCTGGGGTGGTGAAGGTGATCTCGATCCCCAGCACGCCGCCCTCGACCAGCGCGCCCACGACCTCGAGCGCCGCCGCCCGCGACTCCCCGCGCACCACCGCCAGCAGGCCCAGATCCTCGATCTTCTTCAGCGTCCGGTCGGGTTCCATCCCTCGGTCTCCTTTCTTATCGTCCGGCGTCGCGGGACCCGAGGCCGCGCCGCAGCGCGAGGGCCTCACTTTCCGAGGGAAGCCCCTTCAGGTCCCCCGGCACGGTCACCGCGCACGCGCCGCAGGCGTTCGCCAGGTCCAGGCACTCCTCCGTGCTCCATCCCCGCAACCGCCCCGACAGAAAACCCGCTACGAACGCGTCGCCGGCCCCCACCGTGTCGACCACGTCCACGGGGTAGGACGCCATCTCGGAGACGCCGGCCTCCTCCACGGCGAAGGCACCGTCCGCCCCGTGGACGACCACCGTCGCGGCCCGTATATCCTGCCGCGCCTCTCGGACGCGCCCGGGATCTCCGCCGCCGAACAGCAACTCCGCCTCGTCCTCCGAGAGGAACAGCAGGTCGGCGCGGGCGGCGAGGGGGCCGAGCAGCCCCCGCGGGTCCCGCCCCGCCAGCAGCGTTCGCCTGACGTTGAGGTCGAAGGAGATAGTTACGCCGCGTTCGTTGGCGGCGGAGATGAGGCGGTCGATCAGGTCGTGACAGCTATCCGAGAGGGCGGCCGTGATTCCCGTGAGGTGCAGGACCTCGCCGGAGAGCAGGTACTCGACGTCCAGCCCGTCGAACCGCATCCGGCTGGCCGCCGAGCCCGCCCTGTAGTAGTGGACGCGCAACTGGCCCAGGGCCCTCCACTCCTTGAAGTAGAGGCCCGTGGGGGCATCGGGGTCCAGGCCGGCCCTGGAGACGTCCACCCCCTCCCCCCGCGCGAAGGCCAGGATCTCCTCCCCGAACTCGTCGTCCCCGAGCCCGCCCGCCCACCAAACCCCGTGCCCGAGACGCGAGAGG
>CADCVH010000004.1 GCA_902806085.1 uncultured Rubrobacteraceae bacterium | reverse complement strand
GGCACGGCAACCGCCAGCCACCCGTTCCGAAACGCACGAAAAGAGGCGCGCCCCGATCCGGCAAGCGCGCGTCGGCAGCGTTTGTCCGGTCTTTGCCACCCACATGACAGTTATACGCAGCGGCGGCCATGGCCAGGTTTGTTCGCACCACCCCCCACTAGGACCGTTTCGCGTAAACGTTCGGTTAAACGGTCCGCGGACTTCCTAGAACCCCCTCGGCACGAAGTTCTGAGAATTGCCCTTCCACGCACTCGGGTGAATAGAAGGGCACGGGGAGGGATGCCGGTGTCGTGCTGCTCGGTGCCCGCGGTTCTGGGGCATTAGGTACACTCCGCGAGCGGGTCGTGTCCGAGAGGATCCATCTTGCACCACTTTGCCTGCCCTGACGGTGGGCCGGCTTCGTGGAACGATCTCGTGACGGGCGCCGGGGAGGAGACGCCATGCGGCAGAACGGGTTTACGACCCCTTTGAGGTACGCGGCGTATGTCGCGGTCGCGGTCGTGGCGTTCTTGGCGGCCGCGGGCCTGGGCGCGGGCGCCGGGCTGGTGGTCGGGTGGCAATCCGAACGGGACGCGGGCGGCCCGGGCGGGCCCACAGGGTCCGGGACGCCGAAGGCATCGCGTCGGAGACGACCGGCGACGCCCGGGCCTCGGAGGGCACCGCGGTCGAAACCACCGGCGCCGCCGAGGACCCCGGAGCGCGGGGGGTGGCTTTCGTTCACCGCGCCACCGGCGCGAACAGCCGCGGCGACTACACGATCCTCGACCACCCCAGCACGAACGGCGAACCTGACGCCGTCGTCCTCGTCGAGCCGTCCGGCCCCTACGGGCGCAACGTGGGCGTCTGGTACGTGCCCGACGAGAACAAGTGGGCGATCTTCAACCAGGACCTGGCCGCGGTGCCGGCCGGTACCGCCTTCGAAGTGATCGTTCCGCCCGCGGACCGGGGGTTTGTCCACCGCGCTGTGCCCCCCAACACCGTGGGGAACGCCACATACCTCGATGACCCGCTCGTCAACGGCGAGCCAGACGCCGAGGTCTCGGTGACCCAGAACTGGAACCCCGGCGGCGGCAACGGTGTCTACAACGACCACCCTATCGGCGTCCTCTACGATGGAGACGTGGACCGGTGGCTCGTCTACAACGAGGACGACGCGCCCATGCCCGGGGGGGCCGCCTTCAACGTCGCCGTCTCGAGGGTGCCGGCACCCTCGAGAACCCCGTACGAGCGAACTTCGGAGAATGAGCCTTCTACGAGGTTGGGTGAATAGGCCCCGGAAGGGTCCGCTCTGCAGCACCCCCCGCCTCTGCCCCGACGTGTTCTTCGGTTGCATCGAGGACCTCCAGCAGCCCCTCCAGCGTCAGGTCGAAGGCCTCCCGCCTGCTGTCGCCAACCCGGATCCTCGCGGGGCGGCCGACCCCCGCGGGCAGCTCCACCCACGCCAGCACGTCGCCCGAATCCGTCCAGCCGGGCGAGCCGCAGACGACCAGATGCGGGTCGAACCGCCCGAGCTCCGCGCCGAGGTCGGTTGGGGCCGCCGTCGTACGCACCTCGGTGTGCGGGCGCAGCAGTCCGATGCCGGCGGCGATGGCCTCCCGGTAGAAGCGGTACCCCTCTGCGTAGGAAACCAGGACGCGCGTTGGGACCGTCCCCCTTCTTGAAGCTTGCCCCCGGAGCGTAACGGGGGCGGGCGGCGCGGTCGCATGCCGGGTGGCACATCCTTACCGCTCGGAGGGTCTTCCCTCCGGCCCCTAGCCGTCCGGCCCGTCCGCCCGGGCCGCGGCGAGGAGCCCCTCAAGCGCCTCCTTCCGGGCGAGCTCCCTGTCGGAGAGGCCCCTGCGCCGCCCCAGGCGCCCGAGATCCCCGAGCGCCTCCTCGACGAGCGGCCCGAGCCGCGCCAGGTGCTCGTCCCAGGCGGGCCCAGGCGACAGCGGCATCGCCTCGAGGGCCTCCCTCAGGTCCTCGCCAAGCTCCCACTCGTCTTCGCGCGCGTTGTGCAACCCTTTACCCCCCAAAGACCCGCGGGCGACGTGCCCGCTATCTCGGTGACTTATGCTTCCTCGATCCCCGCCCGGTGTACCCCTGCAAGGCCTGCTACGTAAGTGGGCGGCTCGCCGGATCGGTCGCCCGGGCCCTCCCCTCCTTCCGGCATCTTCCCTCTCGACCGCCCGCGCTCGGCCCCCCGGGGGCCCGGGCCTCGTTGCCTTCCCGTGGGGAGTGTTCCCGGCCGGCGCAACCGGGAGGTGACGGTCCCGCAACGATCCGGTAACGGTCCGCGGGCCGCCCGTAAGGGGGTGTGGCACCTTCGCGGGCCATCGTGCGGGGATGGAACCCGGTGCGCTGGGAACGAGCCGGCGCGGACTTCTTAGAACCCCCTCAGTTCGAAGTTCGCGGGACGCCCCTTCCGCGCACCTCGGTGGACGGGACTTCCGGTTCGCTGCTGGGCTCGGCCGCTCCCTCGACGCCGCACTGATCCGGGCCACGCTCGACGACGTAGCAGATGGACCGGGTGTAAGGCCCGGCCGGGTAGAGGCTTCGAACCCCGCCCTACGAAAAACGCGGGCGCCTGGGGCGGGCGTGGCCAGTGGCGCGACCGGCTGCCGGGGGACGTCGACGGAAGGGGAAAGACGATGACCGAAGGAAGCCAAGCGGGCGCAATGAACAGGCAAGGAGGGCCGCTCTCGCGCAAAAGGTTCCTCGCAGGATCGGCCGCGCTGCTCGGTGGCGGCGCCTTGGCGGCGGCGCTCCCGAGGATGGCGCAGGCCCACGAAACCGGCGACCCGCCCTCGGACGTGGACGTCCTCAACTACGCGCTCACGCTCGAGCACCTGGAGTACGCTTTCTACCGCGACGGCCTGAGGAGGTTCGACGAGCAGGACTTCCGCTCGAGCAACATCTTCCGCGGGTCGGGCAACCGCCTGCGCAAGACCGTGTACGAGAATTTCGAGCGCATCCGCGAGCACGAGGACACCCACGTCGATACCCTCATCAGCGTGATCGAGAGCCTCGGCGGCGAGCCGGTGCCCGAAGCGACCTACAACTTCCGGACGACCGCCTTCACCAGCGTGGAGAGGTTCGTCTCCGTGGCGCAGCTCCTGGAGAACACGGGGGTCTCGGCCTACGATGGGGCGATAGCCCACATAGAGGCGGCCGCGCTGCTGACGGCGGGGGCGACGATCGCCACGGTGGAGGCGCGCCACGCCTCCTACCTGAACCTCCTCAACGGCGACGTGCCGTTCCCTTCGGCCTTCGACGAGGCGGTCGCGCCTCGAGAGATCTGCCGGACGGTGGACGGGGCGTTCATCGTCTCTGCCCCTACGCCATACGGTCCCTACGAGAGCCTCGGCGCCCTGTGCGCCAGACTGCCCAACACCCCGACGCCGTAGCGGCCGTCGATAGCGGAACAGAGCGCGGGGCCAGAAGGTCCCGCCCCCTCTGCTTGCTCGCCGAACTTCCGAGTACCCCGTTAGGGCGAACTTCCGGGAATTAGCCTTCCACGCACTCGGGTGTATAGGGACTAGAGGAAGGGCCGGGGCACAACGTCCCGGCCCTTTTCATGCAACGTTGCCTGGCACCTACAGGAACGACCTTACCCAGCGCAACACCACGGGTAGGTCGACCCGTTGGGCGTAACCGGCCCCCGCGCACAAGGGACTCGGGCCGAAAGACTCCACGGCCACCACCGTTCTCGTGCCGGGGAGGAAGTGGGCCCCGCCAGAGTCGCCGAAGCAACCGCCTTCCCCGCCCTGCCCGGCGCTCGCGCCCTTGTACTTGAGGTAAACGTCCTTGCCGGCTGCGTTGCCGAGCCCACGAGTGCCGGTGAATTTCACGTTGGCCTTGTAGCGGATGGCGACGTCGGTGGGCCGCGGGGGGCCGCCGCCTACCTCGAAGTCGCGTACGCCGTAGCCGACCAAGGTGAGCGTCTGGCCCGCCTCGAACCCTTCGACGATACCGGCACGGGGCAACCGGCCGTATGCGTCCATCGACACCGGTTCGTCTAGTACCACCACCCCCACGTCGGGAGCGTAAGCTCCGGCCTGCGGATCGTACGCCGGGTGGGTGTACGGCGTTCCCGTGAAGGCGTCATCGGGCTCGAAGTCGGCCCGCGACTCGAAGGTGACCCACACCTGCGAGCCCTCCTGCTCGAAGAACTCGGTGCAGTGGGCGGCCGTCAGGAAAACGGTGGGCGAGATGAGTGTTCCCGAGCACAGGCTCTCGTCGTTGTAGACCATGCCGACGTAGGGGTGGCGGTTGCGGTCGGGCTCGCCGTTTATGATGGCCTGCGCCGCCCCGCCCGCCAGCACGACGGCCAGCGCTATCGTCGCCATTAGCAGTACCGCTCTCCTCATCGCTCTCCTCCTTTGGGGAGCCTGCACAACAACGCGAAAACCGGCCACCACCGATCGGGAGGCATCGCCATGCCTCTCTCGTAGCGGTAGCCGGTCGCACCACTGGCTCCCCGTGCCCCTTAGGTGCCAACGCTTCTTCTCGCGGGCCACGGTTCCTAGCCTCTACCCACCACAGGTAGCAGTTTTTCTGTGGGGCAGCGTAGCAAATTGTGCCGTTCGGTGCATCTGCGTTGGAGGAGCCACCATTCGGAGGACGAACTTCCGAGAACCCCCTACAGGCGAAGTTCCGTGAGCCACCGGCGCGACTCGGAGGTCGTCCCCCTGAGCGAGCTGCCCCACTTCAGGGACGGGCTGAGCTACCTCGCGCCCGGGGCGGAGATCGCCACCGTCTGGGACCACCACCAGAACCTCGTGCCCTTGCTGCGCGAGATGGGGCTGCAGGAGGGTATCGCGGTCACCAGCCGCTACGAGTCGCTCACCGGGGAGCCCTACGAGACAATCTGGACGATCAACCCGCTGCTGATTCCGGGAGGCCTCTACGCCCCCCAGAGCAGACGGGCGCCACGGGCTGAGCGATCCCCCGTCCCAACCGAGCGCTCCGGCCTATAACCCCGGCCCCCGTTTACCGCCAGCTTTGATCGTCCCATTGGGCCCACACATTACAGCAAGGTCTCAATGGTGATGCTGCTGGCGAATTCGTCGAGGACGTCCGAAGAAGGACAAATCCTGGTCGATCCGGGCTCAAGAACGGCTCGAAGACGGTGCCCGGAAGCCTCGTTTGGAATTCGCCAACAGCATCAATGGTCCCATGACCCCAGAACGCGCTTGACGAACTTGGTTAACCGGTGTACTTTTACCGCATGAACGAAGAGCATACGACGTCGCCGTTTTCGGGGGATGACCTCCTGAACCTGATGGCCGCGCTCTTGCGGTCGGGCAAGCTCACGGAGGCGACGCTGTCGGGGGTCCTGGAGGGCGTGGGGCTCTCGCCGCCGCAGATGTGGGGTCTGATCCTGCTAGTCAGGGCCGGCGGGCGCCTCTCGCACAAGCGGCTCGCCGAGCGCACGGGCACCGCCAGGTCCAACATCACCAAGCTCGTCGACCGCCTGGAGGAGGGCGGCCTCGCAAGGAGGGTCCCCGACCCCGAGGACCGCCGGGGCGTGATCGCCGAGATCACCGAGGAGGGCCGCCGCCGCCACGACGAGGCCCTCGGGCTGACGGGGGAGGCCGAGCGCGCCCTCCTCGGCCGCCTCTCCCCCCGCGACCGCGCCGAGCTGGCCCGGCTCTTAGGGCTGCTGGGACGGGGCGCGGGCCCCTAGGACAGGCAAAGTTTTGCCGATTTGGTTAACCAGAGTACCGTACACAGGAGAACTCAAAGGATCCGCCCCGGAAAGAAGGGATGCGCCCGAATGCCAACCAACACCGCTGCCTGGCTCGGAGCGAAGCGGGCCGAGCTCGAGGTCGAGCCCGCGCCTTACACGCCCCCACGCGAGGACGAGATCGTCGTTAAGAACCATGCGGTGGCCGTCAACCCCCTCGATTGGATGCTGCAGGTCGTCGGCGACCTCATCTATCCCTGGATCAGATACCCGTTTGTCATCGGTACCGATCTCGCGGGAGAGGTCGTCGAGGTCGGGACGGCCGTCGCCCGTTTCTCCGTGGGCGACCGGGTTCTCGGTCATGCCGTGGGAACGGACAAGAGCCGCAACAACCCGGCGGAGGGCGCCTTCCAGGCATACACCGTCGTCCTCGCGCGCATGGCGGCGCCGATCCCCGACACTATGCCGTACGAGGACGCCGCCGTCCTGCCCCTGGGCCTGTCCACCGCGGCCTGCGGCCTGTTCCAGAAAGATCAGCTGGCGCTTCAACACCCCTCCGCGGCCCCGAAACCCACGGGCGAGACCCTCCTCGTCTGGGGAGGCTCGACGAGCGTCGGCGGCAACGCCATCCAGCTCGCCGCCGCCGCCGGCTACGAGGTCATCACGACCGCGTCCCCGCGGAACTTCGACTACGTCAAAAAGCTCGGGGCGAGCCGGGCCTTCGACTACAACGGCGAGACCGTCGTCGCAGACGTCATCGAGGCCTTCAAAGGCAAGACGCTCGCCGGCGCGCTCGCCGTCGGAAAAGGGTCGGCCGAGGCCTGTTCGGACGTCGTCCACGCCTGCGACGGCAACAAGTTCGTCTCCACGGCCAGCACGCCCGTCTCTTTCGACAAGCTCCCCCGGCGCCGCGGCCTGAGCTTGCAGCTTCCTCTGCTGGTCCTTCGGCTTCTGTCGTCCAGCGTGTCGAGTCGGGTGAAGTTACGGATGAGGCGCATCCGTACGAAGTTCATCTTCGGCAGTTCCCTGATGGACAACGAGGTCGGCAAAGTCATCTACGAAGATTTCCTGCCCCAGGCTCTGGCGGACGGCCGCTACCTTGCCGCCCCGGATCCTCAGGTCGTTGGGAAGGACCTCGAGCACGTGCAGGCCGGGTTCGATGCTCAAAAGCGAGGCGTATGCGCCAGGAAAGGAGTCGTCTCCTTGTGAACTCGCCTGACCCGATGGGCCGCCTCTTCGTCCCCGCGTCCGATCGAGTCGAACAAACCGTAACCGGACGGACCGCAACCACCCAGCAACCCTCAGGAGGGACCATGCCACAGGTCAACAACACAGTCCTCGTCATCGGGGCCTCGGGCTTCCTCGGTAGGCGCGTCGCGCGGGCGCTGCTCGCTGACGGGCGCCGGGTCCGCTGCATGGCCCGCGATAGGACCCGCGTCCAAGACCTGGTCGACACCGGGTGCGAGGTCGTCCGGGGCGACATGCTGGACGCGGCGTCGGTGGGGCACGCGCTGGAATCCGTCCGGGCGGCGTACATCTGCGTCCACACGCTGTCGCCCCAGGGGGCGAACTCCTCGGGCCAGGACTTCATGGGCGTGGAGAAGACCGGCTTGCAGAATATCGTGAGGGCCTGCGAGACGCACGGTGTGCGTCGCCTGGTCTACATCACGTCCATCGGCGTCGCGCCCGACGCGCCGAGCGCGTGGTTGCGCAGGCGCTGGCAGACGGAGCAGTTCCTGTTGGGCAGCGGTCTCGACGTGTCCGTCGTCCGGCCCGGCATGATCGTCGGGCGGGGCGGGACCGGCTTCGACGCCATCGTCGGTGGGGCCGGGAGGCCCGTCGCGATCGGGCTGGGCAGCGGCAAGCAGAGAATGCGCACGGTCGCCGTGGACGACCTGGCCTACTACCTGGTCGGCGTGCTCGACGACCCGCGGTCTTTCGGCCACCACTACGACGTGGGCTCCGACGACGTGCTTACGACCGACCAGATGACCGACATTGCCGCGGAATGTCTCGGCCGGCGCCACCCGGTCAAGATCCACGTCCCGCGTACGTTGCTCGGCCTGCTCGCGCCGCTGATCGAACGGGCGGGCAAGATGCCCCGCGGCTCCTTCAAGGGCCTGGTGGACAGCCTAGCAGTCGACATGAGCGGCGAGCCGACGCCGATCCGGGCGATCCTCGGTCGCCCACCCCTGTCCTACCGCCAGGCGGTGAAGCGCGCGCTGGGTTGATCGCCGCCCCTCCGTCTCCGGCCCCGGTCGGGTCGAGGCCAGCGTAGCCGGCGCAGGGAGCGGGCGGCTCTCGCCGCTTCGCCACGACCGCGTCAACCTGCTCGGCCGCTACCGGTTCTCGCTCGCCGACAACCTCCTGCAAGGCGGCCTAAGACCGCCGCGTGGGCCGGGCATCCAGAGAGGTGATCGAATGTTCGTTCGAGTCTTTAGCGGGTGTTTTCGTTCGAGCAGTACTCGGACCCCGGGGCATCCGAACAACGCGAAAGGAGCAGACCATGAAGGTCTTGATGGTAGGAGCGACCGGCGGGAACGCCGGCCTGGTAGTACCCGAGCTGAAGAAGCGCGGCGTCACCGTGCGGGCGCTGGTGCGCGACGGAGGCAAGATCGGCGCCGCGCGCCGGGTCGGCGCCGACGAGACGGTCGTCGGGGACCTCCGCAACCCCGCCAGCCTGCGCGCCGCCGCCGAGGGCGTGGAGGGAGTCTTCCACATCAACCCGGCCTTCGCCCCCGACGAGGCGGAGATGGGCGTGGCGATGGTCGAGGCCGCCAAAGCGACCGGCGTCCGGAAGTTCGTCTTCTCGAGCGTCTACCACCCATCGATCTCGGGGATGGTCAACCACGCTGCCAAACAGCCGGTCGAGGAGGCGCTCTACGGGTCGGGCATGGACTTCACCATCCTGCAGCCCGCAATGTTCATGCAGAACCTCGACGGCGCATGGAGCGCCGTGCTGAAGAGCGGCAAGCTCACCATGCCCTACTCGAAGCGGGCGAAGGTCTCCTACGTGGACTACCGCGACGTCGCCGAGGCGGCGGCGCTGGCCATGACGGGCACCGCTCTAAGCTACGGAACCTTCGAGCTGTCCGCGCCCGGCATGGTCGACCGCGTCGAGATGGCCCGGATGGCGGGCGAGGCGCTCGGGCGGCCGGTCGAGGCCGGCGAGCTATCCCCGGTGGAGTGGGCGTCGGGCTCGGACATGCCCGAAGGACCGCTGCGCGACGGCCTGGTGCGGATGATGACGCACTACGACGAGCACGGCTTCCCCGGCGGCAACGCGCTGGTGCTGGGGGCCGTCCTGGGGCGCGAGCCCCGGACGCTCGAAGGGTACTTCCGCGAGCTCGCCGATCAGTCGACCCAGACCGAGGAGGTTTCACGATGAACGCGGAGCCGCCGACGAATGACCACCTACCCCCGTGAGCCGGGTAAGAGCCCGGACCTCACGGGGCACGAGCCAGAGACGGAGAACGGACACCGGCGAAAGGACAGACGAGATGAGCGAGGACACGAACACCGCGCCGCAGCCGATACCGCCCGACGACCCGCGGCGGAACCTTACGGTCGCGCGACCGGATGAGGACGGGGGCCTGCCCCACGTAGGGATGGTCGGGGACACCTACACGATCCTCATCAGGGGCGAGGACACCGCCGGGCGCTACACCCTCATCGACATGCACGTCCCCCCCGGCGGCGGGCCGGCCCCCCACCGCCACGACTTCGAGGAGATGTTCCACGTCCTGGAGGGCGAGATCGAGGCGACGTTCCGCGGGGAGAGGTCGGTCGTGCGGGCCGGGGAGAGCGTGAACATCCCGGCCAACGCGCCTCACTCCTTCACCAACGCCTCAGGCCGGCCGGCGCGGATGCTGTGCGTGTGTTCGCCGGCCGGGCAGGAGGAGTTCTTCGCGAGAGTGGGCGTACCCGTCGAGGGGCGGACGACGACGCCGCCCGAACTCGGCGAGGACGAGCAGGCGGCGTTCCTGAAGAAGGCCCAGGAGCTGGCCCCGGAGTACCGCACGGAGCTCCTGGGGCCGTAGAAATGTGGCGAACGTCGCACGGGTAAACGCGAGCCGCCGGGGCTATCTGGCGCGGCTACCAGATAGCCCCGCAGATCACCGTGACGCGGCGGTCGGTTCGCCGATGAGTGACGGGAGGTTCGACGCCGAGCACGGAGACGATCGACCACGGCGCCCGGGGCAGGACGTTCGCCGTGGCGGGCGGCCGCCGGTCTTCGGAGGGGACCGGACCAGTGACCGCCGCACGGAATCCATCGAAAGGACGACCAAGACGTGGACAGAGAACGGGTACTTGCGTTCAACGAGAAGAACATCGCCGAGTTTCGCGCGAGCGGCGGACGGATCGCCGCCTTCGGCGACGCTCCGGTACTGCTGCTCACCACCACCGGGGCGAGGTCGGGACAGCCGCGCACCAACCCGATGATGTACCTCGCCGATGCCCGCGACCCGGACCGGGTCTACGTGTTCGCCTCCGCGGCCGGCGCCGACTCCCACCCGGCATGGTTCCACAACATCGTCGCCCACCCGGAGGGCCTCGGCGTGGAGATAGGGCAGGACGCCATGACCGCGGACGCCGAGGTGCTGCCGGACCCGCTGCGCGGGCAGGTCTACGACCTGCAGGCCAGACGATACCCCGGCTTCGCCGCCTACCGGGCCAAAACCACGCGCCCGATACCCGTCGTCGCACTCAACGTTCGCCGCGAAACCGCGGCACCCCCGCCTCGGCGACGAAGGGGGCGCGCGCGAGGCCGTGCGCCTCGCGCTCATCGGCGCGGACGGACCGACCGGCACGCTCTCGGACGAGAACGGCCCGCTCCCGTGGTGACGGGGTCCTCGACCCCTGGGGTGCCGGCCTACTCGCAGGCCTAACCGTCCCCATCGGGGTCGCCGGGCTGGGTGGGGTCCGAGCCGCCACCTCGCCGCAGTCTATGTCGCCGCTCCCGGACAGGCTGCCGCCGAACGGCGCCCCGCCGCCATCGGGAGAAGGGGACGACGCGCCCGGTGAGTCGGAAGCCGGTTGACTGGCCGAGGAGTCGCAGGCCTGGGCATGCACCTTCAGGAGGAGATGCATGCCGAACGGTCAAGAAAGTCGATGAGACGTGAGGCGCCTTCGATTACGTTCTCCCGGGAGGAGGCTAGAGACAGTCTGACGTAGCCTTCGCCCAGCTCGCCGAAAGCGCTTCCGGGCGCGACGGCCACGTGCTCGTTTTCTATCAGGGAGCGGCATAACTCTATCGAGGGTAGGCCCGCCTTCGATACGTCGGTCCACACGTAGAAGGCCCCGGACGGTCGGCTGCAAGGCAGACCGCCGCTGTCGAGGACGTCTAGCAGGTCGTCGCGCCGCGCCTTGTAGGCGTCGCGCATCTCTCGCACGACGTCTTGCGGGCCGGTGACGGCGGACAGGGCCGCCATCTGGGCCGGGGTGTTCACGCAAGAGATTATCGGCTCTTGCATGCCCGTGAGGAGCTTGGCAAGGCCGGGCGGGGCGACGAGATAGCCTACGCGCCAGCCGGTCATCGCGTAGACCTTCGAGAAGGAGTAGATCGACACCAGCCGATCGTTGGGGTCCGCAACCGACCCGGCACTGATGAACCCGCCGTCGAACGTAACCTCGTCGTAAACCTCATCGGAGACGAACCAAAGCCCGCGTTCGCGGGCGAAGCCCAACAGCGTATCCATTAGTTCGCGGGATACCACCGTCCCGAGCGGGTTTGAAGGGCTGTTGACTAGGATCGCGCGGGTCCGCGGGGTCACCAGGCGTTCGAGGTCTTCGGGGCGGGGCAGGAAGCCGCCCTCGGCGACCAGCGGGTACGGGACCGCCCGTGCCCCGATGAGGTGCGAGATCATGTAGATGTCGGGCCAGGCGGGATCGGGCAACAGGATCTCGTCCCCCGGTTCGAGCAGCGCGAGAAGCGTCAGGTAGAGCGCCTGTACGCCTCCCTGGGTGACCACGACCTGATCCGGAAGCGCCACGTACCCGTTGCGCCGCGTGACCTTCTCGGCCAGGGCCTCGCGCAGCTCAGGGATTCCGGCGTTCGGGGAGTAGCGCGTGTGGCCCGCTCGCGCCGCCTCGTGGGCGGCTTCCACGACGTGCTCCGGGGTCGGGAAGTCCGGTTCCCCTACTTCGAGGTGGATGGCCTCGGGGTCGGCCCAGGCGAGATCCATGATCTCGCGGATGCGCGAGACGGGCATGGAGCTTGCGATGGACGATGGACCGATGCCAGCCCGGCTCGCGACCTCGTGCTGGTGCAATGGACCTCCTCTGCCCTCCGGCGCGGTCGTTTTGGGAACTCGTTGTCGCACACCAGAATTCTAGCGCAAGCTTCGCGGTGTTCCCGGCGACGGTAGGGCGACTACCGTTCCCTCACCACCTTCGAAGGGTTTGCATTTCTTGTATCATGTGAAGTCCTACAGCACATCGACGAGGGGGGCTACCCGCATGAGTCGGGAAGGACAAGGGGTAGAGCAAAGGGGTGTGGAGATCGTGCCGAAGGGGGAGCAGACCTTCGGTTTTTGGGACCTGTTCATAGTGTGGGCGGGTTTCTCGATCATCATGACCAACTTCTTGCTCGGGTCCCTCGGCGTGGGCATCGGGATAGGCCCGGCCATCCTCGCGCACGTGATCGGGATAGTGCTCATCGCCGCGGTCGTCTGGCTCGGCACCAAGCTGGGATCCGACCAGGGGATCGCCGGTACCGTCGCCATGAGGTCGGCGTTCGGCATAAACGGGCGGTACATCGCTTCCGTCGTGATGTTCGTCGTCGGGGTGGGCTGGTTCGGGGTCCAGACGGGGATAGTCGGCTCGGCCGCCCATGAGATAATGAGAGGCGTTTCACCGCCGCTGGCTTTCACGCCGACGATCTGGATGGTCATTACCGGGGTGTTGATGGCGTCTGTTGGTATATTCGGCTACCGGGCCATCGTCTGGCTCAACCGCCTGTCGATACCGGGTCTGATCCTGCTGCTGGTCTGGTTGGCCTACAAGCTCGCGACCGTCTACGGGGACCAGCTGAGCGCGTTTCAACCGACGGGAGGCATAACCTTCCCGGCTGTCATAAACCTTCTTCCCGCGGGGATGGCCGCAGCCTTTGTCCTCGGGGCTGACTACGGCAGGTACGTCAAGTCGGGCAGGGCCACTTTTGCGGCGCCCCTGAGCGTGATCGTCTTCTTCGCTGTGGTGGCCTCGCTCGGGGTGGCTTCCGCCGCGGTGGCCGGCACCTGGGACCCGGTGCAGATCTTCGTCGATCTTGGCCTCGGGACCTTCGGCCTCTTGATGCTGATACTGGCCGCGTGGACCACAAATGTCTCCAATATCTACGTGGCCAGCCTCGCGCTCTCGAATATAACCGGGTGGTTGCGGGTGAGAACCTCGGTCATCGCCTCGGTCGGGGGCGTTGCGCTCGCGGTGGGCGGGATCTACTCTTTTCAGGGCCTCGTCAACTACCTCACCCTGATCACGGCGCTCCTTATCCCAACTACGGGGGTCCTCGTCGTCGACTATTTCATCCGGAACAGGCAGCGGATACTCACGGACGAGCTGTTCAAGGGACAAGATTCGGCCTACTGGTTCTACAGGGGATGGAACATGCGCGCCGTTGTCGCGTGGGCGGCCGGCGCTGTCGTCACCTTCCTCCTCCCGCAGTCCTGGATACCGGCCATCTCCTCCATGCTCGTATCGGGCATCCTGTACTACGCGCTGACGACGAACACGAAGTCCGTAGCCGCGGAGACCGCGGAGAAACCGGCGGAGCAGCCGAAGGAAGCGGTCTCCGGGTAACGGCCACCTATTTGTATCGCGTGGCCCAGTCCACGCCCTGCCACGTCTGCAACTTGACCGGCTCGAGCCTGAAGAGCCAGCGCGGTTTGCCCAGGGTCGGCTCCAGGTACTTGGGTCCGTTCTCGCCCAGGTACCTGAGGCTCATGCGCTCGGCGATGGGCACCCACTGGCCGCCGGTGTTCGGTTCCTCTACCAGGTGGGCGGTGCATTGGGCGACGACCTTGCGCTGGGCCCCTTCTTCGTCGATGCTGATGGCGCAGCGGGGTTCGTCTGCCAGGTAGCGGGCCCAGGCTGACTTCTCGCGCGAGATCACCCAGAACGAGCCACCTTCCCACTCCTGCCAACAGGGCACCACGTAGGGCCAACCTTCTTCATCAATGCAGGCAAGACGCGCGATCTGCGGCTCCGCCAGAAACGCGGAGATCTCGTCTTCCCCCATCCGGCCGACCTGTCCGCGCCAGCTTTCTTCGCCCATTTTCTTCTCCTTCCAGCCGAAGTAACGAGTCTCCATAGGATCCGGTCTTGACTCACATCAAGTTAGGAGGGACGGCCAGGCTCTCGAACGCCAGGTGCGCGGACCTTACGTGCTCGCGCGCCTCGGACAAGATGACCGGTCCGTGGCCCGGATAGAGCCTGTGGAGGTCGAGGGCGTCCAGCCGGTGGATGGTCGCGGCGTACTCCTGGAGGCTGCAATCCCAGATGTTCTGGATCAGGATCCTACCCCCCGCAAAGACCGCGTCGCCCCCGAAGAGCGCCGTCTGCCCGCCCTCCGTCCAGAGATAGCTGACGTGACCCCTCGAATGGCCGGGGGTATCGAGCACCCGCAGCGCCAGGTCCCCGACTGCGACCGTGTCGCCGTCCGCGGCGGGTGATGCTACGGGACAGGGATCGTAGCCAAAATCCTCGGGATAGAAACCCGTTGCCATGGCCGCGGCCACGCTCGTCTTCCCCAGGTCGCCTTGCTCGAGCCATGGGGCCGCTTCGGCCGGGCACGTGACTTCGAGGCCGAGGCGGTCTCGAAAGAAACGGGCGCCCGCCGCGTGGTCCCCGTGCGCGTGGGTCAGCAGGAGGTGCTTCACCTGATACAAGGAGACGCCGGCGCGCTCGATGTTGGCGACGATCCGTTCTGGCTCGATGCCACTCCCGGCGTCGATCAGGGCATGTTCCGTGCCGCCGTCGAGGAGGAAGACGTTGCAGTCCAATGGGTGGCTCGCCCCGAAACCCATCCTGCCGCTACCGACCAACCTGACCCTGTCCGAGATCTGCAAACCGGCTCCTCCCCTTCTGGGCTTATCTACGCACCATCATCCGTCCGGCCGAAGCCCCGCGCCATCCCGACGTAGAACTCGGCGGCCCGCTCGACATGCTCGACGGGCACCCACTCTTCTTTGGAATGCGCCTGGGCTATAGAACCCGGCCCGAAGACGATGCTGGGGACGCCACCTAGTTGCTGCAACTTGCTCGCGTCGCTGCCGTACGCGACCCCGTGCAGGCTATCGTCCAGGCCCAGCCCCGACGCGACCTGCTGGGCGCGACGAACTACAGCGGACTCGGGAGACGTGTCGAGGGCCCAGTCCAGGAGCAGTTCCTCCACGTCGACCTCGACGCCCGAATTCTGGAGGCGTTCTCGCAGGATGTCCAGCATGCCGTCCAGCACCTCGCGAGCGTCCTCACCAGGTATGACCCTGCGGTCCACTTCGATCGCGCACCGCTCCGGGACTATGTTGACCTGCGTTCCGCCGCGGATCGTCGCCACAACAACGGTCGGTGGTCCTACCAGGGCATGATCCAACCTCGCGAGCCCGCTTTCTACGTCCTTCTTCATGACCCGCAGCACCTCCGCCATCTGGTAGATGGCATTGTCCCCCTCGTGGGGAACGGAGGTGTGGGCCGCCTTGCCACGAGTCTCCAGCCGGAACCTCGCGCATCCCTTATGCGCCACTACTATACCGAGGTAGGTCGGTTCCCCGACGATGGCGCCCGTTACAGCGATATCCGAATTGACGAAGGCCAGTATCCCTTTGTAAGCACGCTCCTCGTCCACCGAAGCGCACAGGACGACGTCGGAAGACAATTGCTCCGGGTCTCTGGCGCATTCTTCCATCGCATATAGCATGGCCGCCAGCGAACCCTTCGTGTCGCACGCTCCCCTACCGTAGAGCCGGTCGTCGGCGTAGGTCGGCTCCAACGGGTTCTCCATGCTTCCCAGCGAGACCGTGTCCATGTGCGCCTCGAACAGCAGGGCGTTATTGGGACGGCCGACGCGCAGCTCCGCTATCACGTTCTCGCGTCCGGCGGAGACGGGCTGGCGGTGGACTTCGAGGCCGGCCTGACGACACCTGTGCTCGACGTAATCGGCGACCTCTCCCTCGCCCCTGGCCTCCTCCCCGAAGAACGGGTTCACGCTCTGGATGCGTATGAGGTCTTCCAACGTCTCCAACGACGTATGTTTCTTATCCAAAGTCCCTCCTCCTACGGTTGCTACATATTCGCGCCTTGGCAGGGCGCGGACTGTCTCTTTCATCGAGAATACGCCCACCGAACTCACCACCGTTCGCGGCGAACAGTGCGCGTATCCGAGACCGGCGATCTCTCATATCGCCACGTCCATGAGCCTTAGTACGCCCCGGGGATCGTAGCCTTTCGGCAGCGGTACGAAGGGCGGTCTTACGGTCCCCATCGGGACGCCGAGCCGCTCCTGGGCCAGCCTCTTCAGGACGGCGGGGGAAGAGTGCTCTTTCGTCCTGATCCTGGCCTCCGAGAGCACCCCAGCCAGCGCCTTTCCCCGCGCCTGGTCCCCGCTGCACGCGCTCTCGTAGAGAGCCACGACCTCCTCCGGTACAAAATTGGCGAGCGCGCTTATCGCGCCCTGTGCCCCGGCAACAACCCTCCCCCTTACGTCGTCCTCGGTGCCGACGAGCACGCCCTTGTCCGCCTTGAGGACCGCCTCCGCGTAATCTGGCTCGCCCCCCGAGTCCTTGACGCCCCAGAACGGTAGCGCCTCCACGAGATCGGCCGGGACGGGGACGGCGTACTTCGGGATGTGGTAGGCGATGATGGGGTGTTCGCTGGCCTCTATAACGGGGTCGTAGAAGCGGACGGCGTCCCCGCGGCCGCCCATCCGCCCGGAGGTCGCCTTCGTCCGTGTGCCGCCCGAGCTTCCCATCCTTGTTGCATGTTCGCACGATGCGGGCGCCAGGGCCACCCCGGCCCTGCCGCGACCGGCGTCCACAACCGGCGGGCAGAGAGGACGACGCTCGAGGCCACCGGCCACCCCCGTCTCCCCCACTCCGGCGAATGGTGCCCGAGAAACGGGGACACCTCACCCTTAGGAGGTTGCGCCGAGGCGCTCAGGAGCGATCCTCGCGCCACCGGATAAGCCTACAAGACGTAAAACCGGCGCGGCGGGCCCTTTCGGGGGTTCCGGACGGCCGCTACACTGTCCGGGTGCCGACCTCGACGCCCGGCGAGCTGACTGTGGACGGGACCACGCTCGAGCTGGTCCTCGAACGCAAGCGCGTCAAGAACGTGAACGCCCGCCTGAGGGGCTCCACGCTGCTGGTGAGCGCTCCGGTGGGCATGGCGGAGGAGAGGCTGCAGCCGGCCGTCCGCGAGCTAGCCCGTAAGCTCCTGCGGCGCGCGCACGCCGCCCGCGTCAACGGCGAGGAGGACGCGCTCGCGCTGGCGCGCAAGGTGGCGGGGCGCTTCCCGGAGCCGCCCGCGGTCGGGAGGGCGCTGTTCGTGACGACGCAGGGGGGCCGCTGGGGAAGCTACTCCACCAAGACGAAGACCGTCCGCCTGAACGCCGCCTTGAGGGGGATGCCCGGGTGGGTCCTGGAGGCGGTCGTGGCGCACGAGCTGGCGCACGCGTTCCACCCGGACCACTCGCCGGCGTTCTGGGAGCTCCTCGGGCGGGCGTGCCCGGAGGCCGGGCGGGCGGAGGCGTTCCTCGCGGGTGTGAGTTGGTTCGCGCGGAACATCGACGTCGTGGCGCCGGTGGAGAGGGAGCTCCTCTCCGCGGAGCAACCCCGCCGTGATGCCCGGGACGCGTAACCGGAGCGAGATGGGAAGGTTCGGGCGGACGCACCGGCGGCCGCATCCTACCCGCTACCTTGCATCTTTATCCACCACCACAAGATGCAAGCCCCGGGCCCACGTGGTTGGTTGGCTTTCGGACCATCCTCGCGGGTCCGACGGCCTGGTCTATGCGAGATCCTGCATGCGGAGTTCGGAGAATGGTCCTTCCACGCACTCGGATGAACAGAGAGAGGAACCCCTCCACTTCCCGACGTGACGCGCGCGGCTTATGATGCCTCGTGAGCCGTACCTGCTAGAGGTTTGTGGGAGTCGATCCAAGGAGGAGACGAACTCGGTGTCCTATCAACCCACCAGTGATGCGATCGAGATCCGCCTAACGCCGACGCAAAAAAAGCACTACGGGCGTCGAACCGGCCTCTCCCTACCCTCCTCCTTAAGCTTGCCGCTGGCCGAACTAAGACTGCTCTCGAGCGTCGCGGTGAAGGCCGGCACCGGGTCCCTGCCCGTCTCGCGCTCGGCCGTCCGGCAGATGCTAGAGCCCGCGCCTTCCGGGGAACGGGGCGGCGGCGATCCGTTCGTCGTCGAGCTCGCCCTCACCCCGGGGCAGAAGGGGCAGATCTGGCGGGCGACCGGCAACGTTTTCGTCTCCCTGCGCATAGCCCCCGACGATGTGACCGTGGCCTACCGCGAGACCTGGGACGACGCTACGCCTCTGCGGGTCGGGCGCGCGATCGTGATCAAACCCGCGGGCGCGCCCTACGAAGCGTCGCCCGCCGACCGGGTCGTGGAGCTGCCCGCGGGCGACGGCTCCGGGCGGGGCGTGTTCGGCACCGGGCGGCACCCGGCGACGCGGCTGTCGCTGGTCTTGCTGGAAGAACACGTCCGGCCGGGAGATCGGGTGCTGGACCTGGGCACGGGGTCGGGCATCCTGGCCGTGGCCGCCGCAAAGCTTGGGGCCGCCGAGGTGCTCGC
>CADCVH010000003.1 GCA_902806085.1 uncultured Rubrobacteraceae bacterium | reverse complement strand
AGGTCCTGCTCCTGGCGGGCCATCGCCCCGTAGGCGGCGTAGAAGCCGTTCTGGTAGTCCTGGCACGAGACGAAGGCGAACGCGAGCGCCGCCGGGGAGGCGCCGAACCCGGGCGTCGTGCGAGTCCGTCCCACGGGACTCACATAGTCGCCCGCCCTGAACTGGTAGAAGTACTCGCGGTCGGCTTTGAGGCCACGCACGTCCACGTGGACCGCGAAGCCCCGCTCGGGCCCAGTGCCGACCTCGCCCTTCCTGACCACCGTGCGCATGTTCTCGTCCGTGGCGACCCTCCAGTTAATTCGGAAGGCGCGGTTCGGCAGCTCGCCCTCGTCCGGCAGGAGCCGGGTCCACAGCACGACGCCGTCGGGGAGCGGGTCGCCCGAGGCCACCCCGAGCGTGAACGGGTTCGAGGCGAACCTCGGGGCGGCGAACGCCCGCTCCGTCGAGGCCTCGAGGCCCAGGACAACCGCCGCCACCCCCAGGCCCCCCATGCGTACAAAGTCTTTACGGCTCACCCGGAGCGGGTCTACCATGCTGCGCTCGATCCCCATGCCAACCTTTCGTCCGCGAGACAAGATGCCGCCGCAAGCATAGCAAGGTCAGAACGCGCCTTTGTTTCGTAACCGTAAACTCCTCGTTAATTCCAGAGCAGTCGTCGGGTCACCGGCACGCCTGTGGTGCAACACGAGCAGACCTGACAGCCTCGCCGTCGGGCCGATCAAGAGCGTGGTCGTAGTTCCAGGATGAGACGGCCACCCGGCCGACGGTGAGGGCCGCCGTTACCCGGAGAGGGATCGCCAGCGACCGGACCACCTGAGCGCAGCCCCCGTTCCGGGATACCCGGGGGCTTTAGAGCGGTACCCGGTAGGGCAGGCGGGTACCGCCTCGAACCCCGCGGCTGAACCCTACCCGGCCGCCGCCTTCTCCCGCTCGTTCGCCGCGAGCACCCTCTCGACGAGGTTGGGCGGCACTTCTTCGTAGTGGCCGGGCTCGACGTGGAAGTTGGCGCGGCCTCCGGTTATGGAGCGGAGGTCACGGGCGTAGGTGAGCATCTCTATCTGGGGCACCTCGGCCTGCACCACCTGGCGCTCGCCGCGCTGCTCCACGCCCATCGGGCGCCCGCGGCGGCCGGAGAGGTCGCCCATAACGTCGCCGACCATCTCGGCGGGCGCCAGCACCTCGACCTTGACGTAGGGCTCCAGAAGGACGGGGCGGGCGTCTTCGACGGCGTTCTTGAAGGCCATCGAGCCCGCGACCTTGAAGGCCATCTCCGAGGAGTCGACCGTGTGGAAGGCGCCGTCGTGGAGGCGGACCTTCACGTCAACGACAGGGTAGCCGGCGATGGTGCCCTCGCGCATCGCCTCCTCGATACCCTTCTCGACCGCCGGGATGAACTGGCGCGGTATCGCGCCGCCGACGATGGCGTTCTCGAACTCGAACCCTGAGCCGCGGGGGAGCGGGCTTACCTCGATCCTCGCGTCCCCGAACTGCCCGCGCCCGCCCGTCTGCTTCTTGTAGCGCCCCTGGGCCTTCGCCCCGGCCGTGATCGTCTCCTTGAACGGTACCCTGGGCGCCTCGGCCTCGACCTCGACGCCGTAGCGGCGGCCTATCCGCTCCAGCGCGAGCTCGACGTGCATCTGGGTGAGCCCGGAGAGGACGTCCTCCCCCGTCGCCTCGACGCGCTCCAGCTTGAGCGAGGGGTCCTCGTCGGTGACCCGCCGGATCGCCTCGAAGACCTTCTCCTCCTCCCCGCGCGCCTTCGCCCCCACCGCGAACGCCGCCGTGGGCTCCGGTAACTCGACCGGCTCGAAGGAGAGCACCTTCTCAGGCTTGCATAGAGTGTCGAAGGTCGCCGTGTCCCTGAGCTTTGCGACGGCGATGACGTCGCCGGCGACGGCCTCATCGACGGGCTCGCGGTCCTTGCCTAGGAGGTGGAAGATGCTCCCCAGCCTCTCCTGGCTTCCCGTGCGCGGGTTCGTGAGCGCCTCGTCCGAGCGGCACCGGCCTCCCACGACCCGCAGCACGCTCAGGCGGCCCGCGTACGGGTCGACAAAGGTCTTGAAGACGTAGGCCGCGAACGGGCCTTCCGGGTCGCAGGCGACCTCCTGCCCTTCATCGGTCGTCCAGCGGGTCCGGTCGGCGGGGCTCGGGGCGCTGCCGGCTATGGCGTCCAGGATGCGGTCGACGCCGATCATGCGCTCCGCGCTCGCGGCGAGGACCGGGATGATGAGGCCATCCGCGATGCCCTTTCGGATACCCTCGAAGGCCTCTTCGGTGGAGATCTCCTCCCCTTCGAGGTACTTCTCCAGCAGCGTGTCGTCGCTCTCGGCTATGGCCTCGAAGAGCTGGGTCTTGGCGGCATCGACCTCGTCCTCCATGCCGGCCGGGACCTCAGGCGTCTGCTCCCCGTCCACGAACGCTATGCCTGAGAGCAGCCCGTAGATACCCTTGAGGCCGTCCTCCCTTCCTATGGGCAGGTTCAGCGGCACGACCGACTGGCCGAAGCGGCCCCTCAGTTGCTCCACGACGGCCCCGAAGTCCGTCCGTTCGCGGTCGAGGTGGTTCACGACGATAAAGTGGGGGATGTCCTCCTTCTCGCCCCGGCGCCAGACGCGTTCCGTGACGACCTGGACCGGGTCCTGGGCGTGGACGACGAGCACCGCGCAGTCTGCCGCCCTCTGGGCGACGAAGGCGTCCCCGATAAACCCCCCGTCGCCGGGGGTATCGAGGACGTTTAGCTGTCGCCCCTTCCACCCGACGGAGGCGATGCCCATGCCGAGGGTCATGGCGCGCTCCTTCTCCTCCTCGGCGTTGTCCAGGGTGCCACTCGCGGGTCCCTCCCTGCCAGAAGCCAGGCCTATCATGCCTTCGGCGATGCGCGTTTTGCCGCTGCCCCTGTGCCCTATAAGGCAAACGTTCCGGATCGTCTGCGTCTCCGCCGCCACGATTCCTCCTCTCCGAGAGATTGCACCCCTCCACCCGTCCCCACGGGCGGGGCACCAAGCTTAACGCAAGGCCATTCCTCGCGCCTGTCGCCCGCCGCCCGGATGCTACAATCGACTTCTCGTATGAACCTTTCCCCTACCAGAACTTCTGAAGGCGACGCCAGGCTCGGGGCCGGCGCGGGCCCGTTGCTGGCGCTGGTCCTGATCGGGCTCCTCGCGGACGTCGCGCGCCCGGAAGAGGCCCACGCCGCCGTGGGCTACGGCCTCTCGCTGCTGGCGTTCCTGGGCGTGGCCGGCGGGACGGTGTGCCTGACCTCCAGGCTCCATACGAGCCTCGACCCGCTGCCGCGGGCCGCTCCCCCGGCCCCGGCGGCCCGCGCCTTCGAGATCTCCCCCGGACTTCACGTTCGTGGCGGGGAGTGGCCCCTGCTGGTGGCGCTGCTCTTCGGGCCGCTCGTCGTACTTATCTCGGGCCTCGGCGGCTGGGTGTAGCACCGGCCGTTCTACCGGGCCACCCATCTTCCACGAGGCAAAGGATTACCCTACATGCTGCAACTCTTGAGGGACCTCTTCGATCCCCTCTTCAACATCATGGGCTTTACGCTCCAGACCTTCCACGGCTGGGGGGCGCCGTGGTGGCTCGCGATCGCGATGCTCACCGTCGTGGTGCGCACGTTCCTCTTCCCCCTCACCATCCGCCAGGTCAAGAGCATGCGCAAGATGCAGGACCTCAAACCGG
>CADCVH010000002.1 GCA_902806085.1 uncultured Rubrobacteraceae bacterium | reverse complement strand
GGAGGGCGTTCCGGGCCTGCGTTTCGGTGGCGCGCAACGGCGATCGGGTGCGTGTTCGGCCCCTCTGAGCCGCTTTTTGGGTCGCGCTTCGGGGCCCAGTTCGATTTATCAGACAGTCTCTCTACGAGGTTGGGTGAGTAGGGGCAAGAAGAAGGGCCGGGGCTGCTAAGGCCCCGACCCTTCTTCCCACTGTTTGCTACTTCAAATAGAAATACACCTGGAGGTCCCTGCCGTCGGCCAACCTCAGGTTCAGCTCCTGACAGGTCCCCGACCAGCTCTTCTGCGTCTTCCACACGTAGGAGTACAAGCCGCTGGCGGCGTCGTATTGCAGACCGCTTGTGCTCGCGGTGACGGTTTCCTCCACGGGGTCACTCGGCATCCCCGTTTGGCAATCGATCCTCTTGGCGGTGGGGTATCCGGAGGCGAAGATGCTCAGGCCCAAGTCTCCGCCCGAAGCCTCGCCGTAATGTCTGGGACGCATAGCGGGACCAAACCTGGCCGTGAACGATCGGTGTCGGTCTAGCCCGCTATGGTCAACGGGCCGAATGCTCGAACTCCGGAGCGAACGTGCCAGATCCAGGGCGTAGCGGCCTACGAGGAACGGACCCTGCCACGAAACCCCACGACCCAACAGACGGGTAATGAATTTGCTGGTTTGGTCTCGGGACCGTTTGCGTATGCTAGGGTCGAACAACGATGACCCGACGGAGGGAGGAGATTTGTCCATGGGCGAGGTACGGTCGAAAGATGGAACCGCCATCGCTTTCGAGCGGTCGGGGGAAGGACCGCCGGTCATCTTGGTGGTCGGCGCGTTCAACGACAGGGCCACGGGCGCGCCCCTGGCCGCGGCCCTGCAGGAACGCTTCACCGTCTTCAACTACGATCGCCGCGGAAGGGGCGACAGCGGCGACACGCTCCCTTACGCGGTCGAGCGCGAGGTTGAGGACCTCGAAGCCCTAATCGAGGAAGCCGGCGGGTCGGCGTCGGTGTTCGGCTACTCCTCCGGCGCGGTCCTGGCCTTGCGGGCGGCGGCCCACGGGCTCGCCATCCCCATGCTGGCGTTGTATGAGCCGCCGGTGAGCGCCGACGGCGGCGTGGGGCGGCTGCGGGAGGATCTCGCGGCGCGGCTCGCCGGGCTGGTGGAAGAGGGTCGCCGTGGCGACGCGGTCGAGCTCTTCCAGACGGAGGGCGTGGGCCTCCCCGCCGAAGTCGTCGCCCAGATCCGCCAGGCCTCGTTCTGGCCGGCGCTCGAAGCCATGGCGCACACCCTCGTTTACGAGATTGAGATCCTGGGCGACGGGTCTTTGCCTGCGGAGCTGGCGGCTTCCGTCGAAGCCCCCACGCTCGTCGTCGCCGGCGGCGAGAGCTTCCCGTACCTGCGCGAAATGGCGCCGGCGCTCGCGGACGTGATGCCCATCGCGCGTGCCCGCGTCCTCGAAGACCAGAGCCACGACCTCGTCCCACAGGTCCTCGCCCCCGTCCTGGAAGAGTTCTTGGACGACCGGGACGACGGGCCGGATCGCGCCGGAAGGTAGGCACAGGCGTAAAAGGGGTTGTTTCTTCCGCCCCGGGCGAATCGCGCGTCCTTACAGTGCTTCCGCGTAGGGGAAGAGTGCCTGCTGGAGGGCTTGCGGCCGTCGCGGCGCCCTCGGAGCATATCCGTCCAACTTGAGGGCCTTCAGCCACCCGCCTTCGCCCAGGGCGTCCAGCGCGAAGAGCCGCCGCTGCGACTGCCGTAGCCCGTACGAGTTCTCGAAGAGCCTCGGGCGCTCGACCGACCGCAGTTCCCCGGTGGCGGCCTCGACCTTCACCTCGTAGCGCGAGAGCGGCTCGCCGGCGTGCTCGACGGTGAGGCTCTCGGAGGCCAGCCACGGCGCGGCCTCCCTCCCCGCCAGTGCCTCCTCCCCGTAGACCCGCCAGTGCCGGAAGCGGGTGTAGCCCAAAGAATCCAGGACCCTGACGAAGCGCGCAGAGAAGAAGGCGCGCCTCAGCTCTTCCCCGCGGTGCCTGACCCCGCAGGCGAAACCCAAAACCTCCGCCGGCGATCGGCGCCCGACGTCGCGCCCCGCGTGCGCGAAGTGGGCCTGGGCGTTGTAGTCCTCGACGAACCTCTCGTGCGCCCCGGCGAGTTCGGTCCAACTCTCGGCCTTCGCGAAGTGCCAGTCGGCCATCCTGCGCTGGACGTTCCGGGCGGTTTCGAGATAGATGGGATGAGAAGGCCGTAGCCCCGAACCGCGCACCGCGCCTACAGTGCGGGTGCAGAGGATCGTCGGCCGGAGCGCCGGGAGAGGAGGAAGTCTGTCATGCCCAACCAGGAGGCCACCGCCAGCTTCACCGTGGGCGTCGACGTGGGCGAACGCCACAGCCACCTGTGCGTGCTGAACACCGAGACCGGCGACGTCGTCGAGGAGTCGCGCATCAGCACGACCCCCGAGGCTTTCGAGAGGCGCTTCTCGGGCTCCCAGCCGATGCGAGTGGCCGTCGAGGCGGGGAACCGGTCGCTCTGGATCAGCAAGGTCCTCGAGGCGTGCGGCCACGAGGTGCTCGTCGCCAACGCGAGGAAGCTCAGGCTCATCTACGCCGACGGCAGGAAGAGCGACAGGCTCGACGCCGAGAACCTCGCCCGCGTCGCCAGGCTCGACCCGCGGCTGCTCGCGCCCATCGAGCACCGCGGCGAGGTCGCGCAGGCCCACCTGGCGCTGCTGCGCTCCCGGGAGCTGCTGGTGCGCACGAGGGGCAACCTCGTCAACCACGTCCGTGGCACGGTCAAGCCCTTCGGCGTGCGCTTCGCCAGGTGCTCGCCGGAGATCTTCCCCGTTAGGGTCCGCGAGCTCTTGCCCGAGGCCCTCGTCCCGGCCCTCGCGCCGGTCCTCGAGACCATCTCCTCGCTGACGGCGCGCGTCAGGGAGTACGACCGCGAGCTGGAGGCGCTCTCCCGGGAGCTCTACCCGGAGACCGCCCTCCTCAGGCAGGTGCAGGGCGTGGGCCCCCTCACCGCGCTTGCCTTCGTTCTGACCGTCGAGGACCCGACGCGCTTCGAGACCAGCCGGAGCGTGGGAGCGTACCTCGGGCTTGTCCCGGGCCGGTACCAGTCCGGGGATTCCGACCCCCAACAGAGGATCTCCAAGAGGGGCGACGAGATGACGAGGAGGCTTTTGGTGAGCTGCGCCCACTACGTGCTCGGTCCCTTCGCCGAAGACTCCGACCTCAGGCGACACGGCGAGAAGATCGCCGAGCGCGGCGGAAAGAACGCCAAGAACCGGGCGACGGTCGCCGTGGCGAGGAAGATCGCGGTGCTGCTTCACAGGCTGTGGACCACCGGGGAAGCGTACGAGCCGCTCCACAACGCCAACCGAGCGACGGCATAGCGGGCGGAGACGGAAGAGGGAGAGCGAAGGGAAGGAGGTGCCCACCGACCGGCGATACCGAGGCGTAGGGGAACCGGGAACCGCACTCCACGGGCTTCGGTGACTGCGAGGCAAAGCTTGGCCGCCCTTGCGGGCGAGACCGCGATGTAGATGGCAGCACCGACCCCAAGCGAACCCCATCGTGCAGCCGACCCGCGAAGAGAGGGCCGAAGGGACTGCGAATGGAAGCACGGCGGCGGGGAACGGCGACACGCCCAACGGCTCGGGCCGCCACGTCGGCCACTTGACAAGACAGTGCCTTCTCATGGAAGCTTTGCCAGGGCTGGCCGTTCTCGATCTCCAGCTTGCGGATGCCGAGAGCCCGGTAGATGGCCCGCGCCCTGTTCGCCAAGAAGATCGAGCCGGAGTCGGTGACGAACGCCTCGGGCGGGCCGTACTCCTGCACCGCCCGAAACAAGACGGACAGGAATGCGTTGAGGTCTTGCCTGCGCGTCAGGGCGCTGCTCAAGATGGCCCGCGAATGGTTGTCCATGATGGTGAGGGCATAGACTATGTCCCCGGCGAGCAGGCTCTCGTCCAGCATGTCCAGGTAGCGCACGTCCGCGGTCCAAAACTCGTGATGCCGGTTGGATGCGAAGGGCATCGGTTTCTTAGATCCGCTACCCAACGCGTCCTCCCCTGGGCGAGCGCCGCGACGATTTTCCCCAGATTCAGAAGAATGCCACGGATGGTTATTTCCCGCCAATGATGTGACAGCCATGTGTAGATGGTTTAGTGAGTCGGTGTCGTCCTTGATCTCGTAGTGTCGGGATCGCTCGTCGAACCTCGCCAGCACCTCTCGCGCCTTCGGGGGCACGGGGGCACGCTCGTGGTCTTCGCCGGCAAACCGCTTGACCGCGTCCCACGAGTCGAAGCGCATGATCGTGACGAACTCCACCTCGCCGCCTTCGACGTTCCCGCGGAAGAGTTGGATGCCGCTGTACCCGGGGACTCCCTTGTCGGCTATCCCGGGGAAAATCTCCTCCTTCAGCAGCCGCTCGTACTCGTCCGCGTTCTCGGGCCTCGTCCACCCGCGCCAGATCCTTCCGATCGTAAGATCCACCCTTCGAGACCGTTTCCGTTGCTCCGTCGGCTTTCTATCGTCTCTACGGGCAGACTAGTACATAAACCTCGATACACCGGGGTGCCGCGAGGCCGCCAGAGACTCGCGCCCGATCGAGGAGACCGTCACGGGCGGGACCATGCGCCCGCCGCCCGTGCGGCGTAGTCGGCGAACGGCGTCGCCGGCCGGCCGCTGACCCGCTCTACGACGTCCGTCACCCGCGCGCCCAGCCCGTCGCGGATCGCCTCCTGGTTTCCGACGACCACCGCCGCGTAGTCGGCGGGGACGCCCCCGGCCTGGAGGGCTTGGGCGAACTCCTCCGAAGGCACGCTCCGGTGGGTGATGGTGCGGCCCGCGGCGTCGCTGATGACCGAGGCCGCCTCCGCGAAGGTCAGAGCCTCGGGGCCGGTGACCGTGTAGGTGGCCCCCGCGTGGCCGCCCTCCGTCAGCGCGGCCGCGGCCACCGCCGCGATGTCGTCGGCGTCGACGAACGCGACCGCGCCGTCGCCCGTGGCCGTCGCTATCGTGTCGGCCTGGAGGATCCCGGGCAGCAGGAAGTCCTCGGAGAAGTTCTGGTTGAAGCCGCCCGGCCGGAGTATGGTCCATTCCAGGCCCGACGCCTTGACCTGTTGCTCCATCTTGTGGCGCCCGGACCCCGGGCCCTCGTTGGGGAACTCCACCCCCATCGAGGACAGGACGACCACCCTGCCCACGCCGGCCCGTTCGGACCGCTCGAGGAACGGCCCGACCGCGGCCGTGGGATCCTCCACCAGCTCGGGGCCGACGAGGTAGACGGCGTCGGCGCCCGCCAGCGCGGGCCCGTGGGTGTCGGGCCGGTCCCAGTCGAACAACGTGCGGCCCTCCGCGGGCCGGCGGCTGCCCGCCCGGACGTCCACGCCCAGGGCGCGCAGCCGCGGGACCAAACGGCGACCGGTCTTGCCGGTGGCGCCGATAACGAGTACGGTGTCGGTCATCATTTCTCCTCATCGGGGGGTGGCAGGAGTCTCCGTTGAGCCTAAGGCCTCTTGTCGATCGTTTGAATGGGTGATAGGCTCGATTTTATGTTCGAACGTCTCGATTCCCGCTCCGACGTCCTGACGCAGGTCGTCGAGGCCGTCCACCTTGGCAGCGTGCTCTCGTCCCGGATAGAGCTCGGGGCGCCGTGGGCGTTGCACTTCGGGGGGGACGGGCGTCGGGCCGGGTTCCACGTCGTGGCCGCGGGGAGTTGCTGGGCCAGCCTGGACGGCACCGGGGAACGGGTCGCGCTGGGCCCGGGAGACGTCGTAGTGTTCCCACACGGAATGGGGCACGTGATGGGCGACGACCCGGCCACGCGTGCGGTGGAGTTCGGCGGCCTGGTCGGCGGCCTGTCGCCGGGCGAGCGCGTCGAACTCCCGTGCGGCGGCGGCGATCCGACGACGCTGCTGTGCGGGTCGTACTCCTTTGGGGCCGAAGGGGCCAACCCGTTGCTGCGCGGCCTCCCCGACATGCTCCACGTCCCCGCCGACCAGACGAGGGACGGCGCCCTGCAGGCGGCGGTAGAGCTGCTGGCAGCCGAGGCAGGCGGCGTCGACTCCGGCTCGGCGCTGGTCGTCGACCGGCTCGTCGACCTACTGTTCGTGTACGCGCTCAGGGCCTGGCTCGGTCGGCACGATGCCGCCGTCGTGCGCAGCTGGTTCGGCGCGCTGCAGGACCCGGTGGTGGGGCCGGCCGTCCGGGCCGTCCACGACGACCCGGCCCGCGCCTGGACGGTGGGGGCGTTGGCCCGGCGCTCCGGTCTGTCGCGGGCCGCCTTCTCCCGACGGTTCAGCCAAGGCGTGGGCGAGCCGCCGCTGACCTACGTGACCCGCTGGCGCATGACCGTTGCGGCGGACCTTCTCGAGCGGGGTGAACGCATCGCCGACGTGGCCCGCGAGGTCGGCTACGACAACGAGTTCGCCTTCGCCAAGGCGTTCAAGCGCGTCCGGGGCGAGGCACCCGGCCGGCTCCGCCGTCGTCGCGCCGGGTGACGCCGCCGGAGGCCGGCGCAGATCTCTGCCGGCCTCGCGGCACCCCGGTGTATCGGGGTCTATGTACTAGGCCTGATGACGGGGTAGCTGTCACCGGGGGCAAAGTACCCGGGTCCTTGCAAAACGATGAAACCGCAAGCAACTCGTCGGTTGCGTACCCCACGCCGCCCCGACGCGGGCCGATGGCCGGGGAGAGACGGCGCCCTCCCACGAGCCTGCCGAGCGCGGACCATCGGGGCCGTCGACGTCGCGCCGGGTTGTGCTAGTATCAGATCACAGATGACGAATATCGAAATTCGTCACTTAATCTGGAAGGGGCACGGGCATGAGCACGGACACGGCGACGCCGACGATGGGCGAAGAGGAGATCACGCGGACCCTGAAGGAGATCGCGGGGGGCTACGGCCACATTATCCGCTCCCCGATCCTGAAGACCCCAGCCGACTACGGTCTCGAGTACGAAAACGTGACGTTCCCGTCCCAGGACGGGGTGCCGCTGGAGGCGTGGTACATTCCGCGCGAGGGCTCGGACAAGCTGATCGTCGCGAACCATCCGCTGTGGTTCAACCGCTACGGCCTCCCGGCGCACCTGGAGCCCTGGAAGTCGCTCGGTGCCGCCGGCGGTAACGACTTCGAGGTGGACTTCGTGCCCGACTACCGCATCCTGCACGACGCCGGCTACAACGTCCTCACGTACGACGAGCGCAACCTCGGTCACAGCGGCCCGGCCAACAGCGGCGGCGGGAGCGGCGGCCGGTACGAGGCGCGCGACGTCATCGGCTCGCTCATCTACGCCGGGACCCGCCCGGACCTCGCTGGCATGACCGTCGGGCTCTTCAGCCGCTGCCAGGGCGCCAACGCCACGATGTTCGCGATGGCCGAACAGCCCGAGTACTTCGGGGGCGTGAGGTGCATGGTCTCGCCGCAACCGCTCTCCGTCGGGGTCACGATGGAGCGGGCCCTCGAGATGCTCGGGATCCCCGAGCGGATCGACGACCTGGAGCGCGAGATTAAGCTCATGGTGAGCTTCGACTTCGACCAGATGTCGCCGGTGGAGTGGGCCAAGAGCGTCCACGTCCCGACGTTCCTCTACCAGGTGCACGACGACGTGATGACCAGGCCCAGCGACGTGCAGGCGATGTTCGACAACATCCCCACCGCCGACAAAAAGCTGCAGTGGATCGAGGGCACGTCGGCGCGGTGGGACGGCTACCTCGAGTTCCAGCGTCGCCCGGAGCCGATGCTGGAGTGGTTCGGGACGCACATGAGCTGAGACGGCACGCCCACGAGCCTCCCGCCGAAGCGGGAGGCTCGTGGGGCGCCGCGGCCGCTACCCGGCCCGGCAGACAAAGCCGCCGGAACCGACCCCACGAAAGGCGTATCGATTCGATGACCAGCCCACCAGCGGGCCACAGAGACGACACGGTCCTGACGCCGCGCCGCGTCCTCGACGCCACCGAGGACGTGCTGCGCCGCTTCGGTCCGGCGAAGGCGAACGTCGCCGACGTCGCCCGGGCCCTCGAGGTCAGCCCCGGCAGCGTCTACCGGCACTTCCCGTCCAAGGCCGCCCTCCGGGAGGCCGTCACGCGGCGCTGGCTGGAGCGCATCCACGTCGGCCTGGGCGACATAGCCGACGGCGAGGGGCCCGCCGGCGAGAGGCTCGGGCGGTGGCTGACGACGCTCTTCGAGGCCAAACGGAGGAACGCCGTCGAGGAGCCCGGCCTGTTCGAGACCTACGTGACGCTCGTCTCCGAGCTCGGCTTCGTCGAGGTCGAGCACCTCGCGGACCTGAAGGGGCAGCTCGCGCGCATCGTCGCCTCGGGCGTCGAGCGCGGGGAATTCCGCGTGGGCGACTCGGACGCGGCCGCGGCGACCGTCCTGTCCTGCACGGCGCGATTCAACCACCCGCTCCTGGCGCGGGAATGGCGGGATCCGACCATCGACGCCGAGCTGGCGGCCGCCGTCGCCCTGATCGTCGCGGGCCTCGCGAACCCCGGGCAGCCGAGGGGCGGGTAACGGAGAACCCCTCCGCCGCCGGGGCGCCGCGGTCGGGCCCGCCGGCGACCACCCCGTCACCGGACCGGCGGCCGGGGTCCGCGATGCAAGCCCACGGCATCGTCTCACCGTAGACCACGTTCTTCTGGCGGCCGTGCCCCGACCGTGCGCCGGGGATTTTCTAGCGAGGTCTGCGCGAAGGATCGCGCTCCGCGTCGCACGATGCCGCTTTGTGGTGATCGGGCGAGTCTCACCAAACACGGCAAACGAGACGTATAGGGAGGGGACCCCCGAGTGAAGCGGAGTTGGAGAGAAGACGAACTGATCGAAAGGTGGACGCTCTTGCCCGACGAGCTCGCGCTGCTCTCGAACAGGGCGGGCCACACGCGCCTGGGCTTCGCGGTGATGGTGAGGTTCTTCGCCGAGGAAGGACGCTTTCCCCGCGACAAAGGGGAAGTGCCGGCGGAGGTTTTGCGGTTCGTCGGCGAGCAGGTGGGGGTGGGGTCGGGTCCGGAGGCTTGGTTGCGCTACGACTGGTCGGGCAGGTCCGTCAAATACCACCGTTCCCAGGTAAGGGGGTTCTTCGGCTTTGCGGAGGCGACGGCCGAGGAAGTGGTGCTCGTCGAGGGCGTCGTCCCGGCGGGTTGGAGGTTCCTGGTGGTGCGAGAGGACGACCTCGGGCGCGGGCGCGTGGACCGGGTGGGCTACGAGGTGTGCGCCCTGAGGGCGCTGCGCGACGCCCTAAGGAGAAGGGAGGTCTAGGTCGTCGGAGCGGACCGCTACCGCGACCCGACGAGGACCTTCCCCAAGACTTCGACGAAAGGCGCGAGGACTATGCTGGACGTCCTCAAGGAGGCCCACCTCATAAAGGCGCGTGGGGTTCACGGGCCTCTTCGCGACCTCGGCGACCAGGGAGGCGCTCGACCGGGGCACCTTGCGCCGGAGGCTGCTCTTGTGCCTCTACGGGCTCGGCACCAACGCGGGCTTGAAGAGGATGGCGGGGTCCGACGCGGACGCCACGGAGCGGGAGCTCAGGTGGGTGCGCCAAAGATTCGTGTCCAGGGAGCACCTCAGGGCCGCCGTGGCGGGGATCGCGAACGCCACGTTCGCCGCTAGGCGGCCGGAGGTCTGGGGCGAAGCTTCGACCTCGTGCGCCAGCGACTCCAAGAAGTTCGGCTCGTGGAATCAGAATTTGATGACCGAGTGGCACATCCGCTACGGCAGGCGCGGGGTGATGATCTATTGGCATGTGGAACGAAAGTCGGTGTGCGTCTACTCCCACCCAGCTCAAGAGCGCCTCCTCCAGCGAGGCGGCGGCCATGATCGAGGGCGTCTTGAGGCACTGCACCGACATGTCGATAGAGAAGAACTTCACGGATTCTCACGGCCAGAGCGAGGTCGCCTTCTGTTTTGCCAGGCTGCTCGGCTTCGACCTGATGCCGCGCCTGAAGGCCATAGACAGGCAGAAGCTCTACCTGCCGGGCAGAGGAACCGCAGGCCGCTACCCGAACCTGGGGCCGGTCCTCACCAGAGCGATCGGCTGGTCTCTCGGCGCCGACCGGCCGGGCCCCAGCCACTACATGGCCTCCAAGATGGGCGTGATCGGCTTCGCGCGCGGCCTCGCCAACGACATCGCCGAAGACGGCATCACCGTCAACGCCATCCTCCCCGCGGTCACCAACACGCCCGACCCCCGCGACCTGCCCGGGGAGGATCAGAGACGCAGCCGGCAGCAGCAGGCCATCAAGCGCCTCGCCGGGCCCGGTCGCCTTCCTCGCCAGCGACGACGCCTTCGTCACCAGAGAGGCGCTCGTCGTCGACGGCGGCCTCTACAAGATCTCATGAGTTGCGCCCCAAATCCCCGGGATCTCGCCTTGATCCTCACCGGCCGCGGTAGTATCGTTCGTACATGAACGATTTGAGCACGTCAAGCCGCGCGGTGCCGGGCGCGTTCGCCCCGGCGGCCGGATTGATGCTCGTGAGCGGCGGGAAGCTGGCGGAGGCGGTCTTCGACGGGGTCCTCAAGCGGGAAGGGCTCTCCCTCGCGAAGATGTGGGGGCTCAGGCAGTTGGCGGAGGCAGGCGAGCCGCTCCCCCTCCGGGAGCTCGCCAAGCGGATGGGCTGCGCGAAGTCGAACGCGAGCGCGCTCGTGGACCGCCTGGAGGCCCAGCGCCTGGTGCGGCGCTTCCCCGACCCGGAAGACGGTCGCGGCGTGCTGATAGGGCTGACGGCCGGGGGCGTTCGCGGCTACGACGCCGGCTTGCGGCTCGCCGGGGAGGCGGAGTCGCGGGTGCTCGGCGCCCTCGACCAAGCGGAACGCCGGGCACTCACGGAACTCCTGGCGAAGGTCGGCGACGCGGGAGACCGACGTGGGTAGCACCCCTTTTTTGAGATTTTTGTTCGTATACGAACAAAAACTGACGGGAAGGTCGGCGCGGGCGAGCCATTGGCGGTCCTGGTCCTCTGGTGCGGGAATCCGGCGCCGAGGAGCCGAAGACCGCCAACCGAAGCGAGCGCGGCATGCGGACACGAGACGGGGAGGCGACGAGATAGAGGCGACACGGTGGAAGACAGCAGGCGAGGGATCCAACGGGAAAGGGAGAAGCTCATGGCACGGGCATTAACCAATACGAGTCCACCGAGCGTTCAGCGCGCGATCGTGCAGTCCCGGTACGGGGAGGCCGGAGACGTCCTCTCGTTCTCGGCCTCTCACCCGGTCACGCCGCCCTCGCCCACCCAGGTGCAGGTCAGGGTCCACGCCGCGTCGATCAACCCCATCGACTGGCAGATGATCGAGGGCAACCGCAGCCTCCTGGTCTCCCGCCCGTTCCCCTTCGTTCCCCTGTTCGACCTTGCCGGGGTAGTGGTCGCCGTCGGCGACGCGGTGACCCGCTTTAAGGTCGGCGACGCGGTCCACGCCGACAACAAGAAGGACGGGGGCGGCGCTTCCGAGTTCGCGAACGTCGAGCAGGACCTGGTCAGCCCGAAGCCCGAGTCGGTGAGTTTCGCGGAGGCCGCCGCGATCCCGCTCGCGGCCCAGACCGCGTTGCTCGCGCTGGAGAAGGGAGGCGTCGGCGAGGGCAGCCGCGTCTGCGTCGTCGGCGCCTCGGGCGGCGTCGGCTCCTTCGCTGTGCAGATCGCCAAGGCGCTCGGCGCCGCCCACGTCGTCGGCGTCTGCAGCGGGAAAAACGAGTGGTTCGTCAGGTCGTTGGGCGCCGACGCGACGATCGATTACACCAGCACCAAACCCCACGAGGCCATCCGGGATCGCTCGATGCACGCCGTGATCGACAGCGTGGGCGGCCGGGAGCAGTGGGTCGAGGCGCAGAAAATCCTGAAGCCCGGGGGCAAATTCGTCACCATCTCCCGGGACGAGGACGGCAAGGTGACCGTCGGCTCGGCGCTGTCCATGATCTGGACCATCCTCGGTCGCAAGCTCGGCTCGTTCGTGGGCGATCGGATCGGGTACGTCCCCGTCTTCCTCGATGCTTCTCATGGGCTCCTCGACCGGGTCGACGAGATGGTAGAGGCGGGGAAGGTCGAGGTCCATCTCGGCGCCAGGTACGAATTCGGCCTCGAAGGCGTCGTCGGGGCGATAGAGCAGGGCAAAATGGGGAGAACGGTAGGGAAATCGGTCGTCGAGCTCGTACCCGACGAGGCGACCGGACGTACATCGGCTTCTCGGGTTGTCTCCGAGGGAGGCGCGCATGGGCGCTAGGGAGAGCGGAAAGGTGCTCGGCGTGCCCCTCCGCCTCCCGGGCGGATCGACCCTGCCCAACCGTCTGGTCAAGGCGGCCACGTCCGAATTGCTGGCGGACGCCCGCAATCGCGCGACGCCGCAGCACGCGACCCTCTACGGTATCTGGGCGCGCGGCGGCCCGGGCCTGCTTCTGACCGGCAACGTCCAGATAGTTACCGGCACCTGGAACACCCGGGGAACGTCGTGCTCCAGGGCGAGCAGGACCTGGAGCGCCTCGCACAGCTCCGCGCCTGGTCGGGTGCCTCCAAAAGCCACGGTTCTCGGGTTTGGGTGCAGCTTTCGCACGCCGGTCGCCAGACGAACCCCCGGGTCAATCCGAACCCGGTGGCCCCGTCCGCCGTGCCGATGAGACTGCCCGGCGTCGAGTTCGGGACGCCTACCGCGCCTGATGATGACGCGATACGCGGGTTGATAGTCCGCTTCGCGCACGCGGCCGCCGTAGCGCGCGAAACCGGGTTCGACGGCGTGCAGCTGCACGCCGCCCACGGTTACCTTATCTCCCAGTTCCTCTCGCCCCGCGCCAACGTCCGGGACGACGAGTGGGGGGGTGGCCTCGGGGGGCGTTCGCGGTTCCTCCTGGAAACGGTCCGGGCGGTCCGGGCGGCGGTGGGCGCCGACTTCCCCGTGGCGGTCAAGCTCAACTCCGCGGACTTTCATAGGGGCGGGTTCGGCTTCGACGACTCCCAGACCGTCGGCGGCTGGTTGGACGAGGCCGGGGTCGACCTGGGTCATAGCCGAGGTACCACCTCAGCGAGAGCCGGTCGGCCACCACCTTCATGAGCTGCCGCTCCGAGCGGAGGTCCTCGAAGAACATCACCAGCTGGAGCTTGAAGAAGACCACCGGGTCCACCGAAGGCCTGCCCCGACGTAGAGCGGGGCGACGAGTTCCCTAACGAACGAGAGATCCAACTCCGCTTCCAGGCGGCGGTAGAAGCCATCTTTCGGGACGAGGTCTTCCAGAGATACGTCGCGGGGTAGGGGGTCGAAGCGGCGATCCTTTGTGCCCATCATTCGTGGTGCCTCCGGGTGTGAGGGTCTGGATGGGTCATGCTACCCCGGGCGCGCCGTCGGCCCCTGCGTAGGGCCTAGCGAGGTGCCACAATGGCGGGCATGGAGACGGAGGACACGACGATCCGCTTCGCGCTGCGCGGCCTCGACGGCCGCGTGGAGGTACGGTGCACGGCCAACAACGACCCCCGACGCTGGGGCTACCACCTGCTCGAAGACGCGCTGGGGTTCCCTCCGGAGAAGGCCGAGGGATTCCCGGTCGTCTCGGCGAGGGTGCGCTACCCCGGCGAAGGTTACGGGGCGGCGATGGGCTGGGTTCAGGTGGTGCGGATGCGCGAGGCGGGACGCCGAGAGGAGCAGGCGATCGTGGACAAGCCGCCGCAGCTCGCCGACGACGGCTCGCCCTACTGCTTCTGGGGGCCGGAACCCTCCTTCTTCGACGCGCCTTCCACCACCGCTCGGCTCGAGCTGTGGAGCGCCCACGCCTTCCTCGTGGCGAGCCCCGACGCGGTGATGACCAAGGAGGTGCGTCCGGTGTGCGGCTTCTCCTGGGGCTTTGCGAATCCGGGACCCGATCCGGAGGCCGAGCAGGTGCGGTCGATAGGCGAGGAGGAGTGGACGGCGGCGCGCAACGTCCTCACGCGAGGCTACCCGGAATGGAGCTTCGGAGGTTGGTGGCACGAACACGGCCACCAAGCAATATAAAAACCCGCACTATTTCAACAGGCTGTGGGAAGATCGTACTGCGAGAATGTGAGCGGCGGCTGCCCTCCCGATCGGCCTGACCCGAATTTTGTAGGGCCGTACGTGCCTTCCTAGCGAACCGTCGGCCGGCCAGGGAGGGTCGCCGTCGCGCTCCGGGCGGCAGCGACCTAATAAGGAGCCTGCCGAAGAGGCCCCGTCGCAGTACCGTCCGCCGACCCGATCCGGCAAGCGCACAACGCCGTGACCGCGGAGCGGAAGGAGAGGACGCTGTGGCCGTACCTGCCCGAAATGACGTCTCGGAGGTGGCGGTGACCGTGGGCGTGGACGCCCACCTCGACGAGCACGTGGCGGTGGCCCTCGACCAGCTGGGGCGTCGCCTGGGCGTCCTGTCGGTGCCGACGACCGGGGCCGGGTACGCCAAGCTCCTCGGGTGGGCGCAAGCCCTGGGCGAGTTGGAGGGGGTCGGGATCGAGGGCGCTGGGTCTTTCGGCGCCGGCCTGGCGCGCCTCCTGCGGGCGAGGCACTTCGAGGTCCTGGAGGTCGGGCGCCCGAAGAGGCGCGACCGGCACCGCCATCGGCGAGGCGAAGGGCACGGAGGGGCGGGTGGAGACGATCCGGGCGCTGCGCGCTTCCCGCCGCTCGGACGTCAAAGCCTTCTCCTCGGTGCCGTCCGGGAGCTCGACGTTCTGGAGGTTGTCGTCGCCCAGCACATCCCAGGAGTCGAAGATAGTCGACTTGTTGACAAGCGGCAGCTCCTCGGTCGTTCTCAGTAGGCAAGCGTGACCGTCCTCCCTACGTAGTCGAGGTCGTCCAGCAGATCGAGCATGAAGCGCGCCAGGTCGGACCTGGAGATCTCCGCGCCGCCCTCGGGCAGGCGGCCCGAACCGACCCTGTACTCCCCGGTGGGCGGCCCGTCGGTCAGGCCGCCCGCCCGGACGACGGTCCAGTCGAGGGAGCTTCCGCGTGTCTCGTCCTCCATGAGGGCCATGTCGCCGTACTTTACGCGGTCGAGGAGGAGGGGCTTGAGCAGGAGGCGGTACCAGAAAGGAAAGGACGGGTCCTTCCCGTTAAGCCCCGCGGTCGAGACCACGACGAGGCGCCCGACGCCTTGCTTCTCCATCGCCCGCACCACCGTCTCCGTGCCCCGCGAGTAGAGGGTCGTCCTGCGGAGATGGAAGCCCGTGCCCAGGGCCGAAAGCACGGCGTCTCGCCCCTCCACGGCCCCCTCGACGGAGTCAGCGTCCAAGGCGTTGCCCCGCAGGACGGTGAGCCGGTCGTGGCTGTAGGGAAAGGACGAAGGATCGCGCGCCACCGCGCTGACCTCGTGGCCCCTCTCCAGAGCTTGCTCGACCAGGGACCTGCCGGTGCCCCCGGTGGCCCCGAATATCGTAATCTTCATCTCGCGGCTCCTTACTTCCGGGCGCTCCGTTGCGAAGCGCGCGGAATCTACTTGTTCAGGCGATCGAGCAGCGCGTGCAGCACGCGGCGCTCCTCGGCGGAGAGCCCGCCGAAGCGTTCCTCCTCGACGCAGGAAACCACCTGCTCCGCCCTCTCCAGCGTCTCCCTCCCCGCGGGGGTCAGCCCGACGGAGTGCGCGCGCCGGTTGGCGGGATCGAGCCGCCTCTCGGCAAGCCCCGCGCCCTCCAGGTGGTCCACGAGCTTGACCATCGTGGTGCGGTCTACTCTGAGCTTCTCGCCCAGCTGGCGCTGGGAGGCCGGTCCCTCGTCGGCGATCACGGCCATCACCCCGTAGTGCTTGCCCCCTATCCCGAGGGGCGCGAACGCCTCCGCCAGACGCCCCGCCGAACTCTGGGCGGCCTTGGCCAACTGGAAACCCGTGCGCCGGGCCAGAGCCGGCGGCAGCGGACGGTCGTCTCTAGAAGCTCGCGGCACCGCCGGGCACCTACTCTCTCGGGGCCCCGTCGGAGAAGGCCACCTCGTAGAGGCGGACGTCGGGAACGCCAAGCTTCTCGGCCTCGCGCAGGTGCCCGGCCACCTCAGGGGCGGGATTCTCGATGACCGCCTCGAAGTCCTCCCTGCTGCGCCACTGGGCGTAGTTGACCACCCTGGTGCCGTCGAAGCTCTTGTGGATGTTGGCCGAGACGTAGCCCGGCTTGTGCTTCATCACGTTCTCCGTGGCCTCGACCAACGCGTCCGCCAGGCGCTGCTGGTCTTCGGGCTCGACGGTGAAGACGTTGACCAGGGTAACCAGGTTCTGCCCCTTAGAGATCGTTGCCACGAGCGTGTCTCCTTCATTCACTTATACTGATAATCAGCATAACTGACACAACCGTTCCGTCAAGGTAACCCGGTCGGGCTGAGACCCAGACGCTCCTATCCGCGTCCAAACCTCGTCATAAACCCTTGGACGTATAGGCGGAATTGGCGTGGCGGGAAATCGGGCCGATGGAAAGCACGAAACCCCGTAGGTATCGACTCTGGCACACCCGACCCTCGCATTTTTCTGCCACCGTTACGCCTGCTATGTGTCCCGCACTTTGGCTCTGTCGGCGTCTTGGTGAAAGCGGCCCGAACGGATCGGGGTGCCCGGAGGAGGGTCCGTTCGCAGCACGCTAGTAGCATGTTGCTACCGCTTGACGGCCCCTCGAGCGCCATCTAGGGACGGGTTCGGGTCCCGATCTTCGTGGATCACCAAAAGACCGCCAGAGCCCGCACTTTGTGACGAGGTCTGCACCAAGAACGCGCCAGGGCCAAACCTTGCAACGCCCGCCCGGTGCGAGACCCGGCAGAACCGCCGTCTTGGCCCAGTGCTCGAGTCCGTGTCATACGCCGCAAAGTAGCGGGCACGATCGGCCGGGAACTTCGCGTGTAGGGGGTTATAAGAGGTTTCTACGCACGACCCCGAAGGCCAGGAGGCCGCCCACGAGCAAGGCCAACGGAACGAACGCCACCACCGCGGGGCCGGAACCGCCCGTTTCGGGAAGGCCGGAAGCCGAGGCCGCCGGGGTAGAGGCACCGCTCGGGGTACCGTCCCCGGCGATCTCGAACCCGGCGGCCTCGCACGCCCGGGCTTGCGGTCCGCTTGCCGTGAGGTACTGCTCGTCGAGGCCGACCTGGGAGCAATGCACCTCGATGTCGCCGCCGACGATCAGGGTGCCGTCCTCTTTGACCTGGTACTCCGGTGGGGGGGGCCCGTCCCCCGAGAGCTGCGCCAGAGCGGGCGACGCCGGCATCGTGGCAAGCACCACGGACAGCACCGCCGCCAGCAAGAACCTTCTCCCCATCCCGACCCCTCAGTTTGCCGCGCCCGGCGTCGCCTCAGTAGCCGATCCATCATCACACACCCCGTCCGGTAACGCACCAGCAGGGGCGGCTATTCACCCGAGTGCGTGGAAGGGCGACTCCGCGAGCTTCGAACGTAGGAGGTTATAAGAAGTTACGGAGCCGCTAGTCCGCGCAGTACATCCCGACCGGGGTCACCCTAAGGTAATAGTCCCTGTGGCAGCCGGGCTTCATGTCTTTCGCCGCAACCGGGATCGCAGCGTCTGCCAAGCAGCCTCCCACAAACAACGTGACGACCGCGACGGCGACGGCAGCATAGGCGACTATCCCTCTGTTCATGAAGTCATCCTACGCTATTCACCTAATCTCGTAGAAGGGCGTTCGGCGAACTTCGGGCTGAGGTGGTTCTGAAAAGTCCGGGGCACGAAGAGGGGAGGGCCGGGAGCGAACCCCCGGCCCTCCCCTCTTGTTGTGGGTCGTCGTTCGTGGCGGCTAGTTGACGAACCTCTCGCAGTTGACGAAGCGGTCGAGCTTGCGATCCGACGCCCCCGACTCCTCGACGATGTCCACGCCCCCGCCGCAGTCCACAAAGTCGCCGGCGTCGTCGCCGGTGGAGGTGATCAGGTCGCTCCCGGGGCCGCCGTAGAGGGCGTCCTCGCCCCCCTCGCCGTAGATGACGTCCCCGCCCGAGCCCCCGAAGACCTTGCGCTCCTCGGCCCGGTCGTCCCCGTCGCCGCCGTGGATGATGTCGATGCCGGGGCCTCCGTAGAGCCCGTCGTGGCCCGAGCCCCCCCAGAGGGTGTCGTCCCCGCCCAAGCCGTGCAGCGCGTCGTTGCCCGCCAGGCCCTTGATCACGTCGTCCTTCGAGGTGCCCCTGATCAGGTCGCCCCCGGCGGTGCCGGTGAGCGTCGCCGCCAGGGCCGCCCCCGAGAGCACCACCACGAGGATCGCCACCGTCACAACCATGATTCCCGTCCGCCTCATGTCGTGCCCCTTTCGGTCTGTGGCCCCGGCCTCTCCGGGTGCCCGTGGGAGACACTCTGGGGGGTCAGGAAGGGGGCGGTATCACGCAAATAGACTAGTTTTGGGCGGTGTTGCCGAACCGTTTCCGGGGTGTCACCGGTTTGCCGCCGAACCGTTACCGCGTCGGAACATCGGGCGGCACAGCGAGCCGAGGACGTGCCCTACCCGCCTTCCTAGAACCCCTTCTCGGGACTTCGTGCTGAGGGGCTTCTCGGAACTTCGCCCCCCAAGATCCGTGGCAAGTGGATGAATCCGGGGCTGAGGACGCTCCGCCTGCGCCCGAAGTTCGAGAGATCGCCAACCCGTGCGCGCCCCTATCGCGGGAGGATTCCCCTGTTCCGCCCGGGCGGCGGT
>CADCVH010000001.1 GCA_902806085.1 uncultured Rubrobacteraceae bacterium | reverse complement strand
ACGAAGTGCTCGTTCATCATGCGCGCCGTCTCTTCGTCCTCGAAAGACTCGCGCTCCATGACGTGGCACCAGTGGCAGGCCGAGTAGCCGACGGAGAGCAGGATCGGCCTGTCCTCCTCCCGCGCCCGCTTCAGCGCCTCATCCCCCCACGGATACCAGTCCACGGGGTTGTCCTTGTGCTGCAAGAGGTACGGGCTAGTCTCTTCGGCCAGACGGTTCGGCATGCGCTCTCTCCTCACGGATCTCCTGCCGCAAACGTACCACACGGAGCACGCTCCGCCAGCGCGCTACGCCGGCGCGCTACTCGCGATCCGTGCGCACGATCAGGCGCCGCTCCCAGTTAGGTCCCGTGCAGGTTTGGAGCGTCACCATGTCCCGGTCCCTAACCTGGCCCATGACCCATGAATCTTCGGGGTCGGCCTTGAAGGTCTCGCTGACGCGGTAGCGGTACTTCTCTCCGTCGAGGTCTTTTAGCAGGATCTCGTCGCCGTCCCCGAGCTCGCCGAGGCGGTAGAAGATCAGGTGGCTCGCCGTCCCCGGGAACCCGAGCCGGTGCCCCGCCAGACACACGTTCCGCTGCGGCGCGTCCGACCACGGCATGGAGGTCTCCGGATGATGCCCCACCCCGTGCCCGAGCGCCCACTCCCCAACGGAGTCGAAAACGGGAACGTCGTGGATGCCGAGCGCCTCCACCGTGAGCCCAAGCACCGCCCCGTCCGGCAACTCGTAGTGCCTCGCCCCGTGCGCCGACGCCACCTCCTCCGCCTTCGGCTCCGGCGGCTCACCCCCGATCTCCGGCTCGGGTTCGGGCTCCGGTTCGGGTTCGGGCTCCGGCCCCCGCTGGGTTTCGGGCTCCGAAGCCGTTTAGGGTTGCGGCTCCGGTTCGGATCGCGGTCCGGGTTCGGGCGGCACTACTTCTGATTTGGCCCGGGCCTCGGACCGTGGCTCCGGTTTCGGTTCGGACTCCGCCGCGCGTTCGGGAGCCGGCACCTCTTTGGGCCTTTCGGGGTCTCGTACCGTTATCTCCTCTTCGCGCCGCGGCTCGACCATCGGGTCCGTGCGTTTGAGTGGCTCTGCGGGCCGCCGCTCTGTGGACTTGACCGCGGCGCTGCGGGCGGGCTCTTCCGTCGAGACGACCGCGACCACCGCCCCGGCGAGCGCCGCCGCAAAAGCCATCATCACGAAGCCCACCTTCAGGAGCATCCGCTCTCCACTCTCCGGGCCATCTGGACCCGAGTCCTTACTGCCTGCGCCTCAGCGCCGTCCCGACCACGCCGGTCCCGACCAGCAGGAGGGCCACACATCCGGCCAGAACAGAGATAGGCAAGCCGCCCGTAGCTGGAAGCTCGTCGTCGGGGATCGACTCGGCAAGCACGCCCCGCACGTTCTTGGGGCTGGTGCATTCTTCGTCTCCGCCGATAACCTCGAACACCACCCTGTAATCCTGATCGGTGGGATTCACCGAAACAGCGCCCTGCTCTCCGGGTTCAACCTTTTCCCGGATCACACCGCTCTCCGCCCCTTCAATGGTCTCGGAGAAACCGGTTGTCCTGGTCTGTACCTCCCCGACGGTTATGGTCAGATCACCGTCTTCGTTCAGCGTGCTGTAGACGATCCGTAGCCGACTCGACGCTCCGTCCGGAACGGTGAATGTACCGCTCTCTTGGTCGTCGCCCTCAAAGAGCCGCAACGTCGTGCAGCCGTCTTCCACGCTGTTAGCATTTCCATTGTTTCCACCAGCGTTGCCGGTGTTAGCGTCATCATCGTCACGCTCGCACGAAATACCTGCTGAGCGAATCACCCTTCCAGTTTCCGTACCGTTAGAGGGGCCAAATTCTCCGCTAGCATTAACGCCATTAAGGTTTCTATCTTCATCAGCAGTACCTACAATAATTATCTGGGTCTGCCTCTGCGCTATGTTGACGTTGTTGCCATCTATCAACTCGATCTGTGTGCCGTCCGCGTCCCTCACTGCGACGGTGGCGCCCTCGCTCACTTCGCAATTAACGTCCGATGGCACGATGCGGTTGGCGATAGTGGCGTCGTCATCGCCGATGGTCTCCGTAATCTCTGCCGGTGCGTTGGCGAGCGGGTCGGCGACACGCGCTGTGGCCTGCGAGCCATCGTCCTCTGTGGGGTCCGCCTGAGCTTGCTGCCCGCCCTGCTGCACCGCCTGTTCGGGCTCTTCGACTAACGTGTCACGGTTCTGCGCAACGGTGTTCTCGTTTTCTGTGGCGTTCCCGGTCGTCGCATCATTGGCCTGTGCGGTGGTTTCTCGGACCTTCTTCACTACGGTCGTCGCGTCTTTGGTCTGCGCCACGGTCTGCTCGGCGGTGGTCTCCTGGGCTTCCGTCTGGGCCGCGAACAACATGGTCAAGGCTAGCAGGACGGCGCAAAACAGCACGGTAAGCGTCCCGCGCACGCTACTCTCCGCCACCCCCGAAGCCCTATGCCACATTTCTCCGCCCCCCCGCCCTAGCCATGCTAGCCACCCTGAGCAAACCTTATGAGTTACTGAACAGCCGGTGTAACGACGTCCTGCGTGTTGCAGTTGCGAACCCTATCGTCGCTGTCACGGACGACCCTGTCGACCGCCCCATCAGAGCTGCCGCAATCGATCAGGTCCGAGTTGCCCCGATCTGCGCTTTTTATGAAGTCCCTGCCGTCCCCACCGAACATGTTGTCGATCCCGGACCCGCCGTAGATCTCGTCAGGCCCGGGGCCCCCGTACAGGTTGTCGTTGCCGGCCCCTCCGTACAACTCGTCGGCGTCTCTGAAACCGTACAGAGTATCGCTGCCGCTGAGGCCGTAGATCTGATCTGTCCCGTTGGTTCCCCGGAGCGTATCGTTGCCTTGCGTACCGGAGACCGCAGCCGCCACCGCGACGCCCGCACCCAACGCAAGGGCCACGGACATGGTAGCCAGCAAGAGAACCGCCCTCCGCAAATACTCCCCTTTCTCCCGGGTTCGCGCCTGTTTGCGTGAAGACCGTTCGTCTCACACAGATGCCGCCCGTTTGCATTGTAAGCGATGCGGCTGCATCCTACACGGTTTGAAAGATTCGTATCAAGATTGCGGGCAGGCTTTACGAACCTTCCGATCATCGTGCAAACAACAAAAAACACGTCCCAGCAGGCAGTGTGGCGCCACCTATCAGCGGCTTGGGGGCCGATAGTCCTCTCTAGACCCGCTCCGCCCTGACGATCAGGCGCTTCTCGAAACCGGGGATCGGCGTGCAGGTCTGCAAGGTGAGCATATCCCTGCCCGGTATGCGGCCCGTCACCCAGACGTCGTCCGGCCTGACCGCGAACGAGTCGCTCACCCTGTAAACGTGCCTCCGCCCGTCGCGGTCCTTTAGGACGATCTCGTCGCCTTCTCCGAGCTCGTTCAGGCGGTAGAAGACCAGGTGGCTGCCGGTGCCAGGCCAGCCGAGGCGGTGCCCCGCAAGGTAGACGTTCCTGTCCGGGGTGTCGGACCAGGGCATGGACGTCCCGCGGGCGTGTATGACGCCGTTGTCGAGGGCTCCCTGGGTGTTGGAGCGCAGCACCGGCACGTCGTAGAGGCCTATCGACCTCACGGTGAGGCCGAGGGGCGCACCGCGCGGCAGGTCGTACCTGCGGGGTTCGCGCGTGGCCTCGACCTGCTCGTCGGTCGGCAGCGGCCAGTCTTTCTCCGCCGCGGGCAGCGTCTGCGGTTGCGGCTCCGGCTCGGGTTCCGGCTCGGGTTCCGGCCGCGGCTCGGGGTCGGGTTGCTCGGTTACCGGGTCGGTCGCCTCACGCTCCGGTTTCGGTCGGGGCTCGGGCTGGGGGTCCGGTTTAGGGTCCGGCTTCGGCCCGGGCCCCGGATCGGACGTCTCGGCAACGCGCAAGGCGACCGTGGGCTCTTTGCGCGGGTCCACGCCGGGGTCCGAGCGGACCAGCGGCTCGGAGGAGGCGGCCTTCACCGCCCGCCCCGAGGCCTCCGCCGGCCTCTCGCGCAGGAGGGCGTAGGCGGCGACAGCGGCGGCGCAGACGAGCGCCAGGGCGAGGGCCGCGGCGCCGACCTTGAGCAGCGGGTCTTCGGAGGCGCGGCCCCGGAGTCTCACGCGGGGGCTAGCGGACTATCCTGTTGAGGATCAGGCCCACACCGAGCAGGGCGCACCCGGAAGCCAGGACGACGCCGGCAAAGCCGGGGCCGCCCGTCTCCGGCAACTCATCGGCGGCGAGCACGGTGTCGCGGTCGACCGCGTCCCTGCCCTCGGCCAAGTCGTCCGTGGTCTCCTCATCCGCGGGCTGCCTTTCCGTGGGGCCGGTGGTTTCGTCGCCGGGCGGGTTGTTTCCGTCGGGGTTGCCGCCGATGCTCCCGAGGCAGGCGTTGACCTGGCTCTGGGATATGTTCAGTTCCTGGGAGACCTCCGCGACCGCCTCGCTCTCGTCGTCGGCCGCGGCGTTGGCGTTCGCGTACTGACCCTGGTTCGCGAAGGCGTTCTGCACCTGCGAGCAGTCGACGTACTGGACCGACGTGTCCCCGTCGTCGTCCTCGATCACCGCCTGGGCGAAGACCGCCGGCGCGAACGCCAGGAGAAACGACGCCGAGACCAACAAACCCGTAAAGAAACGCATCCTCATTCCTCACACCGCCTCATCCTGGGATCGATGGTGGCATTCTACATGCGTGGGACCGCGGCACGCTACTTTTCGATGCTTCGGATATTACAGCCGGCCTGGTGTCTCGTTTTGCCATACAACAATAGCCACAAGCCCGCCAAGCGCGAGTCGGTTGCCGTAGCAAACGTATAAGTTCCGCGGTTCTCCGATCGGGCTCGCCGCTCCTTTCCCGTGGTGGCCGCGCCGGCACTGTTTGGCCGGGTGCGCCGCCGGGAAAGGAGGATGCTTTCGGCATCGAGAGAGGAGGGGCGGGATGACGGAGCCGTCTACGACCGTGCGGGCTTTGCACAACCTGGGGCTCGCGACCTGGTTCGGGGGGACGTTGTTCGGGCAGGTGGCTTTGAACCCGACCGTTAGCAGCATAAGCGATAAGGGCGAGCGGGGGCGCGTCTTGAACGAGGCCTGGTTCCGGTTCAACGCGGTGAACGCGCTCGCCATGGTCGCGGCCGTGGGCGCCTGGAGGCTCGGCGGGTTGAAGGAGGCCGAGGAGGAGCTTGGGATCGGGGCCGGCGCGCTCGTCGGCTTGAAGGACGTGCTGCTCGGGGCGGCGCTCTTCAACAGCGTGGCCTCGGGGGTGCTTGGGGCCAGGATCGCCAAGCAGTCCCCGGAGGGCGACACGCCGGTCGAATCGGGGACGGAGCCCGCGCCGGAGACGCCGGAGGCGGCGGCGAGGTCCCAGCGCCTGATCGGGTTCTTCGGGACCGGGTCGCTCGTGTCGCTGGCCGCCGCGGCCACGGTCTCCGCGGCATTGGAGGCCAGGGCCACCGGGATGGGCGCCCTCGCCCGGCTCGTCTCTTAAAAGGGTCTGGGAGGGTCTCAGGCTTCCGAGAAGACGGGGGGTTCCTCGCGGTCGAGGTCGTTCCAGGCGCGGGTTCTGTCCTCCAGGCCGAGGGCGCGGATACTCGCCAGGACGTCCGGGGAGGGTTTCTCGAAGACGAGTTGGTGGGCCTGTATCAAGGACCGCACCACAAGCTCGCGGGCGGACTGCAGGTCGAGGAAGGTGATCCCCGAGAGGTCGACCACGGCCGGCCCGCCGGACGCCGAGGCCTCGTCGAACGCCTCGCGCAAGCTAGGCAGAGAAGAAACGTCGAACTCTCCCCACATACCTATCGTCGTCCCATAGCCGTTCTCCTCTACCCGAATACCGAACAAAATCCTACCCTTCCGTACGACTCCCGACCACCGAGCGTAGGACCCGACCCGGGCGCGAAAGGTTACGAGGAGAAGGAAGATTTTTCGCGGCCCCCCCGGTGTATCTCGCGAAAGACGGGTTTGCTATCGTACCGGGTTATGGGACCGCGCACGGGGCTGCCCGTATCCGATAGGCGTTTGGCAGGGTCAGAGTAGTGAGTGCCGCGGATCGGGACCTCGCCCTGCGCGCCGCCCGGGGTGACGTGGGCGCCTTCAGCGCGCTGGTCCAGGAACATTCCGGCCTCGTATACAGGGTGTCCCTGCGCGTGCTCGGGGCGCGCGACGCCCAGGACGCCAGCCAGGAGGTCTGGGTCAGGGTCTGGCGCAACATAAAGAACTTCAGGGGAGACAGCGCCTTCACTACTTGGCTGTACAGGATCACGATGAACACCTGCCTGAGCGTCCGGCAGAAGGAATCCCGCCGCGACGAGAGGCACTACGAGGGCGAGGTGCCGTACCTTGCGGAGCCCGCCGGCGGCGACGCCGACCCCGAGTCCGCGGCCCTCAACTCCGAGCGCCGCGAGGAAATAGAGTCGGCCCTCAAACACGTCAGGGCCGAGCACCGGGCCGCGCTGGTCTTGCGCCACATGGAGGGGCTCTCCTACGCCGAGATAGCCGCGGTGCTCGACGTCCCGGACGGCACGGCCAAGGGCTGGGTCAGCAGGGGACGCGCCGCCATGCTCGTCGCCCTCTCCAAAGGGAACGGCCACAACGAGATCGATGGGACCGGGTCGTGATGGCGGCCGAGCGCGAGCGCTGGGAGATCCTGGAGAAGATCGGGGCCTACGCCGCCGGCGAGCTCGAAGGCGAGGAGGCCCGCGAGGCCGAGCGGCTCATCTTCGAGCGCGCGGACTACCGGCGCCTGGCCGAGTCCTACGCCCAGATGCTCGTCATGCTCAACACCTTGGGCAACGAGCCCGTGGAGGCCCCCGAGGCCGTCATAAGCGTCGCCGTCAGGCGGGCCTACGTCTCGGCCTTCATGCGCGGCGCCGAAGTCTTCCTGAGTTCCCTGGGCCGTTCGTACCTCGACGCGTTCGTCTATTATCTGGGGCTGCGTCCCAAGACGACGCGTGAGAGCTACGGAGGAGGGATCTAGTGTCGGAAGCCACGAACGACCTGTTGGGCACGTTGGCCGAGTTCGTCCCGCGGCTCGTGGGCGCCGTGGTCGTGCTGCTCGTGGCGCTCGTCGCCGCCCTGCTGCTCCAGCGCCTCCTCGCCCGCTTCCTCGAGGGCCTCGGCCTCGACGGCCTCTTCGACAGGACGGGTGCTGCCAACTCCCTCTGGCAGCTCGGCTACGAGGGCGGCCCCTCGCGCCTGCTCGGCACGGTCCTCTTCTGGGGCGTGATGCTGACCGGGGTCGCGGGGTCTTTGAGCGTCCTCGGCCTCTCCTCGCTGGAGAGTACGATGGACCAGATCGTCAACCTCTCCGGCCGCGCGCTGGTGGCCCTCGTCATCCTCATTGCCGGCATCATGAGCGCCGGGTGGCTAGCCGAGCTCGTGGCCCGCGAGGCCGAACGCTCCGGCCTGCGCGGCCAGAACACCCTCCGCCGCGTCGTCTTCACCACCGTAGTCGCCATCACCGCCCTCATCGCGGCGAGCCAGCTTGGCCTCGAAACCTACGTCGTCGTGCTGCTCGCCATAGTCGTCCTCTCCACCATCGGCCTCGTTACCGCCCTCGCCCTCGGCCAGGGCCTCGCCCTCCTCTCCGGCAACATAGCCGCCGGCCGCTACGTCCAGGACGGCACCGTTGTCGGCGACGTCATCTCCGTGGCCGAGGTCGAAGGCACCGTCGAAGAACTCGGCTACGCCTCCATAACCCTCCGCTCCGAAGACGGAACCCTCCACCGCATCCCGAACCGCACCCTCCTGGAGAACGTCGTCCGCAAACGGACGACGTAGCACGCAGCCTTACGGCTCCCGTTAGCACGCTAAGCTCCCAGCACGCCGTCTTAGACGGCTTTCAGCAAAGAACGTTCGTGGCGGTGCCCGTGGGCGGGTTCACGCCCCCCCGCGAAGCCCGGTGTTACAAAAGTAAGTGCGTAAGGTACATAGCTGAAAGCGGAGCCCAAAGGGCGCAGCGCGCCGAGGGTGCAGAAGCCGGAGCGTGCTGAAAGTCCCCGAAAAGGGGACGTGCTGACAAGCTGGCGAAGAGAGGCGTACATGAAGCGAGGGACCAGAAGCGGAGACCCGGCCCACGACGTGTTGGGGTACGAGGCGGGGACGCTCGATGCGATCTTCCGGCCCGAGACGGTGGCCGTAATCGGGGCGACCGAGCGGCCGGGGAGCGTGGGGCGCACGATCATGTGGAACCTCGTTTCGAGCCCCTTCGGCGGGACGGTCTTTCCGGTCAACTCCAGGCGTCCGAACGTTCTCGGCATCAAGGCGTACCCTTCCGTTTCTGAGGTGCCCCAGAAGGTGGATCTGGCCGTGATCGTGGCCCCCGCCCCGACGGTGCCGGACATCATCGCCGAGTGCGCCGAGGCGGGCGTCGAGGGCGCCATCATCATCTCCGCCGGCTTCAGGGAGACGGGGCGGGAGGGGCTGGAGCTCGAGGAGAGGGTCCTCGAAGAGGCCCGCAGGGGCCGGATGAGGATCGTTGGCCCCAACTGCCTGGGCGTGATGAACCCGACCACCGGGCTGAACGCCACCTTCGCGGGCGCCATGGCCAGGCCGGGGAGCGTCGGTTTCCTGAGCCAGAGCGGGGCCCTGCTCACGGCCATCCTGGATCGGAGCTTCCAGGAGAACGTAGGGTTCTCTAGCATCGTCTCCGTCGGGACCATGATGGACGTGGGTTGGGGCGACCTGATCTACTACCTCGGCGACGACCCGAAGACCAAGAGCATCGTCGTCTACATGGAGTCCGTAGGCGACGCCCGCTCGTTCTTATCCGCGGCAAGGGAAGTGGCCCTGACCAAGCCCATCATCGTCATAAAGGCTGGCCGCACCGAGGCCGCGGGCAAGGCCGCCGCCTCCCACACGGGCTCCCTGACCGGCTCAGACGAGGTGCTCGACGCGGCCTTCGCCCGCAGCGGCGTGCTGCGCGTCGGCGAGATCTCCGAGCTGTTCGCCATGGCCGAGGTCCTCGGCAAGCAGCCGCGCCCGAAAGGCCCGCGCCTCACCATCCTGACCAACGCCGGCGGCCCGGGCGTCCTCGCCACCGACGCCCTCATAAACGGCGGCGGCGACCTCGCGGAGATCTCGCCCGAGACCATGGAGAAGCTCGACGGCTTCCTCCCCGCCCCCTGGAGCCACGGCAACCCCGTGGACGTCCTGGGCGACGCCGACCCGGAGCGCTACGCAAAGACGCTCGAGACCGCCGCCGAAGACCCCGAAAGCGACGGCCTGCTCGTCGTCCTCACCCCCCAGGACATGACGGACCCGACCGCCACCGCCGAGCGCCTCGTTCCCTACGCCAACAGGACCGGCAAGCCCGTGCTCGCGAGCTGGATGGGCGGCACGGAGATCGCCGCCGGAGAATCCGTCCTGAACGGCGCCGGCATCCCGACCTTCGACTTCCCCGACGCCGCCGCCCGCGCCTTTACGAACATGTGGCGCTACACCTACAACCTGCGCGGCATCTACGAGACCCCCGAACACGCCGAAGAGGCCGACGCCGACCGCGAAGCGGTCGAGGAGATCATCGCCGGCGTCCGCGACTCGGGCCGCACGACTCTCACCGAGTTCGAGGCCAAGAAGGTCCTGGCCGCCTACGGCATCCCGACGGTCCAGACGGAGGTCGCCCGCACCCCGGAAGAAGCCGTCGACATAGCGGAGCGCATGGGCTACCCCGTAGTCCTCAAGCTCGACTCCGAGACCATCACCCACAAGACCGACGTCGGCGGCGTCCGCCTGAACCTGCAAGACCCGGAAGAGGTCCGCCGGGCCTTCGAGGAGATGCGCTCCTCCATCCACGAGAACTTCCGCCCGGAGGACTTCGGCGGGGCGGCGGTGCAGCAGATGGTGAACCTCGACGGCTACGAGCTCATCGTCGGCAGCAGCCTCGACCCGCAGTTCGGGCCCGTGCTGCTCTTCGGCTCGGGCGGCTCGCTCGTCGAGGTCTACAGGGACAGGGCCCTGGCCCTCCCGCCCCTCACCACCACGCTCGCCCGGCGCATGATGGAGGGGACCCGCATTTTCGGCGCCCTGGGTGGCGTGCGCGGACGGGCACCGGTGGACGTGGGGGCCCTGGAGAAGCTCCTCGTGCGCTTCTCCCAGCTCGTCGTAGAGCAGCCCTGGATAGAGGAGCTCGACATAAACCCGCTCCTGGCCTCCCCCGAACGCCTCATCGCCCTCGACGCCCGCGTCGTCCTCCACGACCCCGAGACCGAAGAGCGCGACCTGCCCCGCACCGCCATCCGCCCCTACCCGACCCAGTACGTCTCGGACGAGGAGACCCTGGACGGCGCCAGGGTCAGGGTCCGCCCCATCCGTCCCGAGGACGAGCCCCTGATGATCCGGTTCCACGAGTCCCTCTCCGAGCAGAGCGTCTACATGCGCTACTTCCACATGATGAAGCTCGACCAGCGCACCGCCCACGAGCGCCTCACGCGCATCTGCTTTATAGACTACGACCGCGAGATGGCCCTCGTAGCCGAAAGGTTAGACCCCGAGACCGGAGAACGCGAGATCATGGGCGTCGCCCGCCTCAGCCGCCACGGCGCCGTCTCCAGCGAGGCTGAGTTTTCCGTGCTCGTGAGCGACCGCTTCCAGCGCCGGGGCCTCGGCACCCTGCTCGTGGGCCGCCTCCTGGAGGTGGGCCGGGCCGAGGGCCTGCGCCGCATCACCGCCGAGATCCTCTTCGACAACCGCCCCATGCAACGCATAAGCGAACGCCTGGGCTTCCACCTCCGCCGCGACACCGAAGACATGGTCGTGAAGGCCGAACTGGACCTGTACCAGACGGCCTGAGAGAGGTCTCTGGCTCCAGTCAACAGGTATCCCCGCGGGCGCGACCCTTGCCTCGCCGGCCGCACAACGCTCGCCCCCCCGCGCCAACGGGGAACCGTTCGCAACACACCCCAGGAGAACCCAAAAAACGGTCCCCACGGCCCCTCCTACCGCTAATGGCTCCCATTAACCAATAACAAGAACTATTCTTGATTTATAGCCCATTCCCGCTAGAATACGGGGGTAGTTGCGGAGGTTTGCGGGAGGGTGGTTCGTTGGGCGCGTTGATGGAGAGGATGGGCCTCGGGGGTCGGGAGATGACCGTTGCCGGGCACAGCAAGGACTTCGTGCTCAAGGTGGTCCAGCCGGGCCTCATCGGTTTGATGGACGGTTCGGTCTCGACGTTGGCGCCGGTGTTCGCGGTGGCGGTGGCGAGCGGGGACCCGCGGCTCACGTTCCTGATCGGGCTGGCGGCCGCGGTCGGGGCGGCGATCAGCATGGCCTTCTCCGAGGGGCTCTCGGACGACGGGTCCCTGACCGGGCGGGGCGGCCCGGTGCTCCGGGGTGGGATCACGGGCGCTGCGACCTTCGTCGGCGGCATCATGCACACGCTGCCGTTCCTAATCCCGGATGTCCAGGCGGCGCTCTACCTGGCCTTTGCGGTCGTGGGACTGGAGCTGCTGGCTATCTCCTACATCCGTTACAGGTACTTCGCGATGAGCTTCTGGATGAGCGCGTTCCAGGTCATAATAGGCGGCGCGCTGGTCTTCGCCTCCGGCATCCTTATCGGCAACGCGTAGGACGGCGCGCGATCCACCGCAGGCCCCCTGGCCCGCAAACGGCAAACGAAGGGCCCCGCCGGCCGGCCGGCGGGGCCCTTTCGCGTAGGGGCTTGCTCCCCCGTGCGACCTAGCCCTTCGGCGGCTCGTAGAGCTGGACGTCGTTGCCTTCGGAGTCCTTGAAGGTGGCGACGCGGCCCCAGGGGTGCTCGGAGATGCCGGCGGGCACCTCGACGCCCTGGTTTTGCAGTTCGCCCACGGTATCTTCCAGGCTGCTCTCGGGCTGGAAGGTAACGACGGGCCCGCCTTCGGCCTGCGCCCCGCCGGGCTCGCGGCCGTTCAGGCCGATGGTCAGGCCGTTGGCGTCCACCTCGGCCCAGTCGCCGTCCTCTTTGGTGACGGAGAGACCCAGGGTGTTGCCGTAGAAGTTCTTCGCCCGGTCTATGTCCTGAACCGGCATCCATACCACCGCTACGCCTTTGAGCATCGTGCCTCCTCTTCTCGTTTGAACGTACTTAGCTTGTCAGGAAGTACCCGTGCGGGCAGTAAGTAAACTAACCGAACCGGCGGAGAAAGTGGGCCACGATCTTTTCCTGGACCCCGGCCGGGGGGACGGCCCGGTCCAGTTCCCGGGCGAGGCTCGTGACGCCGAACTCCCTGATACCGCAAGGGGTTATGCGGTCGAACCAGGAGAGGTCCGTCTCCACGTTCAGGGCGAAGCCGTGGGAGGCGATCCAGCCGGAGGAAAACTTCACGCCGATGGCCGCGATCTTCTTCTCCCCCACCCAAACGCCGGTGTACTCCGGATGGTGCCACCCTTCGAGCCCGTACTCCGAGAGCACCCGGATCAGGACGTCCTCCAAGCTCCTCAGGTAACCGTGCGTATCGCGGTCCTTCAAGCGCAGGATGGGGTAGCCCACGATCTGGCCCGGCCCGTGGAAGGTCGCGTCCCCTCCCCTGTCGCTCCAGAATACCTCGGCCCCGAGCGAACGCAGGTACTCCTCCCCCGCCCCGAGGTTCGCCCCGTCCTTCGCCGCCCGCCCCACCGTGTACACCGGCGGGTGCTCGCACAGGACGAAGGTGTCCGAAACTTCATCGTCTCTCCGTTTCCGAACAAGCCGCCCCTGCAAGTCCCACGCCTCCGCGTACGGCGTCAGCCCCGGCAGCCGCACCACCTCGAGGCCGCCCCGCGCCCCGCGCCGCTCCTCTATCACGACGCCCCCCCGAGCAGCGCGTTGCAGGCCCCAAGCCTGGCCTCGGCCTCGGCCATCAGGCGGTCCACCAGGTCCCCGGCCGACGGTACGTCTCCCACGAGGCCGGCGGCCTGTCCGGCGTAGACGAAGTCCTCCGCGTAATTCCCGCGCGCCGCCTCGAACTCGGGGCCCACGATGGAACGTTGCTCTTCGAGCAGGGTCTCGCGGCCGTGCCAGCGGTCGGAGAAGGAGTTGCGGATCGCCCTTCCGGCGAACTCCTCGGGCCAGGGTATGCCCTGTACGAGGTCGAAGACGCGGGTGTGGACCGTGGCGGTCTCGTCGGCCCCAAGGATGAGGCGCTTCGCTTCCCCGGTTCCCGTGGACTCCCGGGTGGCGCAGAAGCGCGTGCCGATCCAGGCCCCCGAAGCCCCCATCGCCAGCACGCCCGCGATGCCGCGCCCGGTCCCTATTCCGCCCGCCGCGAGCACCGGCCTCCCCGCCCTCTCCCCGATCTCAAGCACCTTTTGCAGGAGCGGCATGGTACCGACCCTGCCGGTGTGTCCACCCGCGTCCGTGCCCTGGGCGACCAGCACGTCCACGCCCGCCGCCACCGCCCTCTCGGCCTTCTCCGCGTCCTGGACCTGGCTCATCGCGATCGCACCGGCCTTGCGCACCCGTTCGACGAACGGGGCCGGGTCGCCGAAAGAGAGCGAGACCGCGGCGGGTTCTTCGGCGAGGACGGCGTCCAGGAGCTCCGGACGCCTCTCGAGGACCCAGGACATCAGGCCGACGCCGAAGGGGCCGTTGGCCCGGGCGAGCTTTGCCTGCTCGGGGAGCCAGCCGGTGGGGGTGGCGCCGCCGACCCCGATCATGCCGAAGGCACCGGCGGCGCCCACGGCGCCGGCCAACTCTCCCCCAGACCAGCCGGCCATCGGAGCAGAGACGATAGGGTGCCTGACGCCGAGGAGGCGCGTGAGGTCAGTCGAGATCACGGCCCGCCGACCTTTCTCCCTAGGCCTTCGCCCCCAGCACGCCCAGGCGGGCGTCCGTGGTCTGCTCGTGGGCGTGGTACGAGGAGCGCACGAGCGGCCCGCTCTCGACGTGCTTGAACCCCAAAGAGAAGCCGTGCTTGCGCAGGTCGGCGAACTCCTTGGGCCTGTAGTAGCGGCTCATCGGCAGGTGGTTCTCAGACGGACGGAGGTACTGCCCGATGGTCAGGATGTCCACCTCGTGGTCGCGCAGGTCGGCCATGGTCTGGTGGATCTCCTCCTCCGCCTCGCCCAGGCCAACCATGAACCCGCTCTTGGTCAACCCGTCCGGGTTGAGCTCCTTGGCGTACCGCAGCACCTCCAGCGACCTCCCGAACTTCGCCTGCGGCCTCACCGCCGGGTACAGGCGCGGGACCGTCTCTATGTTGTGGTTGAAGGTGTCGGGCCCGGCGTCTATGACGGCCTTTATCGCGTCGCGGTTCCCCTTGAAGTCGGGGGTGAGCACCTCGACGGCGCAGCCGGGTACCTGCCCCCTTATCTCCCGGATCACGGCGGCAAAGATCGAGGCGCCGCCGTCGGAGAGCTCGTCGCGGTTGACGCTCGTGATGACGGCGTGCTCGAGGCCCATCCTCTTCGCGGCGTCGGCGACGCGCACTGGCTCGTCGAGGTCGAGCTCGGTCGGCTTGCCCGTGAGCACGGCGCAGAAGCCGCAACTCCTCGTGCAGACGTTGCCGAGGATCATGAACGTCGCCGTCCGGTTGTTCCAGCACTCCCCGATGTTCGGGCAGCGGGCCTCTTCGCAGACGGTGTGCAGGTTCAGGCCGCGCATCGTCTCCTTGATGTCCCGGTAGACCTCGCCGTCCGGCACCTTCGCCTTGAGCCAGTCCGGGCGGCCGTGCAACCCAGGCGCGCCCCTCACCTGCTGCCTGAAGGGCAGGTACTCAACGGGCGTGCCGTCCGGCGGCGGCGGGACGGGCCTGTCTTCCCAGCGGTGACGCACCTCGAAGGTCTTCGTGCCGTTCTCAAGGACCTTGACGTTGATCTGTCTGCGGGCCACGGTTCTCCTCTTTGACGTTTGAGAGACCCAATTCTATCCCAATAAGCCGGCGCTGCCGTGAAGCCGGACCCGGGCGGCGCGGGCTCCGGGGGGTTCTGACGTCCGCTTGCGGCGGAGTGTATCCCCCAGAGCCTGGCCTAGTCCGGAAGCATCCCCGGCTTCGTGCCCGAGGAAGGATCGAGGTACGCGTCCAGGATCGGCGTCGACGTCTCGATCACGTCCAGCCCCGAAAGCTCCTCCGGCCGGAAGAACCGCAGCTCCTCGGACTCCTCGCTGCGCCGCAGCGGCCCGAAGTCCTCCACCCGCGCCCTGTACACGAACGTCAGCAGCCGCACCACGTTCCCATCCGGATACCGGACGACCCGCGAGGGCCCGGGGAACACGGCGAACAGTTCCTCGTCCACCACGACGAGCCCCGTCTCCTCCAGCACCTCGCGGCGGAGGCCCTCCTCCAGGGACTCCTCCACCTCGATCTCACCGCCGACGAACCCCCACCGCCCGCAGTCGCTCCGCCGCTCCATGAGCAGCCCGCCGTCGCGCTCGATCAGGGCCAGCACCCCCACCCCGATCGGCCGGTTGGGCCGCGGCGCGTTCGGGTCGTCGTAGAAAAACTCGGCTTTAGAGGCTTTAGGCACGAGGTTCTAGGCTACAGGAGAAAGCCCTTTGGTTGTAAGCCTGTAAGCCCCGCTCGAACAGGCCGGGGGCGCTCCCCGAAAACGGTCGCGCCCCGAGGGCCTAACACCTCAAAGCCTAGAGCCTGAAGCCTAAAAATGAATCGGATGCCCCTCTGCGGCCATCGCGGCCTCGCCGACCACCTCCGAAAGGCTGGGGTGGGGGTGGATCGTCATGCTGATCTCCTCCGGCGTGCCCTCGACGAGCTTGGCGAAGACCCCCTCGGTGATGAGGTCGGTCACCTTGGGGCCTATGGCGTGCATCCCGAGGATCATGTCGGTCTCGGCGTCGGAGACGATCTTGAAGAAGCCGTTGGGCTCGCCCTCGATGAGCGCCTTGCCGATGGCCTGGAAGGGGAACTTGGCCTCCTTGGCCTCGTAGCCCTCCTCCTCGGCCTGCGCCTTGGTGAGGCCGAAAGAGGCGATCTCCGGCCGGCAGTACGTCACCCGCGGGACGAGGCTCCGGTCTTTGGGCATCGGGTCCTCGCCCGCCATGTGCTCGACGGCGGTGAGGCCCTCGTGGCCGGCCTCGTGCGCCAGCCAGTAGCCGCCCACGACGTCGCCGGCGGCGTAGATCCCCTCGGCGGCCGTCTGGCCGTAGCCGTCGACCCGGATGATCCCGCGCTCGTTGACCTCCACGTCGGTCACGTCGAGGTTCAGATCCTCGGTGACGGTCTTGCGCCCGACCGCGACCAGGAGCGCCTCGGCCTCCAACGTATCTCCGCCGTCGACGTCTCCGGTCGGCGCGTCCTCGCCGCCGTAGGAGCCGCCCTCGCCCTCGGCGCCTTCCTGCTCGCCGGAGTCGGCGCCGGCTATCTTGATCTTGACGCCCGAGTCCGTCTTCTCCAGGCTCTGGGGGTCGGCCTTGGTGCTCGTCATTACCTTGATGCCGCGCTTCTCGAAGGACTTCTTGAGCTCGGCGCAGATCTCCGGGTCTTCGAGCGGCACGAGCCTGTCCAGGATCTCGACGATGGTCACGTCGGTGCCGAAGTCCTTGTACATGCTCGCGAACTCGACGCCTACCGCCCCGGAGCCGAGGATGATGACGCTCTTGGGGTAGCTCTCGTTGTTGGTGACTATGTCGTCGCTGGAGATGACCTTCTCCCCGTCGAACTCGAGCCCCGGCAGCGTGTTCACGGCAGAACCGGTCGAGATCAGGACCTTCCCGGCCTCGAGCTCCTCGGTGCCTTCGCCGTTCTGAACCTGGATCTTCTTCGGCTCGACGAACGAGCCGACGCCGTTGTAGACGGTCACCTTGTTCTTCTTCATCAGGCCCTGCACGCCCCTGCGAAGCTGCGTTACGACCTTCTCTCTTCTCTCGGCGGCCTTCGGGTAGTCGAACTCGACGTCGCTTACGTTGACGCCGAACTCCTCGCCGTTTTTGGCGTCGTGCAGGAGGGTCGCGGTGTGCAAAAGCGCCTTGGTCGGGATGCAGCCGACGTTCAGGCACGTCCCCCCGAGGTGCCCCCCCTCGCGCTTCTCGATAAGCGCCACCTTCATCCCGAGCTGGCTCGCCCGGATCGCCGGTATGTACCCGGCGTTCCCCCCACCGATGATTACGAGATCGAATTTCTCAGCCACCAACAATCCCCTTTCTGTTTTGGCTTCGAGCCCCAGGCTGTAGGTTTCGGGCGGTACTTCCAAGCCCTCCTCTTGCTGCCTGATACCTGAAGCCTCCTACTCCAATTCTAACCGGCCCTCTTCCTCCGGGCCATTCTCCGGCTGGCAAGCGGGACACAGGAAAGTCGCCCTACCGCCTACCTTCTCCTTGACGACCCTCCCGCCGCACCCGCCGGGGCAGGGTTTGCCCGCCTGCACGAAGACCTTGAGGTGGTCCTGGTGGTGGCCCTTGCGCCCGAGCACGTCCCTGTAGAGGCTGAAGGTGGTGCCCCGGTGCTCTATGCCGGCAGCGAGGTTCTCCTTTACGGCGGACTGGAGCCTCGTCCACTCCCCTTCCGTCAGCGCGTTCGCTTTGCGCGTGGGGTGTATGCGGGCGTCGAAGAGGGCCTCGTCCACGTAGATGTTGCCGACGCCGGCCACGACCTTCTGGTCGAGGAGGAGGCCCTTGATCCTGGCCCTGCGTCCGCCGAGCTCTTCCCGCAGGTAGCCGTCGTGGAACTCCCCGCCTAAGGGTTCTGGCCCCAGGTCCGCGAACCGCTCCTCCAGCCCGTCCGCGTCCAGGAGCCGCGCCCGGGTGAAGCCGGTCTCGTCCCGCAGGAAGAGGCCCCGGCCCCCGTCCAGGCGCAGCACGAGCATGAGCGCCGTCGTCGGCTCCTCCACGGGGGGAACGAGCAGGAATTGGCCCCCGATCTTGAGCTGCAACACGAGCGCGTCACCGGAGTCGAGGTCGACGACCAGGTGCTTCGCCCGCCGCCGAGTCCCCACCACCCGAGCGCCCTCCAGTCGTCGGACGAACTCTTCGGGAGACGGCTGCTCCACGAGGGTCGGGTAGGGCAACTCCGCACCCCCTACCCTCGAACCCACGACAAGCTCGCGCAGGTCTTCTTTTATCGTCTCGACTTCGGGCAGTTCGGGCACGGTCTAGTTATACCCCCGCGCGGCCTCCGGAACGCGCGAATTCCTCACAGCCTGCGGGCGGCGAACGCGGCGTGGTTCTCGCCAAGCCGGTAATCCCCGTAAGCGCGCATGGTCGTGACCTCGAAACCAACCCGGCCGAGCCTGCCTGCGACCTCCTCGGGACCGTGCAACCGCACCCTGCGCTCCTCGCCGTCCCGCCGGTAGTGATCCCCGACCTTCCTAAAGCTGACGATGCGGCGCGTCAACGTTCCCCACCCCGGGTCTTCCGTTCTCTCGTTGAGGACCGCCCAGTCCGGGCCTTCGGAGAAGCTCGATGTCCTGCCCCCGGAGACCTGCCCCGGGCCCAGGACGTCGAAGACGAAGACGCCGCCGGGCCTCAAGGCCTCGTAGACGCGCCGGAAGACCCGGTCGGGGCCCCGCTCCTCGTTCTCCGGGTCGAACAGATAATTGAGGACCTCACCCACCGCGGTCACGGCATCGCACGGCGGGATGTCGGCCTCGAACAGCGAACCCGCATGGAACTCCGCGCCGGGCGCCTTTTGGCGCGCGATCTGGACTTTCGCTTCGGAGATGTCGATACCGAGCACCCGGTACCCGGCCTCCAGAAGCTCCCGCGCCCACAGCCCGGCGCCGACCGGAGGGCGAAGTCGGCGTGGCCGACGTCGTGGATGTGGGCCAGGTCCTCCCGGTACCACCCGGCCACGCGGGCCTTCTAGCCGCCGACCCGGGCGGGGACGTAAGGCAGCGGGGCCGGCTCCCGGAAGACGGCCTTGTAGAGCCCGTCGAGCATCACGCAGCGGGCGTCGAGCGAGCGCATGGCGCCCTCGCGGACCCGCCTCTGGCCCTCCTCGCCCCCCGTGTAGGGGGCGATCGCGTCCATCATGATGCGGGCGTGGGTCACGTCCATCGTGACGTGGCTGGTGAAGATCTCCAGCGCCGCCTCCGGCAGCCCCGTCGCCTTCTTCAACCCCTCGGCGAGCCGCACGTAGATCGGGGGCACAGGCCACTCGCTCGCAGGCCCCAATGCCCCGAGCCCGAGCCGGAAGTCAGGATGCCCGGAGAGCTCCCGGTGCGCGGAGACGTAGAGGTCTATCTCCGGCAAAGTCGCCGGCCCCTCCCACTCCTCCTCCGTGATACCGAGCGCCCCGAGAAAACGCCGGTACAGCGCCGGGTGCGTCTCGGCCGGGTCGAGATGCCCGTACTCGTCGAACAGCACCTCCGCAAGCGCGAGCTGCAGCGCCTCGTCGTGCCCGCAGTTGGAGATCAGGGCGGCCAGGTACAACCGGCTCACCCGGACGTGGCGGTAGTACTGGATCGCAAAAGTCCTCACCCCCTCCACCCCCACGTCCCCATCCCCGAACCTCTCCAAAAAAGGATGCGTCAACGCCGGGTGCCCTATAACCTCGCGCTTCAAGCGGCTGAGAAACTCTTGGGGGTTCATCTCGCACTCCATCCGTCGCAGTTCTCCTAGTTTAGCGCAACGGGGCACGCCGGCTCCGCCGGCTTTCGGCAAGGCGCTTCACGCCTTTCGGCGCGCTGCGCCCTTCGGGTTCCACTTTGGGCTTTCGGCCGCGTCGGATCCACCCGGGCTCGTACCAGAAACCGCTTTTAGCAGTCCCGTCGCGGGACCGTCCGGCAGGCGATCCGGCCAACGCCGCCCACCCCCCGGCTGAAAGCCGGCGAAGCCGGAGCGCGCCGAGAGGCGCCAGAGGCGCCGTGCTAAACTCCTACTTTGCGGTGGTTTCACTAGTTTCAGTGAGGTATAATTTCACCATGACAGATACGAAAAATAGCGTGCGTCAGGAATGGTTGAGCGTCCCGCGTCGGCGGGAGGAGGAGCGGTTGGATCCGCACGTCTACAAGCGTGGGGTCAACGGGTTGACGGTGGAGGAGGCCGTCGGGCGGGCGGTGCCGCGGGTTATTGCGATCCTGGAGAGGAGCGGGGAGCGGTACTCGCCTTTCGAGAAGGAGTTGGTGCGGCAGACGGTCAGGGCTTGCCTGGTCTCGCAGGTCAGCCGGGCGAACCTGTACAGGATCGCGGGCATCCTGGTGGCGGACAGGCGGGACGAGGGTGCGAACCTGGGGCGGTCGCTCGCGCTCGCGTACGTGGCGGCGTTGCGGGAGGCTTTTCTCGGGGAGTTGACCGTGGGGGAGCAGGTGCAGACGCCCTTCGGTACCGGAGAGGTCCGGTACGTCTCGGAGAGCGGGCAGGACGCGGCGATCCGGCTGGACGGGGGGTCAAGGCAGGAGGTGTGGTTGCCGGTCGCCAGGATCTCGCGCCCCGAGGCGGAGGTGCGGCGGGCTTCGTAGCCCTAAGCGGCGTTAGTTCCGGGGGTTTCCGGGTAGACTAGGGCGAGTGTAAGGCTACGGAGGAGCAGGCGATGGCACGGCCCGCAGCAAGGGTGATCTGCAACCCCACTTCGGGCGGCGGGGCTTACGACCCGGACGAGTTGCGCGCGGAGTTTGACGGTTACGAGCTCGACTGGGTCCAGACCGAAGGGCCGGGCGACGCCGGGGAGGCCGCCGCCGAGTGGCGCGAGGGGCTGCTTATCGTCGCGGGGGGCGACGGCACGATCAACGACGTCGTCAACGGCCTCGGAAAGGCCGGTTTCCCGGAGGGTGTTACGCTCGGCATCCTGCCAGCCGGGACCGGCAACGACCTGGCGGCGACCCTTCGCATCCCGGACGATCCGGACGAGGCGGAGGACGTCATAAGGCAGGGGCGGGTGCGGACGCTGGACGTCGCGCGGGTGCGCTCCGACGGTATCGGGGAGCGGTTCTTTATCAACGTGGCGACCGGGGGGCTGGGGGCCGAGATCTCGGACGCCAACGAGGGCGAGTTGAAGAAGAGGTGGGGCAAGCTCTCCTACCTGCGGGCGTCCTTCGAGATCGCCAAAGACTTCGACGTCAAGGAGCTCGACCTCTACCTGGACGGCGAGTTGCGCAGGGTGCGGGCCGTGAACGTGGTCGTCGGCAACTGCCGGTTCGCGGGGGGCGGTTGGCTCGCGGCCCCCAGGGCCAACCCCGAGGACGGCCTGCTTGACGTCGTCATCATAGAGAAGCTGGGGTTGACGGACCTGCTCCAGCTAGCGCCCGCGTCCGTGGCGAGGTCGGATTACCTGGGCAAAGAGGGCGTGTTCAGCGCCCGGGCGAAGGAGATCCAGGTAGGCACCCAGCCGCCGGGCCTGGAGTTCACCGTGGACGGCGAGGTGGTCGGCGACGAGCCGGCCCGGTTCTCAGTCGTCCCCCACGCCCTGAAGGTCATCGTCGGCCCCGACTACGTCCCGGAACCGCGGGGGACGGGGGCGTGATCGAAGTCCTGCTCTTCGGCGCGGCGGCCGACCGGGCCGGCACGCGCAAGGTCCGGCTGGAAGTGGAAGAAGACTCCACCCTGGCCGAAATCTGGCCGCTGCTCACCGACAGGTACCCGGGGCTCTGCCCCATGCGCGACACCCTGGCCTTCGCCGTCAACGGCGAGTACGCGAGGATGGACGGGCGCGTTGGTCCGGGCGACGAGGTGGCCGTGCTCCCGCCCGTCTCGGGCGGTTAGCGTGTTCGGGATCGTCGAAGAGAAGATAGACGTGGGGGCGATGATCGGGGCCGCCAGCAGGCCGGACTGCGGCGCGGTCTGCACCTTCGTCGGGACGACGCGGGTGGACGAGTCGGGGGGAAACTCCGTCGAGTACCTGGAGTACGAGGCCTACAGGCCGATGGCGGACCGGAAGCTGGAGGAGATCGGGGCGGAGATTCGGTCGCGTTGGGACGTCGGGCACGTCTCGATCGTGCACAGGGTCGGGCGCGTGGACCCCGCAGAGGCGAGCGTCGCCATCGTGGTCGCCTCGCCGAGGCGGGGCCCGGCCTTCGAGGCCAGCCGGTACGCGATAGAGCGGATCAAGGAGATCGTGCCGATCTGGAAGCGCGAGGTCTGGTCCGACGGTTACGTCTGGGTCGGCAGCCAGGTCGGGACGAGGCAGGCGTAGCGCGGCAGGCCGCGCACGCGCGCCGCGCTACGCGCAAGGAACCCGCTTCTCTGACGGCCGAACCGGGCCTCTGCCGGGATCTCAAGTGAAGAGCACGTAGACGATAAACGCGCCGGCGAGGGCGAGGCTGCCGGCGACGATGACCAGGTAGGCCGCCGCCGACGGGACGAAGACCCCGGCGGAGATCCTGCGCCGGGTGCGCAGGAACTGCACCGTCCCTATGACGAGGGTGAGGACGCCGAGCACGGCGAGCGCGAGGCCGAAGAGCTCGGAGGCGTTGGTGGAGCCCACTTTCACGCCGGCCGTGGTCGCCAAAGCACCCGCCCGCTCGACGACGAGGCCTATCGAGATCAGGCCGACCCCCGTCCTCACCCACGAGAGCAACGTCCGCTCGTTCGCCAGGTGCTCCCGGATCTCGGTGTCGCGCCCCGGCGCCTCTTCCTGGTTCCCCAAACCGGCCTCCTCCCGGCGCGTCCCACGCCACCTTCCGCCTCCACAAACACCCCGAAGGTTACAGCCCGACGCAAGCCCCGGGGCACGGCCGCCCCCGCTTTTCTCCTGCCGGCCAACGACGCGGGGCCGACCCTGGGTTAGAGTTCCCCGTGGAAAGGAGGTACATGACGCACTTCTCACGGGGCAATATGGACGGGAGAAACCGGCCGTTGGACCGCTGTATCGGCCTGGAAGCAGGAGTTTTTCCTGGTCGAGGAATCCGGCGAGCCTTCGGTGCGGGCCGACGAGTTCCTGGAGCGCTGCAGGGAGCAGGCGGAGAGCGACGGCGGGGCGGCCCGCCTGGAGGCGGAGTGGGTAAAGGGCGTGGTCGAGGTCAACACGCCCCCGGTGCGCTCGCTTGCGGACCTGGAGCGCGAGTACGCGAACAACGTGCGCCTGGCCCTCCGCTCGACGGGCGAGATCGGGCTCAGGCTCTACCCTTTGGGCACCTACCCGCTGCCGCTGGAGCCCGCCGTCCGGGAAGATCCGGACTACCGGGTCCAGGTCCTCACCGTCGGCCCAGAGAGGTTCATGGACGCCGGCCGGTGCGCCGGAACCCACCTGCACATCGAGCTCCCCGCCGGCACGGTAGACACCGAACAAGGGCTGTCCCCCGGTGCTTCGGACGGGGCCCGCAAGGAGCTCCTCGACCTCCACAACCTGGCCACGGCGCTCGACCCGGCCCTGATCTTCCTGTCCCGCTCCTGCCCGTTCTACGAGGGCCGGGCCACGGGCCTCTCCCCCCGAACCGCCCGCTACAGGGGCAACGAGGCCTTCGGCTGGGACGGCGTCTACAGGCACCTTCCGGAAGTCGGCGCCCTGCGCCCCTACGCCGGCGGCCCCGAACAACTCGTCCGCCAGCAGTTCGACCGCTACAGGGCCTGGCTCTCCGCCATGAGGGAGGCCGGCGTAGACCTCGGCCTCTTCGTGGGGTCCGGCGGCGACCTGCTGAGGCCCGCCTGGAACCCGGTGAGGCTCAACCGCCGGGGCACCCTGGAGCTCCGCGGCCTGGACAGCAACCTGCCCGGCATAACCTTCGCCGCCTTCGAGCTGGTGCTAGCCGCCGTCGCCAGGGTCCGGGAGGACGGCCTGACCGTAACCCCGGACGGGGAAACCTCCACCTTCCGCGTCTCCGGCGACAGGCTCCTCGTGCCCACCTTCGATCGCCTCAGCGGCGACCTGTTCCACGCGGCGGTCGCCGGGAACGCCGAAGACCCAACCATGACGGCCTACCTGGACTCCGTGCTGGAGATCGTCGAAAACCCAGGGGCGCGCCTCGAAGGTTTGAGGGACCGTCGGATGCACGAAGGCGTCTACCCGACCACGGAGAGGGAGATCCTCGAGACCCACGCCCCAGGAGACGGCCCCATCTCCCAAGAGGACGGGCTCGGCCTCGTCCTGTGGGCCTGCGACGAGCTGGAGGCGCAGGTCTCTCGCCTGGACCGGCCGCTCGAACCCGAAGAGGAGCCGGCCCGCGCGACGTAGCCCCTTCGAACCGCGCGGTTATACTCTCGCGGCATGGGCAAGCACAGGTCATCGTCCGGGATGGATTTCGGGGTGCGCGTCGCCGCGGTGGTGGAGCGCGAAGGCCGCCTCCTGCTCGTCCGGCACCAGAAGCCGGGTCGGGACCCGTACTGGGTCCTGCCGGGCGGCAGGCTGGAGCCGGGAGAGACCATCCCCGAGTGCGCCGAACGCGAGGTGGCCGAGGAGACCGGCCTAAACGCCCACTTCTCCGGCCTCCTCTACGTGGGCGAGTTCCTGCGCGAAGGCAGGCACACGGTGGACGTGACCGCCCGGATGGCCGTGGACGAAGGATCCGAGGCCGCCCTCGGAAGCGACCCGGAGGTGGCGCCCGGCGCGGAGCCGACCCTGCGCGAGCTGCGCTGGGTCGGCGTCGAGGAACTGGAGGAGATCGGGCTCCTTCCGGCCCCCCTCAAGGAACGGTTGCTGAAGGATGCCCCCGGCGGCTGGGCGGCGGACGAGGTCTACCTGGAAGGCGGACACCGTTAACGACCCGCAGGGAACGCTGCTCTCCGTCGTGCTGACGAACGCCCTGATCTCGGCGCTCGTGATCTGCGTGTTCTGGCTCGGGGTCGTTGTGGCCCGGGCCTTCGGCCGGAAGGCGAGCTTCTCCCTCGCGCCGCTCGGTTTCAGGCGGCCCAGAGGCGGCCTGCTCGCGGGCATCGGTCTCGGGGCAGTCCTCGGCGTCGCGGCCGTCGTCATGAGCGTGATCGTCAACCCCATCAGCGTCTTCGTCCTGGACCGTCTCGGTTATTCGACGGAGTCCACCGTCCAACAACCGTTCATGCGCGGCCTCGTCGGCTGGGTGGAGAGCAACCCGGCGACGGCGATACCCACCATCGTCCTCGTCGTCGTCCTCTTCGGTCCGGCCGTCGAGGAGCTCGTCTTCCGGGGCGCGATCTTCAACGGCCTCAACCGGCTCGGGGCCCTGATCTCCTCCCGCACCGTCGGAAGCGAGAACCCCGCAAGGACCACAAGCAAGGCTTCTTTCGTCCTCTCCGCCCTCGTCTCCTCCGTGTTCTTCGCCCTCCTGCACCTGGAGCCGGTCCTACTGCCCGCCATCTTCCTCCTCGCCATCGCCCTGTGCGCCCTCTTCCAACGCACCGGAAGCCTCCTCCCCTCCTTCGTGGCCCACGCGACGTTCAACTCCTTCGCCACCTCGCTCATCATCCTCAACGGCCTAGGCGTCTTCGAGATACCCGCGTAGCACGCCGGCTGCGCCGGCTTTCAGCACGTGCTAGCGTCCCACGTAACGGGCCCTCGGGCGCACCAGGTCGTCGCTGGCGTATTGCTCGATGGCGTGCCCGATCCAACCGACGGTCCTGCCGACCGCGAAGAGGGCGACGGCGCCGCCGGGCGGCAGGCCCAAAGTCCGCCCTACGGTCGCGAGCGCCAGGTCCACGGTTGGCCTCTCCCCCGTGAGTTCGAGCACCGCTTCGCAGGCGGCTTCGGCCAGCGCAACGGCGGGGCTCCGCGGGTAAGATCCGGCGGTAGCCCGCAGCAGGCCCGCCCCGCGCGGGTCTCCTTCGGGGTAGAGCCGGTGCCCGAACCCCGGTACGACGTCCCCGCGCCTGAGCCGTCCGGCCACGACCGCCCGCGCGTCCCCCACCGCTCCAACCTCTTGAAGAAAGGCCTCGACGAGCTCCACCTGCCCCCCGTGCTTGACGCCGCCGAGCGCCGCGAGGCCCGCCTGCACGGCGGCATACGGGGTTGCACGCGCCGAGGCGACGCACCGGGCCGCGAAGGTCGATACGGGCAACTCGTGGTCCGCGCAGTAGACGAGCGCGGCGTCTATCAGCCCCGCCGCGTCCGGTTCGCCCTGACACCAGCCACGCGCGAGCGTCTCCGCCGCACGCCCGGTCCCCCCGCCGCCGACCGCGCCCGCCATGAGGCCCAGGATCTTCGCGCCCGTGCGCGCGACGGCCGCGGGCCGCAGGTCGTACCCGGCCGGGTCCTCGGCGGCCGCCACCGGCAACAGCGCCTGGAAGGCCTCGACCGGCGGAAGCCCCTTCAGGGTCGCCATCGTCCCCCGCGCCCGCCGGGACGGCGCTTCCGGGCGGGCGAAGATCGCCCCAGCGTCCCCGGGATCCCCCGCCCAGATCAGGACCGCCACCTCCTCGATGCTGCTCCCGGCCGCCAACTCCTCCACGTCGCGCCCCCGGTAAAACAACCGCCCCCCGTCGACGAGCGTGATGCCGGACTCCAGCACCGGCGTCCCCCAGCGTAGAGCCCCCTCCGCCGCCCGCCGGGGGTCCCGCCTGCCCTCCTTGCGCTCGAGGAGGGCCCGCACGTCCTCGGCCCTGTACCGCCGGCTGCGCCGCCCCCCCTCCGCCGCCTCCGACCGGACCATCCCCCGGCTCACGTAGGCGTACAACGTCGGCAAACTCACCCCCAACTCCCCGGCCGCCTCCCCCGCCGTCATATAACGCCCCTCCCCCATCACCCTCCCACCCGATCCGCCAGCAACACCGACACCCTACAATATATTGATTTATGGATCAATGTTGATAGCTAAACTGCGAGGGGCTAGGATGCTGGGCACGGGAGCGCGGAGGCTCCGGTTGGGCGGGTTTGTACGGGATCGGAGGTATCGGGATGGGTAGTTCGGGAGCATCTTTCGCGCCGGGGTTGGAGGGCGTGGTCGCGGTGCGGACGAGGATCAGCGGCGTCGACGGCGGGGCCGGGGTGCTGACGCTGGCGGGTTACTCGGTGGAGGAGATCTCGGGCCACGCCTCGTTCGAGGAGATGGTCTACCTCCTCTGGCGCGACGGGTTGCCTGACGCCGAGGAGCTCGCCGCGTTCCGGGGGGCGCTCGCGGAGCGCCGGGAGTTGCCAGGGGCCACCCTGGACCTCCTGAGGACGGCCGCCGCGCGGAAGGTCCCGGCGATGGACGCGCTGCGCGTGGCTGCGGACACGTTGAGCCTCGACGCCCCCGAAGACCCGGCGCTCGATCTCGTCGCGCGCACCCCGACGATAGTGGCCGCCTACCACCGGCTGCTTCGGGGCGAAGAGCCCGTGGCCCCCGACCCGGGGTTGGGCCACGCCGCCAACTACCTGTACATGCTCCGGGACGAGAGGCCAGGCGGGGGCTCCGTGCGGGCGCTCGAGACCTACCTCAACACCGTTTCCGACCACGGCATGAACGCCTCGACCTTCGCGGCGCGCGTGATCGTCGCCACCCGCTCCGACCCCGTCTCCGCCATAGTAGGGGCCATCGGGGCGCTCAAGGGACCGCTGCACGGCGGGGCGCCGGGTCCCGCGCTGGACGTGGTCTTCGAGATCGGGGCCGCCGAGAACGCCGAGCCCGTCCTGCGCGAGAGACTCCGGCGCGGCGAGCGGCTCATGGGCTTTGGGCACAGGATCTACCGCGTCCGCGACCCCCGCGCCGACGTCCTGGCCGCCGCCGCGGAGCGCCTCTTCACCACGGACGGGGACAGGGACCTCTACGACCTGGCGCTGCAAGTAGAGAAGACCGCGCTGCGCCTCCTCGAAGAGCACAGGCCCGGCCGCAACCTCCAGACCAACGTCGAGTTCTACACGGCCCTCCTGCTGCACGGCCTCGGCCTCCCCACGGACCTCTTCACCCCCACCTTCGCCGTCGGCCGGGTCGCCGGCTGGACGGCCCACTGCCTCGAACAGCAGGCCGAAGACCGCCTCATCCGGCCACAGTCCGAGTACGTGGGGGCCACGGGCCGGTCCTGGAGGCCGCCCGGGGAGCGGTAGAGATCACCCCCTCCGGCCCTCCAGCGCGTCCGCGCAGCCGCGGAGGGCGCGAAGAAACCGGCCCCGCTCGTCCTCCCCGAGGCCGGCCAGCATCCGCCCCTGGATGGCCTCGATGGGCGCGTGGGCCCGCGAAACCATCGCCCTCCCCTCTTCCGTGAGGTAAGCCTGCAACACCCGCCCGTGCTCGGGGTGCGGCCTTCGCTCCACAAGCCCGGCGCTCTCCAGGTTCACCAGGATCCCGTTCATCGTCTGCGGCGTCACGAAACACCGCCGCGCCAACGTCGCCCCCGACAACCCGGACTCCTCCTCCAGCACCGCGAGCGCCGCGTACTGCGGCGTCGTCAACCCTACCCGCCTGAGGGCCCCGTCCATCTCGACCCGCAAAGCGTGCTGCGCCCGCTTTAGCTCGTACCCGATCCTGCCCCCAAAAATTTCCCCGTATCCCACGAAATACCCCTTGTGGTTTATCAATATCCTTATATTATTATCAATGTCCTGACAAATATAGACGATGGAGGCGGAGATGGCGAGGGTGTTGGGGCCGGACTTCGTGGCCTTGCAGGTGCGGGATCCCGAACGTAGCGCGCGGTTCTACGAGGAGCGCCTGGGGCTGGAGCGTATGCCGCGGGTTTCGCCTGACGCGGTGGTCTTCGCGACGGAGCCGGTACCGTTCGCGGTGCGCAAACCGCTCGTGGACCTCGACGCGGTCGAGAGGCTCGGCTGGGGTGTTGCGTTGTGGATGCGGTGCGACGACGCGCAGGCCCTCTACGAGTCGCTAGAGGAGGCGGGCGTTCCCATAGCCCGCGGGCCGTTCGATGGGCCATTCGGGCGCACGTTCGCGTTCGTTGACCCCGACGGATACACGGTGACGCTACACGATGGCTAGGCGATTCGAGACGGAGCCGGTGGGGCCCTACTCGCTCGCATCGAGCGTAAGGTTCCTCGAAGGCTTCGCGCCGGCCGCTTACGAGGGTGGCGACACCGACCGGCTCCGTCTCGCTTTCGTGGCGGACGGCCGCCCCGGGGAAGAGCGGGTCGCCGGGGTAGGCGTGCGCCAAGAAGACGGGGTGGTGATCGGGGAGGTCTTCGGCGAGGCGGACGTCGGGGTCGTCGAACGGCAGGTCGCGAGGATACTCTCCCTCGACGTCGACGGGCGCGGTTTTCCGGAAGTGGCCGGGCGCGATCCGGTCGTGGGGAAGCTACAAAGGCGCTACCCGGGCTTGAGGCCGGTGTGCTTCCACTCGCCGTACGAGGCGGCGGCCTGGGCTATCATCGGCCACCGCGTTCGCATCGTGCAGGCGGCCCGGATCAAGGCCCGCATGGCGGAGGAGTTGGGGTCGAAGGTGGCGGTAGATGGCAGGCCAGAACACGCCTTCCCCGGTCCCTCATGCCTGGCGGGGTTGGAAAGCTTCCCGGGGTTGTCCGGGACAAAGGTCGAGCGCCTGAGGCACCTTGCCCTGGCGGCCGGCGAGGGGAAGATAGAGGCGCACCTCCTGCGCTCGCTCCCCGTCCAAGAGGCCCTGTCCCGGCTACAAGAGTTGCCCGGCATCGGGCCTTTCTCGGCGGAGTTGATCCTGCTCCGCGGCGCCGGCGAACCGGACCGCCTGCCGACGCAAGAGCCGCGCCTGGCACGCGCCGTCGCGAGGGCTTACGGTCTGGAAGAAACACCGGGAGTCGAAGAACTAAGAGAAATAAGCGAGAAATGGCGTCCGTACCGGACGTGGGTAGCCCTGCACCTGCGGGCCGCGCTGGAAGAAGAGACCGGAGAGATCGGCGGCAAACCGGCGAGTTCGAAAAGAGAAGGGCCGCTAGCTAAGGGCCAATAACGGCAAAAAACGAGCCCCCGGAGAGATCCGGGGGCCGTACCCATTTGAGCCTTGCGCGGGTATCCTTGTTTCTAGCACGTCCGCCTAAACGACTAGAGAGGCGGAGTAGAGATAACCCAGGATCCCACATGGGATTTAGGTGGGGCTAGGTCAGAGCCACCTCTCCCAGAAGATACCCGCGGCTACTACTGCTCGATGCGTCTATCTGGATCACCTCCTCTCGCGTGCTTTCGACTAGCGGGGATTTTACTACCACAATAGACACGCGGCAAGAGATATTTTTCCGGCCCTCTCTAGGCCCCTTCCAGCCGCAGCCGCAGCAGGTCCAGCGCCCGGTTGGCGCTGCGCTCCCGGACGGAGTTCCTGGAACGCGCCCACGCCGTGAGGTCGAGCCTCTCCGCGGTCGCCCCCTCCGCGTCGGCAACCCCGACGAAGACCAGGCCGACGGGCTTCTCCCGGGTGCCGCCACCGGGACCGGCCACGCCCGTGACCGAGAGCCCGTAGTCCGCGCCGGCGAGCTTTCGGGCGCCCTCGGCCATCGCGCGGGCGACGGGCTCCGAGACGGCGCCGTGCTCCTGGAGCATCTCCATCGGGACGCCGAGCAGGCGCTCCTTGGATTCGTTCGAGTAGGTGACGAAGCCCTCCCCGAAATACTCGGAGGAGCCGGCGACGTCCGTGAGGCGCTTGGAGATCAGGCCCCCCGTGCAGCTCTCCGCCAGCGCCACGGTCGCGCCCCGCTCGCGCAAGAGGCGTCCCACCGAGCTCTCCAGGGTCTCCTCGTCCTCGCCGAAAAAGTAGTCGCCGAGGCGGGCCAGGATCTCCCTCTCCACGGGGGATATTTTCTGGTGCGCCTCTTCTTCGGTGGCGGCGCGGGTGGTTATGCGCAGGCGTACCCGCCCCTGGCCGGCCAGGGGGGCGACCGTGGGGTCGGCGGCGTCGAGGAATTCCTGGACCCTTTCCGCGAGGGCGGACTCGCCGATGCCGGCGAAGTGCAGGGTCTTGGAGACGATGGAGCCGTCGCTGCGGGCCCGTATCAGGGGCGCGATGGTCTCCTCGAACATCCCCTTCATCTCCGAGGGGACGCCGGGCAGGGTCGCGAAGAGCGTCCCCTCCCACTCGACGAGCGCCCCCATCGCCGTCCCCAGCGGGTTCGGTATAAGCTCCGTCCCTTCGGGAAAGAGCGCCTGCTTGTAGTTGGAGGGCGTCGGCTCGCGGCCAAACTTCGCGAACTTCTCGTCCACGTGCGCCCGCGCCTCCGGATACTCGACCATCTCGCGGCCCGTCAGCAGGCCCAGGCACGCGTTGGTCAGGTCGTCTGAGGTCGGGCCGAGGCCCCCGGTCGTGACGACCAGGTCGGCCCGGGAGGCTGCGTCCACGAGGGCGCCGACGATGCGGTCCGTGTTGTCGCCCACCGTGGTGTGGCGGTAGATGCCCACCCCGAGGCCGGCGAGCCTGTTGCTGATCCAGGCCGTGTTCGTGTCCACGAGATCCCCGAGCAGCATCTCGGTCCCGATGGTCACTATCTCAGCGCTTGTTATGTTTCTCTGTCCGTTTTGCATCCGTTTATTCTACAATCCGCCGGATGGAAGACCGTAAGAAGATGTACCCCGAAGAGGCCGCCGACCTCCTCGCCCGCGAACGCCTCTCCGCCAAACGCTACGGCCACACCTTGCGCGTCGCCGACACGGTGGAAGACCTCGCGCGAATCCACGGTTTAGACCCGGACCGGGCCCGCTTCGCCGCCCTCCTGCACGACGCCGCGCGCGAGATGCCGGCGGAAGAGTTCCTGAACCTGGCCCACGACTGGGGCCTGCCCGTCGGCGAACCGGAGCGGGAGAGCCCGAAGCTCTTGCACGGCCCGGTGGCCGCGGAGCTGGCGCGGCGGGAGCTTGGTGTGGAGGATGGGGAGGTCCTCGACGCGATCCGGGAGCACACCACGGGGCGTCCGGGGATGGGCCCGCTCTCGCTGGTCCTGTACGTCGCGGACAAGGTGGAGCCCGCCCGCGACTACCCGAGCGTGGGGCGCCTGCGCCGGTTGGCCCGGGAGGACCTGCGCGGGGCGGCCGCCGAGTCGCTGCGGCGGTCCATCGCCCACAACGAGGAGCGCAGGCGCCCCACGCACCCGGCGAGCGTCGAGGCGCTCGCGTGGCTAGAGGAGGCCGAGGAGGGCGCGTAGCGACGGGGTGAGCTGCAGGATGGCGTAGAGGGCCACCATCAGGGCCCCCAGCGCGACCGCGACCTCCACCGCCCCGCCGGACCTTATGCCCCCCGGCAGCAGACGGAACGGCCTGCCGAGCGGCCACAAGAGCGGGACGCCCCTCGTGTTCAAGGCATCGGCGAAGACGTGCGAGGCGTAGCCCGCGACGAGGGCTAGGGTGAGGTTCGGGAAGCCGTCCAGAGAGAGGTAGACGGCCAGCGCGAAGAGCAGGGCGCCCAGGATCGAGTGCGTCAGCGTCCGGTGCCCGACCGTCCGGACGAGCACGAACGAGGTGGTCCGCAGGGCCCAGCTCAAGGGCCGGCTCAAGACGTTCAGGATGGGGTTCTTCGACCGGCTGAGGCCGTTGCCCAAAGTGCTGCGGGGGTTGTCCACGTCCGGCAGCCAGGCCGCCACCACGGCCGCCGGGTAGACGTAGGCGGGCGGGTCGGCCCCCGTCACGAGGGCCGTGCCCGCGAGCGCCGCGATCCCGAAAACGGCGTGTGTAGTCCCGTTCAATCCGCGGCGCAGTTTAGCAATTCGGGAGGGGGCGGGCGCCCCGGGTTACCGGGACCTGTCTATCCTGACCGTCTCGCAACCGTAGTAGACCAGGTCCACGGCGTCGGCGTAGACGTAGTCTTTGCCGTCGCCGCAGTAGATGGTGTCGCGCCTTCCGTCGTTCGCCACCAGGTAGTCGTCGCCGTTGTTGCCCCGGATCGTGTCGTAGCCGCCGTCGCCGTAAACGTCGTCGTCCCCGCCGCGGCCGGAGAGGCGGTCGTTACCGCCCAGGCCCCTGATCAGGTCCGCCCCGTTGGTGCCCGAGATCTCGTCCGGCCCGGAGGTCCCCCTGAACCCGGCCGCCAGCGCAACCCCGCCGACCATAAACACCCCAATCAACATAACGACGCAAGCGAGCGCCAGCTTCCTTCTCATCGTTTCCTCCCAAGGATCGTTTGCAGGGCCTTTCCGACGCCACGCATTGTAGGACGGGAAGCCGGCGCGCGCATCACCCAAAGGTGTGACGCCTCCATTCGAAAGTATGATTCGGCCGTGTTGCCGGGGCACCCGGGCGAACCCGCGGGCTAGGCCCCGGACGAACCGAAGCCCCCCTCCCCCCTGCCGTCGGTTCCGCCCTCCAGTAGCTCGACCTGCACAAAGGCGGCGCCTGCGGCCCGGACGAGGACGAGTTGGGCGATCCTCATCCCCGGCTCGACCGCGAAGGTCTCCTTCCGGTCGTGGTTTATGAGGGGGACCAGGAGCTCGCCCCGGTACCCCGAGTCTATGAGCCCGGGCGCGTTGACCAGGGAGATGCCGTGCTTTACCGCAAGCCCGCTCCGCGGCAACACCAGCCCCGCGTAACCGTCCGGGATCGCGACCGAGATCCCGGTCCGCACGACCGCGCGACTGCCGGGCGGAAGCTCCGCCCCCTCGACCGCGCGCAGGTCGTACCCGGCATCCCCCGCGTGCGCCCGCACGGGAGCCTGAGCCTTTTCGTGTAGCAGCATGAACGGAAGCCGTAGCGTGGGGGGGTCTTCGGGGGCCATCGGGCGGCCATCTTAGCACGGCCACCACCGCGCCCGCCGCGCCGAACACCATGTAGCCTGTCGCCGCGGACAAGAGAAACCCCGCAGGAATCGCACCGAGCGCGGCCACCGCCCGGAGCATCCTCCCCTGCGGTTCGTGGCGGTTCCCGAACGTGCCCGCGCAGGGGGCATAGCCGACAGAGACAGCGCATATGTCGTCCAGCCCAGGGCCAACGAAGCGTCGAACCACCGCCCACCCCTGAGGGCCGGCTCCTCCGGCGCGAGTAGGACGGCTGCCACCCCGGCGAAGCCCACGGCGTACAGGAGCAGGGAGATCAAGACCGACCGCCGGGATCGGCCATGCCAGGCCGTGAGCCCGGAGAAACGCTCCAGCCGTGCGACCCGGTCACCCGCGACAGTATACGACTCCCCACGGCCCGGCCTGCGGGGTCCGTGGAGGGTGACAGAGGTGCTATTCTTTGACCATGAACGAAAAGAAACCGCGCTATCTCGTCACCTCCGCGTTGCCGTACGCCAACGGGCCCCTGCACGTCGGCCAGATCGTGGGCGCCTACCTGCCCGCGGACGCCTTCGTGCGCTACCTGAGGGCCCGGGGGGAGGACGTGGTCTACGTCTGCGGCACGGACGAGCACGGCGTCCCGATCACCCTCACCGCCGAACGGGAGGGCAAGGACCCACAAGACGTCGTCGACTACTGGTGGGCGCACATGAAGGAGACCTTCGCCCGCTTCGGCATCTCCTTCGACAACTTCTCCCACACCTCCACACCCCTGCACGCGGAGAACACCCAGCTCTTCTACCGCAAGCTCAAGGAGGGCGGGTACATCTCCGAGGCGGAGTCCAAGCAGATGTACAGCCCGACCGAGGGGCGCTTCCTGCCCGACCGCTACGTCGAGGGGACGTGCCCGGTCTGCGGCTACAAGGAGGCCCGCGGCGACCAGTGCGACAACTGCGGGTCCTGGTACGAGGCCTACGAGCTCATAGATCCGCATTCGAAGGTCACGGGCGGGCCGGCGGAGGTCAGGGAGACGACGCACCTCTACCTGGATCTCCCGAAGTTCTCAGACCGTCTCAGGGAGTACGTCGGCGGCCAGAAGCACTGGCGCGCTTCCGTCAAGAACTTCATCCTGGGGATAATAGACGGCGGCCTGGACAAGCGGCCCATAACGCGGGACATAAAATGGGGCGTCCCCGTGCCGGAGCCGGGCTTCGAGGACAAGCGCTTCTACGTCTGGTTCGACGCCTGCATCGGCTACGTCTCCTCCACGATGGAGTGGGCCGAGAACACGGGAGATCCGGACCGCTGGCGCGAGTACTGGCAGGAACCGAACACGAGGCTCTACCACTTCCTCGCGAAGGACAACACGGTCTTCCACACCGTCATCTGGCCCGCGCAGCTCATGGGCGTGGGCGAAGACGGCGAGGAGCCGTTCGTGCTGCCCTACGACGTGCCGGCCAACGAGTTCATGAACCTCGAGGTGGTCGTCGACGGCGAGCGGCGGGCGGTCCAGATGTCCACGAGCCGCAACCTCGCCGTGTGGCTGCACGAGGCGCTCGACCGTTTCCCGGCCGACCCCTTGCGGTTCTACCTCGCCTCCAACCTGCCCGAGACCGGCGACGTGGTCTTCTCCTGGCGGGATTTCGGGAGCCGGGTGAACTCCGACCTGATCGGCAACCTCGGCAACTACATAAACCGCGTCCTCTCCTTCACCGAAAAGTACGCAAACGGCGAGTCCCGGCGGCCCGGGTCCCTGCCCGACGAGGCCAACGCCGTCCTCGAAGACTTCAAGGAGTTGGAGAGGCGCTACGAGGAGCGGATGCTCGCCCCGAAACCGCGCGAGGCTTTAGGCGAGCTGCTCGCCATGGGAAAGCGGGCCAACCGCTTCTTCGACGCGTCGGCGCCCTGGAAGACCCGCAAGGACGACCCGGAGCTCACCCGGGCGACCCTCTACGTCTGCTCCGCCCTCCTCGGCTCCATCGCCTACCACGCCGCCCCCTACGTCCCCGAAGCGATCGAGCGGCTACAGGGGTTCTTCGAGGGGCCCACAGCCCGGATTCTCGATCTGGAAGAGCTGCCGGAGGGCTACCGTTCGACCGGGGCGACGCCGCTTTTCCAGAGGATAGAGGACGAGGAGATCTTGGCCGCCGAGGAGCAACTCTCCCGCGCGATGCGGGGGGAATAGCTTCCCACCAACGAGCTTCCCACCAACGGCCGTTTTGTCGTCCGGGAGTGGCGGCCCCATCTCCGTTCGTGCACAGGTTCGGCGTCAGCCCGCGTGTTTGGGCCGGTCGCTTGCGGCCGAGACCCGGTAGCCGAGGGCGGCTATGACGAGCCCGGCCGCCGCTATGGTGAAGAGCGCGGTCCTGAGCCCGACAAGCTCGGCCAGCCCGCCCACGAGGACGGGACCGAGCAGAAAGCCGCCGTATCCGAGGGTGGTGACGACGGAGATGGCGGCCCCGGCCCGCCCGGGTGCCAGGTCGCCGGCGACGGAGAAGGCTATGGGCGCGACCCCGGAGAGCGAGAGCCCCACCATCAGGAAACCGGCGACGACCAGCAAGGGCTCGCGGGTGGCGAGGGCCAGGACCATGCCGGCGGCGGTGAGCACGCCCGCGAGGACCAGGGTCCTCCGGTTCCCGAAGAGGCGCACGACCCCCGCGGTCCCGAGCCTGCCCACGGCCATCGCCGCGTAGAAGACGGCGACCCCGGACCCGCCGAGCAGCGCCGGCAGCCCCAACGTCTCCCGCAGGTAGAGGCCCGACCAGTGCTCCATCTCCCCCTCGGAGCCGAGCCCGAGCAACGCGATCCCGCCGACCAGCAGCAGCGGCAGGTGCCGGTAGAGCCCGTAACGCCCCCCCTCCTCGCCTCCTTCTGGCGTGTTCCGCGTGCCGGCGGGGAACCGGGTCGTCGCGAAGGCCAGAAGCAAGAAGGCCAGCGGGAGGAGCAGGCCCAGGTAGACCAGCCGGTAGTCGGTGCCGGCCTGGACCAGGACGCCGGCGGCCACCGCCCCGAGGGTGGCCCCGGCCGAGAAGGCCGCGTGCAGGAGGTTCATGAAGCGGCGGCCCGACGTCTGTTCGAGGTCCACGGCGGCGGAGTTTATGCCGACGTCGTAGAGGCCCGAGGCCGAGTAGAGCACGACGAGCGTCACGAGCAGGGCCGCGTAGCCGCCGGAGAGGGCGAGGCCCGAGATCCCGAGCCCCATCACGCCCCCGGAGACCAGGAGAAACGCCTTGCGGCCCAGCCGGTCGGCCGTCCACCCGAAGACGGCCATCGTGAAGATCGAAGCCCCGGCCCCGACGAAGAGCGCGAGCCCGAGAGGCCCCGGCGAGAGCCCGAGGCCGCGGGTCAGGTCCGTGAGAAGGACCGCGAAGACGCCCCAGAAGAGCCCGAAAAAGCCGAAGGCCCCCAGCCCGACGGCCAGGAGCCCGCGCGGCGCTAGGCCGGCCCCGCTACTCGACCTCGTAACCCTTTTCCTTCCAGTCCTTCAGGCCGCCCTCCATGTTGGCGACGTTCGTGTAGCCCATCTCCTTGAGGCTCTTTGCCGCCAGGGCCCCCCGCCCGCCGAGGGCGCAGTGGACCACGATGCGGGCGTCCCTGTCCGGAAGCTCCTCCCCGGACCGCAACTCCAGCAACCCTCGTGGCACGTGCCTGGCGCCCGGTATGTGCCCGGCCTCGTACTCGTCGGGTTCCCGCACGTCCACCACCGTGACGTCCTCGCCGGTGCGGAGCGCGTCGTGGACCGCGCCGGCGTCCGTCTTCTCCGTCCCGGCCCTCGCCTCGGCCACCAGCTCCTCGTAGCTCTTCGCCACGGCGTCCCTCCCTCTCGCGTCGTCCTCCGGGGCCAGATGTTAGCAGCCGGTGGTGCCGGCTACGCCTTCCTGTTGCGGGTCGAGACCGTTACCGTGCCGTCGGGGAGGCCGCCGAGCTCGTAGTCGCCGAAGAGGATCGGGTCGGCCGTCCTCAGGCAGAGGAAGAGGCGGAGGGCGAGGCCCCGGATCTCGCTCTCCGCGTGCGCGTCGGCCCGCATCTCGACGATGTGCCTGAGGGCCCGCACGTTCCCCGTAAACACCATCGGCGCCTCGGTCTCGTTGGGCAGGAGCGAACGCGCCGTCTGCTGCACCTTCTTGCGCGCGTCCGTCTTCTGGTCCGCGGAGAGCATGGCGTGCCCCTCGCCCTGGCGCCCCAACAGGCTCTGGGCCATCTCCTCGTACCCCGCGGCAGCCCGGTCGGCCCGCCCCTCGAAGAGCCGGTGCAATTCCTCGTCCTCCTGGTACTCCGGCCGCTCCACGAAGCGTAGTACGCTTCCGGATACGTAGCGTTGCGAGATCTGGGAGAAAGCCGCCCCTGCCCTGTGTCGCACCAGCTCGTGGGTGACGCTGCGGCTAATGCCGTAGAGCACGCAGCTGAAGCTCGCGTGCTCGAGCACCGAGCCGTGCCCGGCCGAGGTGAGGCGCTCGAAGTACGAGGCGGCGTTCTCGTTGGTGGTGCGCCTGGGGCCGAACGAGGCGTAACAGAGCTGTCCCGCGGTCTTGCAGAGCTGGGAAGAATCCGGCAGTTCGGTGGGATCGTGCAGGTACTCCGGGAAGCGGAGGCCGGGATCGAAGCCCTCCAAAAAACCGCCGAGGCCCGCGACGTTGGTCTGGGGTTTCGTCAGGACGACCACCCCGGGCGACCTCAGGTACGCCGTCCCGGCCGGGGTGTGGTGGACCGGGGAGTGGATGGCGGGGAAACCGTCCTGGACGGTCCCGCCCAACTCCTCGAAAAGCTCTTCCGCGCGTGCGGCGTTGCGCTCGGTGGTCTCCAATAGGCTCCCTTCTGAGGTGCGTTCCGCAGAAGGTTAGCCCATTTGGCCCCCTCCTACACGGCCTCCGAGAGGGCGCGGCGGAGGGTGCCCGCGTGGCGGCCGGTCCGGATGGTGCGCAGCGCCTTCATCTCAACCTGACGGGCCCTCTCCTGGCTTATGCCGAGGGCTTCTGAGACCTCGCGCAGGGTGCGGGTCTCGCTGCCGTCGAGGCCGTGGCGCATCTGGATGACCTTCGCCTCGCGCTCGGGCAGGGACCTGACCGCCTCGACGAGCGTCAGCTCCCACTGTCCGACCTCGACCCGGGCGTAATCGTCCCCGCTCTTCTCGTCCGGCAGCAGCTCGCCCACCTCCGAGCCGTCCTCGGAGCCCATGCGCGCGTGGATGCTGGAGATGGGCTGGCCGGCCTCGCGCAGGCGACGGGCCTCCTGGGGCTTGACGTCCAGCCTCTCGGCGAGCTCCTCCTCGGTCGCGTCACGGCCAAGCTCCAGGCTCAGGGAGTTCTCCGCGCGGCGCAAGCGGTAGAGGGCGTCCACGACGTGGGCGGGGAGGCGGACCGTGCGGGCGCTGTCGGCGACGGCGCGGGTGACGGCCTGGCGGATCCACCACGTAGCATAGGTCGAGAAGCGGTTGCCCATCTCGGGGTCGAACTTCTCTACCGCCCGGATCAGGCCGGCGTTCCCCTCCTGGATGAGATCCTCGAAGAGCACGCCCCGCCCGCGGTACTTCTTGGCGATGGAGATGACGAGCCGCAGGTTGCACTCGATGAGCCTCCGCCGCGCCATCCTGTCGCCCTCGCGCGCGCGACGGCTCAGCTCCTTCTCCTCCCGCGCGTCCAGCAACTTGCCGTCCCGGATCCTACCGAGGTACTGCGTAAGAACGTCCTGCGCCATCCCATTCATCCCGATTCCCCTTCCATCCTGTTAGCGTCTATGCCGCGGGGTAAGAGCCGCCGGCCCGGGGGCCCGCGTGCATGACGAAACGGTCGAGCACGCGGTCGTCGAGGCTGGACGTGATCTTCCAGCTCCTGCCGCACGCGCACCCGAAGCCGAGCCGCCGTCTCTCCTCGGCCACGGCCAGCGTCGCCTCCTTGAAGGAGCGCAGGCAGCACGCCGGTAACGCCCGAACGTAGATCTCCCCCTCCACATCCCCCGCCGGCGAGAGCGTCGTGTCCGGCCTGAGGGCGCTCTTTCTCCTCACGTCACTCCCTTCCGCTTGCGGGCCTTCGCCGGCAGGCCGAAGACCCCGACGAGACGCACGGCGTCTACCTTCAACTCCTGCCAGAAGGCCGCCAACCGGCCCACCTCCTCGCGCGCCCCACGCGACCGTCCTGGCCGGCGCAGCGCCCGGATCTCCCGTCTTACCTCTTCCCGGTGCAGTTTCCACAGCCGCAGGTCCCCTCCCATTCCGTGCAACGTCGGACCTCCCCGCCCCCGTCGTCATGGCCGTCTTACGCCGCGCCTCTCTGCTCTTCGTCGCCGCGCATGAAGGCGTCGTGCTCGGGCACGACGGGCAAGGGCTCGCGCCACATCGCCCCACAGTCCGGGCACTCGAACGAGCCCTCGATGGACCGCGCGGTGCGGACGCAGCAGGCGGGGAGGTCCGCCTCGTAGACGACCTCCTCACCCAGGGCGGCGATCCAGGCGGAGCCATGCACTAAGCGGCCCTCCCGGAGAGGCGCCCGATCCAGTCGCTGGCCTCCTCGCGCGTGAGCTCGCCGATGGGCTTGCCGACCATCTCCTCGAACTTGCCGATGCCGTCCTCGACCACATCAGAGACGAGAGCCTCCAGGTAGTTGAGCTGCTTACGTGTAGCCGGCAACTCGCCCCTGTTCTCCTCCCTGGCCGCCTGACGCCCGCCGCCGGCCTTCTGCCCGGAGCCGTCCCCCTCACCTTCGGCGAAGGACGCGGCCGGGTACCTCTCCCCGGGCGCCTCTTCCCCGCCGAGCTCCTCGAAGGCGGTGACGCCGACGTTGATCGCGTCCCTAAGAGCCCGCGCCTTGGCCCGCGTCTCGGCCATCCGGATGATGTGCGGGACTATCTGACGACCCACGTTCTGCGGGCTCGCATCACCTATCCCCGCGTACTTGCCGTCCTCCAACCGGACCACGGCCCGCACTATCGCCACGTCGCCGTTCTCGGCGGCCGGCACCTGCAAGAGCTCCGTCTCGATGCTCCGCAAACCCCGGGTGTGCGCCTCCTCCAACAGGCCCGCATAAAGGACAAAACGCTTGCCCTGACGCTCGATCATGTACTCCTCACGCACGGCTGTACCTCCTCCGGTGCCGTTCACCGTCGTTACCTTCACTGAACCTAGTGAGACTGAAAGCAAAAAGAAGCATCAGGCGATCCTCTCGTAGGCGTACTGACGACCGCCGGGAGCGGCCGTCTCGGTCTTGCGGTGGATGAGGCCGAGCTTGGCGAGCCTGGTTGCCCGGTTGTTGCAGGCGGTGTTGTTGAGCCCGAGCTTCGCGGCGAGCGCCGTGTTCGTGATCGAACCGGCGTCGTAGATCGCCTGCAAGGTGTCCACCAGATGGTCCGGCACCTTGCCGACGATGGCCGGCTCGGCCCCAACCTCGTCCACCCGGATCATGGCGAGCGACCGCTGCATGAGCGACGCCTCCACGTTCTCCAACATGTCCCGGTCCTCCTCGACCAGCACCAGGTGCCGCTCCCCGTACTCCCCGCTCGCCACCCTCGACGCCAGTATCCCAAGCGCCTCGTCGGCGAACGAGTAGTCCATGAGCTCGACCCCTCGCGTGTCCACGTACAACGTCCCGCCCTTGGGAAGGTCCATAAGGGCCTCCTCCAGGGCCGACCGTACCGCCCGGCCCGTCCGGCGCGTGACCATCAGCTTGCCCCCGAAGTCGCCGCCGGCGATCTCGAAGGTCTGCTGCGCCCGCTCCTCAGGCACCGTACCCGTCCTCACTGTCGTCAGTGAAATCATATGATGGGATTGTACCGGCGTGGTAGGGATAAGTCAACGGCACATTGGGGGGATATTTCGTCTTCATCGGGCGGGTTTCTCTTGCGGGGTTCGGGGCAGGGAGACGCGGACGAAAGTGCCCGGAAAACGGGGGACGTTGCGGGAGTTCTTGCGGCTCTCGTAGACGGTGACGCGGCCGGTGCCGGAGCGTAGGGAGAGGGATCCGCCGGAGCGGGCGGCGATGCCGGCGACGAGGGCGAGGCCCCCACCGCGCCCGATCTCGCCCGTCCCCGAGACGCCCATCTCGAGCGCGTAACGCAGGGCGTCGTTGTCCGTGGCGGTCTCCTCGGCGTACTTCGGGTTGCGCGACAGGGTCTCGCGCACGCCCACGCCCCCGTCGGCGATGGCTATGAGGACCTCCTCGCCGCGGCGGCGGGAGCCGCTGACGATGTGGTGGTAGGCCTGGACCGCGGCGTAGGCCCCGAAAGAGGAGACGCCGTGCTCGGCGGCGTTCGCGCAGACCTCGGAGAGCGTGGAGCAGATGGCGACCCGCTCGCGCAGGCGGTAGCCCTGATTTTCGAGGATCTCGGAGATCCTGTGGATGATGCCGGGTATCTCCTCTTCTGTGTGGAAGTTGATGAGTTCCTGTAGCGTGCCGGGGTTGTGCCGCCGGCGCTCCTCCAGGGCCTCGACGTCGGCATTGGTCCCGATCCGGTCACCGAAGATCCTGAAAAAGTTCATCCGCTCCAGGTAGGCTGGCACGTCGCGCCTCGGTAGCGTCAGGCTAACGTCCTGGCAGCGCGCGCACAGAAACTCCAGCAGCGCCGCGAGCCCGCAGAGCCCGGCCGGCTCCACGAACTCGACCGTCCTGAGATCCACCTCCACGGGCTCCCCCCGGACCTCCGTGGCCGCCGCAAACGCCGGGTCCAGGCTGCCCATCGTGAGCACCCCGCTCATCGCGCCCCGACTGCTGACGTTCAACTCCAGCTGCGTCTTCATCCGCCTTATTGTAGCCGGTGAAGAGGCCGGCATGCTGGTGGTTCGACCCTACTCTTGCCTGCGGCGTTCGTAGAAGAGCTCGGTGTAGCGGCGGTTGTCGTAGCGGCTGAGGAGGGTGCCATCGCCGACCTGCCCGAAGCCGCTCTTTTCGAAGACGCGCTGCATGCGGTGGTTGTGGGAGAGGGTGGAGCCGCGGACGTTTTCGAGGTTCAGGGTGTCGAAGACGTAGTCGACGAGGAGTTCGACGGCCTCGCTCGCGTAGCCCTTGCCGCGGAGGTCGTTCGGGCCGATCTTGATGCCGAGCTCGCAACCGCCCTTGCGGAAGTCGTAGAGGGTCGCCATGCCGATCGGGTCCCCCTCAGCCTCGATGATGAACGTCTTTACGGACCTGTCCTCCCAGCGGGCCAGGTAGTCGCGGCGGGCGGCCGAGAGGGAGACCTTTATCGGGGAGCGCCCGTTCCAGGCGGCGAGCTCGGGGTCGCGGTCCCAGGAGTAGGCCGCCTCCACGTCCGACTCGCGCGGCGGCCTGAGGATGACGGCATCCCCGCGCAGGACCTCGACATCTTCGGCGTGTATTTCTGCCCCCTTATCCAAAATGGGAATGTTACACCCGTCGGGCGCGCGGGGCCATATTGGTTAGAATGGGCTGGTCCAGGAAACCGGGAGCGTCTGTGAGCGGAACGGTCGGGGAGTTCTTCGGGGGCTCCGGGAGAAGAATTCGGGACGTAATTTGGGGGGACGTTCCCACGGACAGGTCGGTGAGGGCCTTGCTCGAGACCGGCGCGATGCAACGCCTGGAGGGCCTGAGCCAGCTCGGCCTCGCGTTCGCGGCCTTCCCGAAGGCCCGGCATACGCGCCTGGACCACGCCGTCGGCACCTACCACCTCGCCCGGTTGACCTTGAAGAGGATCGTGGACACCGGCGCCTACCTCGAGGACCGGGATGTGCAGGCCGCCCTGGCCGCGGCCCTCCTCCTCAACGCGGGCCGTTACCCCTGTTCCGGGGCCGTCGAGGGCATCGCCCTGCCGGGGGCGCCGACCTTCAAGGAGTTGAGCCGGCGCTGGATCGAGCATACCGAGGTCGCCAAAGTCCTGCGCGGCGATTGGGATCTTGAACCCCACAACGTCTTCCGGCTCGTCTCCCGGGGGGACACCCCCCCGCGCGGCCTCACCCCAACCGAGCACCTCCTGCGCGACATCCTCTTCGGCCCCCTCGACGTTGACGGCCTGGACAGCCTCGTGCGCGACGGCCGGGGGGCCAGGGTGCCCTTCGGCCTCGTCGAGGCCCCGCCCCTGATCGAGAACCTGAGGATCGTGGGCCAGGAGAACAGGGCGGTCCTCTCCCTAGACGAGGAGGGCGCCGGCTGCCTACAGTCCCTGGTCTTCTCCCGGTACATGGTCCACCACAACGTCTACGGCCACCACGCCCTGCGCATCCCCACGGTGATGTTCCTCCGCGCCGTCCAGGACGCCGTGCAAGACAACACCGTTACCTTCGACAGGCTCTCCGAACAGGACGACGCGGGCGCCTTCATGCTATTGGAGGGTTCGTCCGAACCCGAGAGCTCCACGGCGACCCTGATGAAGCGCCTCGCCGGGCGAAAGCCCTACCATCTCGCCCTGCAATTCGACGAGCGTCACCCGGGCTACGACCCCCTGATACGCCTCCGCGACGACGCCTCCTGGCGCCGCCGGGTCGAGGAGGCCTGGTCCCGCTACCTCACCCGCTACCGCAAGGGTATCGCCGGCCCCTTCGACATCCTCATAGACCTCCCCAGGCGACAGGACTTCTCCGTGGACCTGCGCCTGATCCGCAAACAACTCCTCCCCGGCGAACGAAACCCGGTCGGCTGGCGAAACCTCTCGGGCATGTCCGAAGACGACCTGACCCGCTTCCACGCCCCCCTCCGCCGCGTAACCATCGCCGCCGCAAACGAGAACCTGGCCGCCTCCGTAAAACGCCACGCCGACGAACTCTTCACCATCGCAAGAGAGGTCGGGTGAGCCGGTACTCTAGGCCGCCGTCGGCAAGCCACGCCCCACAGGCTCCGCCCTCTCGGCCGTCGGCTTTCGTCCGATGGCACCCCGATCGGGCCACGGACAAAGAACGGCCCACGGTAGTCCCATCGTTGGAACGGTTACGCGCTACACACCGGGCGGCGACCACAGACGATTATCTGAACTGCCGAAAGCGCGTAGCGACACGCCGAAAGAGGCGTGCCGGTAGGCCGACTGGCCGCAAACCGCAAGAAAAAAGGGCCGGCGTTCACAGGGAAGCCCCTTTTCCGGCCCTTAGCGGCCCGTAGAAGGACCGCTAGGATGATACAAACAGTATAAACGCCCGTCCCGGACCCCCGCAAGCCCCCTAAACAAAACTTAACTTTGGACCCTAGCCATCCCTGGCGGCGATGCTATAATTCGCCCGCACGGGCCGCTAGCTCAATTGGCAGAGCAAAAGACTCTTAATCTTTAGGTTCCAGGTTCGAGTCCTGGGCGGCTCACTTCGCGTAGCACATCAGATTCGCCGGCTCTTAGCACGCCTCTTTAGGAGGCCCTCGCTCTCAGCTTGCTCTCTGGTAACCAACCCGGATCCTGCACCAGCGGCGGCCGTCGGTTCGATCTCAAGACAATCGGTCCGGCGACCCGGGTAACAACGCACCCACCAGAAAGCAGAAAGCCGCCCGGAGGGCGGCGTGCCGAGGGCCTCCTAAGGAGGCTTGCTCAAAATAAAAGACCGGGGAGGTGCAGGCTCTCCCCCGGCCAAATAGGGGGCGGGCCACTCGGTGGCCCGCCCCCCGCTCGTTGCGTTCTCTGCTACCTGCGGCGCAGAATCGCGTAGGTCAAGATGCCCGAACCCACAAGCAAAGCAGCCGCCGGCAAGAGTATGGCCGGGCCACCGCTGGTCGGCAGGTCGTCTTCGGCCATCTGGCCGCTCGTCTGCTCCATCATCATGGAGTCTTCCATCATCATCGAGTCGCCCATCATCTGGCCACCCGTCTGCTCCATCATCATGGTGTCGCCCATCATCATGGTGGTATCCTGAGCCATCGCCATCGGCACCAGGACCAGCATGGCCAGGAGCGCGACAGTTGCCAAGAGTATTGCCCTCTTCATCCAGTCCTCCTTCTATCGTTTGCGTCTCTCAAGCGGCCTGCATTTCCTTCTCCGCCAAGAAGTTACCCACAGTGTACATAACCGAAACGCAAAAGTCTCCAATATCTTAATGTTTTTTAACAAATTTAATATGCGGCGTACACCCGGGTCGGCGGGGGCAGAAGGATTCGAACCTTCGGGCGTTTCGGCGCCTCTGGTTTTCAAGACCAGCGCATTCGTCCGCTCTGCCATGCCCCCTCGTTCCATCGGGGGCATTATACGCGGTCGGTCCTCTCGTAGAGCCTCTCGAAGGCCTCTTTGGGCATGACGCCGCCCGGCACGGAAGGCTCGCCCAGGGAGGAGGGAACGCTCCGGATCTCGTAGTCACCCGCCGCGTCGCGCCTGGCCCAGTAGTAGCCGTGCCAGCCCCGGGTACGCATCGCGCCCGCGTTCCGGTGCCGGTAGAGCTCGTAGCCCTCTTCTGGGGGGACGTGGGCGTGGAGGGCGTCGTTCGGGGCCATGGCGTTTTAGACCCGGAAGGCCGAGGGACAGAGGTCGTTGAGGGTGCAGTTCTCGCACTCCGGCTTGCGGGACTTGCAGACGCTGCGGCCGTGCAGGATCAGGAGGTGCGAGAAGACCGTCCAGTCCTCCCTCGGGACCGTCTCCATCAAATCCCTCTCTATCTTCTCGGGATCCTTCTGATCGGTGAAGCCGAGCCTGTTCGAGAGCCGCCGGACGTGGGTGTCGACCACGACGCCCTCGTCGATGGAGAAAGCATTGCCGAGCACCACGTTGGCCGTCTTGCGCCCGACGCCGGGCAGGGCGACGAGCTCCGCCATCGTGCGCGGGACCTCCCCGCCGTGGTCCTCGACGAGGGCGCGGGCCATCCCCTGCAGGGACTTCGCCTTGTTGCGAAAGAACCCGGTCGGGCGGATGGCTTCTTCCAGCTCGGCCGGGTCGGCCCGCGCGTAGTCGGCGGCGGTCGGGTACTTCGCGAAGAGGTTCGGGGTCACCAGGTTGACCCGGACGTCGGTGGTCTGGGCGGAGAGGATGGTGGCGACCAGGAGCTCCAGGGGGTTCGTCCAGTCCAGCGCCGTGCGGGCGTCGGGGTAGGCGGACTTCAGGCGCGCGATGGTCTCTTTGGCCGGTGCTTTATCTTCCACGATGGCCGGGGATTATACCGTGGACTACACTGTCCCCGTAAGGCGTCCTGCAGAGAGGGGAGATCCAGCATGGCCGAAGTCACCTTCGATTACCTGAACCTGCGAGAGGTGGAAGGGGGCCTGGGGAAGGAAGACCTGGATGGGATCCAACCCCGCCTGAAAGAGGCGGTGGACGGGCTGCTGGGGGATCCGCCCGGTTTCATGCGGCTGCCGAAGACGCGGGAGTACGCGGAGGCCTCGTCGGGCCTGGCGGATGAGATCCGGGGCTCCGGGGCCACGGACTTCGTCCACGTCGGCATCGGGGGCTCCGCCCTTGGCCCGATGGCCGTGCACCGGGCGTTGAACCACCCTTACCACAACGCCCTCTCCGGGCGCAGGGGCCCGAGGGTCCACTTCGCGGAGAACACCGACCCCGCGACCCTCTCGGCAATACTCGACGTCGCAGACCCGGCCGGCACGTGGGTCAACGTCGTAACCAAGTCCGGCTCGACGGCCGAGACGATGGCGAACTTCCTTGTTATCCGGGGTTTCCTCGTGGATGCCCTCGGCTCCTTCGGCTACCAGGGGCGCACCATCGCCACGACCGACCCCGAAAAGGGCTTTTTGAAGGAGATCTCCGAGCGCGAGGACTTGCGGGTGCTGCCGATACCCGCCGACGTCGGGGGCCGCTTCTCCGTGCTCACCCCGGTCGGCCTCCTCCCGGCCGCCGTGACGGGCCTCGACGTGAACGCCCTGCTGACCGGCGCCGCCCAGTGCGTGGACGAGGTGCGGGAGCAGGGGGCGGAGCACCCGGCGGTCGTCGGGGCGGCGATGCACTACCTGATGGACACGGCGAGGGGGCGCAACGTGCGGGTCATGATGCCCTACGCCGACTCTTTGGAGCGGCTCGCGGCGTGGTTCGTCCAGCTCTGGGCGGAGTCGCTCGGCAAGGACGGCAAGGGCTCCACCCCCCACGGCGCCGTCGGCACAACCGACCAGCACTCCCAGGTTCAGCTCTACATGGAAGGCCCGCAGGACAAGGTCATCGAGATCGTCGAGGTCCAAGAGCACCCGCGCGACCTCCCCATCCCCAAAGCCTACGACGACCTAGAAGGGGTCGGCTACCTCGGCGGCCACACCATGGCCGAGCTCCTCAACGTCGAGTGCGACGCCACGAGGAAAGCCCTCACCGAGGCCGGCCGCCCCAACTCGACCATAAAGCTTGGCGCCGTAAACGAGGAGAACCTGGGCTACCTCTTCCAGGCCCTGGAGATACAGACCGCCGCCTCCGGCGCCCTCTACGGCGTCAACGCCTTCGACCAACCCGGCGTCGAGGCGGGCAAAGAGATCACGTACAAAAGGATGGGCAGGCCCGGGCACTAGTAGCACGCTGGCGAAGCCGCAGCGTGCTACTTCGTCGCTATTCCGAAGACGACGGGGGCGGCCTTGCCGTGCAGGGGGGCCCTCTCCCGGTCCCGGACCACGCGCCAGAGGGCGGGGCTTTTCTGGCGCAGGTCGGCGAAGGCCGGGTTTCTCTCGACGTCGTCGGCGAGGAGGACGCCTCCGGGCCGCAGGTGCGGCCAGACGGTCTCGAACTCCCGGCGCATGTTGCGGCGGGTGTGGAGGCTGTCGTGGACGAAGAGGTCCAGGGGGCCGGTCTTGCGGAGGAGATCCGGCAGGATGCGCGCGCTGGAGCCGCGGTGCAGGCACCAGCCGTCGCGGAGGCCCTCGGGCACGGCGACGCCCCAGTAGCGTTCGTATTCCCTCCTGAGGGGCGGAAGGTCCACGCTGTGGAGCGTGCCGCGGCCGTTCTCCTGCAGGGCCCTCAGCAGGAAGGCGGAGCTGACGCCGTAGGCGACCCCGGTCTCCAGGACGACTTCGGGTTCGAGGAGGCGGCAGACCAGGTAGTTCAGGCGGGCGAAGAGGGAGTCGGCGGCCCAGCGCTGGCTGAAGGCGTCCTCCGCGCGGATGTCTGCGAGCAGCCGGCGCGTGCGCCCTTCGATCTCCCCGAGGGCCGGTTCCTCGAGCACCTCCCGCACGCGGCCGGATGGGTCGTCGAGGTCCCGCAGGGCCACCTCCCAGGTCGTCGTCTCGTAGGTTGGCGTCGGGCCGGAGAGCCGCTCGAGGCCGAGGTCGGCGTAGCCGGCGGCGCGGTCGAGGAGTTCGCGGGGGTGATGCCGGAGCAGGGAGAGGAGCAGGGCTGCGGTTCTCAACGGCTCCGGGTTGCGTACGGGCATACGCGCGTTCACTCCGTTCGTCTGGGCGGTGGCGTTCAATGGTAAGGCAAAGGGGAACCCTCCGTCGGGCGCGGGTATAATGGGGGTTCGTCGAAAGCTTAGAGAGGACTCATCGAAATGAAGTGGCTCCAGGTCTACGGTCTGCCCCGCCTACCGCTGTTTTTGGCGAAGTGGGCGATGAAGCTCGGGCTGCCGGGCCCGACGTGGTACAAGTGGAAGGCGGCGAGCGCCGGGACCGGGGTTATTTTGGACGAGATGATCCGGGCGGCCGACGACCTCGGCTACGACGGGCAGAAGGTCGGCAAGCTCGCCATGAGCCGCATCGGGGAGAAGCAGGGGGGCGACCTGCGCGAGCAGCTGAACGTCACCACGATGAAGGACGCCGTGGACGTGGTCATGCTCGCCAACCGCTTCTTCGACATCGAGATCACGCTGACCGAGACCAAGGACGGCGAGTACGTCATAAACGCCGACCGTTGCCCCTGGTTCGGCGGCATGGGCCACGACGGCGTCCCCGGGTGGGACGTGAAGCCCTGCGCCGCGTTCTCCACCTACGAGAAGGCGATGGTCGAGGCCATAAACCCGAACGTGAAGCTCTCCTACACCGAGAAGCGCACCACAGGCGGCCACACCTGCCGCGGCGTCTACCAGTACCGCGACGAGGCCTTGGGCGACGGCCCAACCGAGGGCGTCCAGCCCGAGATGGTCAGCATCGGCCGCAAGCCCAAGAGGTAGGGCGCCCTACCTCTTGGGCCCGCGTTTCTCGTAGTCCGGTAGTTCCCAACGTTCGGCCTCGACGCCGGGTAGCTCCAGCCCGAAGGTGTCCCCCGCGGGCTCCGAGACGCGGAACTCGGTGGCGTCGGGCCTCGCCGCCACGCGCAGTATCGTGCCGACGGCTGCGTCTACCAAGTGGGCTAGGCCAGCGGGTAATGGTAGCGCTTGAGAAGCGGAAGGGTTAGGGCCGTGACGAGCCTCTGGTCGCGCGGGTTCATCTTCTCCGTCCAGGCCTGGTCCTGTTTGAGCTCGACGGCACCGGTGTCGAAGCGGTTAGGGTTGCCCGAAACGGTGTGGCTGATGCCGAGCTTGACCTCCCGGTCGCCCACGAGCGGCAACCGGGCGCCCTCCTCCCCGACTAGCCTCAGCATGGCCTCGAAGCTGGCCCGCGGGTCGGCGATAAAGTCCTCGTAGCGGAGGCGGAGGTACCGGGCCGGGGTCGGGCGCCAGAGGGCCTCTATGGCGGCGTTCCAGGCGTCCCAGAGGACGGCGCTCTGGGCCGGGGTCTTCTGGTGCATGAACTCGCGGTCGGCGCTGTCGGGCTGGCGCTTCTTCTTCGCCCAGGAGTAGGCGGCGGCCCGCGGGTCGCGGACCAGGTGCAGGACGCGCAGGTCGATGCCGGGGACCATCCCGAGGGCGTAACCGTAGGCCGGCTCCTTGGAGGTGTCCACCACCACGCGGCTGCCGGAGACCGAGCGTATGGCCCCGTAGAGGCGCCCCGTGTTGTCCAGGAACTTGCCGAGGCGCGCCCGGATCTTCTCCCTGCCGCCTTCCGTCAGCATCATCGGGATGTGGCGGGTGCGGGCGCCGGAGTACTGGAGGCGCATCATCTCGCGGGCGAGGGACTCGCTCTGACCGCCGAACTCGCCGTCGAAGACGGGGCCCCAGAACGGGCACTCGCGGGCGGGCCTGCCGCAGCCGCAGAGCCGGTTCTCTATGAGGGCGTGCTTCCAGATAAAGTTCAGCTCGCCGCCGGAGAAGAAGCCTTCGACCTGGCCCAAAGTGTTCGCGAGGATCGTGCTCCCGCTCCGCCCGAGGCCGGCGACGTAGAGGACCTTTACGGGGGCGTTATCCACGGCTCTCTCCCCCCCCGCGGAAGCGGGCCGGGAGGCGACGTTTGGCGACGTTCCAGAAAGCGCCGAGGAACTCTTTGTCCGTCTCCGATAGGCCGAAGAGTAAGAGCAAGGCGAGGTAGGCGATGCCGAAGACGGCCCCGACGACCGCTATGGTGACGAGCACCGGCACGGGCAGGAGCAGGTTTACCAGGAAGGCTAGCGCGGCGGCGGCCAGGCCGGCCAGCAGCGGCTTCAGCCACGCGAGGTTGTACGGCCAGAAGCCGAGGCGTCGACGGACGGCCAAGAGGGTGGCCGCGTTCTCCACGACGATGCCCGAGGCCATTCCGATAGCGGCGCCCAGGATCTTGCCTTCGGGAGTGGGCGCGGTCACGATCAGGACGGTGCTGACGGAGAGCCCGATGATGGCCGCTATAGCAGTGGCGACCATGACCACGTTCTGATTCTCGGTCATAGCGAGCATCCGCGGCGTCGGGCCGACCGAGGAACTGAAGAGTTGCGCGAGGGCCACGATGATCAGGGCCGCTATGCCCTCGACGTACTTCTCGCCGAACACGGCGAGGACCTCGTAGGAGAGCAGCACGAGCAGCAAGAAGATGGCGAACGCGCCCGTGAAGATCCAGCGGGATATGTCCTTGTACAGCCGGTCGAGCTCCCCCATCTCCCCGCGCGAGTAGAAGCTCGAGATCATCGGCGAGAAGATCCCGGAAAACGCGAAACGCACGATGGTCGACAGCGTCGCCGTACGGGCTGCGGTGCCGAAGACCGCCACGGGGGGGCCGATCGCGAATATTCCCAGCACGAGCACCGCCGACCAGGTGTTTAGGTACTGCGCGCCGGTGGTGATGCTCATCGGCACAGAGACGTTGAACAACGCTTTTGTCTCGTACTTCGCCGGAACGCTGCGGTCGAAGACCTCAGGAAACAGCTTCCACAGGTAGTAGACGGCGACCACGGAGCCCAGCGCCATAGAGATGCCGAAGGCCGCTATGATGCCAACGGTCCTCGTGCCGAGCAGGTAGAAGACGAAGAGAAACGCCAGGAACAGCGCGGGACGGATTATCTGCTGCACGTAGCTGGCGTAGGTGACGGTTTGGAACCCCTGCGTGGCCCAGAGCACCATCATCATGAACACGAAGAACGGCAAAACGACCGCGAAGGCCCGGAGCACCGGCGCCATGGAGTAGTCCTTGAACTGCCAGTTTTGCACCACCTCCAGGCTCGACCCGAAGATCATGACCGCCGAGATGACCATGCTCAAGGCGAAGGTGATCGCGATGGCCTGGATTATCGTGCCCTTGACCCTTGCGGTGTCCTCCTGGGCCCGGTAGTGGGCGACGTAGCGCACCACGCCGTTCTCCATGCCGAAGCGCGACAGGATCTGCGCGCCGTTCAAGATGGCGACGCCAGCCTGGTAGAAACCTTGCGCCGTGGGCCCGAACAGGCGGGCCATGGCGAGCAGGGAGAGGTAGCCGAGCACGCGCCCGATGCCCTGCCCCGCCGTGCTGATACCGGCCCCGCGCGCCACCCGCGCGACGTAGGAGTCGTCTTTGTCTTCACCGAGCGAATCGGTCTCGGCGACCCCCGGCACCCCGGAAGGCGCGTCTCCCGCGGCCGCGGGCGGGACGCCTTGCCCCCCGTTGGTCGCGGTTCCGGGATCGGCGACGCGCTCCTCGGCAGCGGTCTCGTCGCGTTTCGGATTTTCTTCGGTGTTCACGGCACGAGATTATAGGGATTTTCGTCCCGACGAAAAGCCCGGCGGGCGGACTTAACCATCCAGGGAGCCGCCGGCGTCGGCGAGGACGTAGTCTTCGAACATGCGGCGGACCCGGTCCGGGTCGTCGTCGGCGAGGTTCCGGTTCGCGCCGGGGTCGTTCTGGAGGTCGTAGAGGTGGGGCTCGGAGCGGTCGGTGCGGGAGAACATGAGGTAGCGGTCGTCGCGGGCCCAGACGTGGTCGGCGTAACCAAGGGTGAAGTGGTCCCTTGGTGGCAGGTCTCCGCCTTCCATCAGGATGGACAAGTACTGGCCGTCCATCTGCTGCTGCGGGAGGAGGCCGAGGAGGCCGAGGATGGTCGGGGCGACGTCGTGGGTGGAGGCGAAAAAGTCGCTCGTCTCTCCGGCGCCGAGGCCTTCGGGGTGGCGGATCATGAACGGTATGTCCGTGAGCTCGGGCCAGAGCGCGTTGAAGGGCTTGCCGGTGAAGCCGTGCTCGCCGAGGGCGACCCCGTGGTCGGAGATGACGAGGAGCAGGGTGTCGTCGGCCCGTCCGGTCTGCTGCATCTTTTCCATGAAACGCCCGAACCAGCGGTCCACCATCGTCACCTCGCCGGCGTACAGGGCGCGCATCCTTTCGAGCTCGGCGTCCTGTATCCACTGTGAGCCGCCGTAGTTCGGGACGATCGGGTCTCGGCCGTCGTAGCCGTCCGAGTACATGCCCGCGTACTCCTCGGGCGGGTCCCAGGGCTCGTGGGGGTCGAAGGAGTCGAGGACCAGGAAGAACGGCTGGCCGGCCTCCGAGCGGTCCAGAAAGTCCATCCCGCGGGCGAAGAGGCGCGGGGCGAAGTAGTCTTCCTCGGTCTTGCGGTCGCGGGTGTTGGCGAGGTACTGCTGGACCTTGCTGATCATGCCCTCGTCGTTGCCCGGGACGGTGTTCTTCTGGACCAGGTCCTCAGGCGCCAGGGACTTCGGGCGGTAACGGTCGCGCTCCTGGCCCCGGAGCCAGTCAAAGACCCGGAAGCCGCGCTGGAAGTTCATGGACGGGTGGAACATCGGCTGGGTGTCCGAGAAGAGGACCGTGTTGTACTCCTGGGCGACGAGCGTCTCCGAGAGCGTGACCTGGTCCTCCGGGATGGGCTGCCAGCCGGCCGGCTGGAAGGTCTCCCCCGGCAGCTCGACCCTGTTCCTGAACGGGAAGGTCCTGAGCCCCGTGTGGATGGCGCGGCGGGCGCAGATCGTCGGCAGGGACTCCGGGTGGGCCCGGGTAAACCGGAAGCTCTCGTCGGCGAGGGCATCCAGGTTCGGGGTCTTGACGCGGTCGCTGCCGTAGACGCCGAGGTGATCTTTGCGCAAGGAGTCCAGTATGACCAGGATAACGTTCATGCTCTTACCTCCGAAAAAAGATTCTTCGCGTCCGGATCTCGACCGGTGCGCCGCGGCCTATTCTAGATCAAACCGCCCCGATGGCCGCGACGCCCCGAACCCCGCCTCTAAATACGCCGAATTCTGTATTGATTGTTACGATCCATCGTGTTTAGACTGTAGGGAGGGAGTCGGGCGGTGTAGGATCGTCCGCCGAAAAACGTCTGGAGGAGCGATGAAGAGACTGATGGCGATAGCGGCGACCGCGGCGATGGTGCTGGCGATGGCCGCCCCGGCCTCGGCGGACACGGTATCGGTGGGCGGCCTTGTGGCGGGCCCCATCTCGGAGAACATAACGGTTGCCGGTAGCCCGGCTCTGGCCGGCGGGCCCGCCCCGACCCTGCCCCTCGGCACCGACATAGCGGTGGCCGGCAACCCCTTCCCGCCGAACCCCTTCGCCCTCGGCGTAAACGAGCCGCTGAATTCCAACTTCGCCGTGGCCGGCGTGGGCCCGGTCGAGAACGACGTGGTCGCCGAGAGCACCTTCTTCGGCGGCGACTTCGCCACGGCCGGAGCCCTCGACGTCTCACAGTAGAGGCGTATAGGCCCCTTCATGAAGTAGCGCGTCGGCGTTAGGCGCGTCGGCGTTAGGCGCGTCGGGCCGGAAAGCCCGCGGCGGTTCGCGAAGACCGGGAGTATCCCGCGAACCGCCGTGGAGAATTTGTGAGGCCGTCGCCATCGCGCGGGCCGTGCTGACGGCTAGTACGCTCCTTCCCGGCGCCGGACGGCGCCGAGGGTCTTCAGTATGATCTTGAGGTCGAAAGAGAGCGACCAGTTCTCCATGTAGTAGAGGTCGAGGCGGACCATGTCCTCGAACGAGAGGTCGCTGCGGCCACTGATCTGCCAGTACCCGGTCATCCCCGGCACCGCGCCGAGCCTGCGCTTGTGCTCCTCCTCCATCCTCAAGAAATCCCGAACCGGCAGCGGCCTCGGCCCCACGAGGCTCATCTCTCCCTTGAGCACGTTGACGAGCTGCGGCAACTCGTCCAGGCTCCAGCGCCGCAGGGACCTGCCAACGCGGGTCACGCGGGGATCGTGCCTGATCTTGAAGACCGGCCCCTCGGCCTCGTTCATCTCCTCCATCTCCTCTTGCAGCCCCTCGGCGTCGGCCCGCATGGACCGGAACATGAGGCAGACGAAGGTCTTCTCGTCCGCCCCCACCCGCTTCTGCCTGAAAAGCACCGGGCCCGGGGAGTCGAGCCGGACGGCCAGCGCGATGGCGAGGAGTAGCGGCGAGATCACCAGTAGGCCGGCCACCGAGACGGCGACGTCGAGGGCGCGCTTGAGGGCGCGCTGGGAGTTGTCGAGCCGGGGGTAGCGGACTTCTAGCAGCGGCATACCCATACCCTCGGACAGGATGGTCCGGCCCCGCATCAGGGCGAGGGCGCCGGGCGCCACGCGCAGGGGCACACCGCGCAATCGTACGGAGTGCAGTAGCTCGAGAAGCTCGTCGTCCGGCAGCCGCTCGGCCCCGGCGAGCACGACGATGCGGGCGCCCGTCCTGTCCAGGGCGGCCCGAAGCGCCGCCAGGTCCGCGCCACTACCCACAAGGTCCACCTCGCCCGCCAGGACGTAGGCCCCGCCCGCCCGCCCCATCGTCCGCGAGACCCGCGCCCGGTCTTGCTCCCGGCCGGCCACCAGCACGGGCGTCTGCCCGAGACCGCGGCGGTAGACCCGCGCCACACCCCACTCGAAGAGGAACCTCAGGGCGCCGGCGAAGACGAAGGCCAGAAGGGCGGAGAGGAGAACGCCGGCGAGGCCCAGGCCGCTCTCCGGGTAGACCGCTGCCCCCAGGAGCGCGAGGCCCGCCCAGCAGGCGGACGACCCGATCAAAGCCCCCGGGTTGCGCCTTACCGGCGCCCGGTCGTAGAGCCGGAAGGCGGCGCACACCACAACCCAACCGCCGATCAGGAGCGGGAAGAGCGAGAGCATCCGGTCTCCCCCGGCGCCGTCCAGGAGCCGCACCGCCCCGAGCAACCCGAAGAGGAGCGCGGCCCCGTCCAGAAGCGCGAGGACCACCACGCTCAAGGTACGGCGCAAGGTCTTCAAACCTAGGAGCCTCTTCGGGATGTTTTTCAGGATTCGCACGAGGGCCTACCGGGGCGGAGTATACCGTCCGCCCCGCGTGCGGTCCTTTTAGAGAAACCCGTGATTCAGTTGCTTACCAGGTATTGCTCCCCACACCGTATTCCCTCACGGCAGGCGGCCTTTCTGGGCGTGACCTTCGCGTAGTCGTAGACGTGTGAGTCGACCTTGAAGCCGCTCCTGCGCGCCGCGGTGCCGACGTAGCGGTTGCGGGTAACCTGCAAACCCGCGCCCCCGTAGGGCGAGCCGTCCGGGTTCGCCTTCGGGTAGCGGTAGAATGCCGTGTGGAGGTGCACCCTGCCGACCGGGATGGACCCCCCGCCGGTGTTGCCGGCGTAGCCGATCACGGTGTCCTTCGTCACCGCGTCACCCCTGCTCAACCTGTCCCCGCCGTTGACCCCGAGGGCATCCAGGTGCGCCGAAAGGTTGACGTACTTGCCGTTGCACGCCCGGATCGAGACGAAGATCCCGTAGTCCGCATGGGTCTGGTTGCGGCCGGCGTAGGTCACGCGCCCGCACTTGAAGGGCGAGAAGACGTAGTTCCCTCTGTTGAGCGGGTAGTCCACGGCGTACTTGTCGTTGGCGTAGTAGGGTTCGGTGCACCGACCGTAGCCGAGGTTGCCGTGGGTGTACTGGCCCCAGAAGTTGGGGATGCCGATCTGGCTCCACCCGGTAGGTATGCCGTCTTTGCTGGAGCCGTTGGCACCGTACCCGTGCTGGGTCTGCACGTAGAAGCCTGGGTCGGCCCGCCAGCAACCCTCTGTGATACGCGCCTCGCCGCCGGCCTTCGTCGTCGTCCGCGCGGCCGTGGCCGGAGCCCCGTCCTCAACGGAGTACCGGGTGGCGGACTCCGCGGGCACCTTGCCGTCCTCCTGGCGTTGCACCGCGCGCGCCTCGGCGCCGGAGAGGTACAGCTCCTCTGACGAGTTGGCCTTCGGCAACCCGAGCGCGCCCACCGACCGCGACGGCCGCTCGAAGCGAACGTCGGAGAGCGAGGCCTTGTCGTCCGAGTCGAGGCCCTCCTCGCCCGGCTCCTCGGAGTATACGTTGATGCTGTACACCCGACCGTTGACCGGCACGTAGATCCGCGTAAACGGCGTGCTGCCCGGGATGGGGCCGACCGCCACGCCCTCGTGTCTCCTGGCGACCTTCACCTCCTGCCGCCCCACCGGCAGGTCCGGGTAGTCGGCGAGCGTGGCGCGGACCTCGTCTTCGATGTCCCCGGGCTGGAGGTCGTAGGCCAGCGCGACCCTAAGCGCGGGTCTCCCTCCGTGATCGTGGGCCTCCTCGGTGTCCGGGTACCACAGCGTGTAACCGTAAGTCTTGTCGAAGGTGTAAGGCTCGCGCTCGACGACCCATTTCGCGGGGTGCACGACCGAGGCCCCGACCGCATCCCCCCCCGTCTTCTGGGTGGCGGTCCCGTCCGTTGCCTGCTGGGCCTGCACGCCGGCCACGGAAACAACCGCCCCCATGGCTGTCGCCAACGTCAGGGTCAACAAGGCCAAAACTCCGTGTCGCAACTTTCCCCCCTCAAGGTAAAGTCTCTTTTGCTATAAACGTATTATCGAACAAAATCGCAAAATGATTAAGGGTGTCGTCTTACACTTGCAATATCTTGTAGAGACGTGGCGCGGGGACGTTGGATATGTTCGGCCCTCCCTCTCTATGGACGCTCCGTCACCGGGGGCCCCCCAGGCGCTGGCGCAGCACGCGCAACAGGAAGAGCGGGTTGCCGAGCAGGTACCGCCGCCACAGCCGCCGGGGCTCCACGAGGAGCCGCGCGAGCCATTCCAGGCCGTTGTCCGTGAGGAGGCGTGGGCCGCGACGCAGCCCGCCCGAAGCGTAATCGAAGACGGCCCCGCCCGTGAGGGCGACGCCGACGTCCAGCCTGCGCCGGTTCTCCATCAGCCAACGTTCCTGGAGGGGCATGCCGAGGCCGAGGAGGAGCACGTCCGGCCTGGCGGCGTTGATCTCCGCCACCACGACCCCGTTCTCCGCGCCGTCCGCGTCCCGGTCAAAGTAGCCGTGCCGGACGCCGACGACTTTCAGGGCCGGGCGCGTCGCCCGGAGCCTCTTCGCGGCCCTCTCGGCCACGCCGGGCCGGGCGCCCAAAAAGAAGAGCGAGAGGCCTTCCTCTTCGGCGAAGTCCGCGAGGCGCGGGAGCCAGTCGGCGTAGGTGATCCTCTCGGGAAGTCGCCCCCCAAGCATCCTCGCCGCCAGCTTCACGCCTGCCCCGTCGCAGAAGACGAGGTCGGCCGCGCCGAAGAACCGGCGCAGCGCGGGGTCTCTGTAACATAGGTTGAGGCAGTGGGCGTTGGCGTTGAGCACGACCCCGCCCCGGCGGCGGACGAGGCGCCGTATCTCCGCGTGCAACCCGTCCACGGTCGCCGGGTCCACCCCGACCCCGAGCACCTCGACCCGGCCGGGACGGCTCACGTCCGGCCTTCCAAAGCGCGCAGCACGCCCTCCTCCAGCTCCCGAAACCGCGCTTCCCACGAGTTCTGCCGCGCCAGTTCGGTCCTGGCCCGGGCTCTCTCATCGGTCTCCGTGTGCGGCAGGTTCCGCAGGGCTTTTACGAAGCCTTCGGGATGACTCTCCAGGTACACGTGGTCCGAGATCTCCCCCAGGTCCGGGAGCGGGGACGCCACGATGGGCCGGCCGGTGGCGAGGCACTCGTAGGTCTTGGCGGGCGAGATCGCGCGCGTCAGGCCGCCCGCTTTGTACGGCAACACGAAGGCGTCCACGCCCGCGAGTGCCGCCGGCAACCGCCCATGGGGGACCTCCCCACGGTACTCCACGTTCGGTCTTTCGAGGAAACCCTTCTCCGCGCGTCCCGCGTCCCCCAACAACCTCACCCGGAAGCCCGCGCGGGCGACCGCCCGCAGGACGTCGAAGTCCAGACGCTCCCGGCCCAGGTGCCCGAAGAAGCACACCGTGCGCACCGGCAAGGCGCGGGGCTGTTCCCGCAGGGCGGCGAACCGCCCGTAGTCCACCGCCGGGCCGCTCCGAAATGCGTCGGGCCTCGTGCGCCTGGCCTTCTCGAGCAAGGGTCCGGAGGTGCAGGAGACGAGGTCGGCCCGCGCGAAGAGCTCCTCCTCGGTGGCCGCTATGTCTTTCGGGGCGCCGGGGAAGTGCTCGTAGTCGTCCGCGCAGTCGTAGAGGACGAGGCGGGGGTCGAGGCGCGGGATCAGGTCGAGCGTCGTGCGGGTCGGCGGATAGGCCACCACGATGGCCCTCTCGCCCAGGAGTTTGCGGAGGTCCCGCGCGACCCGCGGCAGCAGAAGCCTGCGGTTCGCCGCCCGGAAGACCCGGAGGGTCGGCGGCAGCGCGAGCGGGGAATAGACCCGGGGCCCGTCGCCCTGGCGTTTGGCCCCGGACCCGGCCTTACGCAGCCTCGCTGCGACCCTGAGGAAGGCTGACGGTCGTGGGTTGGCGAGGCCGGTCGTCTCCACGAAGACGGTGGGGTATCCGGCCCGGTCGAAGAGCGTGGCGAGCGTTTGGTGACGCTGCCAGAGAAAGCCCCAGCGTACGCCGGAGAGGATAACGACGGGAGGCCTTGGCACCCGCCTACCCCCGGATTTCGGCCATGAGGGCGCGGGCGCCGGAGGGGTCGGGCACGGGCCCCTCGCCGTAGACGCGGTCCAGGCCGAAGAGGCCCAGGATCTCCAGGGTCCTCTCCAGCCGGCGTCCCTTCACCCCACGAGGCCACCCGTCGACCGGATGGCCCGGGGAGGCGTCTCGCCGGCTCGTCGGGGAAGCCCGGCCTACCCGGCGAAGGACCCTCCCGTCGAAGTCCTGGCCGAGAAAAGCGAACAGGCGGCGCAGTTCGGGCTCCGGGTCCAGGAGCAAGTTCTCGTAAAAAGCGAGGTGGATGCCGCCGGGCGGGAATTGCCTGAGGGGCACGTAGTTGTCTATGCACCAGAGAAAGAGGTGCCGCTCGAAGGGGTCGCGGGCGGCCAGGATCTCGCTCTCCATCGGCAGGAGGTGGTCCCCTACGAGATCCCCCTGGCCCATCGTCTCCATTAGGTTGTCGCGCCACCCGAGCGCGAGCCGGGAAGAGACGACGGCGCCCGGGTGGCGCATGAGCAGCACGATGGGCATGCCGGGGAAGTTTTCGGCCATCCAGCCGAGCAGCAGGTTCGCCCTTATGTCCTTGACGAGCCGCCGCCGGGCCAGGAGGGCGCCGCCCCGGTCCGTCCAGCCGTTCCGGATCCCACCGGAGAGGACCCGCCGGGCCGGATCCAGGAACTCCTCCCGCCGATCGCCGGGCCTGAGGTACTGCTTGCTCAGGAAACCGCCGAAAGCCTCCACCTTTCCGGGGTGAAACGGCTCGAAGACGTAGCGGTAGCGCCGGTCGTGGTTCACGAGGCCGCCCAGCCACGTCGTCCCGCTGCGCCCGGTTCCGGCGAGAAAGACGGAGCCGCGGTGGTCCCCCGCCAGGTCGAGGTAGAGGCCGCCCAGGAGCCTCCCGAGACGGTCCCCGACCACCGAGGGGCCCGCGGCGGCCTCCCTCAGCCGGGGACGGTCTCGTCGTCGGCGGCGGTCTTCGGGGGGTCTTCGGCCCGGGCCAGCCGCACGGCGACGGCGGCGACCACGAAGAAGAAGAGCGTCGAGCCCGGCAGGTACCAGTGCCACTCGAAAATCGAGGAGACCAGGTAGACCGTCACGGCCGCCACGAGCCCGGCGAGCAGGAGCCTGCCCTCGCCCTCCGGCCGGTACCGCCAGGCGGCCCTGCCGGTGTAGAAGAGGAGAAAGCCCGCGAAGGCCAGAAGGGCCAGGAAGGCGACGATCCCGGTCTCGGTGCCCTGCTCCAGGTAGAGGTTGTGGATCTGCTTTACGCCCTGGATGCCCTGCCGGTTTTCGAGCCACGTGTACTGGAAAGTGCCAGCCCCGGTCCCGGTGAAGGGGCGTTCCAGCCAGGCGTTCCAGCCCACCTTCCAGTACTCGGCCCTGAAGCCCACGCCCAGGGAGACGAGCCTCTGGGCGGCGTTTCCCTCCTGGTCCGGGTTGCTGAAGATCGCGCGGGCGGCCCGGCCGATCCCGCCGTACCCCGCCACCACCGCCACCGCGAGCGCCGCCGCCGCCAGGGCCCCGAGGGCTCCGACCGCGAGGCCGACGTAGCGCCTCGCTATAGAGGTCAGCTCGTAGCGGGAGACGAAGAGGGCGTAGGCCGCCTGCAGCACGAAGGCGACGAAGAGGGCCAGGATCAGGTCGTTCCGGAAGGCGAGCCCGTCGGCGACCTTCTCTTGCACGGGCGCGCTGGGGTTCAGGAGCGCCCCGAGGTCTTGCATCCGCCACCAGAGCCAGGCGCCGGGGGCGCAGACGAGGAGAAAGTTGGCGAGCATCTGCAGGCGGTTGTTGCCGAGCGCGAAGAGGACGCCGAGGCCCACCCCGAAGGACCAGATGCCGCCGCGGGAGAGGGTGAGGTAGAGCGTGACCAGGGAGCCGAGCACGAGCGCGGCGTAGAGCCCCCGCCAGAGGGGGTTGCGCAGCGCGGTCATCCGCGAGAGCGCGAGCAGCGCCCCCATGCCGAGGACGGCGGCCGCCGTGTTCGGGTATCCCAAAGTGGAGTCCACCCTGTAACCGTCTATGGACGTGATCTCGTAGTCCTGCGGGTAGGCTTTCTGCAGGAGCCCGTATCCCGCCACCGCGCCCACGGCCAGGCCGAGGCCGTCCACCAGGGGGCCCACCTGCCGGTGTCCGGGCAGGCCGCCCCGGGCGAAGGCGCTCGCCCCGACGACGGCCGCCAGGAGCAGCAGGAGCAGGGCGAACCAGTAGGAGGTCTCCCGGAACGCGCCAAGCAACACCGCCATGGAGACCACCAACGCCCACCCGAGGCGCGGCACGGTGACGTCCACGGCCAGGGCGACGGCGAAGGCCGCCAGGTACATCGAGGCCCGCAAGGCCTCCTTTATAGTCTCCGTCTCGCTTATCGTCCAGATCATGGAGAGCCCCTTCACGAGGACGAGGAGGGCGAGGAGCGAGATCAGGACCCACCCCTCCCGCGACACCCCGCCGTAGAAGCCGCGCGCGAGCACGGTCGTGAAGAGCAGCACCAGCACGCTGGCGGCCACCGGCAGCCACAGCTCGTCTTCGTAGAGCCCGGCGCTCATGAGCCCGAAGACGGTCGCGCCGACGAGCGCGAGCACGGCGAAGGCCTTGAAGGCGACGAGCAGACGTCCGGGACGCCGCCCCCTCTCCCCGCCCTCCTTGCGGTCCGCGCCGAAGAGCCGGTTCCTGGCCGTCTCGACCCCCCTCACGCGGGGCCCCCCGCCACGGAGTCGCTCACGAGCACCCGTTCAACACCACCCCGAGCAGGTTCGTACCCGCCTCAAGGAGGTCGTCGGTGGTCTCGCGGGCCAGGCTCTTCGGCGTCCGGGAGGCGTGCACGACGAGCAGCAGGCCGTCGAAGCCGCCGGAGAGGTTCGGGGAGGCAAGAACCCCGCCCGCGACGGGCCCGTCTATAACCACGAGGTCCCGGCCCTCTTCGAGCGAGCGCACGGCGCCCACGAGGCCCTCGTCCTCGAGGCGGGAGGCGGGGTCCGGGGGCACGAGCCCGGTCGGCACGACCAGCAGGCCCGGCGCCACCTCGTGGCCGTAGTGCTCTAGGGGCTTGTCGCCTTCGAGGCCGCTGGTGAGGCCAACGAAGTTCGGCTCGCCGAGCACCCGGTGAAGTTGAGGGTCCCCGAGGTTGCAGTCCACGATGGCGGCCCGCCGGCCCATGCCGGCCACGGCGCCCGCGAGGCCGACGCAGACGCTCGTGCGCCCCGCCCCGGCCTGCGGGCTCGTGACCACCAGGCTGCGGACACCCTCCAGGGAGAGCAGCTTTTCGGCCAGGTCCTCGTAGTGGGGCCTGACGGGCGAGCCGGCGTCGAGCAGCGACCGCACGCCGCCCCCGCTGACGGCCTCCAGGCCCACCTCAGCCCTCGTTCTCGGCAGGGGAGTAGTCCGGTATGGACCCGAGCACCGGGGCCCTGAGGGTCACCTCGGCGTCGCGGGCGTCGCGCCACCCGCCGGCCTTTCCCTCCAGCGAGAGCGCGGCGCCCCCCCCGACGAGGAGCCCCAGCCCGGCGGCGACGGCGGCGTAGAGCAGGGCCGGTGGCCCGGAGCCCCCGGCCGGAACGGCCCTGCGTATCACCCGCGCCTCGGCGACGCCGGTCCCCCCGGAGAGCTGCGCGTCGCCGAGGCGCCCGGCCTCCAGCGCGAACATCTGCGCGTAAGCGTTGGCGACGCGGGCCGCCTCCTCGGGCTCCCGCCCGGCGAACTCGACCCTCATCTCGACACCGCCCCCCACCGAGGAGACGCCCGGGTCGAGCCGATCCCGGAACTCCTCCGGCGGGCCGCGCCACGCGACCCTCTCCTTGACGCCCTCGGAGAATTCCTCGGGCGAGGTGACGGCCGAAAACACCTCCTGCGCGAAGGCCCGCCGCGCGTCCTCGTCCTCGGGCGCCTGCCGGGGCGCGAAGTCCACCACGGCCTCCGCGGTGTACGCCGGCTCCCTGAAGAGCCCGAGGAGCAGCGCGACCCCCGCCAGCACCAGCACCGCGCCGACGACCAGCAACCGCCGGCCCTTCAACACGTGCAGGATCTCGGCAAGCGAGGCGGCGTCCCTGCGGCCGTCCTGCCAACCCCGCCGGTCAGTAGATGTCACTGTTCACCACCTGCTCGCGGTACGCGTCGGGGTCCGAGTCGAGGAGCTGCAGCAGCGACGGGGCCTGCTCCGAGGGGCTGTCCGCGAGGATCTCGCGCGCCCGGGACTCGCGGCCCGCGACCACCATCGCGTCTGCCACGGCGAGGTCCATGGACCGCAAGAGGGCCAGGCGCTGGTTTCTCAGCGGCCCTCGAAGCTCCTCGAGGTCCGAGCGCGCCTGGCGCCTGGCGCTTTTTATGTCCTTGAGGCCCTTCTCGGCCTCGCCGGTGCGGACCTCGATCCTGCCCAGGTTGTAGAGCGCCTCGTAGGAGATCCTACCCTCCTTCTCGAGCTTCAGGTACTCCTCTTTGGCCTCCCGCAACCCGCCCTGTCCGATGAGGGTCTGCGCCAGGTAGATGCTGGCCGAGGTCGCCTTGGGGTTGAGCTCCAGCACGTCCCGGTAGCTCTCCACCGCGGCGTCGGGGTCTTCCATGGCGAGCTGCAGGTTGCCCAACAGCAGGTACGGGAGGTAGTTGTTCGGGTCACGCTCTATGGCCTCCCGCAACGCCGCCGCGGCCTCCTCGTACCTTCTCTGCTGCTGCAGGGTGAGGGCCTGCGCCTCCAGGGCGTCGGTGTCGAACGGGTCGAGCCGGAGCGCCAGCCGCGAGGCCTCGAGCGCGCCCCGCGCGTCCCCGGCGGCCGCCAGCCGCTGCTGCTCCCCCGTGTAGTAGTTCGCCGCGCAGAGCGCCAGGGCCATCAACGCCAAAACCCCCACCAGGAACCCCACGGAAACTCTGAATATCGAACCGCTCAACCAGTATCACCGCGCATGAGCATATCCACAACCCCCCCCGAATACAAGGAAACGGAGAGACCGCAAAGCGCCCGGCGCAAAGCCGGGCACGAAAAAAGACGGGCCCCCGAAGGGGCCCGTCCTATGATGCTGCGTTCGGTTAGTTAGTTACCGAACGATCCTGCGGGCCACGAGGCCACCGGCGACCAGAAGGGCACCAGCACCGAGCGCGAGCAGCGAAGCGCCACCCGTCTCGGGGAGCTCGGCGACGTCCTCGGAAGCGGCGGAGGCGGAGGCGGAAGCGCTGCCCTCTTCCTCAGCAGCGGCGGAGGCGGAAGCGGAGGCGGAAGCGGAGGCGGAAGCGCTGCCCTCGTCCTCGTCAACGGCGCCGTCGCCATCGTCGTCCACACCATCATCGTCGACGTCGAAGATCACGCCGCCGTTCTCGCCACCCTGCGCGATGTTGCTGTCCTCGATACCACCGAGGCAAGCGTTCACCTGGTTCTGGGTGATGTCCAGATCCTGCGAGATGTTGGCGATCGCGACGCTCTCGTCGTCGGCGGCGGCGTTCGCGTCGCCGTACTGACCCTGGGCAGCAGCGGCAGCCTGCACCTGGGAGCAATCGACGTACTGAACGTTGGTGTTACCGTCGTCGCCATCGTCCTCGATGACAGCCTGGGCGAAGGCCGGGGCCGCCGCGGCGAGCACCATGGCCAGCATGGCCGCCAAAAGCATTACTTTCCTCAACTTCACTACCTCCTGCTCGACAATTACCTACGACGAGCATTTTCATACCCGGAGTCCCCAATGTCAACACCATTCCGCGTATTTTTTCCTATTTTCTTAAGATTACTTAACAATACGCGGGATGGCGCCCGTGCCGAGAAGCGCGTCGCCGCGGGCTTGCGCTTGGCCGTCGCGTGGGCGGAGACCCGCTTTCTTTACAGCCGGGTCCCGAAGTCCACGGTGTACATCGTCGTGTTCCCCGTTCCTTTGAAATCGCCGGTGTAGGTGCCGACGCCGATCTCGCGGAACTTGCCGTTCAGGATGTTGCGGCGGTGGCTGCTGCTGTTCATCCAGGCGTTCATGATGTTTCCGGGGCTGCCCTTCGTACCGGAGCCGTAGGCGATGTTCTCGCCGCAGTAGCGGAAGCGGTAGCCGGCGTTCTTGACGCGGTCGCACCCGTCCCGGCTGGTGCCTTTCGTGGTGTGGGAGAAGTAGTCGCGTTGGATCATGTCTTTCGAGTGCGACCTGGCGACCTTTTGCAAGGCGGGATGAACGCAGAAAAGCCTGAGGTTGTGGGCCTTGCGCCGCTCATTGTGCAGGTAAAGGCTCTGCCTCTCGTTGGCGTTCAAGAAGATCTTGCCCCCGCCGCACTTCGCCACGTATCCGCCGGTGGCGGCCTCGGCCTCTGGCGGGGCCGTCACGAGGGCCACGGCCGCGAACGCCGTCGCAGCCAAGACAGATGCCAACAAAACCGTCAGGTATCTCACGGTGGATTTCCCCCCTGCTTTCTAACAATGCTGCAAAATATACTAGAGGGCGTGGGGTGTTATGCCAGTGCGAGGCAGCACACGTTCGCCCTACTGGCGCCCGGGTTCTACGAAGGTCCGGTAGGTGGTGAGGGACATCTTTCGCATGGCGGCGCGGGCGGTTCCCTCGCCGGTCTCGTCCACCATCACCACTATAAAGTAGGCGTCATCCGGTTGGCGGTAGCCCTTCGGGAAGACGACGCCGGCGTCGCCGAAGGTGGCGCCGTAGGAGCCGATCTTGTGCGAGATCCTGGCGCCTTCGGGTAGGGGTTGGGGCAGGCGGTCCTCAAAGTCGGTGTTCGTCATCAGGTTCAGCATCTCGGCGGAGAGCTCGGGGCTCGTGTAGGAGGGGTCCGAGATCTTCTCCAGCATCAGCAAGACCTCGTTGGGGGTGGTGGTGTTCGGGATCCAGTACTCCGTCGAGCGCGCGCCGACGCGCTGGAGCTCGGAGCGGATGTAGTTCCGGCCCAGGTAGCGGTCGAGCATCTTCCAGGCGGTGTTATCGCTCTCTTTTATTAGGAACGCCGCGCACTCGCGCAACGTGATCGTGTGTCCGACCGGGTACGTGTAGAGCGAGCCGGTGCCGTAGGCCTGCACGTCGGAGGCCTGCATGGAGATCTTGTCGTCCAGATCCACCGTCCCGGCCGCCGCCGCCCGGTAGAGCGTCATGAGGACCGGGAGCTTGTTGAGGCTCGCGGCCAGGAAGCGTCCGTCGGGATCCATCGAGACGGTCTGGCCGGTGGACGGGTCGGAGACCACGACCCCGTACCTGCCGGGGTATGCCCCGGCTATCTGCCTCAGCCTCTCCCGCAAGGGCCCCTTCTCCGCGGCCGAGATCCCGGGCTGTGTGTCTGACCGCGCGCTGGATCGCCCCTCGGGGCGCCCCCCTTCCCCGGCGGACCCTGTCGCGGCCGGCGGCCGGAGGTCGGGTCGGACGACGGGGGCCTGGGCGCGGGTTACGGTGTCCTCGTTCGCGAAGACCAGGAAGAAGAGAAACCCGGCCAGAAGTAGGCCCACGGGTAGGAGCAGAAGCAGGCGCCGCCTGGAGGTCCGCTGGCGGGCCTTCCTCAATTGCCTGCGGCGTTGGTTTCGCTCGCGGCGGGAGAGCCCCGTCTCCTGGGGCGTATCCGGTCTGGACGACGGCGCGTAGATTCCTATCCCCCTCGCACCCGGCGCGGGGGCGCCGGGGCTGCTCTCTTATCGACCGGATAAAGGTAACGATAAAGATGGCCGCGTGCAACTCCCCTCACCCACCCAAAGAACCCCAGCTCACCCCTAACGTATAGTGGCGGCTCTGCTGTTGGTCGGCAGCGGTATCACTTCGGCCAGCATCATCCGACGCAGGTAACGTTCTTCGGGGGGAGAGCCTGCGCTTCTCTCCCCGCCCTCACCCCACCGCACTTGACACCCGGCAGTGCAGCCTGTATTCTGTGTGCTGCACACGACAGGAAGGGAGTTGACGGGATGGAGCTTCGGGAGCAGATAGACCGACTGGACCGCAACCAGTTGGCGGAACTCAGGATGTACATAGACGACAAGCTCAACCCCGCTAGCACGGTAGAGCAGCGCATCAACTACCGCAGCGGCTGGCTCCAATCGGAATACCGTTACACCGACAAGGGTACCCGCCGCGGGCCGTACTGGTACTTCAAATTCGTCAAGGAGGGCAAGAACCACAGCATTTACGTCGGAACGACCGACAACCCCAAGGGCGTGGTTGACCAGATACTGGCGAGCAAGGCGGGGTGATCGGATAGGCGGCCAGAAAGTCGACGGTTCACGGTGACGGAGATCGGCGGTAGCAGAGAATATCGAAGCGTCCTGTACGGCGCAAAAGGCGCACTCGTGCCGGGGCTATTTGTTTATCGACCTGATAAAGGTGACGATAAAGATGGCCGAGATCAGCATCAGGGCGCTGGCCGCGATCAGGCCCAAAGAGACGAAGAAGATGGTTCCCGCCCCTGCCTGGCTCCAAGTCTGCGTCGCCCACACGAAGGCGAAGAGCGAGGCGAAGAAGGTGAGCAGGATAAGGATCATGCCCCCCGGCAGGTCCCTTATCTGGATGGCCGTCTTCTCGACCGTGTAGGCGAGCCGCCCCCTGGTCGGGTAGCCGGACTCCCGAACGCTCTCGGTGGCCCGGCGGAACTCCCCCTCGCCCGCGAGCCCTATGACCCGCGAGAGGTAGTAGGCCTCGGCCGGAGACTTGCCCATCCTCAGTAGCTCCAGGTAGTTGCGCCGGTAGAGCTCGACGGCGCCCGAGTGGGGCGAGGCGAGCTGTTTCAGGAAGGCGTGGGTGTCGAGGCGGGTGGCGTAGCGGCGGGCATCCTGCTGGGTGGCGCGGGCCTCGCGGCTCCCGGAGCGGCGGCCCGAGATCTCAGCGACCTCGAGGAAGAACATCTCGCGGGAGAACTCAAGAGCGCTCTGGCGCTCGCGGCGGCGGGAGGAGATCTCCGTGCGGATGCCGCGCGAACGGTACTCCTCGCGCCGCAGCAGGTAGACCTGCTCCTGGTAGAAGTCCCTCTCCTGCAACGAGCCCGCCGAGTCCCGCAGCCCGTAGGCCTCTTCGAGCGTCTCCGGTATCCTGCGCTCTTCCATAAAGACGTGTTTACCCTATGCTCTCGATCTCACGCGCCGAAACCCCTTCCGGGCACAGAATGATAACACGGGCGCCACCCGCCACGACACCTAACGCCCCTCCTCGATCCCCCGCTTCTCCGAGTCCTCCGCCCGCCAGAGACCGTAGAAGATGCCGCCCCCGCGCACCCTCGCCTCCAGGTGGCCCTTGGCGGCCAGGTCCTTGAGCATGCCGTCGGCCTCCTCCACGGTCAGCGAGGTCTCCATCGCGGCCCCGGTCGGCGTGATCTCTTCGTGTTCGCGCAACACGGAGAGCAGCTCGCGCTCTTTGTCGTTCGATCCGTGGAGCCCCCTCCGCCCCTCCCCCTCGGACAACCCCGCGATGCCCCGGAGCAACAACCCGAAGGCCGGGAAGAGCGCCCACCCGAAAAAGAAAACAAACCACCAGAAGTTGGTGAAAAAGAACAAAACGGCGACGGATGCGACCACCACGGGAATCAGGACCGCGAGCGAGGTCGTGAGCTGGGCCGTCGGGCCCATGCTGTCCACGTCGAGGCCGATACCGCTCCAGAACTCGTCCGCGTCGGAACTCCGACGGGCGGGTCCCTCCCGGCGCTTTTCTAGCTCGCGATCCGGTTTCTGCTCCACAGACAACCTCCGTCCCCAATATAACAGCAGCCCCAGGGCTGGACACCCGGATGGCGTGGACCCATCGAGATGCTAACCTGCCCACGAACCGAACGGAGGATCTTTGATGCAGACCGACAGACGTATAGAAGAGTCGAAGGACGCCCTGCTGGAGGAGCTGAAGGAGTTCCTGCGGATGCCCTCGATCTCCGCCCGCGAGGACGACGGGAAGGGTTTCAGAGCGTGCGCGGAATGGGTCGCGGGCAAACTGCGGGACGCCGGGGCCGAAACCCGCATCATGGAGACGGAAGGACACCCGGTCGTCTACGCCGAGATAGGTGACGGTGACCGCACGCTCCTCTCCTACGGCCACTACGACGTGCAACCACCCGAGCCCCTGGACCTCTGGGAGAGCGACCCGTTCGAGCCTACGGTCCGCGACGGTTCCCTCTACGCCCGCGGCGTCGCCGACGACAAGGGCGACGTCCTCGCCCGCATTCAGGCCCTGCGCCTGTATATGCAAGAACACGGCCCGCTCCCCTTCAAGCTCAAGTTCCTCATAGAGGGCGAGGAAGAGGTCGGCAGCCCGAACCTGGCCCATTTCGTCCGCGCGAACGCGAACCTCCTCTCCGCCGACGCCTGCCTGTGGGAGGGCGCGGTGAAGGACGAGGCCGGGCGCCCAAGCATCGAGTGCGGCACGAAGGGGATGGCCTACGTCGAGCTTCGAGCCCGCGGCGCCTCCCACGACCTGCACAGCATGTACGGCGGCATAGCGCCCAACCCCGTGTGGCGTCTCGTCCAGGCGCTGAGGACCATCAAGGACGAGAACGGCGAGATCACGCTAGACGGGTTCGACGAGATAATAGAACCCTCCTCCGACGAGGAACTCGCGGCCATAGAGAAGATCCCCTTCGACGACGAGGCCCTGAAAAAGCTCTGGGGCGTGGAGGCCCTGGACCGGAACCTGACCGGCGAGGCCGCCCTGCGCGAGTATCTCCTGCGCCCGACGGCGAACATAGCCGGCATCATGAGCGGCTACACCGGCCCCGGCCCGAAGACCATCGTCCCGTCCGGGGCGTTCGTGAAGATGGACTTCCGGCTCGTGGTCGGCCAGAGCCCCGGCCCGGTCCTGAAACTCCTGCGCGACCACCTGGACCGCCGCGGCTTCGAGGACGTCGAGGTGGTGGACCTGCACGGCGTCGAGGCGGCCAAGACGCCCGTCGATTCGCCCGTCGTGCGGACCGCGGTCGGCGCGTGGGAGGACCTCGGCCGCGACGACGCGGTCGTCTTCCCCACCATCGGTGGCAGCGGCCCGACCTCGCTCTTCGCAACCGAGCTCGGGATACCCACCATCATGACAGGCAACGTGGCCAACGCCGGGAGCCGCATCCACGCCCCCAACGAGTCCGTCCGCCTCGACGACTACTTCGAGGCCGTCGGCTACTTTGCCCGCTTCTTCGGGCGCTTCGGCAACGAGGGGTCTTCGGCTTGACCGAGAGCAAGGGGCTCGAACTCCCCGAGGGCGTGCGTAAGAGCCTGGCCTCCGCGGTGCTCGAACGCGGGGCGCAGGCGCGCATGGTCTCGACGCAGGGGCGGGAGTCCATGAGGCCGCCGAAGGGGCACGTGGTGGTGGCGGCCTCGCGGGGGGAGATCGAAGGCATCAGGGGACCGGCCCGCATCGTGCGGCAGCTGGAGTTCTACAAAACGTTCTACGGGCCCGTCGTGCGCCTGGCGTTCACCGTCTACCCGATGGACGGCGGGCCCTTCTCGGCGGCGACGCTCCTGAACGTGAGCCAGGTCTCCGGCGACGCCGCCCTCACCGGCCTCGGGCGGCAGGGGGACGTGTTCTTCCACTTCTACTACGAGGAAGACGGCGACCTCGTCTACGCGTTCTCCAAGGAGATCCCGAACGCGGAGAGGCAGCGCGGCGAAGCCAAAAAGATCCTGAAGATGGCCCGCGACGCCTACGCCGGCACACCCGAAGAACGCCGGAGCTTCCGGTCCGCGGTCGGCCTGGCGGAGCGGCAGTTCGAGTCGCTTGTCTCTGAACCTGACGCGGAGGATGAAGGTTAGGCGGTTAGTCTTCCGAACCCGTCCCGCGTATACTTCCGGCCATGCTGGCGGGGAGCGCTTCCGAAGATTTTGTCTCAAAGATAAGCCGGGCGTTGGACGATGCCGGGCGCAGGGGCATCCATGTAACCGCGGGTGCCGGGACGGTAGACCTCGAGGCCCAGCAGTTTGCCCACCGTCCGGTGGAGGACGAGGAAGACGGGGCGCCCCAGGGGCGTCCGTTCCATCTCGAGGAGCCGCCGGGGCCGCGGGAGATAGGCCGGGACGACGGCACGTCCAAGCTCTGCTACTTCCTCGATGGGGTGCAGAGCTCGCGCGAGATCGGGCGCATCGGGATGTCGCCGGTGATCGTGGCGACCGTGGCCGCCGCCATCATCAACCGCTGCAACCGCCGGTTCTCGCGCATGCCGCTCGAAGAACCGCCGGTCGTGGTGCAGGCCGTGATCCTGCCGCGCAGCGCCGGCGAAACCTCGGTCGAGGCGTTCTGGGAGTTGCTGATCGAGGCCGGCTTCTCCCCGTTCGGCCCGGAGGACGTGCCCTCCTCCCCGCACCTGATCATGGACTCCGCCGAGTACATGGCCGACGCCGACCCTTCCGACTACGTCGGGATGCGGGAGAGGGCGCGGGTGAGGGTCCGGGCGCTTAGGGAGAGGCTCGAGGGGGAGATGCTCCGCCAGTGGGAGCTCGACGACAAGACGCTCGAGGAACCGGACGCCTGGATCGCGGTCGACGGCCAGCTCAAGGACATCAGGGAGTCCAACCGCCGCGCCATCGGCCTCATAAAGAGCGTCGCCCGACCCGAGTTCGTCGGCAAAGACGTCGGGATGCTCCTGGATCTCGAGCCAGGGATGCGCACGACGAGCTTCGTCCCGGACTGGCAGTTGCGGCGGGACCATAGCGAGCGCCGCACCTCCTGGTACCTCAGGATGTGGCCGCCGCAGCGGGGGGCCGACGCCCTGGGGTCCTTGATGAGGGTAGAGGCGCCGCGGGACACCGAACCCGTGCAGATAGACGAGATCTCGCGCTGGATCATCGCCGAGCGGGCGCCGCTGGCGAAGCCGGACCCGAGGTGGCCGGCCATGATCTACCCCATACGTTACGTCGAGAAGATACTCAAACCCCTCGTGCAGGGCTCCGAACGGGCTTACTCGAGGCTGGAACGCCAATTACTCGCATCCGACGGAGGGAACTAGATTGCTTCACGACCACTTCCTGGACCTGGACCTCGGTCCCATAGGCCGCGTCGTTACTAGCGAGGACAGCCCCGCCACCGCCCACGAGTTCTTTTTCTGGACCGCCGAGACGGAAGCCGCCCAGAACCTGGACATCGGCCACATCGTCGCCGCCGAGGCAGAAGACGCCACGGCCGTCGCCGTCCTCGACGACCCGAGAAGATACTCGGATCTCCAGTCGTTCCTCGACGACTTCTACGCCTACGACGGCGACCCGGCCCTCGAAGCGCTCTCCGAGCGGGTGGAGATCCTGGTCTTCAAGGCGCGCGTGCTCGCCACCAAGCACCGCCACGAGACGAAGAAGTCCAAGCGCCCGGTCCGCACCGGCCCGGTCTTCTTCGCCACGGGGGCGGCCATCGAGTACGCTTTGGGCACCGAGGACTTCGCGGGGCACAAGATCCCGATGCTCCTCCACGAGAACGGCAACGAGAAGGACGGCTCCCCCCAGCGCACCCCCCTCTTCGTCGACGGCGATTACCTGCTAGGCCCGGAGGCCGGCCACCTCAACATCACCGGCATGAGCGGCCTCTCCACCAAGACCAGCCACGCCCTGTTCACCATCGCGAGCACCTTCCAGACCGTCAAGGACAAAAAGGTCGCCGCCCTCATGTTCAACGTCAAGGGCGCCGACCTCCTCTTCCTGGACAAGCCCGTCGAGGTGGACCCCGAGGAGGACCCCGACCTCGCCGACCGCTACAAAAAGGCCAACCAGAAGCCCCTCCCCCGCGAGGACCGCGAGATGTACGAGGCCTTAGGCCTCGAGATAAAGCCCTTCGAGAACCTCCGCATCTTCGCCCCGCTCGCCTTCGGCAAGGACGGCGGCGACGGCATGGTGCACGCCGCGGACCTCCGGACCAAGGACCTCAACACCCTGCGCAACGCCCGGGGCGAGGACACCTGCGTCCACCCCATCGTGTGGGACCTCGAAGACGTCCTCCCCCACGCAGGGCGCATCTTCGACCCCACGGACTACGACGACAAGTTCAAGGGCTTCGTCGAGTACCTAAGGTCCGTCCCGGTCAGGACCATGCGCGGCTTCCACTCCCAGCTGGACGAGGCCTTCGAGTATTTCGAGGAGTCCGAGAGCTCCTACTGGAACGGCCACCACCAGGCGACCATCGCCAAGGTCCGCAACCGCTTCGGCGTGCTACCAAGCAAATGCGCCGGCCTCCTCGTCCACGGCCGCGTCGAGTACGGCGACTCCCCGCAGGTGGATGGCCCGTTCGGGGACCGCGAGATGCGCGTCGTGGACATCTCGCACCTCGCCGGCGTCCCCCAGGACCTCGTCGTCACCAAGGTCATAAACAGCGTCTGGGAGATGGCCGAGCAAGGCCGCCTCGGCGTAGACAAACTAGTGATCTTCGTGGACGAGCTAAACAAGTACGCCCCCTCCGGCTCCAAAACCAGCAGCCTCAAGGACACCCTCGTGGACATCTCCGCCCGCGGACGACACCTCAACCTCACCCTCTTCGGCGCCCAGCAGTTCCGCTCCAAGGTGGACGACGAGGTAGTCGGCAACGCCGCCACCAGCCTCTACGGCCGCATAGGCGACGAAGAACTCACGAACAGCAGCTACCGCTCCTTCTCCGGCACCACCCGCGAGGAGCTACTTCAGCTCGAGAAAGGCCGGCTCCTCCTGCGCCACGCCCACTACGCCGTCCCCGTCTTCGGCACCTTCCCGCGCCCGATGGTCCTCATGGGCAAGCAGGGCACCGACATCTTCGGCGAGCGCAAGGGCGACGCCGCAACCTCCGTCCTCGCCGTCATGCGCGGCCTAATAAAGACCGGCAAACCACCAGCAATAACCGCCATAAGGGGCGACATAGAAGGCGTCCCCGAGGAGCAGGTCTTCGAGGCGCTAGACGCCGTCCAGGCCGCCCACCGCACCGGCCACGGCGCCGCCGACCCCTACAAAAATTTCCGCTGGAACCTCACCCGCGGCAATCGTCCGGCCAGAAGGCGCGAGTCGTCCCAGATCCTCTCCGGCCTGGACCGGATGAGAGACTAGTGTCCGTGAGGGGCTAGAGAAGTAAGGAGTCAAAGAGACTTCCGAATATGTACTGTTCTCGAAACGATAGAAATACCTGCAATGGGGCCGAACAATCCCATTTTTGAGTTGATTCTGTTGACATTAGCACCATCAGCGACCTTGATCTTCGCGCTCGGTGAGCAGTTCGGCTGGTGGGATGAATTGACTGGAAGAAGCAAGGCCCTTGAGGGGTTGGAACAGCTCAATAGCGCGGAAGGTTGTCCCAAAACGTTCATCCGAAGAGACGAAGACGAAGCCCTCTTTTTTGCACTGGAGAGAAGAATTAGTCAGCGTACACCAGATGAGTTAATGAAAGAATGAATGAAGCAAGGAGTTTTTCCTCATGCGATAACTGTAGTAGGGCGCCCTATTCAGATTACTGGGGTAGAACCGAGCACGAGGAGCTTCATCTACGCAGACATACACCCTGTTGTCTACATCTACAGCTTTGAAGAGCAAAACGAGACAAAAGAAAAAGCGGCGCAAGTGACTACGCTAGGTGAACTAGCCAGATGGCTGGACAACGAGAGGGCGGACAGACGTTTCTGGATAGTTTCATTGATCGTCGGAGTACTGTCCTTGATCGTGGTGGAGAGGAGAGAGAGCCAGGCGAATCTTCCACCAGGGTGGGACACAGAGAGGATACGGAAGGTTCTCGCACACTACGAAGAGCAGACCGAAGATGAGGCAGTCGCTGAGGACGAAGCCGCCTTCGAGAGGCAGGATCAGACCTTAATGGAGATCCCGAACGAACTGGTGCCCCTCGTCCGAGAGCTAATTGCCCAGCATCAAACACGGACCTGAATTGAAGCGACTCATCTCGCGCCGTACACTTCAAGCATGGACTATCGAGAGCGCATAACCATAGATCCCAACATGCGAGGCGGGAAGCCGTGCATTCAGGGTACGAGGATCACCGTCTATGACGTTCTCGGTTATCTTGCGTCCGGCATGTCGCATGAAGAGATTGTGACGGATTTTCCCGACCTCGAAGAAGAGGATATCCGAGCTAGTCTGGCTTTCGTCGCCGACACTGAGCGCATGTTCGTGTCGTATTCCTCCTGCGCTAAACTGTAGAAGTGCTTTGCGTCGTAGACAATTTGCTTCGAGGTAACTGATGGATACGCGTGGGATCACCATCAAGGTCGATGCGGAGGCTGCGGATGGCTACGTGGCAGCGTCGGCGGAAGAACGGAAAAGGATAGACTTACTCCTCAGCCTGCGTTTGAGTCAGGTTACGAGACCGTCCGACTCGTTGGAAGAGGTCATGCGGGAGACTTCCGAAGCGGCACAAGCACGTGGCTTGACGGAAAGAAAGCTGGACGAGTTGCTGCGTGAGGAGTGACCCGCGCTGCGTCTTCGACACCAACGTCCTCGTTAGCGCCCTTCTTTTCGACGCGGGTAAACCGGCTCGAGCATTCTTCGTCGTTCTGCGGGATGGCGAGGTGATCGTTTCGGCGGATGTCGTCTCCGAGATCAGCGAAGTGCTCGGGCGTGAGAAATTCCGACGATACGTGACCGAGGAACAGCGCGAGCGCTTCTTGCAGGGCTTGCTCCGGGAGCGACGCTGGTGGAGATCCAGGAAACCGTCCGGGTCTGCCGTGATCCGAAAGACGACAAGTTCTTGGAGTTGGCCGTGAACGGCAGAGCGGACTGTATCGTGAGCGGCGACGATGATCTGCTGGTGCCGAACCCCTTTCGGGGCGTGGACGTTCTCACCCCGAGCGACTTTCTCGATGCGATCGCGAGGAGTGATCCGGAAACTGGTGACTAGAACGACCCAGCGAAAAAGTCAAAGGCTCCGGCTAGAATAGCGAAGATCTCGAAACGGGAAGGACCTCGACCGCATAGTCCGCATAGCCCATATCTCGGATACGCATCTCGGGTACTCGCGGTACGCGCGGCTCGACCCGAAGTCGAACCGTAACCAGCGCGAGGTGGACGTCCAGGAGGCCTACGGGCGGGCCGTCGACGCCATCCTGGAGCGGGACGTGGATGTCGTGATCCACTCAGGCGACGTCTTCGACTCCGTCCGGCCCGCTACCCACGTGATCATCGGGTTCTTGAAGCAGACGGCCCGTATCACCGCCCGGGCGGGCATCCCCTACGTCGTTGCGGCGGGCAATCACGAGACGCCGCGGCTGCGGACGACGACGGCCGCTTTGGAGTACGCGAACCTGGTGAACGTGCATTCGGCGCACGGGTTTGAGCTGGATTACTGGTCGGATGAATTCGACGGGATGAACGTGGGCGTCACGCTGGTGCCGCACGGGGCCGTGTTCGGGACGGGGGCGGTGATGCCGGCGCGGGACGCGGACGTGAACATCCTCGTGACGCACGGGATGGTGCCGGGGCTGGAGGCGAAACAGCACGAGATGGGCGAGGCGAACCTGCAATCCAACATGATCTCCGCCCCCTTCGATTACGTAGCCCTCGGCCACTACCACGAGTTTCACGAACACAAGCCGAACGCTTTCTACGCGGGGGCGACGGAGCGCTTCGGGTTCGGCGAGGTCGCGTCGGAGCCGGGGTTCGCGATAGTAGAGTTCGACGGGGACGGGCTCAAGAGCGTCGAGCACGTCGGAATAGAGACCCGGCCCATGATCGACCTCCCGAAGATAAGCGCGAAGGAGATGGATTCCGCGGCCCTGACTGAAGAGGTCCAGTCGCGCGTCTCGGGCGTGGATCTGGACGGGGCCATCGTGCGGCTGAGGGCCTACGACGTCAGGCGCGGGGTGGCGAGCGGGGTGGACAGGGAGCTTCTGCGGGATCTGCAACGGCGGTGCCTGAACTTCAGCCTGGAGATCCACCCGGAGGAGAGCCCCGAAACGGCGGACGCGGACGGCCAGCCTTCGGCGGTCTTCGGGCCGCTCGGGGAGGAGTTCGCCCAGTTCGTGGATTCTCGACGGGAGCGCGGGGAGCTCGAGAAGGCGTTCGCGGAGGAGTTTCTGGAGAAGGGGCGCGGGTACCTGGCGCGGGCGGCGAGCGAGGAGCCGGGCGCGTGATCCTGGAACGCCTCTTTATCCAGAACTACAAGCAACTGCGCGACCCGATAGAGCTCTATCCCCCCGAGGGCGCCATCGGGGTGGTCGGCACGAACGGGGCGGGCAAGTCCACGCTTTTCGAGAGCATCCTGTGGGCGTTCTTCGGTTCGAGGGGCGGCGGGCCGCGGTTCGCGAACGAGTCCATTCCGTGGAGCGGCGGCTCGACGAAGGACCCGTCCATCGTGGAGGCCACGCTGGCGACGGACGGCGGGTCGTACACGGTACGGCGCCAGCTCAAGGGCGGCTCGACGAGCGCCGAGGTGCGCGACGGCGAGGGACGGACCATCGTCACGGGGACCTCCGACGTGATCCGGTGGGTCGAGGAGACGCTGCTCGGCATGGACCGCACCGCCTTCGAGGCAACCTTCTACGCCCGCCAGAAGGAGCTGCGCTTTTTCGCCCAGGACGACGGCATAAGCCGCGTCCGCCGAATCTCCAAGCTCCTCGGCATCGGCGGCGTCGAGGCGGCCCAGGCCTTGCTGCGCGAAGACCGCAACGCCCTGCGCTCGGAGGCCCGTGTTCTCGAAAAACGCCTCGCCGAGGCGGACCTCGAATCCTTCCAGGCCGAACTCAACGAGGCGCGCGAGGCCTGCGAACGCCTGGAGGGGGAGCTGGAGAAGGCCTCAGAAGCGCTTGGCTCGGCGGAGGAAGAGTTGAAGTCCGCCCGCGCGGTCCGCGACTCGCTGGAGAAGTCCTACCGCGAGCACTCGCGCCTTACGGCGGATCTGCGCGCGGCGGAGGCCGAGGGGCGCCGGGCCGCGGACCGGGTGGCCGAGGGGGAGAAGGACCTGGCGGACCTCGCCGCCGCGGAGGAGGAGCTCGGGCGGCTGAGGCCGCAGACGGCCAAATTGCCGGAGGTCACGGCGGAGCTCGAAAAGCTGGACGAGGACCGGCGGCGGGCGGAGCAGCGTGACAGGGACCGCCGGGAGTGCCTGCAGGGTCAGCGGCGCATCTCGGACATCGAGGGCGAGGTCTGGAACGTGTTGGAGGAGTTGGACGGCGGGGACGAGGAGGTCCTGCCGGGGTTCCACGCCCTCTTCGACCTCGACGGGCCGGAGCTGCTGCTGGAGGCGGTCGCGGTACTCGGCGGCGTCTCAGAGGAGCTGGCGAGGGCAGAGGCCCACCACGAGGAACTCAAGGAACTCTCCTCCCGTCACAAGGAACTTCAGGTTGCCACCGAAGAGGAGCGGGCCGCCAGGGAACGGTACGAGGACACGAGGGACGGGGCGAGGGAGCTCCAGGAAGAGTTGGAGGATTTCTCCGGTGGCGAGGACCTGGAGCGCCGGGAGAAGGATCTTCGCGAGGAGGAGGAGAAGCTCAAGGAGGTCGCCGCGCACCACCGGGGCCGGGCCAACGCCGACGAGCGCGAGGCGAAGAACGTGGACAAGGCGCGGGAGGCCATAGACAGCGGGGCCGAGGACCACTGCCCCACGTGCCACCGCGGCTTCGAGGGCGGGGAGCAGGAGGAGATCTCCGACACCCTCAAGCGCCAGGCCGCCTCCCTCCGCCGCCGCGCCGCGGCCGAGACCGCCGAGGCCGAGAAGCTGGCCGCCTCGGCCGCCGAGACCGCCGAGAAGCTGCAGAGGCTAAAGACGAAGCTGGACCGCTGGCGCGTCCTTCGCGAAACCCTGGCCCGCGCCAACGACCGGGCCGCCGACCGGCTGGAGACGCTCGAAACCCTCTCCGGAAACCTCCGGGGACTCCGGGAGCGCCTGGGGGGCTCCGCGGCCCCGACCGAGGGGGACCTCGAGGCGGCCAGCGGCCGGCGCGAGCGCCTGCGGGCCGTGCGCGACGCCAGGCCGGCCGTGGCGAGCCTCGCCCACGAGCACGCGAGGCTGACGGAGCGGGTGGCGAAGCTGATGACGCAACTCGAGGAGCTGGCCGGCCTCTCCTACGACGCGGACGAACACCGCCGGAAAAAGGAAGAGAAAGACCGCCTGGAGCGGGCGCAGGGCCGCGTCGAGGAGCTGGGGCGGCGGCTCGAGACCCGGGACGGGGTCGAGGAGGCGCTGCGGGAGGCCAGGGAGCGGGTGGAGGAGGCCGGCAAGACCGCCGAGCGGTTGCAGGCCGAAATCTCCGCTTTAAGCTTCGACGAGGCAGCCTACGAGGCGGCGTCTGCGAGGGTGTCCGCGGCGGAGGAGCGCGCCTCCGGGCTGCGGGACGCGAGGGAGGGGCTCGGCGGCGACTGGAAGGATGCCGATTACCGCATCGAGCGGGCCAAGACGGAGCTCAAGCGCCTCGACGACGACCGCAAGCTCGCCAACGAGCGGGCGTCGGCCGCGGCGCGTATGGACGAGATGGACGGGCTCTTCACGGAGTTCTTCCGCTCCCTGACCGCCCGGGCGCGGCCGATGCTGGAGGCGGAAGCATCGGGCCTGATCAGGGAGCTCACCGACGGCCGCTACGAGAGCATGGAGTTCGACGAGAACTACCGCGTCAGGCTGCTGGACCGCTTCGACGACTCCTACGCCATCGAGCGCTTCTCCGGGGGCGAGGCCGACGTCGCGAGCCTCTCGGCCCGGGTCGCGCTCTCCCGGCTCGTCGCGGCCCGCGGCGGGAACACTTTGGGGTTCCTCGTGCTGGACGAGGTCTTCGGGAGCCTCGACGCGGGGAGGCGCAACAACGTGCTGCTGGCGCTGGAGCGTCTCAAGCGGTCGTTCGGCCAGATCTTCATCATAAGCCACGTCGGCGAGGTGCAGGAGTCCGCCCTGGTAGACGAGGTCTGGATGGTAGAGGAGGACGAAGACGGCAAGAGCACCGTCCGGCGCATGGACGCCCGCGCCCCCGACCTCGATATACCCGGGGTATTGCCCGAGGGCGCCGTCAGCGGCCAGTAGCCCGGGCGATCCCGCAACAAAACGGGGCCCGCGGCCAACCCGGCCGCGGGCCCCCGGACGAAGCGGTTCGGCCTAGTTAAAGGCCGCGTTCTCGATAAAGTTCCTTATCCCGGGGTTGTTCACCTCGGCGTAGACGCCGGGGAAGCCGCGGGCCCCGCAACCGGCCCCGAAGCTGGTGATCCCGATCTGGCGTCGTCCCGCGTCCGTGGTGCGCCACATCGGGCCGCCGGAGTCGCCCTGGCAGGTGTCGACCCCGGGCTTGCCCGCGCTCACCATGAGCCGGGGGACGTAGCTGATCCCGTAGATCTTTTCGCCCCTTGCGTCGGAGACGATCGGCGGGTAGGCCCTGTGCATGCGGTTGGGGAACCTGTCGGGCTGCGAGAAGTTCGGGCCCTGCCGGATGGTGTTGCCCCAACCGGCGACCACCGCCGTGCGGCCCGGACGCTCCAACCCGTTGTTCCCCTCCTTGGCGAGCAGGAGCGGTTGGAGATCTACGGGGGTCGCGAGGTTGATGACCGCGGCGTCGTACTTGCTGCTCCTCGCGCCGTTGTAGAGGGGGTGTATCCTGACGTTCGAGAGGCTCGAGATCCGACGCGCCACCCCTTGCCGGCCGTTCAGCTCCGTGAGCCCGATGGCGATCCTGACGTCCCTGAAGGAGACGGTGTTCGGGCTGTTGACCCTGCTTATGAGGTCCGCGCAGTGCGCCGCCGTCAGCACGCTGTTCTCGTCGATAAGGGAGCCCCCGCAGAAGTGCTCCCGGTACGGCCGCGCGTCGCTCCTGTCTGCCTGTATGGAGACCATGAACGAGAACGTGCCCGTAGGCACCGGCTCGCCCCCGACCACCTGGGGCTCGACGGTCCCACCTTCCTCGGCCCCCTCCGGCGGCGCGGCGCCCTCCTCGGTGGTGCCCCCGTCCTCCGCGGCGAACACCGGCAGCGCCGCCACCAAACCCATCACCACCGCGAGGACAAGCGCCAACAGGTAACGCCCACGGGTGCGCCTTGCGCACCCCTCGCCCGACTCGTGCCGACCCTTCAAACCAACCCCCTTATCGATACTCCACCAACATGCGTAGACCCCTCCAAAGGATGGCTCGGAATCCCTCCGCACCCGTGGAACCGACCGTGAGTAGATTCCAGGGCCGCCATCCGTATGGCGCCGAATATTACTATAAGAGCCTCGCACTCTGAAGAGACGAGGGGAGGGCCGCGCCTCGGTACGGTGGGCTCCGGAGGCCGCAAGAAACGCAACCAGGGGAGCCTCTCCGGCAGCCATCCCCCGGCATATCCGGGACAGGTGGGCCACGTACGGGCTACCCGGGGCTCGAACTCGAGGGCCGGGTCGACGCGGTCACGCTGGATGGTCCCTCCGGCCCGGCTCTTCGCTGCCCGTCCGAAAAGGCGTGCGTGCCGAGAGCATCTCGACGAGACGCCCGGCGTCGTCGGAGCCCAGGTCCGTGACCTCCAGCGCGGAGCCGCCGGCCCCCGACGCGACCTCCGTCCCGAAGGTCGCGAGCCGGAGGCGGCGTTGGAAGGGGCTCTGGAAGACGCTTCGCGACTGGAGCCTGCGCCGGGGGGCCACGACGGTCACGCGGGCCAGGCTCCGAGAGCGGACCACGAGGCGGTCATCCTCCAGGGCCCAGCCCGCGTCCCTGAAGCGCTGCCAGCCGTACAGGGCAAAGAGCGGGACCAGGAGCAGCGCCGGGAGCCCGAAGGCGGCGTCGAAGACGAGGTACGAAACCAGGATGGCCGCAGCGGCGAGGATCAGGCCCGGCACGCAGCCCCGGAAGACGTAGCGGCGCAGCGCGCGGCGCGGGAGGGGCACCAGGGGCGGGTCTACTGCGAACTCGGGGGCGGCCTCGCGCAGGAGCATCTGCACTTCGTCGCGGGGCAGCAGGGGAAACATCACGGCCGAGACGCCTGCGTCCTCCCCGTAGCCGGCGCTCTCGACGCGCAGGGAGGCGAGGCCGAAAGGCTGGCGCAGGACGCCCTCGGAGATCCGGACGGCCTGGATGCGCCCGAGCGGGATCGTCGCCTCCCGGCGCTCCAGCAAGCCGCGCTTGATGTACAGGAAATCCCCGTCCCGGGAGAGCGTGAAGCCGAAGTGGGCCAGGACCGTCCCGGCGATGGCGAGCAGCCAGGCAAACAGCGCGACCACCGGCACGAGAATCAGGACCACCACCAGCGCGTTCGGGGCCAGCCTCTCGACCAGGTCCCGGAAAAACGCCTCAGACAAGAACTCGTCGAAGACCTGGGAGCCGACGGCGAGCAGGGAGAGGGCGATCCCGATCTGGCCGCTGGTCGCGCCCGCGATCAGGAGATCCCGCACAGAGAGCCGCCGCAGGATCTCCGGCCCCGCCTCTTCTTCCGTACCCACGGGCTCTCTTCTCGAGCCCTCGATCTCGCGCCGCAGCGCCTCCGTCGCCCCGCGTCCGAGCGCGGGCAGCGAGGCGTCGGGCTCGCCCGAGCCGCCGCCCGCCGTCTCGACCCGCACCTCGTAGACGCCGAAGATCCTCTGGACTATCCCCTGCACGGTGTCGACGGATTGCACGTGCTCCAGGGGTATCGTCCGCTCGTTTTTCTGGAGGACGCCCTGCCGCAGCCGGAACGCGCCCCCGACCACCCCGTAGGTCGTCGCCCGCCACGATAGGAAGCCCCACACCGCCGCGAGCACCACCAGCACCACGGCGCCGAGCAGGACGAGGGCGATGGTCAGGGGGCTCAGCCCCTGGCTGAAGAGGACGACTATTCCGGGCAGGGCCGAGGCGCTCACCAGGCGCCGGATCGACTTCAGGGCGTTTATGACCATCGCCGCGGGGTGGAGGCGGGAGAGCGGGTCCGCCTCAGAGTTCATCCTGCTCCCTGGTGAGGGCGGCTATGCGGTCGCGGGCTTCGGCGGCTATCGGGGTGGAGAGCTCGGGGATCTGGTTCGGCCCGGCAGCCGTGTGGAAGACGACGGTCGAGAGCCCGTAGCGCCGCTGCAGGGGCCCCTGCCGCGTGTCCACGTGCTGGATGCGGGCCAGGGGCACAAGCGTCCGGCTCACCCACCAGACCCCGCGCTGCAGGTCCACCTCGTCGGGCCGGATCTCGTACCGCCACCGCCGCCACCTGAGCCCCGGGGCGACGAAGACGGAGAAGACCGCGAGCACGAGCACCCCGAGCACGGGAAGTATCCCGATAAAAAGCGACGTCTCGACCCACCTCAGCAGGACGAAGCTGCCGAACCCGGCACCTGCCAGGAGCGGGAGCATGTTCAGGGCGCCCGAGATCCTCCAAACGACCTTTGCCCGCGGATCCAACCTCTCCGAAGGCTCGTCCCTCAAGGCCTTGGGAGCATGGGGACGGCGGGGCGGCCGCGCAGGTCCTTCGCGGCGAGCTGGCCGCAGGCGGCGTCTATGTCCTGCCCCCGGCTCGGCCGCAGCGTCGCCGAGAGACCCAGCTCCTTCGCGTAGCGCAGGAACGCCTTGGCGTCCCCCTTGCTCGTCGCCGAGAAGCCGGTGTCCGTCCAGTTGAAGCGGAGAAGGTTGAGGTGGTAGAGGGGGTGGTCCAGAAGCTCCGCCAGCGCCTCGACGTGGCGGGGCTGGTCGTTCACGCCGGCGAGCAGGGTGTACTCGAAAAAGAGCTTGCGGCGCGTCGTGTCCACGAAGTACCGGGCGGCGTCCATGAGCTCGGGGATGGAGTGGCGGGAGGCGACGGGCATGATCTCCTCCCGCTCGTCCCCGAAGGGCGTGTGCAGCGAGATCGCGAGGTGAAACTGCTCCGGCTCGTCGGCGAAACGCCGGATCTTGTCCACGAGCCCGCTCGTCGAGACCGCGATGTGCCGCGCCGCGAGCCCGAACCCGTCGCCGTCGTTGAGGACCCTGAGGGCCTTCACGGTCTCGTTGTAGTTCAGCATCGGCTCGCCCATCCCCATCACCACGACGTTTGAGACCCTCTCGGGGGCGATGTCGCGGGCGGCGACGAGGACCTGCTCGGCGATCTCGCGCGCCTTCAGGTTCCGCTTGATGCCCAAAAGCCCCGTCGCGCAGAACTTGCAAGCCATAGGGCACCCCACCTGCGTCGAGATGCAGACGGTGTGCCGCCCCCTCTCCGGGATCATGACGGTCTCTATCGCGTGCCCGTCGTGCGTGTGGAAAAGGTACTTCCTCGTCCCGTCGGTGGCCCGGGAGGCGTCGCGCAGGTCGAGCACCGCCGCCGGCGCGGCCTCGTTCAAGGCCTCGCGCAACCCCTTCGGCAGGCTGGTAGCCTCCTCCCAGTCCCGAACGAGCGAGACCGTCAGGGCGGCGTAGGCCTGGCCCAGACGGTAGCCCGGCTCCCCGCTCTCCTCGAACGTCTTCTGTACTTCCGGCAGAAACTCGGCGGCTCTCATGGGGAGGATTATACCGGGCCGTCACGCTCCGGCTTCGCGGGCCACCAGCACGCCGCGAAGCGCCGTGCTAAAGAGTAGAATCTTGCGAATGGTGGCGCTCGACCTTTTCATCGGCCTCTTCGTCGTTCTGGCGGTGTTGCGCGGTGCGCGCACCGGGTTTCTTGCGGGCGTGTTCTCGCTCGTGGGCGTGGTGGTTGGGGCTTCGGTCGGGTCCAGGATCGCGCCGTCGCTCGCGCCGGACGGGGGCAACCCGATCTACGGCCTCGGCATCACCCTTATCTGCATCGTGGCCTTCGCGGTGCTAGGGGAGATCCTGGCCCGCATCGTCGGGGGGGCCCTGCGCAACCGGCTCACGGGCCCAGCCTCGTCGGCCCTGGACGGGCTCGGGGGCGGCGCTTTGGGCCTCGCGCTCTCGCTCGTTTTGGTGTGGGCCGTGGGGGTCTTCGCCTTGCAGTCCCCCCCGCTCGCCGGCCTGCACCCGGTCGTCGAAGAGTCGAAGATCCTGCGCTCCCTCAACGAGCGGATGCCAGCCGGGATGCTCACCCGGGCGGCCGCCGAGATCGACCCGCTGCCCGAGATCCGGGGCCCGAACCCGGACGTCGCGCCCCCCGAGGAGGACATCGTCTCCGACCCGGAGGTGGAGGCGGCTGCCGCGGGGACCGTGCGGGTAACCGGCGTTGCCTGCGGCTACGGCGTGGAGGGCTCGGGCTGGGTCGCCTCCAGAAACCTCGTCGTCACCAACGCCCACGTCGTCGCCGGCGAGACGGTCACGAGGGTGCAGCCCCAGGGCGTGGGCCCTAGCCTGCGGGCGCGGGTCGTCCTCTTCGACGAGAAGAACGACGTCGCCATCCTGCGCGTAAGGAAGCTCGGCCTCTCCCCCCTGCCGCTCGCACCCCCCCGCATGGGCGAGCCGGCGGCCGTGATCGGGTTCCCCCAGAACGGCCCGCTAGACGTGCGCCCCGCCCGCACCGGGGAGACCAAACGGGTCATCTCCGGCGACGCCTACAACGAGGGCCCGGTCGAACGCGTCGTCACCGGCTTCCGCGTCTTTGTCCGCCCCGGAAACTCGGGCGGCCCCGCAGTCAACGCCGACGGCGAGGTGGTTTCCACCATCTTCGCCAGCCGCGCCGACTCAAGCAACGCCGGCTTCGGCATCCCCTCCCGCCTGGTCGCGAGCCACCTGCCGGTGGCCGCCGCCCGCACCGAACCTGTAAGCACCGGAGGATGCGCGAGCTAGCACGCTGGGGCTACGCTAGATGGTCAGCACGCTGCGGCTTCGCCTCCGCTTTCGGCACGCCACCGGTCTTCGGCCTCCGGCTTGGTCCCGGGGGGACGTGCTGAGGGTCGCGCCGCGCGGTGCTGGGAGCGGGGCGTTGGCCGCAGCGTGCCGGCCAGCGCTAGCGGGTCTCCTCTTTTATGATCTTCTCTAGCGCGATGCGGCTTCGGTTTAGCTCGGCTTCGACGGTGGAGAGGCGGGCCAGGGAGGTCTCGCGCAGGCGGTCGCGTTCGACCTCGCGGGCGACGGCGGAGGCCGCCTCGTCTATGGCGGTGACGGCGCTCTCCAGGGTCAACAGTTCACGTGCGTCCATACCGAGGATGTTACCCCAAGCCGTACCTCTCGTTGTTGCGCTTCGCGACGAGGTAGGCGTCGATGGTCGCCCAGAGGCCCACTATGGGCATGAGGATCCAACCGATCAAGACGAGCGTCAACGCGCCGTTGATGATCTGGAGGATTATGAAGATGACGCCCTTGCCTATCTGGCCGTTGTAGATCTGTCCGAGCCCCGCGACGATGACGCTGAGGATGGCCGCCAGTATCGGGTTGCGCATAACTCTCTCCTTTTGCTCGTTGCTCCAGAAGCCTTATACGCCCGAAACCGCTACTCGTTTCGCCGCTTGTGCTCCCCCTTGAGCCGCAGGTACTCCTCGTCTTCCGCCGCCAGGCGCCACTTCTCGCGGAAAATCTCCGCCGCCCGGCTCTTCTCCGGGTCTTCCTCCTCGCGGGGCTTGCTCTTCTTGCCGCCCTCGTACTTGGCGTAGCGCCGGGCTCTGGTCCATCCCATCTGCAAGTACTTCCTGGCGACGTCCATCCCGACGAAGTCGCCCTCCGAACGGTACTCCTCGAACTTCGCGTAGATCTTCCCGGACGACTCCCGCGCCGCCTCCTCGGTCTTGAAGCTCCACAGCGGCAACAACTCGCCCTTGTAAGGCTCGGCGTGGAACACGCCCTGCTCCCCGCGCCCAACCCGGTACGCCTCCGGATGCTCCCGCAAATCCACGCCGTCGTACGGGTAGCTCATCGGGCCAGATCGGTGATGAACGCCGGCACTTCGAGCTCGACCGCCCCGCCTTCCCGCAGGACGATCTCCCGGAAAGGCCGAAACTCGACGTAGTAATCGACGTAGTAATCGTCTCCGAGGAACAGCTTGACTTGTTTGGCTATCTCCAGGCCCTCGGCGTCCGACGCCTCGTAGTCGAAGTCTTCGTCCTCAGGTTCCGCTGTCGGGTCCCTAGTATCGAGATTGGCCTGCCACGCGTGAAGCCTCGCGGCCAACGGCCCGGGCATTCCGTAGTCCGCCGGCGACCGATACTCGCCTATCCCCACGGAACCAGGGAACGGTATTCGCCACAACCCATCGGCGCTCCACTCGAACTCGATTCTCAAGAAGTCCCTATACCTGAGCAGGTAATTCTCCTCGATGAACCCCCACACTACCGGCTCATCCTCCCGTCGAAGCCCTTCGTAGAACCCGGGTCGGAAACTCCCGAGGTCCGGGCCGTGATCCGCCAGGTCGTGTCCGATCCACCGCCTGTAGAGCTTCGCGAACTTCATCCCGTAAGTATCGATCGTCATCAGAGCAGTCTACCCCGTAACACGACAAACAACTGGGTTACTTCGTGCTCTTGACAGAACGTTCAATCATGGCTAGACTGCGGTTATTGAACGTTCGATCAAGGAGGATTGGTTGGCGGAGGAGGCGGGCAGGCGGGGGCAGATCCTGGACGCGGCGTTCGAGGAGTTCTCGACGAAGGGGTTCAAGGGGGCGACGATCAAGAGCATAGCGGGGGCGGCGGGGTTGCAGTCTCCGGCTTTGATCTACTGGTACTTCCCGGACAAGGAGGCCCTCTTCAACGCGGTCCTGACGACGCACGCGCCGCTGCGGAGCGCGGTCGAGGACCCCGCGTCCATGATGGACCGTCCGCCCGAGGAGGTCCTGCCGGAGATAGCGCGGGCGTATTTCGCGACCGTCAACAACCCGGTCAGCCAGCGCATGATGAAGCTCCTGGTGGGGGAGGCAATGAGGCGTCCGGGGCTCGCGGACATGCTCGGCAAGGCGACGGCGGCGAGGGTGCTCGGTTTTCTCAAGGGGTACCTGTCGCGCCAGGTCGAGCTCGGCCGGCTGCGGCCCCACGACACCCGTTCCAGCGCGCGGGCCTTCGTGGGGATGCTCATCCCCCAGGCCGCCGGCAAGATCCTGTTCCCCGCCCTGCGCGCCGACGGCCTCACTGACGAAGAGCACATGGAGACGGCCGTCGGCATCTTTCTCGAAGGGTTGGGGCCGAAGGTTTAGAGAAGGCCAGCGAAGGAGGTCATGCCGTGACGGAGACAGCGGAGAAGAGGAAGAGGGCGAACACCGGCCTCGCGGAACCCCACGGGGTCTCGGACGTGACGCGCACCACCTGCGTCGTCGTGGGCGGGGGGCCAGGGGGGGCCGTGCTGGCGTTGTTGCTGGCCCGGAAAGGCGTGAACGTGACGCTTCTCGAGGCGCACCCGGACTTTGACCGCGAGTTCCGGGGGGACACGCTGCACCCTTCGGTCATGGAGATCATGGACCATCTGGGGCTCGCCGACCGGCTTCTGAAGCTGCGGCACAGCAAGATCTCCAACATCACCATCCAGACCGAGGAGGGCCCGTTCTCGCCCATAGACCTCTCGCGCCTCAAGACGAAGTTCCCCTACGTCACCGTCATGCCCCAGACGAGCTTTCTTGAGCTCGTCACCGGGGAGGCGAAAAAGTACCCGAACTTCCGGCTCGTGATGGGGGCACGGGTGCGTGAGCTCGTCGAAGAGAGCGGCGTCGTGCGCGGCGTCTCCTACGAGGACGAGGACGGGCGCCACGAGGTGCGGGCGGCGCTCACCGTCGGGGCGGACGGGCGCGGGAGCCGGGTGCGGCGGCTCGCCGGGATAGAGCCCATAAAGACCTCGCCGCCGATGGACGTGCTCTGGTTCAGGGTGCCGAGGAAGCCCGGGGACACCGAAGGCCTCGTCGGCCGGTTCGGGAGGGGGCACATCGCGATCATGCTCGACCGCGACGACCACTGGCAGGCCGGGTACGTTATCCCGAAGGGCACCTTCCCGGAGCTCCGCCACGAAGGAATCGGGGAGCTCAAGCGGCAGTTCGCCGAGCTTATCCCCGAGTTCGCCGACCGGGTGGAACACCTGACGGACTGGCGCAAGGTCTCGCTGCTCTCGGTCGAGTCGAGCCGTTGCCCGACGTGGCACAGGCCGGGGCTCCTGCTCATCGGGGACGCGGCCCACGTGATGAGCCCGGTTGCGGGGGTCGGCATCAACTACGCCGTCCAGGACGCCGTATCGGCGGCGAACATCCTGGTCGGGCCGCTGCGCGAGAGCCAGGGGCGGCTTGTTGCTCTTAGCGAGAAGCAACTCGCGGCGGTGCAGCGGCGGCGGGAGTTGCCGACCAGGGTGATCCAGGCCTTCCAGGCCCAGATCCAGAAGAACGTCCTCGCGCCGGCCCTCGGATCGAACAGGCCCTTCTCCCCCCCGCTCTTGCTGAGGTTGCTGCCGAAGATTCCCGTGCTGCGCGACCTGCCGGGCCGCCTCATTGGCTACGGGGTCTGGACCTCGCGCGTGGAGGGCTGAACCCGGGTCAGTCGTACTCGACGGCCAGGGAGAAGCGGGGGTCGCGGTGGAGGTTCCAGTACGCCTCGCGCAAGCGCCCGGTGACGGGGCCGGGCCTGCCGTCGCCAAGCGGGGAGCCGTCGACGGTCGTAAAGGGCATGATCCCGCCGGCCGTGCTGGAGGCGAACGCCTCGTCGGCGAGCCGGAGCTCGCGGGCGGAGACGGGCCTCGCCTCTAGGGGGACCCCCAGCTCCCCCGCAAGCTCTATAACGGTCCTGCGGGTGACGCCTTCGAGGACGCCCCGGTCCGGCGTCGAGACGCGGCCGTCCTTCACGGCGAAGACGTTGAAGCCGGGGCCTTCTACCACGTTGCCGTGCCGGTCCACGAGGACCGCCGTCTCTCCCCCGCGGTCGTAGGCGTCCAGGAGGGCGGCCTGGAGGTCGAGCCAGTGGTAGTTCTTGACCGTCGGGTCGACCGCCTCCGGCGCTATGCGCTCGACGGGGCTGACGGTGAGGTGGAGGCCCCGCTCCTGCTTTTCGGGGGTGAAGATCCAGATAAAAGGCACGACGAAGGCGTAGAAGCGGTTCTCGCAATCGCGCGGATCGCGCGAGCCGGGCTTCGGTATCCCGCGGGTGCAGATGATCTCCACGTAGGCGTCGCGCAGTCCGCTCAGGCGCACGCACTCGACGAGAATTTCGCGTATGCGGCCCCGCCCGTGAGGCAGGCTCATGCGCAGCTTCGCCACTCCCCGCTCGAAGCGGTCGAGGTGGTCCTCCAACCGGAAGAAGCTCCCCCGCCAGACGTGGGCCACGTCGTAGGTCGCGTCCGAGCGCAAGAAGCCCCAGTCGAGGATGGGGATGCGCGCTTCACCCACCGGCACGAACTCGTCGTCGACGAAGGCGGCTCCCGCCGCGTAAGCCCCCCGGTCCTCGGTTATTCTCCTGCCCCGTTCCGTCGCGTCGGCGTCCATCCCGGACGGCCTCCTTTTCGGTCGGTCTCCCCGGTCATACTCGGGCAGATGGGGCGGATTTTCCAGCGGGACGCGGTATTTATCCGTGTGAACGCTTTTATTTGCGGTGTAGGGGGGTTAAAGGTACATTACGCGTACGCGAGAGTGGCGCTTTTGTGCTGCAACTTGGAGAACACCAGATCCGGCGTCCTTACGGTTAGGGGAGCGGTACATGTACAAAGAGATCTACGTCCCGGTCGACAACTCGGACTACTCCAACCAGGCGTGCGTCATCGGCGTCGACGTTGCGCGGCAGTTCGGGGGCAGGGTCGCGGGTTGCCACGCCTACGCCGCCAAGATGCACGACGTCCGCTTCCGTCAGATGGAGTCCGGGCTCCCGGAGGAGTTCCGCGACGAGGACGAGATGAAGCGCCAGCGCAAGATCCACGACCAGCTCATCACCAAGGGCCTGGAGATAATCACCGACTCCTACATCGACGTCCTCGAACCGCTGTGCGAGAAGCACGACGTCGAGCTCGTCCGCCGTTCGCTGGAGGGCAAGAACTTCAAGGTCATCGTCGAGGACGTGAACGACAACGACTTCGACCTCGTCGTCATCGGCGCCATGGGGATGGCCGCCGTCAAGGACACCGTGCTCGGCACCGTCACCGAGCGCGTCGTCCGCCGCCTGACCAAGGCCGACACCCTCATCGTCAAGGACCTCGACCGTTCGCCGTTCGAGCACATCGTCGTCGCCGTGGACGGCTCGGCCAAGTCGCTCGGCGGCCTCAAGCGCGCGATAAGCCTCGCCCGCGAGTTCGGCGGGACCGTCGAGGCCATCTCGGTCTTCGACCCGTACTTCCACTACGCGATGTTCCACTCCATCGCGGGCGTTCTTTCGAGCAAGGCGCAGAAGGTGTTCCGGTTCAAGGAGCAGGAGAAGCTGCACGAGGAGATCATCGACTCCGGGCTCGCCAAGATCTACACGGCACACCTGGAGGTCGCCAAGAAGATCGCCGAGGACGAGGGCGTGGAGCTCAAGACGACGCTGCTCGCCGGCAAGCCCTTCGAGCAGACGATGAAGTACGTAAACGAGGTCAACCCGACGCTCGTGGTGATGGGCCGCATCGGCTACCACTCCGACGACGAGATGGACATCGGCGGCAACACCGAGAACATGATGCGCTACCTGCCGACGAACGTCCTGATCGGCAACTACGAGTACCAGGCGCCCGACCTGTACACCGCCGAAGAGCACATGACCTGGACCGACGAGGCCCTGCTGCGCCTCGACCGCATCCCCGGCTTCGTCGTCGGCATGGCGACCGGCGCGATCATCCGCTACGCCATCGAGAAGGGCTACACGGTAATAACCACGGGCGTCATCGACGAGGTCATCAAGAGCATCCTCCCCCCCGGCGCCATGGAGTCCATGCGCGCCATCGGCGACCAGATGCGCGAGGCCGAAGCCATGGGCGAGGAGAAGCCCATCGACTCCCTCTTCAAGGACTTCGACGAGCGCACGGCAGACAAGGCGAACGGTAATGGCAACGGAGCCGTTAACGGCAAGGCGAACGGCAACGGTCACAAAAACGGCAACGGCGAGGTCACCAAGGACGAGATCCTGGAGGCCGGCCGCGGCGGGTTCGGCCGCAGCGAGGACCAGGGCGACATCGAGGGCGTCTCCGCCGACGTCCGGGACGAGATTCACCGCGTCGCCCAGGGCCAGGACCGCTTCGAGTGCGACGTCTGCCGCTACGTCGCCAAGGGCAAGCCCGCGAAGTGCCCGGTCTGCGGCTCCGGCCCGACCCACTTCCACGCCGTTGACGCCGGGATCGCTACCACGAGTGGCGACGAGACCATGAACCTCTCGGAGGTCTACGACGGCCGCGAGCTTCACTGGACCGAGGACGCAACCGTCCTCCTCGATTCCCTGGAGGAGTGGCAGGAGAAGCGCCGCGTCAGGGCCCGCGTGGAGAAGAGCGCCCTCAAGAAGGGCTACTCCACCATCACCCGCGAGTACGTCGAGCAGCAGTACCGCGAGGAGACCGGCCGCGAGGCCCCCGAGGTCGAGGCAGAGGGGCCGAAGGCTGGCGGCTGCCCGGTGAGCCACGCCAAGCAGCAGGTCCAGGAGACCACGGGTGCTGCCTGCCCCATCGACCACACGGCCTTCCGGAAGGCCGGCGAAGAGCTGAAGGTCCCCGAGGGCGGCTCCAAGGAGTTCACCTGGACGCAGGAGGCCATAGACCGCCTCGACCGGGCGCCCAAGGGCTTTATGCGCAACATCTCGCGCAACATGACCGAGAAGCTCGCCCGCGAGCGCGGCGTCACCCGCATAGACCTGCCCCTCGCCGAGGACGCCTTGAGCGGCGCCCGCACCACGATGGAGGACGTCATCACCGGCAAGGTCTCCATAGCAGACCTCGCCAAAGACACAGGCGAGTCCATCGAGGCCGAGAACGGCGGGGCCCCGCACCCGCCCATGACCGTAACGATGGCCTGCGGCACCTGCGGCGAGGAGATGCAGGGCGTACAGCCCCCCGAGGAGTGCCCCGTGTGCGGCGCGCCCGGCGAGGAGTTCGAGCAGAGGTAGGTTAGAAGGCATCAGGCTCTAGGTTTTAGGTTCTAGGCTTTAGGGGTGCCATTCGAGGCGTGGCCCCGATCACTCACCCCTCGAACCTCGAAGCCCGGGCAGCGGGCGACCTCGAACCTAGAACCCATAATTCGATAGCTCCGGCTCCGCGACGTTCGGGGTCGGGGCTATTCTTGTCAGGAGATGAAGTGGCGAAGAAGCACAAGGTTACCTTCGAGAAGAGCGGCCTGACCCTGGAGGTTGCGGAGGACGAGTACATCCTCGAAGCGGCCGAGGACGCCGGGCTCAACCTCCCCTACGATTGCCGCAGCGGCACGTGCACGACGTGCATCCAGAAGTGCCTGGAGGGCGAGATCGACCAGGACATGGCCTTCGCCATCGGGGACGAAGAGCTCGGCAAAGGCCTGCGCCTCATCTGCATCGGCAGCCCGCTCTCCGATGTGGTCCTCGACGCCTGATCCCGGCGACCGCTCGAAGAGGGATCCCGACGAGGCCTCAGCGACGAAGATTCGCCCTAAGATAGCAACGTGAGTCGCTTATCGGCGCAACGTCTTCGGCGTCTGGGTCCGGCATTGGCCCCGCACGGCTGGTTCGGTGTGCTCCTCATCGCCCTGGCTTGGCCCTTGAACTGGGGGTTGCCGGGCCTGCGCACCCACCTGCTGTTCTTCCCGCTGTGGCTCGGCTACGCGCTCCTGGTGGACGCCCTCGTGCTGCGCCGCAGCGGCACCTCGATCCTCACGCGCTCGCCGCGGGACTTCGCGCTCCTGTTCGCGTGCTCGGCGCCGGCGTGGTGGCTGTTCGAGGCGTTCAACGAGCGCACCCACAACTGGGAGTACCTCGGCGGCGACCGGTTCGACGCGCTCACGTACTTCCTGCTGACTACCCTCTCGTTCTCCACGGTGATGCCGGCCGTCTTCGAGACGGCCGAGTTCGTGCGCTCCGCGGGCTGGATGCGCCGCCTCTCCGGTGGGCCGCGCCTGGAGCCCACGCGGGGCCTCTTGCTCGCGATGCTCGGCACCGGGGCCGCCATGGTCGCGCTCTCGATGGCGCTGCCCGGGTACTTCTATCCGCTCCTGTGGGGCTCGGCCTTCTTCCTCGCGGAGCCGATCAACGCGTGGCGCGGGCGGCCATCGTTGCTGTCGTACCTCGCACGCGGGGACTGGCGGCCGGTCGCTGCGCTGGCCCTCGGCGCCTTGGCGTGCGGCTTTTTCTGGGAGATGTGGAACTTCTGGTCCTACCCGAAGTGGACCTACAACACCCCTGGTGTCGAGTTCCTGCACGTCTTCGAGATGCCGCTCCTGGGTTTCCTCGGCTACCCGCCCTTCGGCCTCGAACTGTTCGCGCTCGTGCACCTCATCGCGCCCCGGCCGCCGCGTCTGCGCCTGTGAGACCGCACCACCCATACCCGGTAGCGCCTCGAAGGCGGGGAATCGACCGGGGCACGGCCTTCGCCCTCGGCGACGAGGAGCCGGAGAAGGGGCTCCGCTTGATCTGCATCGGCAGCCTGCTCTCGGACGTCGTGCTCGACGTCTAGATACAGCGACTTCAACAGAGCACTAGAGATCATCCGGTTATCGGGCTGGGGGACTTCCTCGCGTCCTAGACGACCTCGACAGGGTAGCGTGACATCTGGGGGTCAGCGCTAAGCCGCAGGGTACCCGCGTACGCAGAATATTCTGCCGTCCCTCACGTGACACTCGTGCAAGAAAGGCTCATCGGTCTTCCCGCCAACTCCGAGGAACCGTCCTGCGACGAGTACGCCGTCGCCCATCTCCAAGAAGGTGTCTGCGCAGAGGCATGCGGTAGTGCCTTCCTCGTTTCGGCGAAAGGCCGCGCGCAGGATGTGGGGGAGGCCGCGCAGCGTTCCGTCGAAGGGGAGGCGCGTGACCAACGGGTGGACCCACACGACCCGTGGGTCCACGTAGCGGCTCAGCGCCTGTTCGTCTCTGGCCTCTAGCGCCCGGTACGCCGCGCGCACCGTCGTGACATCCTCCGCGAGCTCGCCCGCGGCGGGCAGTCCGCTGCGCCGCGGACTGCCGGAGATCACGCGGCGACCCCGTCGTTTGTAATCAGCATGCAGATCATCCCGACCCTCCATCCCCTTAAGAACTCAGGGTACGCCCTAGGAGGCCCGGGACGCATCACGCAAACGGCGTATTTGCCCGGCTCCGCGGGGCGGTTAGCGGGGAGGAGACCGGGCGCCTCAGCGTGCCGAGACGCGCCTGTAGAGGGAGACGGAGAGCGGGACGAAGACGAGGAGGATGCCGAGGCACCAGGCGAGGGCCTGCCAGCCTTCTGGGCCTACGGGCCGATCGAGGAGGAGGCCGCGGACGGTGTCCACGATCAGGGTGATGGGCTGGTTGTTGGCGAAGGCGCGTAGGATGTCCGGCATGTTGTCTGTCTGGACGAAGGCGCTGCTGGCGAAGGTCAGGGGGAAGAGCCAGATGAAGCCCGCGGACTGGACGGCCTCGACGCTGCCTATGAGGAGGGCCACGGTCGCCCCGATCCAGGAGAACGAGAAGCTGAGGAGGAGCAAGAGCCCGACGGCCCCGGCCCATCCCGCGACGCCGGCCTCGGGACGAAAACCGACGAGCAGGCCGACGAGGAGCATGACGAGGACGACGAAGACGTTGCGCACCAGGTCGGCGATGGTGCGGCCGGTGAGCACGGCGGAGCGGGACATCGGGAGGCTACGGAAGCGGTCGACGAGGCCGCGCTTGAGGTCCTCGGCGAGGCCGATGCCGGTGGTCACGGCGCCGAAGGCGACGGTCTGGACGAAGATGCCGGCCATCAGGTAGTTGACGTAGCTCTCCCCGCCGACGTCTATGGCCCCTCCGAAGACGTAGCGGAAGAGCAGCACGAACATGACCGGCTGGATGGTCGCGAAGACGAGCAGCTCGGGGATGCGCGGGATCTGGACGAGGTTCCGCTTCGCGAGCACCCACCCATCCGCGAACGCCCAGTACAGCCTGCTCCGCTGCAACGGACGCGCCTCCTCGGGACGGACGTTCGCGGCACTCATGCGGTCTCCTTCTCTTGATGGCCGGGCAGCCCTTCCTCCGACGGCTCCGCGGCGCGGCCGGTGAGGGCGAGGAAGACGTCGTCCAGGGTGGGCCGGTGCAGGCCCAGGTCGTCCACCTGGACGCCCGCGGCGTCTAGGTCGCGCACGACGGAGACGAGCAGGCGCGCCCCTCCCTCGACGGTGGCGCCGACGTGGCGGCGGTCGACGTCGGTTCGGACACCGCCGCCGGCTCCGCCCTTCGCGTGGCGTTCGAGGGCCCGGGCCGCGGTCCGGAGGTCGCTGTCTTCGGAGACGACCAGCTCGAGGCGCTCGCCGCCGACCTTCGCTTTGAGCTCGTCGGCGGTTCCTTCGGCGATGACGCGCCCCGTGTCCACGACGGCTATGCGGTCGGCGAGCCGGTCGGCCTCGTCGAGATACTGGGTCGTCAGGAGGAGGGTCGTCCCGCCGGAGACGAGCTCGCCTATGATCTCCCACATCGCCAGGCGGCTCCTGGGATCGAGGCCCGTCGTCGGCTCGTCGAGGAAGAGGATCGGCGGGGAGTACACGAGGGATGCCGCGAGGTCGAGGCGGCGGCGCATCCCGCCGGAGTAGGTCTTTACCAGCCGCGAGCCGGCCCCCGTTAGATCGAAGCGCTCCAGCAGCTCGTCGGCCCGCTTGCGGGAGTACTTCTTCGAGAGGTGGTAGAGCCGCCCGACCATCTCCAGGTTCTCCCTACCCGTGAGGTACTCGTCCACCGCGGCGTACTGCCCCGTGAGCCCGATCTTCGAGCGCAGCTCGTCCGCCTGCCTGACCACGTCGAGGCCGGTCACCTCGGCCCGCCCGGCGTCGGGCGCCAGCAACGTTGTCAGGATGCGAACCGCCGTGGTCTTGCCGGCGCCGTTGGGCCCCAGAAGACCTAACACAGTGCCCTCCTCCACCGCCAGGTCGAGCCCGGCCAGGGCGCGGGTCGTGCCGTAGCTCTTCTCCAGCCCTTCGGCCAGGATGGCGGGCCTGCCTTCTGCCATACGCTACTCCCTCACGGATGTGGGACGTTCCCGCAATTAAACCCGACACCCCCGCCGGCGCACACCGTGTCTTACGAAGCCGGGACGACCGCCCGCGCGCGTTTCGAGCCAGCCCCTACCACGCCGGTGGAACCCGAAGATCCGGGCTTTCGGCGCAGCCGGCGTGTTACGTTGCTACATCCAGCCGCGGCGTTTAAACGAGAGGTAAAGCACCGCCGAGATCAGGGCCATCAGCGCCAGGGCGAAGGGGTAACCGAGGAGCCAGTGCAGCTCGGGCATGTGGTCGAAGTTCATGCCGTAGACGGTGCCGACGAGGGTCGGCGCGAAGAGGATGGCGGCCCAGGCGCTGATCTTCTTTACCTGCTCGTTCTGCGAGAGGCTGACCATCGTCAGGTTGACGCTGAGGATGTTCTGCAAGAGCTCGCGGAAGCTGGCGAGCCTCTCGGTGACCTGGAAGACGTGGTCCTGGACGTCGCGCAGGTAGCGGCGCACCTCGTCGTCCACCTCGATGGCCTCGCCCCGCAGCAGGTCGTTCAGGACCTCCCTTAAGGGCTGGGCGGCCCTCTGGAATTGGATCACCTCCCGCGACAGCTCGTAGATGCGCCGGGAGACGTTGGCGTTGCCGCCGAAGACCTCGGACTCTATCTCCTGGATGTCGTTCTCCAGCCCGTCCACCACAGGCCCGTAGTCGTCCACGACCCTGTCCATGATGGCGTGCAAGATGGCCTCCGGCCCATGCTTGAGCAGGTCCGGGTTCGCCTCCAGGCCCCGCCGCACCTCGCCCACGTCCGGCGCCTCGCCGTGGCGCACGGTGATGACGAAGCCCTCGCCCACGAAGATGTGGATCTCCCCGAACTCGACCCTCTCCGCGTCGTCGAGGTAGCGGGCGGGCTTGAGCACGACGAAGAGCGTCCCGCCGTAGCGCTCCAGCTTGGGCCGCTGGTGGGCCTCCGTCGCGTCCTCGACGGCCAAAGGGTGAAGTTCGAACTCCCCGGCGACGGATTCGAACTCCTCTTCCGTCGGCTTGTACAGCCCGATCCAGGCGACGCCCCTCTGGCTGCGGCAGGCCTCGTAGGCCTCCTCGAGGGACCCCGGCTCGGCCGTCCGAAGACCGTCGACGTAGATGGCGTTGTCCACGATCATGGCCGGCATTATACGCCCGCGGAGGTTGGTCCTCGCCCCGCCCTACCGTCGGGCGGGCGGGTCCGAAGCCCGCCCCTACGCCGTTTATCCGGCGTTCGTCTTACCCGTTCTCCAAACGCGGGCCGAGGAGCGGCATGTCGGCCGGGCCGAGGCGGTCTGAGGCGGTCTTTAGCTGGTGCCAGAAGGGGTAGATGAGCGGCGGGACGCTGACGTCGTCGAGGCGTTTGCGCTCGTCTTCTGTCAGGGTCAGGTCGGCCGCTTTGAGGTTGTCCGCGAGTTGTTCGTCGGTGCGGGCGCCGACGACGATGGAGGTGACGCCGGGGCGGCCGAGGAGCCAGGCGAGGGCGACCTGGGCGGCGGAGACGTTGTGGGCTTCGGCGACCTCGACGAGAACCTCTATGATGTCGTAGAGCCTCTTCTCGTCCCGGATGGGGGGCTCGTCCCAGCCCTCGAAGTGGCGTCCTTCCGTGGCGTCCTCGTCGCGGCGGTACTTGCCCGAGAGCAGGCCGCCCGCGAGCGGGCTCCAGACGAGGATGCCGCAGTCCTGGTCGAGCGATAGGGGGACGAGCTCGTACTCGGCGTCGCGGGCCTCCAGGGTGTAGTGGATCTGCTGGCTCACGTACCGCCCGTACCCGTGCCGCTCGGCCACCCCGAGGGCCTTCATGAGCTGCCAGCCGGCGTAGTTGGAGCAGCCGACGTAGCGGACCTTGCCGGAGCGGACGAGGGAATCGAAGGCTTCCAAGGTCTCTTCGAGCGGCGTCACGCCGTCCCACTCGTGGGCCTGGTAGAGGTCGATGTAGTCGGTGCCGAGGCGCCTCAGGCTCGCCTCGCACTGGCGGATGATGTGGTGGCGGGAGAGGCCGGCGTCGTTGGGGCCGTCGCCGACCGGCATGCGCGCCTTGGTCGCCAGCAGCAGCCGGTCGCGGCGGCCGGAGATGGCCGCACCCAGGATCTCCTCGGACTCCCCGGAGGAGTAGATGTCCGCCGTGTCGAAGAGGTTGACCCCGGCGTCCAGGCACATGTCCACCTGCCGGGTGGCCCCCTCGACGTCGGTCGAGCCGACCTTGTTGAAGGACCCGCCCCCCCCGAAGGTCATCGTGCCGAGGGTCAAAGACGAGACGAACAGCCCGGAACGGCCGAGACGCCGGTACTCCATGGATCCTCCTTGGGACGTAGCCACCGAAACCACGACCAGCCTAGCATGACGAGGGCGGCCCCGCGCCCACCCCAAACGCCGGCACGGGAACCCGAAAGGTTGGTGCGCCGGATACACCTGGCGGGCGCCTGGTTGCCGGAGAACACGCCGACGGTCTTCGCGTCGGGCTCCCACATCGGGCTCCCAAGTCGGGGGCCCGTCGAACCGGTCCTCGCCGGGAACCTCTTGGTGCTCTACGTTTTAGGTCCCTCCGGCTTTCCTGTGGCCGTCGTCACCGGACGAAAGGCACCAGGGCCCGGTAGTGCTCGACGAGCTCATCGAAGCTCATCCGGTTGAGGCCCGAGGGCGAGGGCACGACGACGTCCACCACGCCGGGCACGGCGGGCTCCGGCTGCACGCCCCACCCGACCTTCGAGGTGGCCCGGAACCACTTGTAGACGCCTATGCCCGTGTAGGCCACGGCGCGGGGTTCGTGGCGTTCGAGCGTGGCTTTGAGCTCTTCGGCGCCGGCCCGGATCTCCTCCCGCGAGAGCTCGTCGGCCCTGCGGGTGGGACGCGGACAGAGGTTCGTGAAGCCGATGCCCTCTTCGAGCAGCGCCCGGTCTTCTTCCGGCTTACGCAGGCGGTCGGTGAGGCCGGCGGCGTGCAGGACGCGCCAGAAGCGGTTGCCCGGGTGGGCGTAGTGGTAGCCCGTGGCCCCGGACCTGAGCGACGGGTTGTACCCGCAGAAGAGGAGCTTCAGGTCCGGGCCGAGGAGGTCCTTCGCCAAGGGGCAGGAAGGGTCCTAACTCTCCTCGCTGCGGCGCCTGCGCCTGCGGGAACGGCGCTCCTCGACCTCGGAGACCCGCTCGCGGTCTATCTCCCGCGTCCTCTCGTCCCCGCTCCGGGTCGCCCCGGTATCCCCACTTCCGGTCGTTCCGGTGCTCCCTGTGCCGGTGCTCCCTGTGCCGGTCCCACCCGTGCCGCCGGTCGCCGGTCCGGCCTCATCCCCGGACGCCTCGCTTTCGGATGTCGTGGCGCCTTCTTCGGTGGACACGCCCTCCGTGGACGTATTCTCCGTGGTCGCGCTCTCCCTGGACGTGTTCTCCGTGGACGCGCTCTCCCTGGACGTGTTCTCTATGGACGTGTTCTCTATGGACGTGTTCTCTATGGACGTGTTCTCTATGGACGTGTTCTCTATGGACGTGTTCTCTGTGGACGTGCCTTCGTCGCCGGGTCGCATCCAGCGGACCTCGTCCTCCTCGACGGGCGCGCCCTCGGCGCGGACCTCTTCCTCGGGGATCGGGCCGCTGCTGCCCTCCGTGTAGGTCCGGCTGGTTGGCTCCACGGGGGTGGTCTCGCGCTCGGCGGCGCCGGGCCGGAGCTCACTCCTGGGCATCGTGCGCGTCTCGAACTCCGGGCCGGTCCTGGAGGAACCCGCGATGGCCCCCTGCTGGCTTCCGTTTCCTGCGTCTTGCTCGTCGTCCGGGAAGATGACGTCGGCTATGGTCACGTTGAGCTCGGTGACCTTCAGGCCCGTGATGTTCTGGACGCGTTCGGTGATCTTCTGCCGCACCTCGCCGACGGTGCCGAGGATGTTCTTGCCGTAGTCTATGCCCATCTTCAGGTCTATGGCCGTCTCGACGGAGCCGACCTCGACGCTCACGCCGCGGGTGGTGCTGTCCGAGCCCGTTATCCCTTCGAGCAGGCCTCCCGCCGACCGGGAGGCCCCGCCCCCCATGTGAACGCCCTCCACCTCCCCGGCGGCCATACCCGCGATCTTGGAGACGACCGTGTCCTTGATGGTGGTCGAGCCGCGGTCGCTCCGCAGCGGGCTCTCATTCTGCACTGCCTCGGTCATCTCTCGCTCTCCTCCGTCGCCGTCTCCACGAATATTCTAGATGTTTCCCCAAACCTCTCCCGTGCAACCATCAGGCTGCCCCCCGTCGCCGGCCTTTCCGATAGGTCCTCTCCAGTTTGGCCGAGACCAGCACGACCAGGATCAGGGGTACGGCAAGCGAGAGGAAGGCGTCGCTGTAGTCGACGCCGGGGCCGGCGTGGAGGGGGTTGATCGGGTCCGGGGTGCCCCCGCGGGCGGCGGCGACGGCCGAGACGAGCGCCGTGCCGATGCCGGCGCCCGAGATCCAGACCATCTCGTTGACGGAGATGCCGGAGGGCAGGTTCTCCTCCGGCACGGCGAGCGAGACGCCGGTGGAGGTGGCGATCTTGGCTAGGGTGGTCCCGGCGCCCACGACCGCCACGAGCGCCCCCGTCACCCAGACCGGCCCCCCGACGCCGAAACCCGAGAGCAACACGAGGGCCAAAACGCAGGCCGCAGCGCCCAGGGCCGTCGGCGCGGCCACGCCGAGCCGGTCCACGATCCCACCGGACACGGGCCCCCAGACGATGGTCAGGAGCGCCGAAGGCAACAGCACGAGCCCTATCTGCGTGGCACCCAGGCCGTTGAGCCGCGCGAGCGGCAGCGGCACCGCGACCTCAACGGCTATGATCACGCCGACCAGCAGCAGCGTCGCCACGCACAACCACACGTAGCCCCGGTTCGCGAGCAACACCCGCGGCACGAACGGGACCGGCGCCGTCGCCTGGCGGAGCACGAAACCGGCCAGCGCAACGACCGCAACCGCGGCGGAGAGGAGAAAGACGGGATCCCCCACGCCGCCCCCGGCCCCCCGCGTGAGCGCCAGCAGCGCCCCGCCGAGCGCGAAGGCAAAGAGCAGCCCGCCGGCGAGGTCGAACCGGCCGCCGGGCGAGGTGGCGCCCCTCGGCAGCACCCTGAAGGCGAACGGCGCCAGGGCGCCGAAGAGGGCGCCGGCCGCGAAGAGCGCGCGCCAGCCGAAAAGGTCGGTTACGACCCCCCCGAGGACGGGGCCGGAGGCGGCGCCGGCCCCGATCGCCGCGCCCACGAGCCCGAGGGCCCTTCCGCGCCTCTCCGGCGGAAAGACGAGGCTCACCGCCGTCGGGCCGAGGCCGACCACCGCGGCGGCGCCCGCGCCCTGCACGAGCCTGCCCGCCATCAGGAGTCCGAAGCCGGGGGCGAGGACGCACACGACGGAGCCGAGAAAGAACGTCGCGAGGCCCACGCCGTAGAGCAGGGCCACCCCGTACAGGTCGGCCAGGCGCCCGAAGAAGGGAATGGCGACCCCGTTCACGAGGAAGTAGCCGGTGATGATCCAACCGAGGGCCACGGGACCAAGCGACAGCGCGGCCCCGATCTCCGGCAGCGCGACGGGCAGCATCGTACCGTTCAGGACGACCGCGAAGGCCGTGGCGCAGACGAACGCCAGCAGCAGGCGGACGTCGACCTGTCGAGGTTCGCTCGGTCCGGCGCTCACCCGCGCAAGTATAAGCCGCCGCCCCGGATGCGTCCTACGATTGAAACCGTTTGGCGCGGTCCCTATACTGCCGGCTCCCACGGTTGGGCAAGCTCACAATACTTCAGAGAAGATCGGAGTCGGCGCGTGAGAGAGCGGATGGTGCTGGCCGGGTTGTTGGCCGCGAGCCTGTTCCTGGCCGGTTGCGGCGGCGCGACGAGCGAGGGATCTTCTTCTGAAGGCCAGGCCTCTTGCGACCTCGAGAAACCCCCGCTCTTCGAGGACGGTACGCTGACGGTCGCGACGGACAAACCCGCCTACCCGCCGTGGTTTAAAGGCGATCCGCAAAGCTACGGGGGCTACGAAGGCGAGGTCGCCGGCGAAGTGGCCAGGCGCATGGACCTTCCCATAAAGTGGGTCGTCGAGCCATTCAACAAGTCCTACGCGCCCGGCGCCAAGGACTACGACTTCGACATCAACCAGATCACCATCACCCCAGAACGCGAGCGGGTCGTGGACTTCTCCGACGGCTACTTCGAGAACGCCCAGGGCGTCCTCGTCCTCAACGATTCCCCCGCCGCCGACGCCGAGAGCCTCTCCGACCTCGAAGACGACCGCCTGGGGGCCCAGGTCGGCACCACGGCGCTCGACTTCGTGAACACGACCATCGAGCCCGAGGAGCAGGCAAAGGTCTACGACTCGACCAACGACGCCAGAAGCGCGCTCGAAAGCGGCCAGATCGACGCGTTCGTGACCGACCTGGTGACCACGGTCTACCTGCGCGACATCGAGATAGGGGACTCCGAGGTCATCGGCCAGTACCCGGGTAGTGAAGAGTTCGGGATGCTCTTCGAGGAGGGCAACCCGCTCGTCGGCTGCGTAAACGAGGTGCTGCGCAGGATGAAGGGGGACGGGACCCTCAAAGAGCTCCGCGACGAGCACCTCCAGCAGTACCTGGAAGTCCCAACCCTAGAGAAGTAGCTTGACGACCCGGGGGACCGGACCTGCAAACGACCCGGAGCCGTCCACGCCCGCGGGCTCCGGGCGGGGGAGCCGGGTCCTCGGTAACCGGGCGGTGCTCGTCTCCAGCGTGAGCACCGTCGCGTTCTTCGCGGCCGTGGCGCTCGTCGTGGCGCTCGCGCCGGGGAGCGGGCTCGTGGCGGAGAGGTTCTTCAGCCCGTTCCACCTCTGGCAGTCGCTGCGGGGGACCCCGGGCGAGCCCTCCGTTCTCGGGGCTTTTTTGCTGAACGTCTACATCTTCGCGATCTCGGAGGTCCTGATCCTGGTCTTCGCGCTCGTGATCGCGGTGGTCCGCGGGATACCGGGGCCTGCCTTTTTCCCGTTTCGGGTGGTCGCGATCGTCTACACGGACGTCTTCCGGGGGGTTCCCCTGATCCTGGTGCTGTACATCATCGGGTTCGGCGTGCCGGGCCTGGGCATCGCCTACTTCTCGTACCTCTCGGACGTCACCTACGGCATCATCGCCCTCGTCCTCGTCTACTCGGCCTACGTCGCTGAGGTGTACAGGGCCGGCATCGAGTCCGTCCACGAGAGCCAGAACGCCGCCGCCAGATCCCTGGGCCTCTCCCGTTTCCAGTCCCTGCGCTTCGTCGTGCTGCCGCAGGCCATACGGCGCGTGATCCCGCCGCTGCTCAACGACTTTATCGGGCTGCAGAAGGACACGGCGCTCGTCTCGGTGCTGGGCTCCATAGAGGCCGCGAGGGCGGCCCAGATCTACGGCGCCTCCCAGTTCAACTACGCGAGCTACGTGGTCGCCGCACTCCTCTTCGTCCTCATCACCATCCCCCTCGCCCGCTTCACCGACCGGCTCATCGCCCGCGACAAACGCCGCCGCCAGGCCGGGGGGTTGGCGTGACCGATGCGCCGGCCCTCATCCTGGAGAACATCCGCAAGTCGTTCGGGGAGAACGAGGTGCTCAAGGGCATCGACCTCACGGTCGCCCCGCACGAGGTGGTCTGCTTGATCGGGGCTTCGGGCTCGGGCAAGTCCACCCTGCTCCGGTGCACCAACCTGGTCGAGCCCCTGGACTCGGGACGCGTGGTGGTGGAGGGCGAGGAGATCACCGCCGCGGGCGTGGACGCGGACCGCGTCCGCCGGCGCATCGGCATCGTCTACCAGTCCTTCAACCTCTTCCCCCACATGACAGTCCTGCGCAACGTCACGCTCGCCCCCCGCGAAGCGCTCAAGATGGACCGTAAGACGGCCGACGAGATGGCCATCTCGCTCCTGCAACGCTTCGGCCTGGCGGGCAGGAGGGACGAGTACCCGGATCGGCTCTCGGGCGGCCAGCAGCAGCGGGTGGCGATAGTGCGGGCGCTCGCGATGCGCCCCTCCATCATGCTCCTGGACGAGGTAACGAGCGCGCTCGACCCCGAACTCGTCGCGGAGGTCCTCTCGGTCATCAGGGAGCTCGCGCACGAGGGGATGACCATGCTCATAGCGACCCACGAGATGGGCTTCGCCCGCGACATCGCCGACCGCGTGTGCTTTCTGGAAGATGGCAGGATTCTGGAACAGGGCCCGCCCGAGAGGATCTTCTCTTCGCCGGAGAACCCGCGCACGGCGCGCTTTCTCCGCCGCATCATCGAGGCGGGCCGCCTCTAGCCCGGTCCGGACGAAATGTCCCGAAAGTTGTAGCGGGGAGGCTGGCACGGGTTTCGAAAGAGATGATACTATGTCCGTGGTTGTTGCACCTCGAATAGGAGGAAAGGGTCCGATGGACTGCTAAGTCGACAACCTTCTGCGGGCCCCGACGGGCCCGTGGACCGGGTCGGCGAACGTCCGCCAAAAGGACGCCTCGCCGGCCCGGATTTTTGAGGCATCGGGTCTCGGGCCCAAGCCGTCAGGTTTCCGGAGCGGTGTGGTGCGCCCGTACCGGCCGCGGCGTTTCGACCGCGGGGACGGGGCGGCCCTGCAAGACCCGAAGCCCGTAAACCTACTTGAAGCGGTACTGCCGGTACATGCCGGCGCTCTCGTCCACGTCCGCCTCGGTGACGTGGGTGCGTCCGCGTCCGGCGACGCGGTCTTCTATGCGCTTGCGGATAAAGCGGCGCATGAGGAAGGGGCTTCGTCTTATGCGCCGGTCGGCCTCCGGGTCCCAGGTGATCTCGGTCTTCTCAGCCACTCGAATTCTCCTCGGTCTGCCTCGTCTCCCCGGATTATAGCGCCCCCGCGCGTTGCTCCGGGGTGACCGTTTCTCAAACCCCGCCGTCGATCACCCGGCGTATGCGTACCCCCCAATCCGTGGGGTAACGCCGCGCGGTAGCGACCCACGGCCCCGGAAGCGGGCCGCTTGCCGGCCTTCCCCTCCTCGGGTCACCAGAACTTTCGCGGATGAGAGGATCCTCACCCGGCTCTAATGGCCGCCCAACGTCCGGGCGGCATCATAGGGTTCGTAAAGTTGAAGGAACACGAAGCCCAGGAGGCAAACAAGATGGCCAAGTTCACCCAGATGTCCCCGGCCCGGACCAGCGCCCGGGACGGCAGCAACAGTGGCGGCAGCAACTCCGGTGGCGGCAACAGGCGCCGTCGTCGCAGGCGCCGCCGCAACACCTAAAGCGCCGAAGGGTTCGAAGCGAGGCGGCCCCTTCGGGGGCCGCTTTTTCGTTGGCGGAAGGGGGCCAAGCTCGGGCGGGAGCACTGGCACAAAGGCCGCGAGGACTTCCGACACAAGCGCCGACCCGGTCGCGCGTACGACGGGGGATTGGTGGTGCGGTTTGGCCCCTCTACTGCTGTCTCGGCTTCGCGGCCTGGTAGATGGCGGCCATGTCTTCTTCGCCGTGGCCGGCCTCTATCGCCTCGTCGAATCGGGCGGCGACGGCTGAGGCCAGGGCCATATCGAGGGCCCTGTCCCTGGCGGCGTCGAGGACCAGGCCGGCGTCCTTGCGGGCGAGCTTCGCGGAGAAGCTCGTCGGGAAGTCTTCTGCGACCATCATGGCGCCCTTCATCTGGGCGTAGGGTAGGCCGAGCGGGCCGCCCTCTATCGTCTCCAGGAACTTTTGCGGGTCCACGCCGGTGGCCCGGGCGAACGAGATCGTCTCGGCCAGCACGCCGAGGAGGCCCACGATCCAGTTGTTGACGACGAGCTTGAGGCGGCTACCCTCCCCCGCCTCGCCGAGCCACACCGTCTTGCTCCCGACGGCGTCGAAGACGGGCTCGCTTTTTCTTCGCGCGTCCTCCGGCCCGGAGGCCAGCACGACCAACTGCCCCTGCTCGGCCGGCGCCTTCGTCCCCAGTACGGGCGCGTCCACGTAGGCGACGTCGTTCTCCGCGGCGAGCCGGGCCAGGTTCTCGTTGCCCCTCTCCCCCACCGTGCTCATCTGGAGCCACACCGCGCCGTCCGCCAGCGCCGGAAGGACGCCGTTCCCCACGACCCCTTCTATAACGTCGGCGTCGGAGAGCATGGTGAGCAGGAAGTCCGCGCCGGACGCGGCCTCCACGGGGTCTTCGAAGACCGCCGCGCCGTCGCTTGCGAGCGGCTGCGCCTTTTCGCGGGAGCGGTTCCAGGCGCGGACCTCCGTGCCGGCTTCGATCAGGTTGCGCGCCATCGCGGCGCCCATGATCCCGGTCCCGAGCAAGGCCACCTTCGCGTTCCCGGCCATCCGTCCTCCTCCGCGTCTCCGACAGGGACGGAACTACCATACCCCACCGGCGCGCGGGCGTGGGGTGAGGCGCACCACAGCCGGCGACGGGGGCCGGCGCTAGAATGCTGGCATGGCGAAGCCTCCCGATCCGGCACTGGAAGCAAAGAACGTCTCCCGCCGCTACAAGAGCAGCGGTCGCGGCGTCGAGGACGTCAGCTTCTCGGTGGCCCCGGGCGAGATCTTCGGTCTCGTTGGGCCGAACGGCTCGGGGAAGAGCACGCTGCTCCGCGTCCTCTCCACGGCGATAGAGCCGGACGGCGGCACGTTCCGGGTGGCGGGCGCGGACGGGCTCAGGGAGAAGCGCAAGGTCAGGGCGCGGATGGGCCTGATGGTGGACCGCCCGACCCACTACGGCGACCTGACAGGCAGGGCCAACGCGTACTTTTTCGCGCGGGCCTACGGGGTGGAGGAGGCGAAGGCCGAGGCCGTGGTCTCGGAACTCCTCGATTTCTTCGACCTCTCCGAGTACGCGGACGACAGGGTCAAGACCTACTCCTACGGCATGGGTAAGAAGCTCGCGCTCGTGGAGGCGCTTGCCCATCGCCCGGACGTCTTGCTCCTCGACGAGCCCTCGCTCGGCCTGGACTACACCTCCCAGCTCGCGTTTCAGCGCAAGGTGCGGGAGCTCTCCGATGCGGGCGTGGCCGTCGTGCTCGCGAGCAACCAGGTCGACGAGGTCGAGGCGCTGTGCGACGGGGTGGCGTTCCTGTACCGGGGCAAGGTGGTCGCCCAGGACACGCCGGAGGCTTTGATCTCCTCCGTCCAGGGCGTGCGGAGGATCTCGGCGACCCTTCGCAACCCGGTGGAGTACGGCCCCGTGGAGAGGGTCGAAGGCGTGGGGCGCGTCGTGCCCGAGGGCCGCAACCTGGTGGTTCACTGCGACGAGCGGCCGGGCATCGTCGCGGACGTGGTAGCCGGCCTGGTGCGTTCGGGCGGGGACATCGTTAGCCTCTCGGTGGAGCGGCCCAACCTGGAGGACGTGTTCGTGAAGCTTACGGGGGAGGCGTTGCGCCGTGAGGATTAGCCCGCCGGACGCCTACTGGAAGAAGGACGTGGCGCTCTTCTTTGGGAAGAGGTTCGCGCTCGCGATAAAGATGCTGTACCCGCTCGCGATCATCGGCCCCGTCGCCGCCAGCGACATCCCGGCCCAGTACGCCGCCGCCGTCATAGGCATCGTCGCCGTCATGGCCGGGACCTTCGGCGCCGGCGAGACCCTGACCTCCGACCTGAACGACGGGATCCTGGTCCGCGTCTCCCTGACACCCCTCTCCCCCTACCGCATCGTCTTCGAGGTCCTCGCCGTCAACGCCGTGCTTGACTTTCTGCAACTGCTTCCAGCGCTCCTGGTCGTGTTTCTCCTGCATCCGATACCCCTGGTATGGGTCTTGGCGACGGGCGTGGCGCTGTTCGCGACGCTCGTGGCGGCGAACTGCATAGGCATCTTTATAGCCAACTTCACCTCGTCGCCGGCGGACGTGTTGCTCTACGCGACCGCCGTGTTGTTCCCCCTGATCTACCTCTCCGGCTTTTTCCGCAACCAGAACCCCGATGGCATCATGCTGACCCTGCGTGGCTTCGTCCCCTTCGCCTACGCCAACGACGCCCTCAAAACCGTCTTCGGCCTGGCTACGGATACCGTTCCGTTCGAGGCCATCGTCTACCCCCTGCTCATCTGCGCGGTCATGGCCCTCGCCGTCTGCCTCACCGCGCCGCGTCTGTTGCGCACCCGTTTCTAGGGGCGGCCTTCGACTTCCAATACGCTTTTCCGTTGTGCTAGGATGCCGTCCTATCTCGTAAGGGCCTTAGGGAAGGGCGGGAGGGACCATGGGGAATAGCATCCGTCGGTACGGCGTGTGGGTAGGCATCGCCCTTGTCGGGGCGGTCTGCTGGGGGGTACTCGCGCTCTCCCGCGGGGAGACGGTAAACGCGGGCTGGCTGCTCTTCGCGGCCATCGCCTCCTACGCCATCGCCTACAGGTTCTACGCCCGGTTCATACAGAAGAAGGTCCTCGAGACCGACGACTCCAGGGCGACGCCGGCCGAACGCCTCAACAACGGGCGGGACTTCGAGCCGATGGACAGGCGCGTGCTCTTCGGGCACCACTTCGCCGCGATAGCGGGGGCCGGGCCGCTCGTGGGGCCCGTGCTTGCGGCGCAGATGGGGTTCCTGCCGGGGACGGTCTGGATCATCGTCGGCGTGATCCTGGCAGGTGCTGTCCAGGACATGACGACGCTGTTCTTCTCCATGAGGCGCGATGGGAAGACCCTCGGGCAAATGGCGCGGGAGGAGATAGGCCCCGTAGGCGGCGTCGCGGCGCTGGTGGCCGTGCTCTCGATCATGGTCATCCTGCTCGCCGTGCTCGCCCTCGTCGTGGTGCTCGCGCTCGCGGAATCGCCTTGGGGCTCCTTCTCCATAGCCATGACCCTGCCCATAGCGCTTCTTATGGGCGTTTACCTGAGGTTCCTTAGGCCGGGGCGCGTCCTTGAGGTCTCGATTATCGGGATTGGGCTCCTGTTCCTGGCGATCATCGGTGGCGGTTGGATCGCGGAGTCCAGCCCCTACGCCGACTTCTGGACGTTCAGCCCGAACCAGATCGTCTTCGCCCTCATCGCCTACGGCTTTATCGCGAGCGTCCTGCCGGTCTGGGTGCTCCTGGCGCCCCGCGACTACCTCTCGACGTTCATGAAGATCGGGACGATCATGCTCCTGGCGATCGGCATCATGTTCACCCTGCCGGCCATCCAGATGCCGAAAGCCACCCCCTTCGCCTTCAACGGCGAGGGCCCGGTCTTTGCCGGCCCGCTTTTCCCGTTCGTCTTTATCACGATAGCCTGCGGGGCGTTATCCGGGTTCCACGCGCTCGTGGCCTCGGGCACGACGCCGAAGCTGATCCAGAAAGAGAGCCAGACCCGGTTTATCGGGTACGGGGCGATGCTCATGGAGTCGTTCGTCGCCATCATGGCCCTGATCGCCGCCACCACCCTCGACCCCGGCATCTACTTCGCTATGAACGCCCCGGCGAGCGTGCTCGGGGATACCGTGCAGTCCGCCTCGCAGGCGGTCAACGGGTTCGGCTTCTCCGTCTCCCCGGAGACGCTTCAGACGACGGCGAACAACGTCGGGGAGGAGAGCATCGTCGGGCGGACCGGCGGGGCTCCGACTCTGGCGGTGGGGATGAGCGCGATCTTCTCGGGCCTGATAGGGGGCCCCGCGCTTCAAGCGTTCTGGTACCACTTCGCGATCATGTTCGAGGCGCTGTTTATCCTGACGACCGTTGATGCGGGAACTCGCGTTGGCCGGTTCATGATCCAGGACATGATCGGCAACGTCTACCGCCCCTTCGCCAACCCCTCGTGGCTGCCGGGGAACCTTATATCCAGCGCCCTCATAGTCGGGGCCTGGGGCTACTTCCTCTACGTCGGCGTGAACGACCCTTTGGGCGGCATCAACCAGCTCTTCCCCCTCTTCGGCATCGCCAACCAGCTCCTCGCGGCCGTCGCCCTCACCGTTGGCACGACCATCCTCATAAAGATGGGCAAGCTCCGCTACGCCTGGGTTACGGGGCTGCCGCTCCTATGGGACGCCTCCGTGACGCTCACGGCGAGTTGGATGAAGATCTTCTCCCCGGACCCCGGCCTCGGCTTCTTCGCCCAGAGAGGGGCCGCCCAGGAGGCCCTCGCCAACGGCGAGCTCTACGGCACGGCCCAGAGCGCCGACGACGTGCGCCAGATCATCACGAACTCCACCGTGGACGGCGTGCTCTCGATCCTGTTCGCGCTCCTCATCATCATCGTGCTGGTGGACGCCACCCGCGTGTGGTTCGGCATCATCCGCGGTCGCAAGGAGCCGGACCTGAGCGAGGCCCCCTGGGAAGAGTCGCGCCTGGACTCCGAGGGCCAGCCCGTGGAAGAGCGCGAGCCCGTGGGCACGGGGAGCTAGAATAGGAGGCGATGAACCCCCTACGCGCCATCTGGGAATACCTCAAGGAGATCTCGGGCGAGAACGCCTACGACAAGTACCTGGTCGTCCACTCGTCTACCCACCCTGGCCGCCGGCCCATGAACCGCGGCGAGTTCTACCGCTGGCGCCAGAACGAGAAGTACAACAACCCGGGCAGCCGCTGCCCCTGATAGCGCCCCGCCGGCCGGTCGGCCGGCAGGGCACCTGGAAGAGCAGCACCCGGGGCTTCCTCAGCTCCCGAAGCCCCGGGCCGCCGCCCGATCCCCGGCGGGCCGACCCGGGTCTCCGTCGCCTGAATCCGCGCTCAAGCCGTAGGGGACGCAAAGGGGGAGGCCGGTGCGCGGGTCGGGGACGACGTCCGCCTCCACACCGAAGACGTTTCGCAGGAGCCGCGGCGTCACGACCTCGGTAGGCGGCCCGGCGTCGAAGACCCGTCCCCTGGAGAGCGCGACCACGTGGTGCGAGTAGCGGGCGGCGTTGTTGAGGTCGTGGAGGACCATGAGGATGGTGCGGCCCTCGTCGCGGTTTAGCCTGTACAGGAGCTGGAGCGCCTCGATCTGGTGGGCCATGTCCAGGAAGGTGGTCGGCTCGTCGAGGAGCAGGGTCTCGGTCTCCTGCGCCAGGGCCATCGAGATCCAGGCCCTTTGGCGCTGCCCGCCCGAGAGGGTGTCGAACGGCCTGTCGGCGAACTCGAGGACGCCGGTCGTCTCCAGGGCCTTCTCGACGGCGCGTTCGTCCTCCCTGGACCACTGCCGCAGCCAGCCCTGGTGCGGGTAGCGGCCCTGGGCCGCCAGCTCCCCGACGGTGAGACCCTCCGGGGCGGCTGGGTTCTGGGGCAGGATGCCGAGGCGCCTGGCGACCTCGCGGGTGGGGAGGTTCGAGATGGCGTCGCCGTCGAGGTAGATCGCGCCGCCGCGCGGCTTCATGAGGCGGGCGAGGGACCGGAGCAGCGTGGACTTGCCGCAGCCGTTGGGGCCGACGACGGAGGTGATCCTACCCCCCGGCACCGCGACGGTGAGCCCGTCGATCACGACGGTATCGTCGTAGCCGAGCCTGACCTTCTCGGTTCGCAGCTTGCTCAACGGCTCCCGACCCCCGACGCTTCGCCCGTTTTCTCCGCCCGGACGTCGCGGGGGCAGGTGAGGCAGGCGTCCCGCTCGAGCCTGTAGTAGAGGCAGCAGGCGTTGCGCACCCGGCCCGTCTCGCGGCGTCCGCCGCGCTCCACCACGAAATAGTTGGTGGACCCGGAGAGCGGGGACGGGCCGGCGAGCACCCCTTCGGCTAGGCCGACGGCCTCCTCTTCCCGTCCCAGACCCTGGCCGACGATCAGGAACGCGTCGGCGACCGCGTCCACGGCCATCTCCCGAAGGGCGCCTAGCCCCCTGCGCGCCCGCGGGCGAAGCGCGGCTAGCAAGCCCGGCAGGTGGGCCCCGGCGAACCTCTCCCCCAGATAACGCGACAGGTCTTCCTCGGAAGCCACAACCAGCGCGCTGGGATGCCCGGCGCCGGGGTCGTCTGGCAGGGCGGCGAAAGTGCCGTCCACGGCCAGGTCCGCCGGGAAGCCGCGCCCGTCGAAGCGCAGCGCCACGCTACCCGGCCCAAGGTCCGGCACCCGGCGCTCGAGGAGGAAGGCGGCGACGACCGGCGCGAGGACGCGCCAGAGGTAGCCCTTCAGGAAGAGGCTCCCCGTTACCTGCGGGATCTCCGTCCCATGCTCCCGCCCGAAGCATCGCAGTAGGTCGTCGAGGACCGGCGCGTCGGAGCAGAGTTCCGCGGCCGTGGACCATCCCGGGCCGGCGGGGGATCCCGCATAGCCGAAGAGCCGGATTTCGCCCCAAGACCCCGCCTCCGAAACGCGCTCCAGCGTCGCCGCGAGCGGCGAGCCGGTCGTTCGCCGATCACGAACCCCCTTTATACGAAGGTGGCGGGTCATGACGCCACCTCGGTGTCGGGGTTGCCGTCTACGGCCGCCGCGAGCATCGGCACCAGATCATCGAGCAGGAACGGCAGGCTCAGGACGGTGCCGAACGAGAGCGCGGCGGATAGGGCCTCTTCCAGGAAGAGGTCGCGGCCCTCCCGGGCGGCGTCGAGCCGACGGTACAGCGGATCGGTCCGGACGGCCTCGAAGCTCTCCGCCAACACCGTGACCCAGACCAGTACGTCGGTATCGATAAGCTCCAGGCGCTCGCGGCTGAGGTCCGCGAAAAAGGAATCGCCGGTGAGGTCGGCGATCTCCTGGGGTATCCGGAACCCGAGGGAGGACATGAACCGCCCCCTAACGTCCTGGGGCCCGTAGGGAGAAGGGGTGTAGGAGTCGTCCTCGACCGTGAGCCCGACCACCACCCCGGTGGCGTCCTCGAACTCCGGGTGTGCCTCGCGGACCCCGGCAAAGCGCGCTTCCACGTCGGAGACGATCCCCCCGGCCCGGTCCTGCCGGCCTAAAGCGCGGCCTACGGCGCGCGTCTGCTCCTGCCAGGGGACGCCGTAATCCACGAACTCGCCGGACTGGGCAAGGGTCGGGGCTATCTCCGAGAGCGTATCGTGCTCCTGCCGGGTCATGCCCGAGGAGACGCCGACGATCAGGTCGGGGTCGAGGCCCGCTATCTGCTCGAAGTTGAGCTCCGTCGAGGTCAGGACCTCCGGCTCGCCGTCGCCCAGCTCGTCCTGGGCCCAGGGCCACGTCGCGTGGGGCTTCTCCCCGAACCACTCGCGCACCGCGACGGGCGCGACCCCGAGCGCCAGCACGGGGTCCTGGTCGGTGAAACCCACCGTGACGACCCGACCGGGGTATCCGGAAACCTCCGTCCCGCCGTACTTGTGCTTTATCGTCCCGCCAGAACCCTCCCCGCCGTCACCGCCGCCGGTCCCGCCGCAGCCGCCAAGCAGCAACAGGCCCCCGACACCGGCAAGGAACTGCCCGCGGGTCGGTCCGCGGCCTCGTGTGGGTGTCCTGGGCGTCATCGCTGGTTTTTTCATAAGGTTTCTCTCCTTGTCGGGTGTCTTTGGAGGTCGTCGAGTACGAGGTCCGCGTCACCGCCCACCGCGAAGGCGCGGTCCCTCCGCGCCGCGTCCGGAGGGGGCCGCCGGGGGTTTGCGGTCACGGGCCACCCCGGGGCTTCCGCGCCTTCTTGCACCGCGGCCCGTCTCACGTCTTGCGGGTCTTGTAGAGCAGGTACAGGAAGAACGGGGCCCCCACGACGGCGGTGACGATGCCGCACGGTATCTCCACGGGTGCGAAGAGCGTCCTGCCCACGAGGTCGGCCAGCACGACCAGGGCCCCGCCGGTCATCGCGGCCACGGGCAGCAGGCCGCCGTGGGTTGGGCCCACGAGCCTCCTCGCGACGTGCGGGGCCATCAGGCCGACGAAGCCGATGGTGCCGGCCGTGGCGACGGCCGAGGCCGCGAGGGCGACGCAGGCGAGGACCAGCAAGCCCCGCTCGAGCTCGACGCGGGCGCCGAGGCCCGTCGCGACCTCGTCGCCCAGGGTCAGGGCGTTCAGGTGGCGGGAGCGCAGGAGGGCGAGCGGCAGGAATACGGCCAGCCAGGGCAGGAGGGTGAAGATCTACTCCCAGGAGTGCCCGTAGACGCTGCCCGTGAGCCACACGAGGGCCTGGCCCACTTGCTGGATCTCCCCGAACGTGATCATGAACGTCGTGAGCGCCGTAGCCACCGCGCTCAACCCCACCCCAATAAGGACGAGCCGCGTCGGGGAGCTGCTCCCCCGCCACGCGAGCAAGTACAACAGCACGGCCACGACGACCGCCCCCCCGAAGGCCGCCGGCGGCAAGAACGCGGCGGGGACCGAAGGGAAGGCCACGATCAGGGTAACGGCCGCGAGCCCGGCCCCGGCGTTGACCCCGACGATGTCGGGTGCTGCCAGATCGTTGCGCGTGAGGCCCTGCAATATCGCCCCGGAGACCGCGAGCGCGGCCCCGACGAGCACCGTCACCAGCGCCCGCGGCAACCGCAACACGTTGACAATGAAGCCGTAATTGCCGTCGCCGGACTCCATGCCGAAGAGGGCCCGTATCACGTCGAGGGGCGGGATCTGGTACTCCCCCACCCCCACGTTGGCGACGACGCCCGCGAAAGCGACGAGCCCGAGCAGGACAAAAACGAGCGCCGAGCGCGGGTCCAGCCGCACCGAGACCCGCCCGCCCCACGGCCTGATGACCGTCCGACCCTTCAACCCTTCGCCCCCCTTCGCGCCAGGTAGACAAAGAACGGCGCCCCGACGAGGGCGGTCATTACCCCGAGGGGCAGCTCCTGCGGCCTGAGCACGACCCTCGCGGCTATGTCCGACGAGACGAGCAGCACCGCCCCGAGCAAGGCCGAGTAGGGCAGGATCCGGCGGTAGTCCACCCCGACGAAGAAGCGCGCCACGTGCGGGACGACGAGCCCGACGAACCCTATCGGCCCCGCGATGGCCACCGCGCTCCCCGCGAGCAACACGACCGCGGCCACCGAGAAGATCTTTACCCACGCCGTGCGCTGGCCGAGCCCGGTGGCGACGTCCTCGCCGAGCGCGAGGGCCGTGATCTGGCGGCTCAGGACGAACGCGAGGAGCAGCCCGGCGGAGACGTAAGGGAGCACCTGCAAGAGCAGGTCCAGGTCCCTCCCGGCCACCGAGCCGGCGAGCCAGAACCGGATCTCTTCCAGCGTCCTGCGATTGAAGATGAGCACGGCAGTCGTGAGCGACGAGAGCAAGGCCGCGAGCGCCGCCCCGGCCACGACGAGCTTCACCGGGTTCATCCCGCCCCCGAGCGACCCCAACCCGTAGACGACGACCGCCGCGACGGCCGCCCCCACGAACGCGAACAGGGCGTAGGTCGTGAGCGAGGAGGCCCCGAGCAAGAAGACGGCGCCGACAACGGCGAGGGCGGCGCCGGCCTCGATGCCGAGTATGCCGGGGTCCGAGAGCGGGTTCCGGGTCAGGCCCTGCATGATGGCGCCGGCCACGGCCAGGGCGGCGCCCACGAGGGCGGCGATCAGGGCGCGCGGCACGCGCAGGGTGCGGACGATCAGGTCGTCCTCCGAGCCGCCGTAGCCCACGAAGGCCCCGATCACGTCCCACGTCCCGATCCGGGCCGCCCCGAACCGCACGCTCGCCAACAGGCACAGGAGCAGCACCACAGAACACCCCAAAAGCCCGACCAGCAGCGCGGAACGCGAACGCAAGATCCGCACCCCTAGCCGCCCCCGACCTGACCCGGATCACACCCCTGTTGACGCGAACCGCAAACCCCACTATCTTTGCCCGCGCCATTGATAATGATTGTCAATAGCAACATGAGACGCCAAGATACAGGGTTTGGGAGGACGAATCAATTGATCTGGATCAAAAAGCGTCTGGCTTTCGCGCTTCTCGCGGTCGCTGCGTTCGTGCTGGCGGCCTGCGGCGGTGGCGAGGGAGGCGGTGGGTCGTCCGGGCAGGCGAGGACCGTGGAGCACGCCATGGGCGAGACGGAGGTGCGGGGGACGCCGAAGCGGGTCGTGGTGCTCGACACGGGCGAGTTGGACGGCGCCATGTCGCTCGGGGTGACGCCGGTCGGATCGGTGGAGGCCGTCGAGGAGCTCGGGCTTCCCTCCTACCTCGAAGACACCGGCGGGATCGAGAACGTGGGCACCATCGAAGAACCGAACCTGGAGAAGATCGCCACCCTGAAACCCGACCTCATCCTATCGAGCAAGCTCCGCCACGAGCAGATCTACGACCAGCTAAGCCGGATAGCGCCCACGGTCTTCACCGAGACCACCGGCGTCACCTGGAAAGAGAACTTCGAGAAGCACGCCGAGGCCATGAACCGGGCGCGGCAGGCCGAAGGGGTGATGGCCGGCTACGAAGACCGGCTCGAGGAGTTCCGGGGCGCGATGGGAGACCGGCTCGGCGATACGCAGGTCTCAGTGGTCCGCTTCCTGCCGGGCGAGACCCGCATCTACCAGAGGGAGTCTTTCATCGGGACCGTGCTCGAAGACGCGGGGCTTCCGCGGCCCCCCTCGCAGGACGTGGACGAGTTCGCCATCCTGAACGCGAGCGAGGAAGAGATACCGGAGATGGACGGGGACGCCGTCTTCGTGACCGTGTACGGCGCGCCCGAGGATTCGACGGAGGAGGAGATCACATCCGACCCCCTCTGGCAGAGGCTCGACGCCGTCCGGCGGGACCGCGTCTACGAGGTCTCCGACGACCTCTGGATGCTCGGCATCGGCCCCACGGCGGCTGAGGGCGTCGTGGACGACCTGGAGAAGCACCTGGCCGAGAGCTAGACGACGACAAGAGGGGCGGCCGAAACGTAGCCTGCTACCCCGTCGCGATGGTCCCGCCCGAGGCCTACGCGAGCCGGTGGGGCGGTTTCCAAACCCGTACGCGCGTGTTCATCAAACGTACACTTGTCGCGTACATCGGAAGGAGGCCTCGTGGAGCGGGCAAGCGTCAGGGAGGTGCGGGAGAACCTGCGGGCGTATTTGGAGCGGGCGGAGTCGGGGGAGGAAATCTCGATCCTGCGCCGCGGCAAGGAGGTCGCCCGCCTGGTGCCGCCGGCCCGGGGGCCCGGGCGGTTCCCGGACTTGACGGAGTTCCGGGCGTCCATAGGCTTGAAGGGCGAGCCTGCCAGCGAGACCGTCGCCAAGTTGCGGCGGGAGGCGAGGTACTGATTCTGACGCGTTACTTCGACACCAGCGTCGTTGTCGCCTACTACCTTCCCGAAGAGAACAGCGCCGCGGTTCAGGGCGTCTACGCGGAGGCCGATGGCCCGAAGATCAGCGCGCTGGTCGAGCTTGAATTCTTTGCCGCGGTCTCCCTGAGGACGAGGATCGGGGACCTCACCCGCCAAGAGGCGAGAGAAGTATCCAACCTTTTCGCCGCCCACCTGCAGGATGGCCTCTACGACCGGCACGGTTTAAGCACCAGGCACTACGGGCTCGCCCGCGACTTTGTCGCCCGCTTCGATCTCCCGCTCAAGCCGCCCGACGCCCTGCACCTCGCGCTGTGTTCTGCCGAAGACATCACCCTCTTGACCTCGGACCGCCAGCTCGCCCGCAACGCCGAAGCCCTCGACGGGCGGGCAGAGCTGGTCGGCCGATAAAGCCGCGGCCCGTCGACCCTGAAACTCCTAGCCGCTCCTCTTCAGCTTCCCGGTCCGCTTCGCGTAGTTTTCGCCGAGGTGGAAGACCCAGATCCCGAGCGGCACGAAGACCACGCCCATCACAAGCAGCGGCCAGATGCTCCCCCAGAGCCCTGTTACGCCGACGCCTTCCAGGAGGGCGTCGCGGGAGCCTTCGAGGCCGTAGGTGACCGGCGAAACGGTGGCGAGCGGCTCCATCCAGTCGGGAAGGACGTCCACAGGGTAGTAGACGCCGGAGACCAAGAGTAAGAGTGCTGAGACGATGTACGTCACCTGCTGGCCCTTCTCGGGGGAGAGCAGCGGCATGACGGCGGCGACCACGCCAAACCCTACGAGCGAGATGCTGCACACGGCCAGGACGATCAGGGCCGCCAAGTAGTTGGCGTTGCCAAGGTCAAGGTCGAAGGCGAGCATGGCGACGCCGAGGACGATGGCCGTTCGGATGATGCCGTAGACGATGGCGTAGACGCCCATCCCGAGCAGGTGGGTGACCCGGCTCGTCGGGCTCATAAAGGTGTACTCGATCGTCCCCTCCCACCGCTCCCACTGCACCGTCTCGGAGAGGATGTCGAAGATCATGGACAGATAACTCCAGATCAGCGCACCGATGAGTAGGAACGTCATATAGTACTCAACAGGGATAGCCTCCCCACCCGGCTGCTCGGCGGCCCCGGCCCCGATAAACGTTATGGACATGGCATTGACCGTGGTGAAAGTCAGCCAGACGACCTCCCACATGAAGTACCGCTTGGTCAGAAAGTAGTTCCTCTGGACGTAGCCCCAGACGGCGATCATCTCGACCAGCCACCCGGGTTTGACTGGACCCCTCATCTCTTATTCTCCTTCCGCGCTGGCCTCTTCGACCGAGAAGCCGGTCGCGGCCATAAACGTCTCTTCCAGAGTCGGCACGCGGCCGTTGGTCGCGTAGCGGCGCTTCAACTCCTCCGGCCTCTCCAAGGCGAGTATCCTGCCGTCGACCATGATGCCGACCCGGTCGCAGAGTTCCTCGGCCTCGCCCATGTCGTGCGTACACAAAAGGATCGAGGAGTCGTGGGCGGTCCTTATCCTAAGGATAAACGCCTGCACGTCCTTCTTGCTGCGCGGGTCGAGGCCCGTCGTGGGCTCGTCGAGGAGCATCAGGACGGGGCTGGTCAGGAGCGCTCTGGCGAGCGCTATCTTCTGCTGCATCCCGCGGCTCAGGTGCTCCATCGGCTCGGTGGCGCGCTTGCGGGCGAAGCCGATGTTCTCGAGGATCTCCCCGATCCTGGGCCTTGCCTCCCGGCTCGTGACGCCGTAGAGCTTGGCGCCGTAGAGCAGGTTCTCCATCGCCGAGAGCTTCTTGAAGAAGCTCGCCTCGACGCTTACCCGGTTCATGCTGCGCTGCACCTGCTTGGGGTGCCGCACCGCGTCCACCCCGAAGACCTCGACGCTACCGGCGTCGGGCAGGACGAGCGTCGAGATCACACGAACGAGCGTGCTCTTCCCGCTCCCGTTCGGCCCGAGGATACCGACCACCTCCCCCTTGCCCACGGAGAGCGAGATCCCATCGAGCGCCCGCACCACCTCCCCCCGGCGCTTCTTGAAGCTCTTGTCCACGTTTTTTAGCTCTAACGCCTTCATCCCGAAAACCCCCTCCTTCTGGAGCGGCCGGCCACGGCCTCTTTCTCTTGCTGGTGGCCGACCGCCGATGGCCGCGCGGGCAGGCAACCCCTTCCCGCGCCGACGTCCGCCCTCGCGCCTACGGCCGCCTGGCTTCGAGCCGCTCCCAGACCACGCGCCACGTCTCTTCTCTCTCGGCGGCGACCGCCAGCAGGAAGAGCCGGCGGGCCAGCCGCGCGCGCATCGAGAGCCTGTTCGTTGGCCGCGCGTAACGTTGTCGCTCGGCCACCTTGTCGGCGAGCTCTTGTTGCCTGAGCGCGCGGTCCTGCGCTGCGTAGAAATCCCGGTACATCCCTTTCTCCTCTTCTCGTCTCTTTCCGTCGCGTCCGTACCTCGGGTGGTGCCCGTTACGGGATCGGAGTCGGAGACCGTAGCCCTGCCCGTTGGCGCAAAGCTCGAGGCCCCCGGTCCGTTTGGTCCGGGGGCCTCGTTGAGAAGTCTGTTGAGCTAAATGCTCACGTTCTCATCGTGACCGGGCGGACCTTGGGACGCACCTCTCCCCCGAACACCGGAACTCCTATGTTCGCGTGGTGGATGTGCATCAAAGCCTCGGTCCTTTCACGACAACAACAGCGACAGCACTCTAGCGCCGTCCCAAACCCTTGTCAACAGTGTTGCGCGTTCTTTAAGAAAAATTACGACAATTTACGTAGGGACGAAGTCGAGTTCGCTCGAGATCTCGATGCTCCCCTTGAGTGACCGCGCCACCGGGCACGAGTCCGCGTACACCGAGAGCACCCGCTCGACGGTCTCGCGGTCCTCTTCGGCGACGCCAAGGTGGAAGGTCTGTTTGATGCGTTTGATCACCAGCACCTTCCCCTCGGCCTCCACCTCCCCCACGGTGTCGGCCCTGAGCGACTCGAAAGAGACTTGGCGCGCTCCCAGCGCGCCGGCAAAGGTGCCGAGCAGTCACCCGCCTGCCGCGGCCACCACGTAATCCAAAGTGCTCGCGTGCGGCTCCTCGTCCCCCGGGGAGACCCCGTAGTGCTCGGCGACCTCCGAGTGGACCCCGAAGAGAACCGGCTCCTCCTCGCCCGGCACGTAGGCCCGCCGCGTCTTCCCCTCGACCGGCTCCACCTCTACCCGCGAGACGTACTTCACTTCGGCCATCGTCCTTCCCCCTTCCGCCGGCTATCGCGCCGGCGCGTAGTACTACCCATTTGGGATCATGCCACAGGTCGGCGACGTGCGGCTCGTGAGGTCGCGCGTGACCCTTCAAGCGTTCGCGTACGAGATGAACTCCAGGAGCGAGCCGTCGGGGTCCCTGAAGTACAGGCTCGTGCCGGCGCCCCCGGCCCCTCGGCGTCCGACCGGGCCCATCTCCACCTCGACGCCGTGACGCCGGAGGTGCTGCTCCGCCCCTTCGATCTCCCCGGGCCATTCGAAGCAGAGGTCGCTCCCGCCCGGCGGCACGGGAACCCTGGCGACCGGCTCGGCGTCCACGCCCGGGCCGTGCACGTTGAGCTGCTGGGCGCCGAAGCGGTAGGCCCAGCCGGCGCGCGCCCGCACGGGCTCGGCGCCCAGCACGTCCCGGTAGAAGGCGTTGGACCGGGCCCACTCGGAGACGTGGATCACGCAATGGTCCAGCCTGACGTCCGGAGCCAAAGGTCCCCCTAGCGGTTGACGGTGCCCATGCCCGCCTCGTCGTAGCGCCCGCCTGAGGCGGCGCCAGCCGGGGCGACCTCGTCGATGCGCCCCAGGTCCTCGTCGGACAACTCCACGTCCACGGCGGCGGCGTTCTCTTCGAGGTACAGGCGGCGCTTGGTGCCCGGGATGGGGACGATGTCCTCGCCCCTGTGGAGCAGCCACGCGATGGCGAGCTGGCCGGGGGCCACGCCCTTCTCGTCGGCGATCTCGCGCACCCTCTCGACGAGCTCCAGGTTCTTGTGGAAGTTCTCGCCCTGGAAGCGCGGGGAGTTCTGGCGGTAGTCGCCCTCGTCGAAGTCCTCGGGGCTCCGGATCTGGCCGGTTAGGAAACCGCGTCCAAGCGGGCTGTAGGCGACGAAGCCGATGCCGAGCTCGCGGACGGTCGGCAGGATCTCGTCCTCCACGTCCCGGCTCCACAACGAGTACTCCGTCTGCAACGCGCTGAGCGGGTGCACCGAGTGCGCCTTGCGGATTGTCTCGGGCGCCGCCTCGGAGATGCCGAGGTAGCGGACCTTCCCGGCCTCGACAAGCTCCTTCATGGCCCCGAAGGTCTCTTCGACGGGCGTGTCGGGGTCGACCCGGTGCTGGTAGTAGAGGTCTATGTGGTTCACGCCCAGCCGCCCGAGGGAGGCGTCGCAGGACTTCCTTACGTAATCCGGCCGGCCGTTGACGCCGAGCCTGGTGCCGTCTTCGGCGCGCTCGTTGCCGAACTTGGTGGCTAGCACGACCTGCTCGCGCCGCCCGGCTATGGCCCTGCCGACGAGCCGCTCGTTGGTGAACGGGCCGTACATGTCGGCGGTGTCGAGGAAGGTGACGCCGAGCTCAATAGCGCGGTGGATGGTGGCGATGGATTCTTCGTCGTCCTCGGTGCCGTAGAACTCGCTCATTCCCATGCAGCCGAGGCCGATCTCGGATACCACAAGCCCCTCGCCGCCCAGATTCCGGCTTCTCACAGATTTCTCCTTTGATCGGGAACTTCGTCGACCGACTGAGTTTATTACACGACCGCCGGGGGTCCGTCCCCCGGGCTGGTCGTCCGCTTCACACGTCGTGAGCGGCCCGGTCGGCCCCGCCCTCGACGTGGACCATCCTCCCCTCGTTGCCCTTCCCATGAACCTGAACCTCGAGGGTCTCGGGTCGTAGCCTTTGAGGTCCGGGCGAGTGACGGACGCGTACCGGTCAGGTTAAGGCGCCGGGCTCCGGCGCGCCGACGGGTCCACGGCGCCGCCTTCGCCTTCTCCACGTTCGACCCACCGCTCGAGGCCGTCTCAGCGCCCTTCTTCCTCGCCGAAGAGCCCCGGTTGCCGGTCCCGTTTTGGACCTTCCACCTGCCCGGCCGCCACCTCCCCTTTGTCCTCCTGATCGTCGAGCCAGCGGTGGACGAGCGCCCGGACCAGGGCGCTCGTAGGCACCCCGCTCCGGGCGCACTGACGTCGTAGGCGAAGGTAGACGCCTTCTTCTAGCCGCACCGACATCGACCTGCGCAGTGGCCCCACCGTCCGTAGTCCTTTACGAGGGCGCGCCCGCGGCGTCCTCTTCGAGGACGCCGCGCGGTCCCGACCGGCCGGGCAACACGAACCGGTGGTCGTCGGCGTTGCGGTAGCCCTCCGACTCAGTGTCGAGAATCCTCAGGAAGGCCTTGAGCACCGTCCCGTCGAACCCCGCGTCCATGTCCGCCGCCAAACGCTCCCGCGCCTCTCGCGGGGGAACACCGGGGCAGCTCGGCCCGTCGAGTACCAGGTCGGCGTGGGCCTGGGCGACGGCGAGTATCTTCGCCTCGACTGGTATCCAGGACCCGCGGAGTTTGTCCGGGTAGCCCCGCCCGTCGGGCCTCTCGTGGTGCCACCTCACCCACCGGGACAGCTCCTCGTAGCCCGGTACCGAGGCGAGCGCCGCCTCGCCCAGCGCCGGGTGCTCCGCGAGCTCCCTTTGGGCCACGGAATTGGCCCTGCCCCCCGCGAGCAAGAGCTCCTCGGGGAGGAAGGCCATGCCGACGTCGTGCAGCAGGCCGGCCAGTCGCAACTCCTCGGCCCGCTTCTCGCCCAGCTTCATCTCGCGTGCGAGGTCGGCGGCGTAGACCGCCGTTGCCGCCGCGTGGCGGTGCGTGTATCCGTCCTTGCGCCCCAGCGCCTCCGCCGCCAGCGATCCGAAGGTCATACCGGCACCGGCGAGGGCGCGCTTGAGGGCAGCATTCTCGGTCTCCAACTCTCTGCTTCTCCTGGCGTGCTCGCGGGAGCGCAAGACCAGCGCCTGGCTGCCCACGGATCCCGCTACGAGCACCACCGCGGCGACCGGACCGTAGGAGAGCAGCGCCAGCGTACCCAGACTTGCCGTCAGGACGTTGACCGCGTCGGAGAGGAGGTACGGCTTGAGCACGTCCTCCCAGGTCTGCCCAAACGCCTGGCCGTACTTGGCCTTCAGCAGGCATGCGTCGAGGGCGTTGTTCGCGACGAGGAGCACCGCAGCCGCTGCCAGGGTCGCGTACACCGCCGCGGCCTTCGAAACCGGGTCTCCCGAGGAGAGCAGGGGCGGGGTCACGAACGAGAAGGCCGCCCCTGCCAGAAGGACCTCGGCGGCGTTGCGGGCCGCCGCGTGGGAGGTCCTCAAGGGGTCCCCGTTGCCCTCGACCAGGGCGCAGGAGAACGCTGCGGGAACCGCCCAGAGAGGACCCAAGACCACCGACGCGAGGACCAGCCCGGCGTCCACGGCGCTCACCTCCGAGTGGTCTCCCACACGCACGGGGAACAACTCCGCGAGGGCCAGGACCGCGCCGAACGCCACCGCCCCGACCACGTAGCGCGGCCCGAGCTCGACGCCGAATTGGTGGGCACACGACGCGGCAAGCGCCAGCGAGAGCGCGGCCAGGGCGGCGACGTAGGCCTTGAGGCCTACGTCGCCGCCCAAAACCCGCCCCCGTTTGCCGCGTGCCGGATCTCCGCCATACGCGCATCATCGCATACGCGGCAGGCCCGGCACAATCTGCGCAAGGCGGCGTTTACCAGGACCTCTTGTGGAAGTAGCCCATCTGACCCCACCCCCCTTCGTCGTCCCCTCGTGCGCGGCGGAAGGCCGACAGGCCACCCGACGCCGAAATCCTTTCACCCGAACCTCCCTACCAGCTCCTCTTATGGAAAAAAGTCATGTGCTCGCACCTCCCTTCCCTAACGCTCGCTGGGAGACCCTACTCTAACCTTTGCCGCTTTCGGTATAAATGCGCCCGGTGCCGCCCTGCCCCGGTATTCGACCGGCAGCAGCAGGCGCGGCACGCCGGGATGCCTCAAAAGAGGCTAGCCGTACAGGACCAGCCTCGATTGCGCACGTGGCTAAGCTCTAGGGTCGCTCCAGATGCAACTAGAGGACACAAACAAGACGAAGGTAGCGTACCGTTCGTGACCCTTGTCCCGCGCCTAGCAGGGTCTATCGCCGGGGCGCAAGCGATCCAGGGCGCTTCGCTAAACATCTCTGTCAACCGCCAGACATCGACGACCGACGTCACCAACTCAGACTCTCCTCCGGTTTCTTGCGCTCCGTGACGTCTCGCGAGTTGAACATGACGCCGCCCACCGCCGGGTCGTCCAGCAGGTTGGTGCAGGCCGACTCCACGCGCCGCCACGGGCCGTCCGCGTGCCCGAGGCGCAGCCCCGCGTACGACGAGGCGCCCGGGTTGCCCAACGCGTGGGCTATGATCCCCTCCGACCGCGCCAGGTCGTCCGGGTGCACCGGAGCGAGGACGTCCTTGGCGGCCTTCCCCAGCACCGCTCGGAACAGTGTATTGCAGCGCCTTTCGGCATCGGTGGTGGGCCTCGTTTTCACCACGATAGGACCGTTATACGCCATGGGGTTCGTGCGTGGACTGATCGACGGTGGGGGCGGAGCTAGCGGCTACAAGGGGCGGGTTCCTACCTACCTCCTCGTTACCCTGAAAGACCAGGCCCTTTTCGTGCCGTTGCCCGGCCCGTCCTCGGCTTCCACCCTAACGCGGTGCCAGCCGTAGGAGAGGCGCTTGGTGGCGCGGGATAGTCGGTCGGTGGCCGGGTCGTAAGAGAAGCCCTTCACCCGTCCGTCCAAGTAGAGCCGTATGTCGGACTTCGCCAGCTCGTCGTCCTCGTCGCGCACGAGTGCCCCCAGGGTGGTGGCACGTCGGGGCAGCGTCGAGCCGGGAGCGGGACGGGGGCGGGTGATCGTCGGCCTCGCGTCGCCGGGCGGCGGGGACGCGGGGTACGTTCCTCAGTCGGGGTCGAAGCCGGGAGCGGCAATCAGGGTCGGGTCGGAGCCGTCCGCGCCCATGACGTAGATGCCGGAGCCCTCGCCGTAGCTTCCGAAGGCGATCTTGCTACCGTCAGGCGACCAGGCGGGGTGGCCTTCGCTGATCAGATACCCGTTGTCGGTGACCTGGATCCGGTCGGATCCGTCCGCGCTCGACACGAAGATTTCCGAGTCGCCATCCTGGCAACCAGGCGTACCTTCGTCCACTTCACCCCCTTCGTATTCGGTCTTGCACAAGCCGTCGTCGTCCCATCCCGAGAAGGCTAAGTAGGAACGAGGAGAGAAGGCGATACGCGACTGACCGGAGCCATCGGCGCCCATGATGTGGATATAGCCGCTGGGGTCGGACCAGTCGGGGTCGTAGTCGCCGCCGCCGTCGTAATTCGGGCCGCTGCGGTCGGTCAGGCGGGTCCTGTCGGAACCGTCGGGATTCACCGAGAATATGACGTGCTCATCTCCTGGGCCGGCCTCGTACGCGGAGAAGGCTATCTTGCCATTCTCGTCGGGGAAGGCCGCCTCGGCGGGCCCCTACGCCCACGCCAACGCCGCCAGCCCCCGACCAGCGCCGCCAGCATCGTCGTCCTTCTCATCATTGCGGATTCCTGATCCCGTCGTGCGGTTTCCTGATCTCGCAGTCGTCGGCCACCTCGTCGACCCCCACCTTGTAGAAGACGGTGTCCTTACCCGGGCCGCAACGGATCGTGTCGGCGGGCCCGTCCACGTAGGGTGGCGTCTCTATCGTGTCGTCGCCCCCGCCCCCGAAGAGTCGCTCGGGGCCTTCGTGGCCCACTATCCGGTCGTCGCCCGGGCCGCCGCGCTTCTCGTCCCTGCCGTAAGCATCCTCAGGGTCGTTGTCGGAGATGTCGTCGCGCCCGCGCCCGCCGTAGATGCGGTCGCGGTCGGTGTCGTCGCCGCCCTCGAGATGGTCGGGACCGCGGCGGCCGTACAGGACGTCCTCGCCGGGGCGGCCGTCCATGTAGTCCCTTTCCGCGCCGCCCAGCATGGTGTCTGCCTCCTCGGTCCCGTAGCAGAAGCCGGGGTCCTGGGGGTCGTTGGGGCAGCCGATCGTGGCCGCCCACGCGACGCCGCCCGCCGCGGCCAGCAACACGAGCGTCGCCGCCAGCACCATCGCCGTTGTTCTCATCCGTCGCCCCTTCCGATGGCCCGAGCGGGGCGCGGCGAACCGCCGAGCCCCGCTCGGGCCGAGACGTGTGTCTCCAGTGTGTGTCGTAACGGGGGTAGCGTAACGCGGCCCGTCGGTGCGGCGCATCGGTCGAAAGGCCCGTCTTCGGGCCGGTCCTCGGCTAGCCCCAGGGTGCTAGTCCCGCACCAGGTTTCTTGGAAGCCCCTTCCTACGCTGTTGGGTGAACAAGCGCGAAAAGAACCCGAGGGAGCCCGGCCCGGTCGTGCGCGCGTTACTCTTTTAGCTTCGGCCACGGGCCATAAGCATCTCCTTGGCTTGCTGGGTCGCCCGGAGATTGCTCTTGAAGATGCCGTTGAAGAACCCCGCGAGCTTCCGGTCGCCGTCCTGGACGTAGGTCTTCGAAGACTCCACGTTGTCCGCAGAGTGGTAGAGCACGGCGATGAGGTCGTAGTTCTTGCCCTTGGACTGCCCGGGCTGTTCGGTCATCTATCGGCCCCTAGATGGGCTCGCTTGCTTGGCCTCGGGCTATATCCGCACCCGACCGCCGCACAGACGCGGCGGGGCCCGGGATCGGCAAGGCCCTTGTTGCCCGCGCGGGTTTCCGAGAACTCCTATGAAAGCGAACCTCACGAGAAGGGTTCGACCTGAGGTTCGCGGAGACAGATCTGTCGGTAATCTCGGGGGCGAGGGAATGGCGGTTTGCGTCGCCGGGCTTCTTCACGAACCGGAGCGTGGCGATCCTGGGCCGAGCGTGAGCCCGTGCCGCTGGCCGCAAAGCTGTGCGGTTTACCCAACGTCATGGAGCATCCCTGCTAGTACGTACGGTGACTCGGGGGACGGTGCCCCGGGATCACGGGGCTTCGGGGGTCAACTCACGCGGGATCCTGTTCGACCATGCCCAGGAAGGCCTCGACGGTGCGGGGGCAGAACTGCGCGCCGGCGTGCTTGCGCAGTTCCCCCAGCGCGGCCTCGACCCCCATCGCCTCGCGGTAGGGGCGATCGGAGGTCATGGCGTGGAAGGCGTCGCACACCAGGACGATGCGGCCGGCAAGCGGTATCTCCTCGCCCGAGAGCCCGTCGGGGTAGCCTTTCCCGTCCCACCTCTCGTGCTCCGCCCTGATCGCCGTCGCGAGGTGGGCGAGCCCCTTCGTGGCCGCGACGATCCCCTCACCGATCGCGGGATGCATCCGCATGACCTCCCGCTCGGCGTCGTCGAGCGGCCCCGGCTTGTTCAGGATGGCGTCGGCAACGCCGACCTTTCCCACGTCGTGCAGCAGGGCGACCTGCTCGACCTCGGCGACCTCCCGTTCGGGGAGCCCCATCCGGCGCGCCACGCCCACCGCGTACCCGACCACCGCCTCGGAGTGCGCGCCGGTGTACCCGTCGCGGGCCCCCAGGGCGGCCAGCAGCGCCCCCGCCCCCGCCGCCCTGACCTCCAGACGACGCCTCTCCGCCTCCATCTCCTCGCGTTCGATCTGCTCGGCCACCAAACGGGCGAGCAGCTCCATGAACCGGGCGTCGCGCTCCCGCAGGCGCACCTCCGGGGAGTGGCTCAGGCAGCACAGCGTGCCGTAGACGCGCCCGTCGGAGAACCGCAGGGGCAGGCCGACGTAGGAGCCGATGTCCGCCTCGCGCGTGACCGCCAGGCCGCCGACGCGCCCGTCGTTCCTGGCGTCGGGGACCACGCTCGGTAGGGCGCCGTCGACCACCCGCTTGCAGAAGGTGCCCTCCAGCGGGACGCCCCCGCCCTCGCGCCACCCGAAAGACTCGGCGTCGCCTTCCAGGGCCCGGAACAACATCCGGTCGCCGGCGAACTCCGAGACAAAGGCGACCTCCATCCCAAGCGTCTCCCTGGCCAGGGCCATCGTGCGGCTTAAGGTGTCGGGCGTGCGGTCGGACGCGAGGTCGGCCAACTCCTCCAGCCGGCCCGCCTCGGGCGTCCCGGGTTCGTGGGCGGGACATGGCCCATTCTTGCGGTCTCGCACGATCTTCTCCTTCGGCGGCCCGGCAGCCTCTCCCGAGAGGAGAGGCCCGTGGGCTTTGCGCCCCCGCCTCGCGGCGGGTTTGCCTTTTCGTGGACAGGCCAAGCGTACCCCACGCAGGACGCCACAAACCGTGGGCGTGCTTACGCTCGCGGAACGCGTTCCGCGAGCTTTCTCCAACTTTGTGGACGCCTCGGGAATTCACTTGCAGAATCCTGCATAGCCCCACGGTCCTATAGGGTCAGAAACGCCCCTTTAAAGCACACGCTATCGGCCCGATGCGCACCTCGCTGCAAGGTTGATGGATGTACGGGACGCAGAATGCGCCGCTTCCTAGCCCCGGACCTCCTCAGCGGCCTCCGAGCATGATGGAGGCGCCTGCACCCCTACCGCTATGCCGGTGGTGGTGTAGACGGACGGGTTATCCGCCCCGCGCATCAGGCCGATCATTAACCCAAGCCCCCCGCCTACGGCCTCGCCTACGGTGACCGCCGCTATGGTCCTGCCGACCGCCCGATGCCCCCTTCTCTCGATGCTCCTTTACTCGAGCTTATTCATCATCCCCCCGAAAACGCACCGCCACAGGCCGCGCCGCTGCGGGGGGTTGAGGGGTTCCCGAGGCTCACGCCTAGCCCCTCCCTGTTACCGAATCGTTACTCGGCTGTTGCCGCTCTGCAATCTCCGCCGGGCATATGGCTGTAGGAGGTGATTATGGATGGCACCCGAAAGTAGCGGGCACCCTCGGCAAGACCGAGAGTTTTTGGGCCTTGTCTGGGCGAACTTTCCGGACCAGGTCTCCCTGCTGAGTATAGAGGACGCGCTGAAGGCAACGGCCCACGTCCGGGGCGGGGAAAGTGCCCCGAAGTCGAGCCGTATCGCGCTGGTGGTTTCGTGGGCGAGCGCCCCTCACGAGGTCACCGAGGGGGTGGGGCGGGCGAAGGCAGAAGCGCCCGAGGTTCCCATCGTGGTCTTCGGTCCGTGCGCCGAGTTGTCGTTGGCGAGGACCGCGGTGCGGGCCGGAGCCCGCGGTTTCGTGCACGCTCGCATGGGTTCTGAGCAGATAGCCCGCGCCCTCTCTTTAGCCCTCGATGGGGAGACCGTGCTTCCCAGGGAGTTGTTGAAAGAATTCGTGGGCGAGCGTTCGCCGGCCCACTTCGCCCTCGGGCCACGCAAGCTGGAGATCTTGGAGCTGGTCGCCGAGGGGCTCTCCAACGCCCAGATAGCCCGGCGCCTGTTTTTGGCGGAGTCCACCGTCAAGCACCACCTCGGGGGCGCCTTCAAGGCCCTGGGGGTCAAGAACAGGCTCCAAGCTGCGGGGCTCGTGCGCCGAAAGCCTTGAAGCGGCGCCTAGTTGGAGGTTGCTAAGCACAGGGACGGCCACTTATAAGCCCCGAAGCGATAGGCGGGCCTTCCGCGGGCCATGAGAATCGCACCCGCGGGGGTTCGCCTAGAGAAACCTGAGGGATTATCTCCCGATGCGGAAACCGCGTTAGCGTCGCCAGCCACCTGCGCCACAATGTGGCGGTGCCCGTTCGGTGCCAGGATGGACTTCCTTGTGTAGGGACACCGCGCCGCAAGATGCGGTGCCCCAACGCACATTCGTCGCGAGCCGGTGTATCCGGACCTTCGCCGTGGGAGTCCTACACGGGTGTGGAGTGAGGAAGACTTGGGGCTCCCCGCCGGCTACCACGTCCAATGGGACGCCGACGTGCCGACGCCGCGCCGCGCCGATGGATCCATGGTCGCCGCGTTTAGCGCCGCGGGGATGGACCCGCGGGAGGTGCGTAAGGCCGCGGAGGAGGACGCTGCGGAGCAGGAGGGAGAAAGCTAAACTCGATCCTCCCAAAACCGGAGGAGGTAGTAGCCCGGGTCGTCGGTACCGTCGAGGTGACGGGAGAGTACGGCGCTGGGGCCGATCTCGGTACACCCTTCCGGGAGAGACGGGCGCGGCCCCGGCTCGGCCATCTGCAGCCTCCTCTCGAAGCACAATCTTTCAGGCTCCGTCTCCGGCGGCGCTACGCCGCACAGGGCGACCACAGGTCGCGGCAGGCCCGCCGTCTGCTCCACGGTCTCCACGTAAGCGTGGGGGACGTGCGGTCCGGAGCCCCCGAGCCCACGGAACCGCCGATGGAGGTCTCCGAGAACGAGCCACGACGAGGTCGTCGCGGATGACAGACTCCGCGCCAAGCAGGTGGCCCCGGCGCGACCTTTCCTCGCGGGCGTATCGGCGCGCCGTATCAGTTCACCGAATCGCGCGGAGAGGCACCTTACTCGAAGCTGCGCCTCCGCTTGGCGGTCCGCGTCCGTTGCTCTACCCTGGGGGCGCTGGGTCCCCCGAGACGGCCACGTTGAAGGCCGCCCCCTGGGGCATCGGCGTACCGTCCGTGTTGTAGAGCGCC